>NZ_JBIBKK010000026.1:0-149108 GCF_042959105.1 Streptomyces sp. NPDC007917
AGCCTTTCAGCGCCGATGGTACTGCAGGGGGGACCCTGTGGGAGAGTAGGACGCCGCCGAACAATTTTTAGCCTCGGTCCTGGGTATCGAAAGATACCCAGGACCGAGGCTTTTTTATTTCTCCGCGTCCGGGTTTCCGGCGGCGCGGGCGAGCTCCAGGTCGAGGGCTTCGCGGCGAATGCGCTGGTCCACGTAGAGGAGCACCGTGACACCCGCGCTGATCGGCAGGGTGATGGTTGAGGCGAGGACCCCGCCGATTCCGATGACCACAAGAAACGTCCAGCTCACGGAGATGGACTCGCCGGACAGCCAGTCCATCGCGTTGTCGCCGCCAATGGCCATGCCGACGATGCTGGACGGAATCTCGAAGATGGCGGAGACGACAAAGGCGATGAGAAGCGCGAGGAGCTGGATTCCCAGCGCTCGCCACCACGCTCCGCGTACGAGCTTCGCGGAGCGGCGCATGGCCGCGCTGAGTCCCTGCTTCTCCAGCATCAGGGCGGGCACGGCGAGGCTGTAGCGGATCCAGAGCCATAGGGCGGCGGCCGTCGCACCCAGCCCGCCCAGCAGGGCCAGTGCCGCGCCTTCGCCCTCCGCGCCGGCGGCGATGAGCAGAAGCCCCGGCGCCAGGCCGGCGGCGAAGGCGGCGGCCACGAGTGCGGGCAGCAGGAGCAGCAGGCCGCACAGCTGGAGGAGGCGCGGGCGGGCGTCGCGCCACATCTCGCCGGACGACATCGGCCGTCCCAGTACGGCCCGGCCGGCCACGATCGTCAGCAGCGCCGTGGTGACGAGGGTGCCGAGGATTCCGGCCGCCAAGGGGACGGCGCTGCCCTGCAGGGCGTGGCCGAGGGCGTCCAGTGCCTCCCGCAGGCTCGGATTCGGGTCGTTCTCGAGCGAGTCGAGCCCGCTCGTGCCCCGGAACCACAATCCCGTGGCGGCCGTGGTGGCGGCCTGGGTGACCAGGGCGACGACGAGGGAGACGCCGAGTACCGGCCGCCAGTGGGCGCGCAGGGTGGACAGCGCCCCGTCGAGGATTTCGCCGACGCCCAGGGGCCGTAGCGGGATCACACCGGGCCGGGGTGCGGGCGGCGGTTGGGTCCAGCCGGGCCCCCAACTTCCGTACGAGGGAGGGCCAGCTGGACCGCCCGGCCCCGATGGGGCCGTCGGCGGGGCGGGTGGTGGCGTGGGGGCGCCGCCGGAGTACGGCGCCCAGTGCCCCTCGGGCGGTTGCCGCTCCGCCCACTTCGCGCCCCACATGGGCCGGCCCGTCGTACCTTCGCTCGCCGCAGGCCCGGGCTGGTCGGGCAGGACCGGGTCCGGGCCGGGGCCTGCCGGGCTCGCCGCGCCCTGGTCGCCCTGACCGCCCTGACCGCCCTGCCCGGTCGGCGCGCCTGACGGCTGAGGGGGCTGGTGCGGTTCGTCGGTCGGGGACGGTCCGGGCGGTGCCCAGCCCGGAGAGTCGTTCATCGTCGCTCCCTGAAGTCGGTCCCGTATGGGCGGCCGTCGGGCTGTTTGCGTGGCGGCGGCCGGTTGGCAGTCATCGTGCCACGGTGTACGCGGCCGGACGGGGGGCGTCGGGCGTGGCGGGCCGTTCAGTGGGTGAAGCCTTCAGCGCGTGAAGCCTTCGGTACGCGGGGCCTTCAATACTTGGGGTCGCAGAGGGCAGACTGGACCAATGGCTGATCAGCACTCAGTGGACCGGGACGCCGACGTATCGTCCGCCGCCCTCGCCCTGCGCTGGGAGGAACCGCCGGAAGGTCCCGTGCTGGTGATCCTGGACCAGACGCGACTTCCCGCCGAAGAGGTCGAGTTGGTGTGCACCGATGTGCCGGCGCTGGTGGAGGCGATCCGTTCGCTCGCCGTCCGGGGCGCCCCGCTGCTCGGTATCGCCGGGGCCTACGGCGTCGCCCTCGCTGCAGTGCGCGGCTTCGATGTGGACGAGGCCGCCGAGTCGCTCGCGCACGCCCGGCCCACGGCCGTGAACCTCGGCTACGGGGTGCGCCGTGCCGCCGCCGCGTACCACGGGGCGGCCAAGGGCGGGGCGGACGCCGAGGGTGCCGCGGCCGCTGCCCTGGCCGAGGCCCGCGCGCTGCACCGGGAGGACGCCGAGGCCAGCGAGCGGATGGCCGAGCACGGCCTGGCCCTCCTCGACGAACTGCTGCCCGCGGGCGGCTATCGCATCCTGACCCACTGCAACACCGGCGCGCTGGTCTCCGGCGGTGCGGGCACCGCTCTGGCCGTGGCCGCGGCCGTGCACCGGGCCGGGCAGCTGCGGCGGCTGTGGGTGGACGAGACCCGCCCGCTGCTGCAGGGCGCGCGGCTGACCGCGTACGAGGCGGCCCGCGCGGGCATGGCGTACACGCTGCTCACCGACAACGCGGCGGGCTCGCTGTTCGCGGCGGGAGAGGTTGACGCGGTCCTGATCGGCGCGGACCGGATAGCCGCGGACGGCTCGGTGGCCAACAAGGTCGGCAGCTATCCGCTCGCGGTGCTGGCCCGATACCACCATGTGCCCTTCGTCGTGGTGGCTCCGACGACCACGCTGGACCTGTCCACCGCGGACGGCGCGTCGATCGAGGTCGAGCAGCGTCCAGGTCATGAAGTGACGGACATCACAGTCCCCTATGCTCCGGCTGCCGGAGCGCAAGCGGGCACCGGGATACCGGTCGCGCCGCTGGGCACGCAGGCCTACAACCCGGCTTTCGACGTCACGCCACCGGAGTTGGTGACGGCCATCGTCACCGAGGCCGGGGCCGTCTCGCCCGTCACCGCGGACGGCATCGCGGAGCTGTGCGCCAGGTCACGATCGGGTAATGGGATGATGTCGATATGAAGGGACGCGTCCTTGTCGTCGACGACGACACCGCACTGGCAGAGATGCTCGGCATCGTGCTGCGCGGCGAAGGCTTTGAACCGTCGTTCGTGTCGGACGGCGACAAGGCTCTCGCCGCTTTCCGCGAGACCAAGCCGGATCTGGTACTGCTCGATCTGATGCTCCCCGGGCGGGACGGCATCGAGGTGTGCCGGCTGATCCGGGCCGAGTCCGGGGTGCCGATCGTCATGCTGACCGCCAAGAGCGACACGGTCGATGTGGTGGTCGGGCTCGAGTCCGGGGCCGATGACTACATCGTCAAGCCGTTCAAGCCGAAGGAGCTGGTGGCGCGGATTCGCGCGCGGCTGCGGCGGTCGGAGGAGCCGGCGCCGGAGCAGCTGGCGATCGGCGATCTGGTGATCGATGTGGCCGGGCATTCGGTGAAGCGGGACGGTCAGTCGATAGCGCTGACGCCGCTGGAGTTCGATCTGCTGGTCGCGCTCGCGCGCAAGCCGTGGCAGGTCTTCACCCGTGAGGTGCTGCTCGAGCAGGTGTGGGGCTATCGGCACGCCGCCGACACCCGGCTGGTGAATGTGCATGTGCAGCGGCTGCGCTCGAAGGTCGAGAAGGACCCGGAGCGGCCGGAGATCGTGGTGACCGTGCGCGGCGTCGGCTACAAGGCCGGGCCCAGCTGAGATGCCGGAGGTCGGCTCGGTTCCGCCTGCCGACAGGCCGGCGGGCGGAGCGCCGGAGGGTGCGCGTCCGGGGCGGCCCGTCGAACCGGCGGGTGAGATTCCGCTGCTGCGGCGGTTGTGGAGCGGTGGGCATCTGCTCCCCGACGGGGCGTCGGGCGGGCCCGCGCATCCGTTGATCCGGCTGTTCGGGCGGTGGGTGCGCCGTCCGCTGCTGCCCGCTGCCCGGCTGTGGCGGCGCAATATCCAGCTGCGGGTGGTCGCGACCACCCTGCTGATGTCGCTCGGTGTGGTGCTGCTGCTGGGCCTGGTCGTCATCGGGCAGGTGCGTAACGGGTTGCTGGACGCCAAGCGGCACGCGGCGCAGGGCCAGGCCGCCGGCGGGTTCCAGGTGGCCGAGCAGATGGCCGACCGCAACAGCGACAGCCGCAGTGGGGACGGGACCGATGCCCGTGGCCGGGGTGGCCAGGACGCCGGCAGCTGGCTGAACCAGCTGGTGGAGCAGCTGGCCAGCGGCGGCAAGGGCGCGTACTCGGTGGTGGCGCTCAGCTCCGCGGCGGGCGAGACGCCCCGCGTGGTCAGCCGTGGGGCGCGGGTGTCGGGCGACGTCAAGCAGGACAGCGTCCCGGCCGAGCTGCGCGAGAAGGTGGACGAGGGGCGGACCACGCCGTACGAGCAGTACGGCCGGATCCTGCACCACCGGTCGAAGAAGTCCGAGGCCGCGCTGATCATCGGCAAGCGGCTCGACGACAACCACGGCGATCCGTACCAGCTCTACTACCTCTTCCCGTTCACGCAGGAGGAGAAGTCGCTGAGCCTGGTGAAGGGGACGCTGGCGACGGCCGGGGTCTTCGTGGTGGTGCTGCTGGGCGCCATCGCCTGGGTGGTGGTCCGGCAGGTGGTCACGCCGGTGCGGATGGCCGCGGGGATCTCCGAGCGGCTGGCGGCCGGTCTGCTGCAGGAGCGGATGAAGGTCACCGGCGAGGACGACATCGCGCGCCTCGGCGAGGCGTTCAACAAGATGGCGCAGAACCTCCAGGTCAAGATCCAGCAGCTGGAGGAGCTGTCCCGGATGCAGCGCCGCTTCGTCTCGGACGTCTCCCATGAGCTGAGGACGCCGCTGACGACCGTACGGATGGCCGCGGATGTCATCCATGACGCGCGCGAGGACTTCGACCCGGTCACGGCGCGCTCCGCCGAGCTGCTGTGGGGCCAGGTCGACCGGTTCGAGTCGCTGCTGTCGGATCTGCTGGAGATCAGCCGGTTCGACGCGGGCGCGGCCGCTCTGGAGGCCGAGCCGATCGATCTGCGCGATGTGGTGACCCGGGTGGTCGACGGGGCCGAGCCGCTCGCCGACGCCAAGGGCACCCGGATCGTGGTGCGGGGCGCCGAGCAGCCGGTGATGGCGGAGGCGGACGCCCGGCGGGTGGAGCGGGTGCTGCGCAATCTCGTGGTCAACGCCGTGGAGCACGGCGAGGGCCGGGATGTGATCGTGCGGCTGGCCGCGGCGGGCGGCGCGGTCGCGGTCGCGGTGCGCGACTACGGCGTCGGGCTCAAGCCGGGCGAGGCGACGCGCGTCTTCAACCGCTTCTGGCGGGCCGATCCGGCCCGTGCCCGTACGACGGGCGGCACGGGCCTGGGCCTGTCGATCGCGGTGGAGGACGCGCGGCTGCACGGCGGCTGGCTGCAGGCGTGGGGCGAGCCCGGCGGCGGTTCGCAGTTCCGGCTGACCCTGCCGCGTACGGCGGGCGATACGCTGCGCGGCTCGCCCATCCCGCTGGAGCCCGAGGACTCCCGGCGCAACCTGGCGTCGGAGCGGGGCGCGGATGCCCAGGTCACCGGGGCAACGGGGCCGCGCGCGGGCGAGGAAGGCGCGGGGGAGCGGCTGGCGTCCGTACCGGCGCAGCCGAAGTCCGCGCTGTCCGGCGCCGACCTGCCGCCGCGCCCCGGCGGCGCGGGCCTGCCCACGCCGACGGCCGACCCCACGGCGCTGCCGGGCAACGGCGCCCGCGTGGTGCCCCGGGGCGCCGCGCAGGGCGGTCCGCGGCCTTCGCCGGGCCCGCGGCGCGGTGCGGTCGACGCGGCGGCCGATACGGCACACACGACACCGACCGAACGGGAGGGCCGCCCCCGTGGGCGCTGACCGCTACCGCCTCCGCCGCACCCGCCGGGTGCTGGGCGCGCCGGCGCTGCTCGCCTGCGGCGCGCTGCTGCTCTCCGGCTGCGCCTCGATGCCCGACAGCGGGGATGTGCGCCGGGTGGACTCGGCGCCGCGTACGGATGTCGATACGCAGGTGCAGGTGTACGGGGTGAGTCCGGGCAAGGGCGAGCAGCCCACCGAACTCGTCAACGGCTTCCTGGAGGCGACGACCAGCGGCGAGGAGAACCTGGCCACGGCCAAGGAGTACCTGGCCAAGGACGCCGCCCGGCAGTGGGACCCCTTCGCCGTCACCACGGTGCTCGCCCAGGCGCCGGAGGTGCGGGTGGAGGCCGATCCGGGGGACCGGGACGGCGACGGGCGGACGGTGGTGCTCTCCGGCAAGCGGATCGCCACGGTGGACGCCACACACGCGTACCGGTCCTCCGGGGGCGATTACGAGGAGCGCGTCCATCTGTCGAAGGTGGGGTCGGAGTGGCGGATCGACCGCCTGCCGCGCGGCCTGGTGCTGGGCGAGCCCGACTTCCAGCGCATCTATGAGTCCGTCAACAAGTACTACTTCGCCGAGCTGGGCCCGGACGCCGTGAACTCGCGGGCGGGGCAGGGCGTCCTGGTCGCCGACCCGGTCTATCTGCGGCAGGGCGTCGACCCGGTCACCGCGGCCGTGAAGGCCCTCCTGGACGGGCCGACGAGCTGGCTGGACCCGGTGGTCAGCACCTCCTTCCCGTCCGGTACGAAGCTGGGCGGCCAGGACGAGAAGGTGGCGCCGGACGATTCGAACGCGCTGAAGGTGCGGCTGAGCGACCGCGCGGCGCACGTGGGCCAGGCGCGCTGCGCCCGGATGGCGGCCCAGCTGCTGTTCACGGTCCAGGGCCTGGGGCAGTCGTCGTCGGAGATCCGCAGCGTACGGCTGGAGCGGCAGGACGGCGCGGAGCTGTGCACGCTGTCGCGCGACGCCGCGCGCTCCTTCGCGCCGTCAGCCGTCATCGGCCGGGGGGACCATCAGTACTTCGTGGACGCCGACCACCGGGTGGTCCGGCTGTCCGACGACGCGCGGGAGCCGCAGCCCGTGCCGGGGCCGTTCGGCCAGGACGGCATCGGCCTCGGGTCGGTGGCGGTGTCCCGGGACGAGCGGCTTGCCGCGGGCGTCACCAAGGACGGCCGCTCGCTGTATGTGACCGAACTCAGGTCCGGCGTCCAGCTCGGCAAGGTGAGGCTGCGCAGCCAGGGCGGCAGCGCGGAGCACGGGCTGTCGGCGCCGAGCTGGGACGGCCTCGGCGGCCTGTGGGTGGCCGACCGCGATCCGCAGCGGCCCAAGCTGCTGCGGCTGCGCGAGGGCGAGGAGAAGGCGGACGAGGTCCAGCTGCCGGATCTGAAGGGCGGAGTGATCACGGCGCTGCGGATGTCGGCTGACGGCACCCGGATCGCGATGCTGGTCAAGCGCGCCGGGCACACGACGCTGCAGCTCGGCCGCGTCGAGCGGTGGGGCGGCGAGGCGGCCCCCCAGCTGTCGGTGCGGGGGCTGCACTCGGTCTCCCCGCGGCTTGAGGACGTGGACGCCGTCTCGTGGGCCGGGGGCAGCCGGCTGGTGGTCGCGGGCCGTGAGTCGGGCGGGGTGCAGCGGCTGCAGTACGTCGAGACGGACGGCTCGCCGGCGGATGTCCCGGCGGTGCCCGGGCCGAACGGGGTGGAGGCGCTCGCGGCCTTCGAGGGCCAGAACCGGCCGTTGATCGCCGAGACGACGAACGACGGGATCGTGCGGCTGCCGCCGAACACGGACTGGAAGACCGTGGCCAAGGAGGGGTCGCTTCCGGTGTATCCGGGGTAGCGGTCGTCAGCCGGTCGTCAGCCGGTCGTCAGCCGGTCGGTTGCCAGCCGGACGAGGGCCGACGCCTGGCCGACTGTCAACCGGATGGATACGCCTTCACCCGGATGGGCGTCGGCACACCGTGGCTGGCCCGCGGTTATCCACAAGGTTGTCCACAGGGGTGGCGGGTCCGTGAGGGTGACGGGACAGTGGGCCCATGTGGATGTGGTGTCGGGAGATCGCCGGGCTGGTGCTGCCGGCCGGCTGCGCGGGATGCGGCCGGGCGGGCGGCGCGCTGTGCGGGCCGTGCCGCGCGGCGCTGTGCGGGGCCGGGGCGCGGCCGGTGCGGCCCGGGCCGGCCCCGCCGGGGCTGCCGCCGGTCCATGCGGCGGTGGCGTACGAGGACGAGGCCAGGGCGGTGCTGCTCGCGCACAAGGAGCGCGGGGAGCTACGGCTGGCGGCGGCGCTGGGCGAGGCGCTGGCGGGGGCGGTGAGCGCGGCGTGCCCCCGTCGCCGCCCCGGGCGGCCGCTGCTGCTGGTGCCGGTGCCCTCGGCGCGGCGGGCGGTCGCGGCGCGCGGCCACGACCCGGCCCGGCGCATCGCGCTGGCGGCGGCGGGGGTGCTGAGGCGAGGCGGGCGGCCCGCGCGGGTGCTGCCGGTCCTGCGGCAGCTGCGGGCGGTGACGGATCAGACGGGGCTGGACGCGCGGCGCCGGCTGGAGAACCTTGCCGGGGCGCTGGGCGCGGTGCCCGGCTGCGGGCGGCTGTTGGCCGAGGGCCCCGTGGTGCTGGTGGACGATCTGGTGACCACGGGGGCGTCGCTCGCGGAGGCCGCGCGGGCGGTGCGGGCCGCGGGCGGCCCGGTCGTCGGGGCCGCCGTCGTGGCGGCCGCGCCCCGCGCATTCGCCGTGGCCGCCCCGCGCCCGCTCACCATGGGCGAGGTGCCTTCGCCAAGCGGAACTGAATACGAACGCGCATCGTTGCTGATGATAAGAGGACGTAAACACCTGATCGGAGGTACGTGCCGGTAGGGGGTGCCGACTTCCCGCCGGGCGAGCTATGTTCGGTTGTGAGGAAGGGCGAGCGCTATAGCTCGCATTATCCGCTTGGCGTGCTTCGTGTGCCTTTTCGCTTTTGTTGACAAGAAGGGGTGGCGATCTTGGCCATCGGGGAGGAGGGGGTGAAAGCCCGCCAAGCAGCAAGCTCCGGAGAGATTTCCGGAGCCCCAGTGCACAACGGATGAGCTCCGACTTTGACGGAGCGACCCGGGAACGGAGTTCTGCGTGGACATCGTCGTCAAGGGCCGTAAAACAGAGGTGCCCGAGCGGTTCCGGAAGCACGTGGCCGAGAAGCTGAAGCTGGACAAGATCCAGAAGCTCGACGGCAAGGTGATCAGCCTCGACGTCGAGGTGTCCAAGGAGCACAACCCCCGGCAGGCCGACCGCTGCGACCGAGTGGAGATCACCCTCCGCTCCCGCGGTCCGGTGATCCGGGCGGAGGCCGCGGCTGCCGATCCGTACGCGGCGCTTGACCTGGCGGCCGGCAAGCTGGAAGCGCGCATGCGCAAGCAGAACGACAAGCGCCACACGCGCCGTGGCAACGGCCGCATTCCCGCCAGCGACGTGGCCGTGACGGTGCCGAACGCGGCCCGTATCAACGGCCATGGGGAAATCGCCGCCCAGCGCACGTCGGAAGCCGTCCCCACCACCAGGATGGGGTCGCTGGAGGTCCAGGGCGAAGGTCCCCTGGTGGTCCGGGAGAAGACCCACGCCGCCGCCCCCATGACGCTCGACCAGGCGCTCTATGAGATGGAGCTGGTCGGGCACGACTTCTATCTGTTCGTCGACTCCGACACCGGCCAGCCCAGCGTCGTCTACCGGCGCCATGGCTATGACTACGGGGTCATCCACCTCAAGCCCGAGGCGTTCGTCGGGGAGGAGCCCGGCGGCGCCGGCGGCGCCCTGGGAGGCTGATCAGAACGGGCGGGGCCGTGCGGCGGGCGTGCCGCGCGGCCCCGCTGTGGTCCGTGGTCGCACCTGCTGTGACGCCCCTGAGCACCCATGCGCCCCCGGGGCACCTCCGTGCGACCACGGCGGCACCACAGCGTCCGCCAGGCATGAAATCATGGCTCAGCGGCCAACCCTCGTATCGAGAAGACCGGTTGATGCCGCCGTATAGCACCATGCACAGCCAAGTGCGGACAGCAGGGGCCATGGCCTTCAGGGGGAGGAACGATGGCGGACAGCTTCGGGCCCGCGACCGACGGCGATGACCACGGCGTCGGTCGGGACAGGGGAGAGCCGCGCGGTGAGCCACCGCGCAAGGAGCCGATCAGGGTCCTCGTGGTGGATGACCATGCGCTCTTCCGGCGCGGCCTGGAGATCGTCCTGGCCCAGGAGGAGGACATCCAGGTCGTCGGCGAGGCGGGAGACGGCGCCGAGGCGGTGGACAAGGCGGCCGATCTGCTGCCGGACATCGTGCTGATGGATGTGCGGATGCCCAAGCGCGGCGGGATCGAGGCGTGCACCTCCATCAAGGAGGTGGCGCCCAGCGCGAAGATCATCATGCTGACGATCAGCGACGAGGAGGCGGACCTCTACGACGCGATCAAGGCGGGCGCCACCGGCTATCTGCTCAAGGAGATCTCCACCGACGAGGTGTCCACCGCGATCCGGGCGGTCGCCGACGGGCAGTCGCAGATAAGCCCGTCAATGGCGTCCAAGCTCCTCACCGAGTTCAAGTCGATGATCCAGCGCACCGACGAGCGGCGGCTGGTGCCCGCGCCCCGGCTCACCGACCGGGAGCTGGAAGTGCTCAAGCTCGTGGCCACGGGCATGAACAACCGCGATATCGCCAAGGAGCTGTTCATCAGCGAGAACACCGTGAAGAACCACGTCCGCAACATCCTGGAGAAGCTGCAGCTGCACTCCCGGATGGAGGCCGTGGTCTACGCGATGCGGGAGAAGATCCTCGAGATCAGGTGAGGGGCCAGGCGACGGTCAGCAGGCGTCGGAAGACGTCAGGAGGCGTCGGAAGACGTCAGGAGACCGCCGCCGTGAGCGCGGCGGCGAGCTCCGGGTGGTCGACGCGCTCGATCCGCACCGCATCGCACCCCACCCACGCGGCCGCCTCCCGCAGCGCCTGGGCCATGGGCGCCACGGCCTTGGGCCCCTCCAGCGACACCTGCCGGGCCACCAGGGTCTTCCCCTCGCGGGCCGGGTCGACGCGGCCGAGCAGCCGCCCGCCCGACAGCAGCGGCATCGCGAAATAGCCATGGATCCGCTTGGGCTTGGGCACATACGCCTCGAGCCGGTGGGTGAAGCCGAAGATCCGCTCGGTGCGGGCGCGGTCCCATATGAGGGAGTCGAAGGGCGACAGCAGGGTCGTGCGATGACGGCCGCGCACCGGGGTGGCCAGCGCCTCCGGGTCCGCCCAAGCCGCCTTGTCCCAGCCGGCCACCGTCACCGGCACCAGACCGGAGTCCGCGATCACCGCGTCCACCTGCTCGGCCTTGAGCCGGTGGTAGTCGGCGATGTCCGCGCGGGTGCCGACGCCCAGGGACCGCCCGGCGAGCCCCACCAGCCGCCGCAGGCACTCCGCGTCGTCCAGGTCGTCATGGCGCAGCGCGTCCGGCACGGCGCGCTCCGCCAGGTCGTACACCCGCTTCCAGCCGCGCCGCTCGACGCACACCACCTCGCCGTACATCAGCGCCCGCTCCACGGCGACCTTGGCCGCCGACCAGTCCCACCACGGGCCGCCGTTCTTGGCCCCGCCCAGCTCCGTCGCGGTCAGCGGGCCGTCCTCCTGCAGCCGCTTCACGACCGTCTCATACGCCCCGTCCGGCAGCTCGTGGTACCAGTGCGGGCGGGAGCGGTAGGCGCGGCGCCGGAAGGCGAAGTACGGCCACTCCTCGATCGGCAGCACACAGGCGGCGTGCGACCAGTACTCGAAGGCGTGGGTTCCGGTCCAGTACGCCGACTCGACCGCCGCCCGGCCGACCGCGCCGAGCCTGGCGTACGGAATGAGCTCGTGGGAGCGGGCCAGCACCGAGATGGTGTCCAGCTGCACCGCGCCCAGATGGCGCAGCACCCCCCGCACGCCGCCCCGCCGGTCCGGCGCGCCGAGCAGCCCCTGGGCGCGCAGCGCGATCCGGCGCGCCTCGTCGGCGGACAGGGAGACCTCGGGCTTGGGGCCTGACGCGGACTTGGACGCAGCAATCGTCATGCCGAACACCGTAGAGGGCGCCACTGACAGCGGGTGCGGCGGCGGCCGTCCGCCCATGCCTGGGCGGGCGCGGGTCAGGTGCGGGCGGGTTCCGCGTTCTGCTCGGGCGCGGGCAGGTACGGCGTGGCCTGTGGCAGCCCCCAGTCCGAGGGCAGGACCGCGGCCCGCCAGGCGTCCCGCCGGGTCCCGTTGTGGACGATCCGCGCCCGGTCGACCCCCTCCATCCGGAACCCCGCCGCCAGGGCCACCGCCCGCGAGCCCTCGTTGCCGACCTGGGCGCACCACTCCAGCCGCTCCACCCCCAGCCCCGTGAAGGCCCACTCGACCAGCGCACGCGCCGCCTCGCCGGTGTACCCGCGCCGCCGGTGCTCCGGCACCGTCCAGTAGCCCAGCTCCGCCTGGCGCTCCTCGGTGCGCAGCCAGGTCAGGCGTACCAGGGCCATGGCGCCGACCAGCGCGCCGCCGTCCCGGGTCACCACGGCGAAGCGGTAGCCGATGTCGTCCCGCCATTCCTGGGGACAGATCCGCCGGACGAAGTCCTCGGCGTCCGCTCGCGTGTACGGGACGGGCACGGGGGTCCAGCGCTGGATGTCGGGATCCTGGCAGGCGGCGTGGACCGCGTCGGTGTCGGAGGGCTCGAAGGGGCGCAGCAGCAGGCGCTCGGTGGTGAGGGTGACAGGTTCCATGGCCCGAGTCTGAGCCGCCGCCGAGGAGGGCGCAGCGGTTTTCCCGGTTCAGGGGCACCTGGGGGGCGCCCCGTGCGTTCACACAGAGAGGTGACACCGGTTCCTCGTAGTGACGGACCTCCCGGCGTGGTGGGGTCCTGTCTTACGATGGCCGTTGCGGCGGGGCCTGGGCCCCTTGATAATGCCGCGCCAGCGCACCCGACCGTGCCAGGCCCGACCGGCAAGGAGTCAGCCTACGTGTCCGTCCTCAACAAGCTCATGCGTGCAGGCGAAGGAAAGATCCTGCGCAAGCTGCACCGCATCGCGGACCAGGTCAATTCCATCGAAGAGGACTTCGTCAACCTCTCCGACGCCGAGCTCCGCGCCCTGACCGACGAGTACAAGGAGCGGTACGCCGACGGCGAGACCCTTGACGACCTGATGCCCGAGGCGTTCGCCACCGTGCGCGAGGCGGCCAAGCGGGTGCTCGGGCAGCGCCACTACGACGTCCAGCTGATGGGCGGCGCCGCGCTCCACCTGGGATATGTGGCCGAGATGCGCACCGGTGAGGGCAAGACCCTCGTCGGCACGCTCCCCGCCTATCTGAACGCGCTGTCCGGCAAGGGCGTCCACCTGATCACGGTGAACGACTACCTGGCCGAGCGCGACTCGGAGTGGATGGGCCGGGTGCACAAGTTCCTGGGCCTGGAGGTCGGCTGCATCCTGGCCAACATGACGCCCGCGCAGCGCCGTGAGCAGTACGCGTGCGACATCACCTACGGCACCAACAACGAGTTCGGCTTCGACTATCTGCGCGACAACATGGCGTGGTCGAAGGACGAGCTGGTGCAGCGCGGCCACAACTTCGCCATCGTCGACGAGGTCGACTCGATCCTGGTCGACGAGGCCCGTACGCCGCTGATCATCTCCGGCCCGGCCGACCAGGCCACCAAGTGGTACGGCGACTTCGCGAAGCTGGTCACCCGCCTGACCAAGGGCGAGGCGGCCAACCCGCAGAAGGGCCAGGAGGAGACCGGGGACTACGAGGTCGACGAGAAGAAGCGCACCGTCGCCATCCACGAGTCGGGCGTCACCAAGGTCGAGGACTGGCTGGGCATCGACAATCTGTACGAGTCGGTCAACACCCCGCTGGTCGGCTACCTGAACAACGCGATCAAGGCCAAGGAGCTCTTCAAGAAGGACAAGGACTACGTCGTCATGGACGGCGAAGTCATGATCGTCGACGAGCACACCGGCCGTATCCTCGCCGGCCGCCGCTACAACGAGGGCATGCACCAGGCGATCGAGGCGAAGGAAGGGGTGGAGATCAAGGACGAGAACCAGACCCTCGCCACGATCACCCTGCAGAACTTCTTCCGCCTCTACGACAAGCTCTCCGGCATGACCGGTACGGCGATGACCGAGGCCGCCGAGTTCCACCAGATCTACAAGCTCGGCGTGGTCCCGATCCCGACCCACCGCCCGGTGGCCCGTATCGACCAGTCCGACCTGATCTACCGCACCGAGGTGGCCAAGTTCGCCGCGGTCGTCGAGGACATCGTCGACAAGCACGAGAAGGGCCAGCCGGTCCTGGTCGGCACCACCTCCGTGGAGAAGTCCGAATACCTCTCCCAGCAGCTCGCCAAGCGCGGTGTGCCGCACGAGGTGCTCAACGCGAAGCAGCACGACCGTGAGGCGACGATCGTCGCCCAGGCCGGGCGCAAGGGCGCGGTCACCGTCGCGACGAACATGGCCGGCCGCGGCACCGACATCAAGCTCGGCGGCAACCCCGACGACCTCGCCGAGGCGGAGCTGCGCCAGCGCGGGCTCGACCCGGTGGAGCACGCCGAGGAGTGGGCCGCCGCGCTGCCCGCGGCGCTGGAGAAGGCCGAGGCCGCGGTCAAGGCCGAGTTCGAGGAGGTCAAGGAGCTCGGCGGGCTGTATGTGCTGGGCACCGAGCGCCACGAGTCCCGCCGCATCGACAACCAGCTGCGCGGACGCTCCGGCCGCCAGGGCGACCCCGGCGAGTCCCGCTTCTACCTCTCGCTCGGCGACGACCTGATGCGGCTGTTCAAGGCGCAGATGGTCGAGCGCGTCATGGCCATGGCCAACGTCCCCGACGACGTGCCGATCGAGAACAAGATGGTCACCCGCGCGATCGCCTCCGCGCAGTCGCAGGTCGAGCAGCAGAACTTCGAGACCCGTAAGAACGTTCTGAAGTACGACGAGGTGCTCAACCGGCAGCGCGAGGTCATCTACGGCGAGCGCCGCCGCGTCCTGGAGGGTGAGGACCTGCACGAGCAGGTGCGCCACTTCATGGACGACACCATCGAGGCCTACGTCCGGGAGGAGGCCGCCGAGGGCTTCGCCGAGGAGTGGGACCTCGACCGGCTGTGGGGCGCCTTCAAGCAGCTCTACCCGGTGAAGGTCACCATTGAGGAGCTGGAGGATGCCGCCGGCGACCGCGCCGGGCTGACCGGCGATTTCATCGTCGAGGCCATCAAGGACGACATCCACGAGCAGTACGACGCGCGCGAGGAGCAGCTGGGCTCCGAGATCATGCGCGAGCTGGAGCGGCGCGTGGTGCTGTCCGTCCTGGACCGCAAGTGGCGCGAGCACCTCTACGAGATGGACTACCTCCAGGAGGGCATCGGCCTGCGCGCCATGGCCCAGAAGGACCCGCTGGTCGAGTACCAGCGCGAGGGCTTCGACATGTTCCAGGCGATGATGGACGGCATCAAGGAGGAGTCCGTCGGCTACCTGTTCAACCTGGAGGTCCAGGTCGAGCAGCAGGTCGAGGAGGTCCCGGTCGAGGAGGGCGAGAAGGAGGCCGTGGCCGTCGGCGACGGCGCGCAGGACGCGGTCCCCGCGGCCGTGACGGCCGGATCGCCCAATGGCCGCCCCGAGATCCACGCCAAGGGCCTGGAGGCCCCGCAGCGCCCGGACCGGCTGCACTTCTCCGCCCCGACGGTGGACGGCGAGGGCGGCATCGTCGAAGGCGACTTCACCAACGGCGACACGCCCCCCGCACCCCGCTCCGAGTCGGACGGCATGACGCGCGCCGAGCGGCGCAAGGCGAACAAGGGCGGCCGCCGCCGCAAGAAGTGACCGGGTCGGCCCGGTACGGCTCGGGCTGATACGGCTCGGTTCGGTACGGCTCGGGCTGGTACGGCTGTGGACGGGCCGGGCCCCGCGCGGATGGCGCGGGGCCCGGCCCGTCGGCGTACGCGCGGACAGCCGCGTGGTGGGGCTGTGCGGCGGTCGGCGGGCCGGCGGGGCCTCCTTGGCCGCCCCGCTGCCCGATCGGGGCCCAGAGGCGGCACGAGGCCGCTCTGCGGCCCCAGCGGCGTGTGGGGGCCCGTGCCGGGCCCGGAACGGAGGTGGCAGGGGGCCGCTCCGCGGTCCCAGCGGCGCGTGGGCCCGTATCGGGCCCGCTGCGGTCCCCCCGTGGCCCTGGTGGGCACCGGGCCTAGGGAAGAGGGCCGATGTCGACGGCGGCGCAGCGCCAGCGGGCGTCGGGGCCGAGTTCCAGACGGAAGGCCAGCGCCCGCAGACGGTCGCCGTAGGCGATTCGGGCGAACGCCTCGATGACCCCCTGCCGCGGCTGGTACTCGCCGCAGCGCTGCACGACGGGGGCGCTTTCGCGGGCTCCGGGCGGCCGCAGCGGCGCCTGGGGGGCGAGCTCGATCAGCCGGTCGTACGCGGCCGGGAGGGTGTGGCCGAGCAGTGTGTGGACGGGGCGCCGGCCGCTGAGGGTGAGCAGCAGCTGGTTGGCGAACCAGTAGCGCGGCAGCCGCTCCCGCTCCCTGCGCCGCGCGGCCACGGCCGCCGTGCGCGAAACGGCCCCGGGCGCGTGCGAGGCGGGCCCGGCGCCCGCCGGCCGCCGCGAGTCACGGCGCCGCGGCGGTCCGCTGCGGGTCGGCCCGCTCTGAGGTGGCCCGCCGCGCGTCGGTCCGCTGACCGGCGGGCCGCTGGGTGCCGACCGGCTGTGCGCGGGGCCGCTGGACGTCGGCCCGCCGCGCGACGGTCCGCTCCGGGGCAGCCTGGTCGGCTCGGATCCGTCGCGCGCCGGCCCGGTTCCCGTCGGGCGGACGGGCTCCGATCCGCTCGGGGCCGTTGTTCGGGTGGTCCTGTTCATGCGCCTCGCCGCTCTCCCGGGCCCGGTGAAGATACCGGGCAGTAGCTTGGGTCGGCAGTCTTCTACCGGTGCGCTTCCGGCAGCGGCAAGGAGCGTCGGGCCCCCCGAGGACCGGTCCGGGGGATTCACCTATCCGGGTGGTCCGGCGTCCGGCGCCGGGGTGGGCTCTCGCCGCGTTCCGTCCGTACGGGCCCTGACGGGCCGCCCGGGGCCCGCCTGACCAGGGCGGACCCGCTCCCGGGCCGAGAGGGCGGCGGCGCGGCGTCCGGCACCCGTCATAGGAGCGTCGAGGGCCGCGCGGGTGGCGGGCCGTGGTCGGGATTACCCCCAATGGGGGACTCTGCGGGGGCCGGCGCGGTCCCCTGGCTCACCAGGGACCGGCGCTGCGAGGTGGGGCCGGGGGCGGGGTGGCGAACGTATGCTGGCTGGCAGCTACAGGAAACTTCAGGAACCCCAAGGAACTCCAGGAAGCAGCAGCCATGCGCGTCTACGTCCCCCTGACCCTCCCCGGTCTCGCCGAGGCGCACAAGGCGGGGGAACTGGGCCCGGCCCCGCTGATCGCGTACGGGGTCACTCCCGCGCTGCGCGAGTGGTACGTCTCCGACGACATCGAGGAGCTGGAGTACGCCGCGCTGAGCCGCGCCGCGCAGGCGTCGCTGCGCCATCTGGCCGTCGACCGGCAGGCGCCCCGGCGGCGGGTCGTGGTGGCGGTGGACGTGCCCGACGCGGACGCGGTCGCGGACCCGGACCGCGGGCTCGACCAGTCCTCGCTGGGGGAGGTGCGGATCGCGCTCCCCGTGCCGCTGGCCAAGGCCGCCGCGGTGCACGTCGACTCCGACGACGCCGAGCGGGACGTCGCCGCCGCGGCCGAGGCGCTGGGCGCGGCGGACATCGGGGACGACGACGCGCAGTTCACGGTGGACGGCGCCGAGGACCACGAACTGCTCTGGTACGACGCCAAGGAGATCCCCGATCTCGTCGGGTGAGGCGGCAGGGCGAGGCAATCGGGTGACCCCGCGTCGCTGTCGGACCCTTTGGGTACGGTCGTGGGATGGGGAAGAAAGTGACGCATATCGTCTGGGACTGGAACGGCACCCTCTTTCACGACAACGACGCCGTGATCTCGGCGACGAACGCCTCGTTCGCCGAGATCGGTCTGCCCCCGATCACCCTGGAGCGCTACCGCGAGCTGTACTGCGTCCCGGTGCCGCGCTTCTACGAGCGGCTGCTGGGGCGGCTGCCCACCGACATCGAGTGGCAGGCCATGGACGAGGCGTTCCACCGGCACTACTGGGTCCTGGCCGAGGAGGCCGGTCTGGCGCTGGGGGCCAAGCAGCTGCTCACCGACTGGCAGGCGGCCGGGCTCACCCAGTCGCTGTGCTCGCTCGCGGAGCACGAGCGGCTGATCCCCCTGGTGCGTACGCACGGCATCGAGCCGCACTTCACGCGGGTGGACGGGCGCACCGGCCAGAGCGACACGGGCAAGGCGGAGCAGATGGTGCGCCATGTGGCCGCGCTGGAGGGCGTGGCGCCGGACCGCATCGTGGTGATCGGGGACGCGCTCGACGACGCCGTCGCGGCGCAGCACGCGGGCGCCCGTGCCGTGCTGTACACGGGGGGTTCGCACAGCCGGGCCAGCCTGCTGGCCGCGGGCGTGCCGGTCGTGGACACGCTGGAGGAGGCCGTCGCCAAGGCCGGGCAGCTGGTCGACTGAGCGGCCTCAGCTCACCTGCCCCTTCGCCCGCAGCACCGCCAGAAACTCCCGCATCCACGCCGGATGGTCCGGCCATGCCCGCGAGGACACCAGCGTCCCGTCGACCACCACCTCCGCGTCCTGGAACTCCGCCCCCGCCGACTGCATGTCCGGCTCCAGCGCCGGATATGCGGTGACCCGCCGCCCGCCGAGCCCCCCGACCGCCGCCGTCAGCAGTGGCCCGTGGCAGATCTGGGCCACTGGCTTGTCCGCGTCGAAGAACGCCTTGAGGATCTTGCGCAGCTCGGCGTCGTTGCGCAGATACTCGGGGGCCCGCCCGCCGGGGATCACCAAGGCGGCGTACTGCCCGGGGTCGACCTCGGAGAAGGCGAGGTCGGCGGGCCAGGTGTAGCCGGGTTTCTCGGTGTACGTGTCGAAGCCCTCCTCGAAGTCGTGCACCACGAACCGCAGCGTCTTGCGGGTCGGGGCCGCCACATGGACCTCATAGCCCTCCTCGCGCAGCCGCTGGAGGGGGTAGAGCACTTCCAGGGACTCGGCCGCGTCGCCGGTCACGAGCAGGATCTTCGCAGGCAAGCCGTCCACCTCCACAGGTCGCGTCGACCGCCGGGCGTCACACCGCGCGCCGTACGCGACACGCCGCGCGCCGGACCCAGGCATACCGCGCGCCGGACGGGGCACACGGTGCGTGCGGCACACGATGTGATGCGGCACACTGCGTGCCGTACGCGGCACATCGCGCGCTGCGCGCGACACGCCGACGGCCGAACAAGCCTCACCAATCACCGCATACGGCCACAGTGCCCCCGTGGCCGGGCTTTGCCAAGGGGCCGCGCGGGACCTGCGTCGCTGTCCATTACCTCAAACTTCAGGGCCCGGTTTTGTACACGAACGGCTCATGACGCCTCCCTGGGGTGGGGCGATAGCCTTACTGCGTGATCAGCGCGATAGGCCGTGGGGGCGATGAGGCCCCCGCACCGATCCCGGATTCCCACCGGGCTCGGGCCGCCGCTGACCGGTGCCGCCTGGGGCCTTGGTCACTTTCGGCCGAGTCCGCCCCGGCCATCCCCCGCACGGGCATATCGTCGTCCCAGACCGGATATCCCGCGTCGCGACGTCATGCCACCGCTATCGATGTCACGCAACGGCGCGCGACAGGAGCCAGAGGACATGCAGACCAAGCTGGACGAAGCCAAGGCCGAGCTGCTCACACGGGCCGCCCGGGTAGCTGAGAACAGTCCTGCCGGGGGACAGCAACCGGTACAGGGACCAGGCCCCGAGACCCTGACCGCCTACCTTCAGCACTACTACCAGCACACGCCGCCGGAAGACCTCGCGGGCCGCGACCCGGTCGATGTCTTCGGCGCCGCGCTCTCCCACTACCGCCTGGCCGAGTCGCGCCCCCAGGGCACCGCGAACGTCCGGGTGCACACCCCGACCGTCGAGGAGCACGGCTGGACCTGCAGCCACTCCGTGGTCGAGGTGGTCACCGACGACATGCCGTTCCTGGTCGACTCCGTCACCAATGAGCTGACGCGCCAGGGCCGCGGCATCCATGTCGTCATCCACCCGCAGATCCTGGTCCGCCGCGACATCACCGGGAAGCTGATCGAGGTCCTGGACGTCTCCCCGGACGGCCGGCCCGAGAAGCTGCCGCACGACGCGGTCATCGAGTCCTGGATCCATGTCGAGATCGACCGCGAGACCGACCGCGGCGACCTCAAGCAGATCACCGCCGATCTGCTGCGCGTGCTCTCCGACGTCCGCGAGGCCGTCGAGGACTGGGAGAAGATGCGCGAGGCGGCGCTGCGCATCGCCGAGGGCCTGCCCGAGGAGCCCACGGCCGGCGAGGTGCGCCCGCAGGAGATCGAGGAGGCCCGTGAGCTGCTGCGCTGGCTGGCCGACGATCACTTCACCTTCATCGGCTACCGCGAGTACGAGCTGACGCAGGCGCCCACCGAGTCCGGTGGCGAGGAGGACGTGCTGAGCGCCGTGCCCGGCACCGGCCTGGGCATTCTGCGCTCCGACCCGCACCACCGGGACACCGCCGAGAGCGCGCACGCCAGTCTGCCGGAGCCGGCGGACGGCGCCGAGCGGCGCCCCGTCTCGCCGTCGTTCAACCGGCTGCCGGCCGACGCCCGCGCCAAGGCGCGCGAGCACAAGCTGCTGGTCCTCACCAAGGCCAACAGCCGCGCCACCGTCCACCGCCCCTCGTACCTGGACTACATCGGCGTCAAGAAGTTCGACGCCAAGGGCAATGTGGTCGGCGAGCGGCGCTTCCTCGGCCTGTTCTCCTCCGCCGCGTACACCGAGTCCGTGCGCCGGGTCCCGGTGATCCGCCGCAAGGTCGAGGAGGTCCTGGAGGGCGCCGGGTTCCTGCCCAACAGCCACGACGGCCGGGACCTGCTGCAGATCCTGGAGACCTACCCGCGCGACGAGCTGTTCCAGACCCCGGTCGACCAGCTGCGGTCCATCGTGACCAGCGTGCTCTATCTCCAGGAGCGCCGCCGGCTGCGGCTGTTCCTGCGTCAGGACGAGTACGGGCGCTACTACTCCGCGCTGGTCTACCTGCCGCGCGACCGCTTCACCACCGAGGTGCGGCTGCGCCTGACCGACATCCTGCTGGAGGAGCTGAACGGCCGGGTGCCGGTCGACTTCACCGCCCTGCACACCGAATCGGTGCTCTCCCGGCTGCACTTCGTGGTCCGCGTCCAGCCCGGCGCCGAGCTCCCGGACCTCACCGACGCCGACGTCGAGCGCATCGAGGCCCGGCTGGTGGAGGCCACCCGCTCCTGGGCCGACGGCTTCGCCGAGGCGCTGACCTCCGAGGTCGGCGAGGAGCGCGCCGCCGAACTGCTCCGCCGCTACCAGCACGCGTTCCCCGAGGGCTACAAGGCCGACCACTCGCCGCGCGGCGCGGTCGCCGACCTGCAGCACCTGGAGCGGCTGAGGGACAGCGAGCGGAACTTCGCGGTCAGCCTGTACGAGCCGGTGGGGGCGGCGCCCGCCGAGCGCCGCTTCAAGATCTACCGCGTCGGCGAGCAGGTCTCGCTGTCCGCGGTGCTCCCGGTGCTCACCCGGCTGGGGGTCGAGGTCGTCGACGAGCGGCCGTACGAGCTGCGCTGCTCTGACCGGACCAACGCCTGGATCTACGACTTCGGGCTGCGGCTGCCGCGCCATGACGGCGACGGCCTCGCCGACGACGCCCGCGAGCGCTTCCAGAACGCGTTCGCCGCGGTGTGGACCGGGCAGGCGGAGAACGACAACTTCAACGAGCTGGTGCTCGGCGCCGGGCTGACCTGGCGGCAGGCGATGGTGCTGCGCGCGTACGCGAAGTACCTGCGCCAGGCCGGGTCCACCTTCAGCCAGTCGTACATGGAGGACACCCTCCGGACGAATGTGCACACCACCCGGCTGCTGGTGAGCCTGTTCGAGGCGCGGATGTCGCCCGAGCGGCAGCGGGCCGGCACCGAGCTGACCGACGCGCTGCTGGAGGAGCTGGACGCGGCGCTCGACCAGGTGGCCTCGCTGGACGAGGACCGCATCCTGCGCTCCTTCCTCACCCTCATCAAGGCCACCCTGCGCACCAACCACTTCCAGAAGGACGAGGACGGGCAGCCGCACGCGTACCTGTCCATGAAGCTGGACCCGCAGGCCATCCCGGATCTGCCCGCGCCGCGCCCGGCGTACGAGATCTGGGTCTACTCGCCGCGGGTGGAGGGTGTGCATCTGCGCTTCGGCAAGGTCGCGCGCGGCGGTCTGCGCTGGTCCGACCGGCGTGAGGACTTCCGCACCGAGATCCTGGGCCTGGTCAAGGCGCAGATGGTGAAGAACACCGTGATCGTGCCGGTGGGCGCCAAGGGCGGCTTCGTCGGCAAGCGGCTGCCCGATCCGGCGGTCGACCGGGACGCCTGGCTGGCCGAGGGCATCGCCTCGTACAAGACCTTCATCTCCGGTCTGCTCGACATCACCGACAACATGGTCGGCGGCCAGGTCCAGCCGCCCAAGGACGTCGTGCGCCACGACGGCGACGACACCTACCTGGTGGTCGCCGCCGACAAGGGCACCGCGACCTTCTCCGACATCGCCAACGAGGTCGCCCAGGCGTACGGGTTCTGGCTCGGCGACGCCTTCGCCTCCGGCGGTTCGGCCGGCTACGACCACAAGGGCATGGGCATCACGGCCCGCGGCGCCTGGGAGTCCGTCAAGCGGCACTTCCGCGAGCTCGGCCATGACACCCAGACCGAGGACTTCACCGTGGTCGGCGTCGGCGACATGTCCGGCGATGTGTTCGGCAACGGCATGCTGCTCAGCGAGCACATCCGGCTGGTCGCCGCCTTCGACCACCGGCACATCTTCCTCGACCCCAACCCGGACAGCGCGGTCTCCTACGCCGAGCGCCGCCGCCTGTTCGAGCTGCCCCGCTCCTCGTGGGCGGACTACGACACCTCCCTGCTCTCGCAGGGCGGCGGCATCCACCCGCGTACCGCCAAGGCCATCCCGATCACCCCGCAGGTGCGGAAGGCCCTCGGCATCGAGTCGCGGGTCGCCAAGATGACCCCGGCCGATCTGATGAAGACCATCCTCAAGGCCCCGGTCGACCTGCTGTGGAACGGCGGCATCGGCACCTACGTCAAGGCGTCCACCGAGTCGCACGCCGATGTGGGTGACAAGGCGAACGACGCCATCCGGGTGGACGGCCAGGACCTGCGGGTCAAGGTCGTCGGCGAGGGCGGCAACCTGGGCCTGACCCAGCTGGGCCGGATCGAGTTCGCGCTCAACGGCGGGCGGATCAACACCGACGCGATCGACAACAGCGCCGGTGTGGACACCTCCGACCACGAGGTGAACATCAAGATCCTGCTCAACGAGCTGGTCCGCGAGGGCGATATGACGGTCAAGCAGCGCAACAAGCTGCTGGCCGAGATGACCGACGAGGTCGGCGCGCTGGTGCTGCGCAACAACTACGCCCAGAACGTCGCGCTCGCCAACTCCGTCGCCCAGGCCCCCAGCCTGCTCCACGCCCACCAGCGGGTGATGCGCCGGCTGGGGCGCGAGGGGCGTCTGGACCGCTCGCTGGAGTTCCTGCCCACCGACCGCCAGATCCGGGAGCGGCTGGCCGCCGGGCGCGGGCTGAGCCAGCCCGAACTGGCCGTGCTGCTCGCCTACATCAAGATCACGGTGGCCGAGGAGCTGATCGCCACCGACCTGCCGGACGACCCGTATCTGCAGCGGCTG
This sequence comes from Streptomyces sp. NPDC007917, assembly GCF_042959105.1. NCBI lineage: Bacteria > Bacillati > Actinomycetota > Actinomycetes > Kitasatosporales > Streptomycetaceae > Streptomyces > Streptomyces sp. NPDC007917. The sequence continues at coordinate 23,445 of NZ_JBIBKK010000026.1, forward strand.
CTGCACGCGTACTTCCCGCAGGCGCTGCGCCAGCAGTTCCCCGAGCACGTCGACGGCCATGCGCTGCGGCGTGAGATCGTCACCACGGTGCTGGTCAACGACACGGTCAACACCGCCGGTACGACCTTCTTGCACCGTATGCGCGAGGAGACCGGCGCCTCCACCGAAGAGGTGGTGCGCGCCCAGACCGCGGCCCGCGCGATCTTCGAGCTCGGTGAGGTGTGGGACGAGGTCGAGTCCCTGGACAACAAGGTCCCGGCCGAGGTCCAGACCCGGATGCGGCTGCACTCCCGGCGCCTGGTCGAGCGCGGCACCCGCTGGCTGCTCGGCAACCGCCCGCAGCCGCTGGAGCTCGCCGAGACCATCGAGTTCTTCGCCGAGCGGGTCGCGGCGGTCCGCTCCCAGCTGCCCAAGCTGCTGCGCGGCGCGGATGTGGAGTGGTATCAGAAGATCCACGACGAGCTGACGTCCGCGGGGGTGCCCGACGACCTGGCCACGCGGGTGGCGGGCTTCTCCTCCGCCTTCCCGACGCTGGACATCGTCGCCATCGCCGACCGGGTGGGCAGGGACCCGCTGGCCGTCGCCGAGGTGTACTACGACCTCGCCGACCGGCTGCGGATCAGCCAGCTGATGGACCGGATCATCGAGCTGCCGCGCGCCGACCGGTGGCAGTCCATGGCCCGCGCCTCCATCCGCGAGGAGCTGTACGCCGCGCACGCCGCCCTCACCTCCGATGTGCTGTCGGTGGGCGACGGCGGTGCCTCGCCCGAGCAGCGGTTCAAGGCCTGGGAGGAGAAGAACGCGTCGATCCTGCAGCGGGCGCGCACCACGCTGGACGAGATCCAGGGGTCGGAGACCTTCGACCTGGCCAACCTGTCCGTGGCCATGCGCACCATGCGCACGCTGCTGCGCACCCAGCGCTGAGCGGAGCCGCCGCCGGGCGCCGTGAGGCGCTGAGCGGCACCGCCGAGCGTTGACCCATTTGCCGCGCCGCCCGGGGCCCGCCCCGGGCGGCGCGGCGCGTTCGGCCGGGCCTCCCGTCAGCGCTTCGCGATCTTTTCACCCTATTCATCGACATATCGGGCCCATCCGGACGCATCACCCTATAGTGGGCAGACGGTGAGCGCTGTTCTCTCCTGTCCGGAGGTGTCCCATGCCCCGATTCAGCATCGTCATCGCCGCCTATCGAGTGCAGGGTTTTCTGAGCAGCTGCCTGGACTCGGTGCTGGCCCAGTCGTTCGACGACATCGAGGTGGTAGCGGTCGACGACTGCTCTCCGGACCACTGCGGCACGATCATCGACGAGTACGCGGCACGGGACAGCCGGGTCGTCCCCGTCCACCAGCCGGTCAACTCCGGGCCCGGCCACGCCCGCAACGCCGGAGTCGACCGGGCCACCGGCGACTACCTGCTCTTCCTGGACGGCGACGACACCCTCGCCCCCGGCACCCTGCAGGGCCTCGCCGACCGGCTGGCCCTGTGCGAGGACCCGGACATCCTCTACTTCAACCACGTCCGCACCTACTGGTGGGACCGCGCGGAACCCAGCCTCTTCGGCGGGCTGCTGGCCTCGGCCGGCACCGATGTCTTCTCCGTCCTCGAGCGCCCGGAGTACCTGCGGATCTTCGCGATGTCGTCCAATCGCGTCTACAACCGCGCCTTCTACACCCGCCACGGCTTCGCGTTCAGCGAGGGCATCTACGAGGACGCCCTGCTCTCGTACAAGACGATGCTGACGGCCGAACGAATAGCCTGCGTGGACCTGGTGGGCCTGGAATACCGCCAGCGGCGCGTCGGCGCCAGCACCGCCAGCCCCGGCGAGAAGCACTTCGCGATCTTCAAGCAGTACACCCGGCTCTTCGAATTCCTCGACGGGAAGCCGCATCTGGAGCCGCTGCGCCCGATGCTCTTCGAACGGGCCGTCTCGCACTTCCTGTTCTGCCTGGGCCGCCGCTCCCGGGTGGCGGCAGAAGACCGGCCCCGCTTCTTCGACCGGGCCGCCGCCTGGTACCGGAGCCACGTACCCGACGGATTCACCCCGCCGGCCGACGCCGAGTGGCGCTTCGAGGCGCTGGCGCGCGGCTCCTTCGTCCGCTACCGGGAGCACGAACTGACGGAGCGGGCGGCGGCCGGGGCCCGCAAGCTCAAGCGGATGACGCGGCGGCCCCTGGCCGCCCGGGCCAAGCGGAGCCTGTACCGGGTCCACCGGCGGCGGCCGGTCGACCCCCACCTGGCCGTGTACTCCGCGTACTGGGGCCGTGGGGTGCTGTGCAACCCGGCGGCGATCTACTACAAGGCCAAGGAGCTGGCCCCGCAGGTGCACGGCCTGTGGGTGGTGCGCAAGGCGGCGGTCGACTCGCTCCCGGAAGGCGTCGACTACGTCATCTCCGGGACGCGGGACTTCTACTGGGCGATGGCCCGCGCCAAGTACCTCATCAACAACGTCAATTTCCCCAACGACGTGGTCAAGCGGCCGGGAACGGTGCATCTGCAGACCTTCCACGGCACACCGCTCAAGTGCATGGGCCTCGACCAGCAGCGCTACCCCGCCGCCGCGTCGGGGATGAGCTTCGGCAATCTCCTCAAACGCGTCGACCGCTGGGACTTCGCGCTCTCCTCCAACCGGCATTCGAGCGAGGTCTGGGAGCGCGTCTACCCCGCCTCGTACCGGCTGCTCGAGTACGGATATCCGCGCAACGACGTCTTCTTCTCGGCCTCAGCCGAGGACGTCCGGCGCATCCGCAAGGAGCTGGAGATCCCGGACGGAGCCCTCACGGTCCTCTACGCCCCCACGATCCGCGACTACCAGAAGGGCTTCTCGCCCCGCCTGGACCTCGAACGCGTAAGCCGCGCCCTGGGCCAGGAGGCGGTGCTGCTGGTGCGGGCCCACTACTCCTACCAGCCGCAGGCCGGGCTCAGAAAGCTCCAGAAGGCGGGGCTGGTGGTCGACGTCTCACGCCATCCGTCGGTGGAGGAGCTGTGCCTGGCCGCCGACGTGCTGATCACGGACTACTCGTCGATCATGTTCGACTACGCCAACCTCGACCGCCCCATCGTCGTCTACGCGGACGACTGGGACATCTACCAGGCCACCCGCGGCGTCTACTTCGACCTGCTCTCGGGGCGGCCGGGCGACACGCCGGGGCCCGTCGCCCGTACGGAGGACGAGCTGATCGCCGTCTTCCGCGAGGGCCGCTGGCGCGACGAGGACGCGACCGCGCTGCGCGCCGCCTTCCGGGCCCGCTTCTGCCAGTTCGACGACGGCCACGCGGCCGAGCGGGTGGTACGGACCCTCATGCTGGGCGAGGACGCCCCCGACGTCCCCGAGATCGCTGACGCCGCTGACGCCGCTGACAGCGCAGCCCAGCCGTCGGTGTTCCAGCGCCATGACCTCCCCGTCAAACGGGGCCTGATCACCGGCGTGCCGCCGCACGCGGCCCGGCCCACACCGCTGTCTCCCGACCACAACTGACCCGGCGGCCGACCCCGCCGCGCCCATGCCGTGACCCCGGAAGCCGGAGCACCCATGCCCTCTGCGCCCCCTCCCCGCGTCAGCGTGATCGTCCCCGCCTACAACGCCATGCCGGAGCTGACCCGCGCCATCACCTCCGCGCTCGACCAGACGCTCGGCCCGGACCGCATCGAGATCATCGCGGTGAACGACGGCTCGACCGACGGCACCGGCGCGGAGCTGGAGCGCCTCGCCCAGGGGCGCCCCGCGCTCCGCGTCGTCCACCAGGAGAACTCCGGCTGCGCGGGCGGCCCGCGCAACACCGGCCTGGACCTCGCCCGCGGCGACTTCGTCTTCTTCCTCGACTCCGACGACTACCTGGGCCCGGACGCGCTGCGCCGCATGGTCGCCATGGCCGACGAGAACGGCACCGACGTCGTCCTGGGCAGGATCGCCTCGGTCGGCGGGCGGGCCGTGCCCAGGGCCGTCTTCAGCCACAACCAGCCCCGCACCGACGTCTTCTCCTCCGCCGCCTATCTGACCCTGGGCCCGTGGAAGCTGTTCCGCCGCTCCCTCATCGAAAGGCTGCGGCTGCGCTTTCCGCTCTTCCGCAACTGCGAGGACAAGCCCTTCACCGTGGCCGCCTACCTCAACGCCTCCGGTATCTCCGTGGTCGCCGACTACGACTGCTACTACGTCCGCTACCGCGAGGACCGCAGCAACCTCACCCTCGTCGCCGGTGACCTCGTTCACCGGATGGACGGCATCGGGCTGTGCTTCGAGACCGTGGCCCGCTATCTGGAACCCGGGCCGCGCCGCGACCGCGTCATGCGCCGCCACGTCGAGTGGGAACTGTGCGGCCCGCTGCGCGGACTGCTGCCCCGCGAGAGCGAGCAGGACGCGCGCGAGCGCTTCTACCCGCGGTTCCGGCACTGGGCGCGTACCTGGGCGAGCGACGAGATCTGCCGGCAGATCGACGCGCCCGACCGGCTCCTGATCCATCTGCTGCGCGCCGACCGCTTCGCGGACGTCCTGACGGTCGCGCGGAACGCCAAGGAGGACGCGCGACGCGGCCATGTCATCGACAAGGGCCGCGTCTACTGGGCGCACCCCTTCTTCCGCGACCCGGCCGCGGACGTGCCCGACGACTGCTTCGACGTCACCGACCGGCTGCCGGTCCACCACCGCCTCGACGCGGCGCACTGGCATGACGGCGACGGCGCCGGCGACGGCGGCGTGCTCCGGCTGACCGGCCACGCCTACGTCGAGCATGTCGCCGCCCTCCAGCCGGGCACCGACGTGGTCCTGCGCAAGTACCAGTCCGACCGCCCCGAGGTCCGGGTGCCCACCACCCCGCGCGCCGCCGCCGGTCTGCCCGGCGACGGCGCGTACGAGATGGCGGGCTTCACCGCCGACATCGACCCGGCCACCGCCGACGGCGGGGCACCGCTGGAGCGCGGCCTGTGGAACGTCTACCTGGACGTGCGCGCGCAGGGCGTCAGCCGGACCGTACGGTTCGGCGGCACCCGCGAGGGCGGCGAGGCCACCCATCCGAAGCCGCGGAGCGTCACGGCGGGGCCCGGCGGGCGGACCACCGTCGTCACGCCGTACTTCACCCCGTACGGCAACTTCTCCCTCGACGTCGGCCAGGTCGCCCACCACCTCGACGCCCCGTGCCAGGTCACCGAGGCGTCCTGGCACGCGGGCAGGAGCGGCGTGCTGGCCGTCAGCGGGCGGCTGACCGGCGCCGGCGCGGGGGAGACGGGCGGGGGGCTGCGCCTGCGCGCGGAGAGCGGAAGGGGCGAGGTGCGCGAGGTGCCGGTGCGCCACGACGGGCCGTCAGGCGACTTCACGGCCCGGCTGCCCGTCAGAAGGCTCGCACGGGGCCTGTGGACGCTGACCCTGGTGACGGGCGAGGACGGCCCCGAGCCGTGCCGCGCCGCGGTCGTCCCCCGGTTCGGCGGCCTGGCCGGGGCTCGTTGGTTCCGCTTCGGCCGCCCCTACTACGCCAGACCGCTGTCCTGGGGCCCGGCCATGGCGCTCGCCCTCGAGGTGGCGCCGGTCAAGATCGCCACGGGCGCGCGGCGGCGACTGCGGCGGCTCCGTCGTCCCCGCGCCGCGCGGAGCCGCGCGACGCGGCGGGGTGCTGTGCGGCCCGGGACAGACGGGACAGGTGGATCGCCCGGACGAGGTACGGGGCGAGCGCCAGCAGGGTGAGCAGACAGGCCCCGGTGGCGGCCGTCAGCCCCGCCACCACCCACCGGGCGTCGCCGGTGGCCAGCGTCCCGGTGAGGCCGAGCAGCGCGGTCAGCTCGTACACGAGCATCCGCTGCCCCGGCCATTCGGTGAGCGACCGCAGCGGCCGGTCGGCGATGCCCGGAAGGCGCGGCGCGACATCGCGGGCCGCGAGCGGGAAGCGGAGCCGCCGGCGGATCATCGTGCGCATCGCGGAGTGCAGCGCCTGGCCGCCCAGCAGACACACGACCAGCGTGATGGCGGCGGTCAGACCCGTATGGCCCGCCAGGTCCAGCCGGGCGAGCAGCAACAGCAGGACGACGCTGCGCACCTCGAAGCGGTGCGTCTCGCCGACGTGCAGTCGGCTGAGCCGGTCCATCAGCCCCGGCTCGGTGCGGTGCAGGAACAGGTCGCACCCCACGCCGAGCAGCGCGGCCGTGGCGAAGGGCCAGCCCGCGCCGTACAGGGCGGTGAAGGGGCTGGCGGCCAGGCAGCCGGCCATCAGGACGAAGGCCGTGAGGCCGCGGGTGGTTCGTATGCCAAGGCGCTCCATGATGCATGTGCCCTTCGCTGTGGATCATGCTTACTTACGCAAACATTAGGCGAATGATCCGTTTGCTGCCTTTTGGGTGGCTCCCATCGCAGTACTCGGATCGGCGGTGCGTTTGCAGTGAGTATGAGACAGCGACACGCCGACGCCACGGCGTGTCGCTGTCTCATACTCACCGCAAAGTCAGCGGCGTACTGGGCGGCGTCAGGGGGGCACCTCCCGGCGGTAGCTGGGGGAACATCGCCCTGAGCACCCGTCCCACCGGCCTCGAATGGCGGTCGCACTGTGCCTCGGTGCGCCCCGCTACGGAGTACGAGCGGCGGCAGCTGCGGGTCATCGCACGGCTTCATGCCCAGCGACAACGAGGCACGGCCTCCGCATAGGGTCCAGAGCACTTCGCCGGATCGGATTCTCGCCCATGGCTGAGCGACCCTGGCACGCCGAATGGACGTTCATCAGCACATCCGGCGTCACCACAGGAACAGATCTTTGGTCGAAACGATATCTAGCATAGTTGGCAAGTGGTATCGTTTTGCTGACAAGGGCATCTGCGAAGGGATCATCCACATGAGCAGAACCGTCATCGACCTCGATGACGACATGGTCACCGAGGCCATGCGCATCTTCGGGACGAAAACGAAGGCCAAAGCCGTCCGCCTCGCCATGGAAGACGCGGTCAAGAGGCACCTGCGGCAGGAGGGCTTCGACGCCATGGAGGCCGGCGAGCTCGACTTCAGTGAGATCGTCGAGAACACCGGGCCCCGCAATGCGGACGGTTCCCTCAAGCACGACGGCGACCGCGGCGGGGGCCGAGCCGCCTGATGCAGGACCGCTACCTGATCGACAAGTCCGCCCTCGCCCGCTGGACGAAGCCGAGCGTCAAGGAGGTGCTCAGGCCTCTGCACGAGCGCTACCTTCTCGCCGTGTGCCGGCCCACCGAGTTTGAGATGATCCACTCCGCACGGGACAGCTCGGAAGCAACACGGATCAGCACCTGGCTCCACGCCTTCGACTACCTCGACACCGACGACGACATCTTCACGCGCGCTCTTGAGATCCAGCGCCATGCCCTCAACGCAGGCTTCCACCGCGCTCTGTCCCTCCCCGACCTGCTGATCGCCGCCACGGCGGAGCTGAACCGGCGGACGGTCCTCCACTACGACGGAGACTTCGACATGATCGCCTCACTCACCGGCCAACCCACCGAATGGGTCGTTCCGCCCGGCAGTGCCGACCGATGAACACCTACGGCCCCGGCGCGCGGCGGGCCAGGGCCGCCAGGGCGGCCAGGCCCGCCCGGAGCCTGTGGGAGGCGTACGGCCGGCGGGGGCCCGGGGGGCGGGCGGGGCGGCGGCCGGGCGGCGGGTACGGGGCGTTCCAGCCGCCGGGGAAGGGCGAGCCGCCGGGCGTGAGGAGGTTCGTCGTCTCGTCGCACGCCAGGATCGCGATCAGCCACCGCCGCACCGCCCGGTGGAAGTCCGGGGTCAGCGGGGCCGGGGCGAGCAGCCAGTCGCGGCACTGGCCGCTGACGGCGCGCCGGTAGCCGCTCTCGTCGTAGCGGAGCCAGGGCGCCTCGGGGGTGATGGGGTGCAGTCCGTATCCGCGCGCGACCAGCGGGGCCAGGGCCCGGCGCAGCGCGTCGTGGTCGGCGCTGGGCAGCAGTTCGCACACGATCCAGGGGCGGTGGCGGTCGACGGTGCGCAGCGCGCCCTCCAGCACGGCCGCCTCGAAGGTCTCCACATCGATCTTGACGAGGTAGGGGGCGGCGTCCCGCTCCGCCGTGAAGGCGTCGACGGTGGTGACCGGGACCCGCACCGAGCCGCTGTGTCTGCGGTGGGCGCTGTTCAGCGAGTTCGAGGACTCCGTCTTCTCGGACAGATACAGCTCGGCGGTCCCGGGCGCCGAGGAGACCGCGGACTCCACCACCTCGTAGGACAGCCGGTTGCACTCGCGGATGCGACGGCAGAGACCGGCGGTGTCCGGGGTCGGCTCGAACGCGTACGTCCGCAGCCTGCCGCGCCCGTAGACCGCGCTGATCAGCGCCGAGTACAGCCCGATGTGGGCGCCGATGTCGTAGACCGCGCTGCCCGTCGGCGCCCGCTGGGCCAGGGCCAGCAGTGTGGCCTGTGTGGTCGGCTCGTACCCGGCGAGCCCCGCCCGGCGCAACTGCCGCTGCACCGCCGTCTGTTTGCGGCTGAGCACGTTCAGCGCCCGCGGGTAGGGGCCCTCGGCGGCGATGACGTCCGGATTCAGCGGGAGGGTGATGGCGAGGGGCATGGCTGACGGGCCTCCTGACGGGCGATGGCCCGCTCCAGCGGGCTGGGGACCGGGAAGTAGGCGTCGAGGAAGGGGCGGAGCAGCGCCAGCTGGTCCGCGAGATCCCGCTCGCACGAGACCGTGTCGTTGAGGCAGAACGCCTGGCGGTGCCGCAACCGCAGCAGCCGGGCCAGCCGGGCCGGGATACCGGGCTGGGCCAGGTCGAAGTAGTCGTAGCGCAGCGGCGCGGGGACCGCCCGGCCGGTCAGAAAGGCGTAGTAGTGGTGGAGGGCGGAGGTCAGGGAGATGTCCGAGGCGCTGCGCACCCGGCTGGCCATGGTGGCGCGGTACGGGCCGGGGAACTCGCGCTCGATCTCGGCGAGGACGCTTCTGCGCAGCGCGTGCGGGGTGTGCTTCAGCTTCTGGGTCACCGTCGTCCCGAACCGCCCCTCAAGCAGCGCCCGGTTGTTCTTCCCGGCCGCCGAGACCGGGACGTCACCGGGGTGGGCGGGGCCGAGCGGGATCAGCGCGCGGGAGAGGAAGAACTTCGTCATGCCGTTGGCCAGGAAGAAGTCCTGCGGGGTCACCGGCGAGCCGAGGAATACGTCGTCGTTGAAGTACAGGAAGTGCTCGGCGAGACCGTCGATGTGGTGCAGCCGGGTCTCGATGGCCTGGGAGTTGAAGGTGGGCAGGACCCGCGGGTCGTCGAAGATGTCGCGGTGGTCGACGACGGTGATCCCGGGGTGCGAGCCCACCAGCCACGGCGGCACCTGGTCGTCGGTCACCAGGTAGATGTGGCGCACCCAGGGGGCGTACATGTGCAGGGAGCGCAGGGAGTAGCGCAGCTCGTCCCGGTTGGCGTAGCGGGCCTCGTTGGCCGCCTGCTCGTGGTACGGCTCGTCCTCCCCGCCGCCCGTCCACTCGGCGCGGCGTCTGCGCCAGGCGGGGTCGGCGCCGTCGACCCAGGTGTAGACGACGTCGATGGGGAAGCGGACCTCGTCGGGCAGGCGGGTGGTGAACTCGGGGCGGGTGCGCACCAGCGGCCCGGGCTGCCAGCCCTCGGCCGGGGCCAGCCGGGTGAACAGATGGCCCGGGGCGTGCACGGCCGTGCAGGCGGCGGGCACGGAGGCGGTGGTGCGGTTGGGGCGGGGCGCGATCAGCAGGTCCCCGCCGCCGGCCTCCTCCGCGCCCTCGGCCCCGGCCACGTCATCGGCTCGGCCCCGCCGCCACAACTCGATGTCGCAGCCGTGCGCCACGCCGAGCACCAGGCCCACGCCGGTGCTCGCACCGGGGCTCGCGTAGAAGCGTGTGAAGCGGACGACGGGGGCGGTGGACAGCCGCCGCCAGGCCCGCGCGCTCTGCCCGGGCCGCGGCACGGTCCCGGGGAGCCTGCCGCGCGCGGGCAGCGACACATAGCCCGCCTCCCGCGCGCACAGCTCGGTGAGCGCCGCGACCACCCGGGGCCGCTCCTCGGCGGGCACGCCGACGGCCGAGGAGACATTGCCGTACGCGCGGACCACGAAGTGGTCGATCCCCGCCTGCTCCAGCGCCTCGCACACCAGCCGCAGGTTCTCGGCGCGCGCGTACAGCGGGGTGGGCCCGGCGGTGACCTGGGCGACCCGCGGCCCGCGCCGGTCGGCGACCACGATCCGGTCCGGCCCCCACAGCAGCCCCGCCCGGCGCAGCCGTCGCCGCCCCCACCGCAGCCGCAGCGCGCCGGACGCCGCCGAGAGGCGGCTCAGGCCGCGCGTGGCCGCCCGGCGCAGCCCGGCGCCGGTCACCGCGACGACGGCGCGGCGGACGCGGAGCGGGACCCGGCGCCGGTAGCGGCGCACCAGGGGCGGGACGTCGGAGTGCCAGGGCAGGTGGGGGGCGGGAGGTGCGGTACGGGGCATCCTGGGTCCTGGTTCTTGCGTCGGGGTCCTGGTTCTGCGGCGGTGGCGGCGGCCGCGCGGGCTACGAGGGCACCTGGGCCGAGGGGGCGGCCGGTGCCGGAGCCGGTGTTGGAGCCGGTGCCGGAGCCGGGCGGCACGCGGCGGGAGCGGGGCGGCGGTCGGCGAGCGGGACGACGGGCGGCAGGTCGCCTGCGGCCGCGCCGAGGAAGACCCGCCGCACCACGCGCTCGGCGGCCCGCCCGTCGTCGTACGGGCAAAAGCGCGCCCGGAAGGCGGCGCGCGGGGCGTCGTAGCGGGGGTCGCACCAGGCGGAGCCGGCGAAGAGGGCGATCAGCTCCTCCTCGGAGCGGGAGACCGGTCCTGGCGGGGCGGCGGTGATGTCGAAGTAGGTGCCGCGGGCGGCGCGGTAGGCGTCCCAGTCGTCGGCGTGGACGACGATCGGGCGGTCGAGGTTGGCGTAGTCGAACATGATCGACGAGTAGTCGGTGAGCAGCGCGTCGGCGGCCAGGCACAGCTCCTCGACGCTCGCGTGCCCCGAGACGTCGATGACCTGACCGCTCCCCGCCTCGCCCTGGCCGCCGTGTGCCCCGTAGAAGTAGTGCGGCCGCACCAGGAAGGTGAAGCCGGGGCCGAGCGCCCGGGCCACCCGCTCCAGGTCAAGCCGCGGCAGATAGCCGCGCTGGTAGTCGCGGTGCGTGGGCGCGTACAGCACCGCCGTGGTGCCCTCCGGGACGCCGAGCCGCTGCCGCACCCGCGCCACGTCCTCGGCAGTGGCGCGCTGGAAGACGTCGTTGCGCGGAAAGCCGTACTCGAGCGTGGCGTAGCCGGACGGATAGACCCGCTCCCACACCAGCGTGGAGTGGCGGTTGGCGGAGAGGCTGAAGTCCCAGCGGTCCACCCGCTCCAGCAGCTCATGGAAATCGATGGAGCGGGCGGCGGCCGGGCGGTCGAGCAGATCCAGGCCCATGTGCTTGAGCGGGGTGCCGTGGTGGGTCTGCAGATGGATCTGGCCGGGCCGCTTGCGCAGCCGGGGCGTGAAGTTGACGTTGTTGACCAGGTAGGCGGCGCGGGCGAGCGCGGTCCAGTACGCGGGCGAGCCGGGGTGCAGCCGGCGCACGCCGGGCGGCAGGGTGTGCGCGTACTCGCGGGTGGTGATCCACGCGGTGCGGATATGCGGGGCGAGTTCGCGGACCTTCGCCTCGATCGCCGCCGGATTACAGGCGTAGCCCTTGTGCCAGTACGCCGCGAACACCGCGAGCCGGCGGTCGAGCGGGCGCAGCCGCTGCAGCCGGTAGTGCGCCCGCAGCGCCACCGCGCGCAGCCAGGAGTACCCGGCCGCCCCCAGCTCCCCGGCCCGCCGCCGCATCCGGTCGGCGCCGCGCAGGAACTGGAACACCCGGCGGGCCCCGATGCGCAGCAGCAGCCCCCGCCACCAGGCGCGCCCCGGCGGGCTGCTCGCGCCGCCGGGCCGGTAGCGCCGGTGATGTGCCCCGGCCCGGCGGAAGAACTCGGCGCGCGCGCCGCGCGGCAGCCGCCCGGGCGCGGTGAAGACGGCCGCGAGGTGGTCCAGCATCCGCTGGAACAGCGCGGGCCGCCAGTGCGCCAGGTCCGGGCGGCCGTCCAGGAACCGGAAGACCCGGTCGTACTGTTCGAAGACGTCCAGGTGGCGGCGGCTGGGCGTACGCAGGATGCCACCGCGCCGCCGCTGCCGGTAGTGCACGCAGACCCGGTCGAGCACGGCGAGCGAACGGGCGGTCAGCAGCACGGGGTAGGTCCAGGGGGTGTCCTCGTAGTACCCCGGCGGGAAGGTGAACCCCTCCCGCTCCAGGAAGTCCCTCCGGTACGCCTTGTTCCACGCCACCATCAGCAGCCGCAGCAGCTCGGGCCGGTCGTCCAGCCGGAACGACGGCGGCCCGCTCTGGCGCAGCAGCTCCGCCCGTACGTTCCGCACCGCCCGGCCGGTCCAGTACACCCGTGCGTAGTCGAACAGCAGCACCTCCGGGTCCCCGGTGGCCGCCAGCCGCCCGGCGATCGCCCGCAGCGCCCCGGGCGCGAGCGTGTCGTCCCCGTCGAGGAACAGCACATAGTCCCCGGTGGCCCGCCCCATTCCGGCGTTACGGGCCGGTCCGAGCCCCATGTTGGCGCTGAGGTGCACGGGCCGCACCCGCGGATCGCGGGCCGCGGCGTCGTCGATGATCGAGCCGCAGGCGTCGGGGGAGCGGTCGTCGACCGCGATCAGCTCGAAGTCGGTGAAGTCCTGCGTGAGCACCGAGCGCAGACAGTCATGGAGGTAGGGCTGGACCTGATACGCGGGCACGATGACGCTGAACCGGGGCAAAGCGCATCCCATCGGTCGAGGCGGTGCGGATGTGGTTTATCAGCATCATCGGAACGTACGCACAATGCGGGGCGACGCGTGCCGGGGAGGCGCGGAAACCAACCCGTTCGGCGCAGCGGCGCCGGGCGCCGCCGCTGCGCATCAGGCGTCGACGGGGTGCCAGGCGGGGCCGTTCGCGCCGGGGCGGACCTGGCCGAACACCACGTCGGCCAGGTGGATGCCGAAGCCGATGGTGTCGGGCTCTTGGAGCTCGGCGACGAGTTGGCGGCGGAAGGCGGTGGACTGAGTGGAGTCGTGGTCGACGACCGAGGACCATTCCGGGTGTTCGACCTGGATCGGCGAGTGCAGGGCGTCGCCGAAGGCGATCAGCCGTTTTCCGCCCGCGGTGATGACATAGGCGGCATGACCGGGCGTATGGCCGGGGATGAACCGCACGCGCACACCGGGAAAGATCTCCTCGCCGTCCGAGATGGTTCGGACGTACGGCTCCAGCGCGACGAGCGTCTCCTTGCTGGTGTGGTGTGCCTCGAGGAGGTGGCGCTGGGACCATTCGGGCTCGGCCACCAGATAGTCGGCGTGGGCGAAGGCGGGGCGATCGCCGTCCGGGGCGGGGTGCCAGGCCCAGCCGAGGTGGTCGGGGTGCAGATGGGTGAAGGCCACCGCTTCGATGTCCTGGGGGGCGCGGCCGAGTTGGGCCAGGTTGTCCAGGAGTGCGCCGCCGTGGATGGCGCCGATCGCGCTGCCGGGCTCGGCCGGGAACGACTGCGGTCCGAAGCCGGTGTCGATCAGCAGGGCCCGGTCGCCGTTCTCCACCAGCAGGCCGCCGAGGCCCGCCGCGAGATGGCCGGAGTCGTCCAGGTACTCCGGGTGGGCGGCCCACACCGCGTCGGTGGTCTCCGGGAGCCAGCCGCGCGGGGTGAGCTGCACCGCCCCGTCCGGTACGTACGTCACCTTGGTCTCGCCGAGCCGCAGTGACCGTAGGACCGCCGGCCGGCGCAGCCGCTCGTTCTCGCTCATGGTTGTTGGTTCCTTCCCCGATGGCGGAGGGGGTCGTTGCCGCAACCATAAGCATCAAGTTAGAACTATTCAAGCTCGCAATATCCAAGCTCGCAATGTCCAGGCTTTACGTACTTGCTAGGATGGCCGCATGACGAACCCGGAAGCGCAAGCCATCGCGGAACGGCAGCTGTGCGGTCTGGTGAACGGGATGGCCGACCGGATCGCGGACCATCTGCGGCAGCGCGCGGCCACGCTGGGGCTCACCGCCCCCCAAGCGACCGCGCTGCGCGAGCTGAGCGGGCCGTTGACCATGCGAGAGCTCGCCGACCGCATGAGCTGCGAGCCCTCCAACGCCACCTTCGTCGTCGACAAGCTCGAAAAGCAGGGCCTGATCGAACGCCGCCCGCACCCGACCGACCGCCGCGCCAAGCAACTGGTGCTCACCCCGCAGGGCACCGCGCTCCGGGACCGGCTCCTCGGACTCCTGGGCGCGGACTCCCCGCTCGCGGGCCTCAGTCAAGAGGAGCAGCAGACCCTGCACCAGCTGCTGGAGCGGGCCATCACCCACCCCACCGCGCAGCACTGAGCCGGCCGGCCCTCGGCGGGCCGACCGGCTCAGTGCGTGTGGTTCAGCAGGTTCTGGTCACTTCACCGCGCCCGCCATCACCCCGGCGACGAACTGCCGCTGGAAGGCGAAGAAGACGGCCAGCGGGATCACCATCGAGATGAAGGCGCCAGGGCCCAGGATGTCGATGTTGTTGCCGAACTGCCGCACCTGCTGCTGCAGCGCCACCGTGATCGGCGGGTTGCCGCTGTCCGCGAAGATCAGCGCGATCAGCATGTCGTTCCACACCCACAGGAACTGGAAGATGCCGAGCGAGGCGATGGCCGGCCCGCCCAGCGGCATGACGACCCGTACGAACAGCCGCAGCTCGCCCGCCCCGTCCAGCCGCGCCGCCTCCAGCAGTTCGCGCGGGATCTCCGCGAAGAAGTTCCGCAGCAGGAATATCGCGAAGGGCAGACCGAAGGCGGTGTGGAAGAGCACCACGCCCGTCGTCGTCTGGAAGATGCCGATCTCGCCGAAGAGCTTGGCGACCGGGATCAGCGCGACCTGTACGGGGACGACGAGCAGGCCGACCACGACCAGGAACCACCAGTCGCGGCCGGGGAAGTCCATCCAGGCGAAGGCGTAGCCCGCCAGGGCGCCGAGCACCACCACCAGCACGGTGGCCGGGATGGTGATCGCGAGGGTGGTCCACAGCGAGTCGGTGATCTGCTGGTTGGACAGCAGATCGTCGTACGCGCTGAAGGTGAGCTGCCCCGGGTCGGTGAAGACCTTCCACCAGCCCGAGACGGCCACCTCGGAGGGATCGCGCAGCGAGGAGAGCAGCAGCCCGACCGTGGGCATCAGCCAGAACAGCCCGATCAGGATGAGGACGACCCGCATCACCCCGCCGCCGGCCCGGGCCGCGATCCGCGCGGCGAGCGACTGCTTGGCTTCTACGACCGTGTCCGCGCTGGTCATCGACGGCGCTCCCTTCGGATCCGGCGGATGTTGAAGAACATGACGGGCGCTACGAACACCAGCAGGAACACGGCGATCGCGCTGCCGAGGCCCTGGTTGACGTCGGTCCCGAAGGAGGACTGATACAGCTGGAGGGCGAGCACATTGGCCTCGTCCTGGCTGGCGCCCGGCGCGATGATGTACACCAGGTCGAAGATCTTCAGGACGTTGATCATGAGGGTGACGACCACCACCGAAAGCACCGGCGCCAGCAGTGGCACGGTCACCCGCCGGAAGACCTGCCACTCATTGGCGCCGTCCATCCGCGCCGCCTCCAGCAACTCGCGCGGCACACCCGCGAGCCCCGCCGCGATCAGCACCATCGCGAAACCGGCCCAGATCCAGACGTACGAGCCGATGATGGCCGGGGTGACCAGCGACGGGCCGAGCCAGTCCACCCCGTTGTACGGCTGGCCGAAGTTCCAGGCGGGCAGCCGCAGCTCGGCGCCGTCCGCCTTCGCGGGGAGGGTGTACGTACCGTCGGCGCGGGACTTGGCCGTGGCGACGACCTTGCCGTCCTTCACCGCCTCGATCTTGACGTCGGCGAGCGCCTTCTCGCCCTTGTCGATCGCGTTGTGCTTGCCGCGGTCGCCCTTGGTGAAGTCGAACCAGACCGTGCCGGTGACCTTCCCGGCCTCCGGCTTCGCCGCCTTGGCCTCCTGCGCGCCGCTCACGTCGTCGCGCTTGGCGCCGACCAGCGGCAGCGAGAGGGGGGTGCCCGCCTTCGCCGTCGCGTCGGTGGTGAACGCCCCGTTCGACGCCTCGGTCATCCCGGCGTCCGGCCGTGGATGGGCGCCGGGGAAGGGCGGCGACTCGGTGAACGTGTCGTGCACGCTCACCCAGATGGCGTTGGCCACGCCCCGGTCCGGGTCGGCCTCGTACACCAGCCGGAAGATGATGCCCGCCGCCAGCATCGAGATCGCCATCGGCATGAAGACGACCAGTTTGAAGGCCGTGCCCCAGCGCACGCGCTCGGTCAGCACGGCGAAGATCAGGCCGAGGGCGGTGGCCACGGACGGGGCGACGATGACCCAGACGATGTTGTTCTTGATCGCCGTCAGCGTCGCGTCGTCGCTGAACATCTCGCGGTAGTTGTCCAGACCGACGAAACCGTCACCCGACGCGTCGAAGAGACTGCGGTAGACGGAGTAGCCGATCGGGTAGACGACGAGCGCGCCGAGCAGCACCAGCGCGGGCAGCAGGAAGATCCCCGCCACCCACAGGCGGGTGCCCGTGATGCTTTTCCTCTTCTTGTTCTTTTCCTGCGCAGGCGCTACGCGGCCAGGTGCTGCCGCGCCGCCCGCTGTCGCGGTCGACATGATGTGGATCTCCCGGTCGCGTCGTCAGTTCCCGTACGCCTTGGCGGCATCGCGCTCCAGCTGGCGCTGAATGCCCTCGACATCCTTGGGGTTCTTCAGGAAGTCCTGGAGCGCTTTCCACTCGCCCTGGGCCGGCTTGCCGCCGAACGAGGCCGGGGCCTGGTCGGACATGTCGAAGCGGAAGTTGTCGCCCGCGCCTATCACCGCTTTGGCGATCTTGCGCAGCGGCTCATTGGGGTAGACGCTCAGGTCGAGCTTCTTGTTCGCCGAGATGAAGCCGCCCGCCTGGGCCCAGATGTGGGCGGCGTCGGGCGAGGCCAGGAAGGTCAGCAGGGCCTGGGAGGCCTCGCTGTTCTTCAGCGCCACGGCCACGTCGCCGCCGGTGACCACCGGAGCGGTGTCACCCACGGCCGGGAACGGGAAGACCTTCGCCTCCGAGCCCAGCTTCGCCCCCGCGTCGGAGACATTGGCCGCGGCGAAGTCCCCTTCGAAGACCATCGCGGCGTCCGGCTCGGCGGCGTTGGCGAAGGCCTTGACGACCGAGTCCGGGAACGCCGTCCGCAGCGCGCCGGACCTGCCCCCCGCGAGCAGCCCCTTGGCGCCCCACAGCTCGGCCAGCGTCTTGAGCGCCCGCGTCACCGAGGGATCGGTCCACTTGATCTTGTGCTGGGCCAGCAGATCGTACTTCTCCGGCCCCGCCTGGGAGAGATAGACGTTCTCGAACCAGTCGGTGAGCGTCCAGCCGTCCGAGCCGCCGACCGAGACCGGGTCGGTGCCGGAGTCGGAGATCAGCTGCGCCTGGGCGAGGAAGTCCTTCCAGGTCTTCGCCTCCTTGGCGCCCGCGTACTCGAACGCGGAGGTGTTGTACCAGATCAGCGACTTGTTGCTGACCTTGAAGTAGACGCCGTACTGCTTGCCCTTGTACGAGCCGAGCTCCTGCCAGCCCTTCGAGAAGTTCTTCTTCAGCTCGGCCTTGGTGGCGTCGTTGACCGGCTTGGCCCAGCCTTTCTGCGCGAACTCGCGCAACACGCCGACCTGGCCGACCAGCGCGACATCGGGCGGCTGGCCGCCCGCCATCTTCGAGCCGACGAAGCCCGCCATGTCGTCGCCGCTGGGCACGAACGACACCTTGGCGCCGGTGCGCTTCTCGAACTCGTCGAGCACCTTGGTGAAGTTCTTCTGCTCGGTGCCCGTCCACACAGCCGTGACCTCCAGCTGCTTGCCCTTGAGATGGGGCAGCTTGACGGTCACGGGTGGCGGGCTGCCGCTGTCGGCCTCCCCGTCGTCGGTGCCGCAGCCCGCGGCGGTGAGCATCAGCGCCCCCGCCGAGCAAAAGGCCAGCGCGGCTCGCGCCGAACGCTTCGTGCGCTTCCCGCGCTTCCTGCGAAGCGGTGTGAGCATCCCCGTTTTCCTCCCAAATCGGCCGTCCCCCCGCTGCGGCCGTGTCCCGTGCCGACAGTCCTACGCCCGGTCACGGTCCGTCGCAATACCGTTTTCTGCGGTAACTCTCCGATTGTGACCGGGCCGTGATGAACAGTCAGGAAGGAACGGGGCACGGCGGTCAGACAGGAGGATCGGACGATCAATTCCGAAAGTCGGACGGGTCGGATGGGGCGGATAGGGGATCGGGCATTCCGGGCGGGGGGTTTCCGGGCGCGGCGCGGCACCGCGCCACGCCTGAGCGGTTGCGGTTGAGGTGAGACTCGGACGGTAGCGGGTCAGATCAGCGCGGGCGCGGTCGGCGCGCCCGCCGACTGCGCCGCGCGCTGCAGCGCGCTGGCGAGCAGGGCCAGGTCCGTGGGCCCGTTCCCCAGCTCCCGCACCGGGCGCCGGGCGGGCGGGTCGCCCGCCCGCTCCCAGTCGACCGCCACGACGGTGGGGCGCTGCGTCGCCGTACGCGGTATGCGCCCGGTCACCCGGCCCGCCTGGAACGGCGTGGAGGGGCTGGCCATGCCGTCGCGCCGCCGGTACAGCTGCCCGCGGCCGACGGCCGCTTCCGCCGCCCCGGAGCCACCGCCCGGGTCGGCGGGGCCGGTGGACGCACCGGAGGCCGTGGCCGAAAGCGGACGGTCCTCCAGCGTGACCCACAGCCCGGCGCGCTCGGCCGCCGCCGTGTCCGCCGTACGGTCAGGGCGGCCGGACGCCGCGACCAGATGCACCCCAAGGCGTGCGCCGTCGCGGGCGACCGCCTCCAGCGCCCGGACGACCGACCCGGCCGCCGGCCGGCCCGGGCTGCCCAGGGAGGGGGCGACCAGCGCGTCGAAGTCGTCGACGAGAACGACGAGCCGGGGCAGCGAGGCGGCTGCCGCCGCCTCCACGTCCTCCGAGCCGGGCAGGGTGCGCAGCCGCAGGGTGCCGCTGGAGGCGGAGTCGAGATCACCGGCCCGCCGGGGCGCGACCACCCGCGCCCCGCCACGACCGTCGCCGCCCGCGCCCTGCGCCGGGGCGCCCCCCACGTTCCGCGCCGGGCTGTCGCCGCCGGCACCGCCGCCCGGATACCCGCCCGCGCCACGGGCCGGGTCGTCGGAACGGCGGGCAGCGGCGCTGTCGGCGCCCCCCAGACGGCCGCCCGCCCCGCCGCCCACGCTCCGGGCCTGGGCATCGGGGTGACGGGCCGTGCTGCCGTCAGGGGTCACGTACGCGGCGCCGGCGCGGCCGCCGGCGTCGCGGGCTGAGGCGTCGCCGGTACTGGGGTCGCCTGGGCCGGAGGCGAGGGCGTGGCCCGTGCTGCGGGCCTGGGCGTGGGGGCGGCGGGCCCTGGCGCCGTCCGTGGCCGCGTACGCACGGCCGCTCGCGCCGCCGGCCGCTTCGCCCGTGCTCCGGGCCTGGGCGTCGGAGCGCCGGGCCGTACCGCCGTCGGCGTCCGCGGCGCCACCCGAACGCGCGCCCCCAGCCGTATGCCCGCCGGCGCCCGTATGCCCGCCGGCGCCCGTATGCCTGCCAGCGCCGCTCGCGCTCCGCGCGGAGGCGGCGCTCACACCCGCGCTCCCCGCGTCGGGGGCCGGAGCGGCGCCGGGGCCGCCCGCCGCGCCGCCGCTCGCGTGCCAGGTGACGAAGTCCTGGTCGCCCAGAAGCTCGGCGCGGTGCTTGAGCTCCGAGCTGAGCGCTTGGGCGAACTGCCGCATCCGGACCGGGTCGGAGGCCGCCAGATACGTCGAGACCTGCGGGAGGTCCGTGCACACCCGCAGCCCCTCGCCGCGCTCCGCGCCGCCGCCGTCGACGAGGACGAGCCCGAGGCGGTCCGGGCGCTCGGCGGCCGCGAGCGAGGCGGCGAGCGAGCGCAGGAGCTCCGTTTTGCCGGTGCCGGGCCCGCCGCCGATCAGCAGATGCGGGCCGTCGGCCACCAGGTCGACGGCGAGCGGGCCGCGCGGGCCCGCGCCCAGCACGGTCAGGGCCCGGCCGCCGGCCGGGACCTCGTCGGCGGCGGCCGCCCAGCGGGCCAGCAGCGAGGCGGGGGTGGCACGCGCCAGGCCCAGCTCGTCCAGCAGCCGCGACGCGCGCGGCAGCGGAGCGGCCGCCGGGCGGCCGGAGCCGGGGGCGCCGCCCTCCAGGGCGGAGTCGGCCGGGCGCAGGGGCGCCAGGGCCCGTGCGAACCGCTCGGCCCAGGCCGCCGACACCGCGTCGACCGTCGCCGCCGCGTCGGCCGCCCCGTCGTGGCTGCCCCGGCGCACGATCTGCAGCCCCGTGGCCACGTCGCCGCTCAGCAGCGCCGCCACCCCGCACGCGGCGAACACCGGGGACGCGGCACGGGCGGCCCCGTAGCTCGCCGACAGCGGAGAAGAGGGAGCCGTAGAGGACGCTGTGGGCGCCTCCACCAGGGACAGCAGATGGATTCCGGCCGCCGGGCCGCCCAGCGCCAGGGCCGCGAGCGTTTCGCGCAGCGCCGCCGGGCCGGGGTCGCCGTCCACGACGACCACGGTGTACGGGCCGGAGTGCCGGGCCGCGGCGGCCGCGACGGCCGCCGGGGACGCGGTCGCCCAGCCCGGTCCCGGCCGCCCGTCCTCCAGCCTCCGCACCAGCTCGTTCGTACGGGCCGTGGCCTGCTCCGGGTCGTAGGCCAGCAGCAGTCGGCAGTCCTGCCCGCGCAGCGGCTGCACATGGGGCAGCCAGCCGAGCCACGACCACTGCGCGAGCCGCTCGGCGACGGGGCGCCGGCTGTCCGTGCTGACCAGGATGATCTCCAGCGCGGCGGGCGAGTGCAGGGCCGCCAGCTGCGCCACGACAGAGCGGGCGAGCCCGGCCAGGCGGGCGCGCGGGCCCGCCAGGCCCAGCGAACCGGCCGCCCGCAGATCGACGGCCACGGGCGCGGCGGGCAGCAGCCCGCCACTCGCGGCGGGCCGGTCGGCCGACCCCAGCCGCACGCTCAGCGCGTCCGGGTGCCCCGGGCCGCGCTCCCACAGGCGCGGGCCCGGACCGAGCGCCGTCATCAGGACGGCGGCGGGATCGGGCCACCGCCGGTGCAGCGCGGCGGCCTCGGCGGCCGCATGGCCCGCGACGCCTCCCCCCGGCCCGTCGCAGCCCGCCTCGTCCGGCTCGGCCGCACCGAGCCCGGAGGCGAGCCGCCGCGCCCAGGCTCCTATGCCGCCCCGGCGCCGCACCTGCGCCCCGGCGACGTCATAGCCGCCCGGCCGCCCGCCCCGCGCTCCCGCGCCCCGGTCGTCCGGGGCGCCGCCGCCCGCGGCCGACGGGCCGCCCGGTGCTCCGGTGCGGTTTCCGCTCGCGGTGTGCCTGTCGGGCGCCCCGGTCTGCCAGGGGCCCTGGGGGCCGCCGTCCGCTGGTGGGTGCTGTGGTGCCGGATGCGAGCGCCCCGCGCCGCCTGCGGCCCCGCCGCCGGTCGGCTCCCCGCCCGGCCGCGCCGGAGCGTCGGCCCGGCCGTGGGCCGAAGCGGACTCCGCCCAGGCCGCGCCGCCGGCGGCCCACCGCCCCTGGCTCACCCCGGCGGCGCCGTAGTGCGTCGGGCTCTCGTCCGTCCCCGGCGGCAGGGTGCGCTCGTCGACCGGCCACCCGCCGTCGCCGCGCGCGGCCGGGCCGCCGCCCGGCGCGGGGCGCCCGGCGCGGCCCTGGCCGCCCTGGGCCGCGTATGGCTCGAATGTGTCCTTGGCCGTCGTGGGGCGGCCGGACATGCCGCCGTGCCCGGGGGCGCCCCGGTCGGCGGGCGCGGGCCGCCGCCCGGAGGGGAGCCAGTCGCCCTGGCCCGTCGTGGTGGCGGCCGGGGCGTGGGCCGGGGGCTCGGGGGCGGTGACCGGACGCACCTCCGGGGCGACGCGTAGGTGGCCCTCGCCGTCGGGGCGGGCCGGGAGGCGCTCGGGTGGGGCGGAGGAGGGGGAGGGGGCGCACAGGCGCAGGGCGGATTCGCCGATGCGCAGGAGGGCGCCCGGAGGCAGGGGGACGGCGCGGGGGCCGACGGGCGCGCCGTCGACCGCCGTGCCGTTCGTCGAGTCGAGGTCGGCGATGGTGACCCGGCCGTCGTCGGCGACCGTCACCGCGCAGTGCAGACGGGACACATCGGGGTCGTCGAGGGGGACGTCCGCGTCGACGGAGCGGCCGATGCGGACCTGGCCGCCGTGCAGCAGATGGACGCCGCCCGCGTCGGGCCCGGCCACCACGTCGAGCCGGACGGCCGCGTCGGGCGCGGCGGTCTCCGGCAGCCCCGGGTAGCCGGGGTAGCGCTCGGGGTCGGCCGGCGCGTTGAGCGCGAGGACCGCGCCGTCGACCAGGGGCGGCTCGCCGAGCGCGCAGCGCTGCGCGTCGAGCCGCTCGGCCCCCGCGTACAGCACGGCGCCGCCGCTGCCGCCCGTGTCGCAGCCGGCGGCGGCGAGGGCGGCGGCCAGGCCGCTGGTCACCGAAGCGAGGGCGGTGCCGACCGGGGCGGTCACCAGCACGTCCACGGCGCAGGGCCCGGTGTGAGCGTGGCCGGGCGCGGGCTGGCCCGGACGGCTCGGGTGGGCGCTGCGCGGCCCGAGGACGGTCAGCCGAATCTGCATAGCCGTCAACGGTCCCTTCTGTCCGGGGGGCCGGGCAGGGGCGCCGTTTCCCCCCACCGCCCCCAGGCGCGTCGGCACGTACAAGCTCCGTGCGTCCAAGCTCCGTACGGACGTACGGGCACGGGCGTACGGACACGGCGCGCGGGTCCCCCCGGCTCCCCACCGCATCCGTGCTGCGTGCATCCTCGCACCTGCCACTGACATTCCGCCCGCCGACCGTCGCTTCATGATCTTGATTGGTCGGCTGACTGGCCGAAACTGGTCGATTGTGACCGGGTCGGGGGTCCGGCGGGTGTCCTTTGTGGCGCCGGAGGGCCTGCATCCGTCCGCCCCTTGGCAACCATCTGTCCGGATCGTGCGTCTTCCCCGCAAGCCGCGCCCTCCGCCGCTCACCGGCGGCTCGTACGGAGATCAGTACGGCATGTCGTACGGCCCCACTACAGTGGGGCCGACGCAGGCGATGCCGGCGACGGGAACAGGCCGTCGGCAGAACGCGGACAACGCAGACGCAGGCAACGCAGACAACGCAAGCAAGATGGACCCACGACCAGGGAGCGCATGACGTGCGGCCGGTAGGCAGCAAGTACCTGCTCGAGGAGCCGCTCGGACGCGGAGCCACGGGCACCGTCTGGCGAGCCCGCCAGCGGGAGGCGGCGGGCGCCGAGGCCGCCGTGGCCGGGCAGCCCGGCGAGACCGTCGCGATCAAGGTCCTCAAGGAGGAGCTCGCGAACGACGCGGAGATCGTGATGCGCTTCCTGCGCGAGCGCTCCGTGCTGCTCCGGCTCACCCACCCCAACATCGTGCGCACCCGCGACCTGGTCGTCGAGGGCGATCTCCTCGCCCTGGTCATGGACCTGGTCGACGGCCCCGACCTGCACAACTACGTCCGCCGCAACGGCCCGTTCACGCCCGTGGCCGCCTCCCTGCTGATGGCCCAGATCGCCGACGCGCTCGCCGCCAGCCACGCCGACGGCATCGTGCACCGCGACCTCAAACCGGCCAACGTGCTGCTGGCCGGCACGGGCGAGGGCGAGGAGATGCACCCGCTGCTGACCGACTTCGGCATCGCGCGCCTCGCGGACTCTCCCGGCCTCACCCGCACCCATGAGTTCGTCGGCACGCCCGCCTATGTGGCGCCGGAGTCGGCCGAGGGCCGCCCGCAGACCTCGGCGGTGGACATCTACGGCGCCGGGATCATGCTGTACGAGCTGGTCACCGGCCGTCCTCCGTTCGCGGGCAACACCGCCCTCGAAGTGCTGCACCGGCACCTGAGCGAGGAGCCGCGCCGCCCCACCACCGTGCCCGAGCCCCTGTGGACGGTCATAGAGCGCTGTCTGCGCAAGAGCCCGGAGGAGCGGCCCAGCGCCGAGAACCTGGCCCGCGCGCTGCGCGTGGTCGCCGCGGGCGTCGGCGTGCACGCCACACCCGCGCAGGCCGAGGCCGCGCTCGGCGTCGGCGCGCTGCTCGCCCCGGACCCGGCGCCCGCCCCGGTGCCGGACACCGACCCCGCGGGCGCGGCCGACCCGACCCAGGTGCTCCCCTCGGGCGCCGGGGGCGCCCCCTCGTACGACCCCGCCGCGGCCACCAGCGTGCTGCCCCAGACCGGCGGCCCCGGCGGCGGCCCGAACGCCGACCCCACCCAGGTGCTGCCCGCGGGCTCCGGCCCGGCCTCCGGCGCCGACCCGACCCGCGCGATGCCGCCCGTGCCGCCCGGCGGCCAGGGCCCGGGTCAGGACGACCCGCACCCCTGGCAGAACCAGCTGCGCGCGGCGCGCGACCGCAACGAGCAGACGCAGGTCCAGTACCTCGACCCGAGCCAGGACCCGCTGCGCCGCCGCCCGCAGCGCCGCCCCGCCCCCCAGCAGCCGCAGCAGTATCAGCAGCCCCAGCAGTACCAGCCCCAGCAGCCCCAGCAGCCGCCGCGCCGGCAGCAGCGGCGCCAGCAGCAGCCGCCCCCGTACGCCCAGCAGCAGCCCCAGAACTACGCCCCGGCGCCGCACCACCCCCAGCAGCCGCAGCCCCAGCGCTACGCGCCGCCGCCCCCGCAGCCGCAGCAGCCCGAGCCGCGCCAGCCCCGGCAGCGCAGCTCCAGCCCGATGAAGATCCCCGGCATGGGGTGCCTCAAGGGCTGTCTGTTCGTGATCGTGATCCTGATCGTGGGTTCCTGGCTGATCTGGGAGCTGACCCCGCTCAAGGACTGGGTCGCCGAGGGCAAGAGCTACTGGGACGCGGTCACCGGCTGGATCACCGAGGTGAAGGACTGGATCTCCAAGCTCGGCGGGCCCAGCTGACCCACCTGCCCCAGCCGCCTCACGGCTCGAGGTCCTGTGGTCAAGGGCCCCGCCACTAAGGGGATTTGTCGACATCCGAAGGGTGTTTTCCGCGCAGAAGCGACAGTTGGCGCTGTCCATGGCCCCCAACGCGTCGGTAGCCGCGTAGCTTTGTCGCCAACGTGCCCCTGTCGGAGGAGTCGGAGCAGTCTTGTCACGGAAGATCGGCAGCCGGTACACCGCCAACCAGGTCCTGGGCCGCGGCAGTGCCGGCACGGTGTGGCTGGGCGAGGGTCCCGAGGGCCCGGTCGCCATCAAGCTCCTGCACGAGGAGCTCTCCTCCGACCAGGAGCTCGTCGGCCGCTTCGTACAGGAGCGCACCGCGCTGCTGAGCCTGGACCACCCCCGGGTGGTGGGCGTGCGCGACCTCGTCGTCGACGGAAACGACCTGGCCCTGGTCATGGACCTGGTGCGCGGCACGGATCTGCGCACCCGGCTCGACCGCGAGCGGCGGCTGGCCCCCGAGGCGGCGGTCGCCATCGCCGCGGACATCGCCGACGCCCTGGCCGCGGCCCACGCGGCCGGGATCGTGCACCGCGACGTCAAGCCGGAGAACGTGCTGCTGGACATGCAGGGCCCGCTGGGCCCCGGCGGCTCCCACCCGGCCCTGCTCACCGACTTCGGCGTGGCCCGCCTCGTGGACGCGCCGCGCCGGGCGCGCCCGCAGGGCACCGCCCAGGGCCGGGTCCAGAACCCGCGCAGCGTCATCGGCACCCCGGACTACCTCGCCCCCGAGATCGTCGAGGGGCTGCCGCCGCGGGCCAGCGTGGACGTGTACGCCCTCGCCACGGTCCTGTACGAGCTCCTGGCGGGCTTCACCCCCTTCGGCGGCGGCCACCTCGGCGCGATCCTGCGCCGCCATGTGACGGAGACCGTCGCACCGCTGCCCGGCATCCCCGACGAGCTGTGGCAGCTGCTGCTGCAGTGCCTGGCCAAGGCGCCGGCCTCCCGGCTGCGCGCCTCCGAGCTGGCGGCCCGGCTGCGCGAGCTGCTGCCGTCGCTGGCCGGCTATCCGCCGCTGGACATCGACGAGCCCGACGAGCCCGGGGCCGAGCCGGAGGGCCGGTACGACGAGGCGCCGGCGCCGCACCGCGCCCCGGCCGCCGAGGAGCCGCCGCGGCGCCGCGGCGCGGTGCCGCTGGTGCCCGGGGCGGTGCCCGACTCCAGCCGGGAGACGCACACCAGCATGCGGGTGCCCAGCGCGGACGAGCTCGCCGGGGGCCCGCACGGCACCGCGCGCGCCCCCCGGGTCAGCGGCCAGCGCCGCGCGGGCTCGGCCCGCAACCGCCCGGTCTCGGAGGCGGTGCGCCGCCGCCGGGTCAGGCTCGCGGTGGTCGCGGGGGCGCTGCTGGCCGCGGTGGGGATCGGCGGCTGGCTCGCGTCGGGCGGCGACGACGACGACGGCGGGGCGCCGAAGGGCGGCGAGCACTCGGCCCCCGCGGACCCGGGCGACCGCTGAGCCGGGTGCCCCGGCGGGGGCGCCTCCCGGCCGTGGCCGGGGGAGAACCGGGCCGGAAAAGGGCCCCCGCCCGCCCGTGGGCCCGGTCGCCCGTCCGGCCGGTTACGCTGGTGCCGTGGCAGTCGTCGATGTATCCGA
Organism: Streptomyces sp. NPDC007917; assembly: GCF_042959105.1. NCBI lineage: Bacteria > Bacillati > Actinomycetota > Actinomycetes > Kitasatosporales > Streptomycetaceae > Streptomyces > Streptomyces sp. NPDC007917. The sequence continues at coordinate 49,963 of NZ_JBIBKK010000026.1, forward strand.
AGAGCTGAAGTCCCTCTCCTCGACCATGGGGTCGATTGAGGCCGTCATGGACCTCGACAGGATGAGGGCCGACATCGCCGTGCTCGAGGAGCAGGCGGCGGCCCCCTCCCTGTGGGACGACCCCGAGAACGCACAGAAGATCACCAGCCGGCTGTCCTATCTGCAGGGCCAGCTGCGCAAGGCGGAGGAGCTCCGCGGCCGCATCGACGACCTCGAAGTGCTCTTCGAGCTCGCCGACGCCGAGGACGACGCCGACACCCGCGCCGAGGCGGTCGCCGAGCTGGACTCGGTGCGCAAGGCGGTCGAGGAGATGGAGGTGCGCACCCTCCTGTCCGGCGAGTACGACGCCCGCGAGGCGCTCGTCAACATCCGCGCCGAGGCCGGTGGCGTGGACGCCGCCGACTTCGCCGAGCAGCTGCAGCGGATGTATCTGCGCTGGGCCGAGCGCCATGGCTACAAGACCGAGGTGTACGAGACCTCGTACGCGGAAGAGGCCGGCATCAAGTCGACCACCTTCGCCGTCCAGGCCCCGTACGCCTACGGCACCCTCTCCGTCGAGCAGGGCACCCACCGCTTGGTGCGCATCTCGCCGTTCGACAACCAGGGCCGCCGTCAGACGTCCTTCGCGGGCGTGGAGGTGCTGCCCGTCGTCGAGCAGACCGACCACATCGAGATCGACGAGTCCGAGCTGCGCGTCGACGTCTACCGCTCCTCGGGCCCCGGTGGCCAGGGCGTCAACACCACGGACTCCGCGGTGCGCCTGACCCACATCCCGACCGGCATCGTGGTCTCCTGCCAGAACGAGCGCTCGCAGATCCAGAACAAGGCGACCGCGATGAACGTCCTCCAGGCCAAGCTGCTCGAGCGGCGCCGCCAGGAGGAGCAGGCCAAGATGGACGCGCTCAAGGGCGACGGCGGCAATTCCTGGGGCAACCAGATGCGTTCCTACGTCCTGCACCCGTACCAGATGGTCAAGGACCTGCGGACGGAGTTCGAGGTCGGCAACCCCCAGGCGGTGCTCGACGGCGAGTTGGACGGGTTCCTGGAGGCGGGCATCCGCTGGCGCAAGCAGCAGGAGCAGCAGAAGTAAGTAAGGCCTTGGCCGCCGCTTGACGGCGACTTGTCCGCGACGTGTCCGCGGGCTTGACGGCCAGTTGGTCACAGTCCTGTACCCATGCATCCGCCAACCACCTCCATAGCGGACATGTCGTGCGCAATGACCTTGACGGTCATATGAAAAGTGGGAAAGCTGACGCGCGGCATGCGTATGACTGGGGCGCGTGTGAACGGGGGCTCGCGGACCGCCTTGTGTGGCCGGTCCCGCGGATCAGAACTCCCCGCAGGCCGTTGCCCCATACATAGCTGCTCCATTGACGAGTACAGCTACTGGGGGTAGCAGGCAGATGACGAAGAAGACGCGGCTGCGCGTCGCGCGGATCGCGGCCGGCGCCGTGATCGCCGCCGGCGCGTCGCTGACCGCGGCCGGCGCCGCATCGGCCGTGGGTATCGACGTCGGCATCGGCGGCGTGGAGGCTTCGGTCAAGGCCGACGACAAGGGCGTGAACGTCGGCGTCGGCGTGGACAACCCGGACGACGACCCGACGACGATCCCGACGCCGACGGACGAGCCGACGACGACCAACCCGCCGACGACGAACCCGCCGACGACCAACCCGCCCACCACCAACCCGCCGACGACGAACCCGCCGACGACGAACCCGCCCACGAACGACCCGACGAAGCCGCCGACGGGCGAGCCGACCGGTAAGCCCACCGGCAAGCCGACCGCCGAGCCGACCAAGTCGCCCGGCACCGGCGGTGGCGGCGGCAGCGACGACTCCAACACCTGCACGGTGGAGCTCGACGGCACCGCCTGCCAGGACAACACCGACACCGACAGCGCCGGTGCCAAGCCGGTGGAGCAGAGCAAGCCCAAGGAGGGGCTGGCCAAGAAGGAGGAGCTGGCCGAGACCGGTGCCTCCGAGACGACCTTCCTGCTGGTCGGCGCCGCGACGATGATCGCGGGCGGCATCGGCTTCCGCCTCATGCCGCGTCTGGTCAACCGCAACACCGCGGCCTGATCACGCACCCGGCCGGACCGGGTGCGCCACGGTGACGCGAAAGGGCCCGGAGTGCGGCGTCACTCCGGGCCCCTCGTACGTGTGAGAAATGAAGCACGTCACTGAATGAAGCGGTACCCACCGCGACCCGGCCGCTACGGCCCGTTACGCGGCGGCGACCTGGTGGGCGAGCAGGGCCACCGCGATCAGCGCCACCAGCAGCGCTATCAGGGCGGCCGGCGTCAGCCCGCCGAAGCCGCCGGCCTGCTGCAGACGCTCCTTGCTGGCCCGGCAGACCGGGCAGCGGCCCTCGCTGACGGGGCTCGCGCAGTTGGCGCAGACAAGCCTGTCATACGTCATGCGCTCTTCTCCTCCCGCGCGGCGATGCCGCCGTAGACACTGGGCCAACGCTCGGGGAAATGTGTTGGTTCCCCCTCCACTGTGCCAGCTTCCGCCCGGTTCGGCGCGCCCCGCACGATTCCGTACCGCATCCGTACCGGTTCCGTAGCTGTTTCGGACAGCCCAGCGGGAGGGTTGTCAACCGTTTGCCCCCAATAGTGCTGTGAATGGGCGCACCAACCCCGAACGGCGCCTGCAAGCTCGCGCGCGGTTCGCGTATGGTCACGCACACCGACGGGAGCCCTCGCGGCCACCCGTACCCCTACCCAGGTCGACCGTGGTGCTTCAGTGATCCGATTCGACAACGTATCCAAGACCTACCCCAAGCAGAACCGTCCCGCACTTCGGGATGTCTCGCTCGAGATCGAGAAGGGGGAGTTCGTCTTTTTGGTGGGCTCCTCGGGGTCGGGCAAATCCACCTTTCTGCGTCTGCTGCTGCGCGAGGAGCGTGCCAGCCATGGCGCGGTCCATGTGCTGGGCAAGGACCTGGCCCGGCTGTCCAACTGGAAGGTGCCGCAGATGCGCCGCCAGCTGGGCACGGTTTTCCAGGACTTCCGGCTGCTCCCCAACAAGACGGTGGGGGAGAACGTGGCCTTCGCGCTGGAGGTGATCGGCAAGCCGCGCACCGCCATCCGCAAGACCGTCCCCGAAGTGCTGGACTTGGTGGGACTGGGCGGAAAACAGGACCGTATGCCCGGTGAGCTCTCCGGCGGTGAGCAGCAGCGGGTCGCCATCGCCCGCGCGTTCGTCAACCGGCCGCTGCTGCTGATCGCCGACGAGCCGACCGGAAACCTGGACCCGCAGACGTCCGTCGGCATCATGAAGCTGCTGGACCGGATCAACCGGACCGGGACCACGGTGGTGATGGCCACCCACGACCAGCAGATCGTCGACCAGATGCGCAAGCGCGTGATCGAACTTGAAAAGGGCCGTCTCGTGCGCGACCAGTCCCGCGGCGTTTACGGCTACCAGCACTGAAAGGACGCCATGCGCGCCCAGTTCGTCCTGTCGGAGATCGGCGTCGGTCTCCGCCGCAATCTCACCATGACCTTCGCGGTGATCGTCTCCGTCGCCCTCTCGCTCGCCCTGTTCGGCGGGTCCCTGCTCATGCGCGAGCAGGTGAGCACGATGAAGGGTTATTGGTACGACAAGGTCAACGTCTCCATCTTCCTGTGCAACAAGCAGGACAAGGAGACCTCGCCCAACTGCTCCAAGGGCCCCGTCACCGACGCACAGAAGGCGGAGATCCGCTCCGAGCTCAAGCAGATGAGCATCGTCGAGAGCGTCCAGTTCGAGACCGCGGAGGAGGCGTACAAGCACTACCAGGAGGAGTTCGGCGACTCGCCGCTGGCCGACTCGCTGACCCCGGACCAGATGCAGGAGTCCTTCCGGATCAAGCTCAAGAACCCGGAGAAGTACAAGGTCATCTCCACCGCCTTCGCCGGCCGTCCCGGGGTGCAGGAAGTCCGGGACCAGAAGGAAGTCGTCGACGACCTCTTCAAGCTCCTCAACGGCATGAATCTCGCGGCGCTGGGGGTGATGTCGCTCATGCTGGTCGTCGCGTTGATGCTGATCGTCAACACGGTGCGGGTGTCGGCGTTCTCCCGCCGCCGGGAGACCGGGATCATGCGGCTGGTCGGCGCGTCCAGCTTCTACATCCAGATGCCGTTCATCCTGGAGGCGGCCATCGCGGGCCTGCTGGGCGCGGCCTTCGCGTGTGTGCTGCTGGTGGGCGGCTACTACTTCCTGGTCAAGAACTGGCTGGCGGGCCAGATCAGAGTGATCAACTTCATTGGCGGCGACGCGGTGCTGGCCAAGCTGCCGCTGGTGCTGGCGATCGGGCTGCTGATGCCCGCCTTCGCGGCGTTCTTCGCGCTCCGCAAGTACCTCAAGGTGTGACATTCGTCCAGGGCGCCGTACCTCACAACCGCCGGTACGGCGCCCTGGGTTGCCCTACACTCACCGGCATGTCGGGCCCGTGTTTGTTCGTCCGGCCCCGCCGCATTCGCCGTGGGGCCACCCTGATCGTGGTCTTCGTGAGCGTGCTGGCCACGGGGGCCGCCGTCGGCTCCTGGGGCGCCGAGGCCGAGGACGGCCGGGACCCGGCCGCCGCCCGGATACCGTCCCGTTCGGTGTCGAGCACCGTCGAGAGCGACGAGGTCAAGGCGGCCGCGGCCCAGGCCGAGGAGGACGGGAAGTCCGGCTCCAAGGCCGCCCGGGAAGTGGTCAGCCGCAGCGGGGACCGATGGGGCGCGGTCTACAGCGCCCGCGAGTACGAGGGCTTCCGCCGCAATCTGGACGGCGAGTACGTGGGCGTGGGCATCTCCGCCCGCGTGGGGCCCGGCGGCCGGATCGCGGTCGACCGCGTCCAGCCCGGCAGCCCCGCCGCGAAGGCCGGCATCCGGGCCGGTGACCGGCTGCGCACCGTCGACGGCCGCACGGCGACCGGCCGCCCGGTCACCGAGGTGGTGTCCTGGCTGCGCGGCGGCGCGGGCGAGGCCGTGGGCAGCCGCGTCGAGGTCGGGCTGCAGCGCGGCGGGCACAGCTGGCGGCAGACCCTGCGGCGGGCACGCCTGGCCACCGAGCCGGTGACCGTCGACCGCCTCACCGATCAGCACCCCGCCGCCGTCCGGATCAAGGTCGAGGCCTTCACCCGTGGCTCGGGCGACCAGGTCCGCCGCGCGGTGCGGGCCATCCCCAAGGGCGAGGGCATCCTGCTCGACCTGCGCGGCAACTCCGGCGGCCTGGTCTCCGAGGCCGTCACCACCGCCTCCTCCTTCCTCGACGGCGGGCTGGTCGCCACGTACGACGTACGGGGGGAGCAGCGGGTGCTGGAGGCCCGGCGGGGCGGCGACACCGACTCCCCCCTCGTCGTCCTCGTCGACGGCGGCACCATGAGCGCCGCCGAGCTGCTCACCGGCGCCCTCCAGGACCGCCGCCGGGCCGTGGTCGTCGGCTCCCGGACCTTCGGCAAGGGCTCCGTCCAGATGCCCAGCGAGCTCCCCGACGGCTCGGTCGCCGAGCTCACCGTCGGCCACTACCGCACCCCCACCGGCCGCGGCGTCGACGGCAAGGGGATCACCCCCGACCTCTCCGTCCGCGGCGACGACGAGAAGCGCGCCGAAACGCGCGCGCGGACGGTATTGAGTGGCCTCGGGGGCGGGTCATAGTGCGAGAATGGCCACGCTATGGCTAAAGAGACGGGGCGCAAGCTGATCGCGCAGAACAAGAAGGCGCGGCACGACTACCACATCCTCGACACCTACGAGGCCGGTCTGGTGCTGACCGGCACCGAGGTGAAGTCGCTGCGGCAGGGTCGGGCCTCGCTGGTGGACGGCTTCGCACAGCTCGACGGCGGCGAGGCGTGGCTGCACAACGTGCACATTCCGGAGTACAGCCAGGGGACGTGGACCAACCACTCGGCGCGCCGCAAGCGGAAGATGCTGCTCCACCGCGCGGAGATCGACAAGCTGGTCGTCAAGACCCAGGAGACCGGCCACACCCTGGTCCCCCTGGCGCTGTACTTCAAGGACGGCCGCGCCAAGGTCGAGGTCGCCCTCGCCAAGGGCAAGAAGGAGTACGACAAGCGGCAGACCCTGCGCGAGAAGCAGGACCGCCGCGAGGCCGACCGGGCGATTTCCGCGGCCCGACGGCGGCAGCGGGCCTGACCGGCGGGAATACGCTGGCACTGTCCAGCGTTGTTCCCGTACGATGAGGCAAGCACGCCCCTTCAGGGGTGCGCGGCACCACCTTGATAACACCACATGGGGATGATCGGTTTCGACAGCGGCTGTCGAAGCAGGGGAAGCGAGCCGAGGAAGCGGCAATGATCTCGTAAACCATATGCCGAAACCAATAATCGCCAACACCAAGCGCGATTCCTTCGCCCTCGCTGCCTAAGTAGCGACTTGCGAAGTGTCAGCCCGGGGCTGTTCCCGACCCGGATCCTGGCATCAGCTAGGGGACTAAACCACTAGGTCCGGTCACGGGGCCTGGTGGGAAATCAAACAGTGACTGAGCCCGTCGGAGACTTGTCCGCGTGATCTCCGGGGCCGAGAAAATCACAGCGGACTGCGCTCGGAGAAGTCCTGGTTCCACACCGTTGGACGCGGGTTCGATTCCCGCCATCTCCACTCATCCCATGTACGACGAGGGCCCCGCGGTCAGCCGACCGCGGGGCCCTCGTCGCGTTCGGGCCCCACGCACATGCGAAATACAGCGGCTCCAACATGCTGCGACCCAGCGGCGTCAGCGCGTACTCCACCCCGAGTCTCGGGTCGGCGTGCACCGTGCGTGAGACGAGCCCGCTCCGCTCCAGGCCACGTAGTGACTGTGTGAGCACCTTCGGGGTGACGCGGTGCAGTGGCACACGCAGCTCGGAAAATCGACGGGGGCCGTCTTCCAGGCAGCGTATTTTCGGGGCCGGTGGCCGGGCCGGCCGGCAGGCTGTCGCTGACGCGCGTCGGCGTGGACACCAGGTCACCGCAGTGGTCCGCGACCCGTCCCGCTACAGCGGCTCGGCGGACGGCGGCGTACGGATCGCCGCCGGGGATGTCACCGAGGCGGCGCATGTCGCCGCCCTCGCGGCTGGGCATGACGCCGCGATCAACGCGGCGGCGACAACCGACCCGGGGGCATTCTTCACCAGCGCCGCACACGCCGTCATCAAGGGCCTTCGGTAGGCCGGCGTGGACCGGCTCGTCGCGGTCGGCATCGCAACGCTACTGCCCGGCCCCGATGGGACCCGCCTGCTCGACACACCCGGTTTCCCCGCCGAGTTCCGGCCCTTCTGCCTGGCCCACGCCGACGGGCTCAAGGTGCTTCGGGCCGAAGGCGCCGCGCTGGACTGGGTGTACGTCAGCCCAGTCGGCGACTTCGACCATGAGGGAGAGCGCACCGGCCATTACGGGATCCGCGAACACGGTGACCTCGCGGCGCGCATCTCCTACGCGGACTTCGCCCTCGTCCTGCTCGACGAGGCCGAGACCCCACGACACCACCGCAGCCACCTGGCCGTGACATGACGACCGCGACCTGGTGACACCTCCAGATGCCCGGCCGGAATCACCGATCTGCTTCGGCCAGGTTGCCGTGAGCCTCGGCGGAGAGGTCCTGCCAGTCGGCCCAGGTCTTGAGCCGGTCGGCGTACGCCTGCTGGAGCATGGGGTAGAAGCCCTGGCCGAAGAGCACGCGCAGGGGCGGGTTGTCGGAGTCGACGATCTTGAGGAGGGTCCGGGCCGCGGCGGCCGGGTCGCCGGAGGGCTGCTTGCCCATGACGCCGGCGAGGCGCTGGCGGAGGCCGTCGTAGACCGGGCTGGGCTCGGACATGTGGCCGTTGGCGAGGGGGTCGGGGTTCTTGCCGTCCCTGGTGGCGAACCCGGCGGGCTCGATGACGGTGACCTTGATGCCGAAGCCGGCGACTTCCTGGGCGAGGGTTTCGTTCAGGGCTTCGACGGCCCACTTGGAGACGTGGTACGCGCCGCCGAGCGGCATGGCGATGAGCCCGGCCGCCGAGGACAGCTGGATGATGTGCCCCGAGCCCTGCTCGCGCAGGTGGGGCAGCGCGGCCTGGACGACCCACACCGGGCCGAACAGGTTGGTCTCCAGCTGGTCGCGCAGATCCTGCTCGGTCAGCTCCTCGATCGCGCCGATCTGGGCGTAGCCGGCGTTGTTGACGATGACGTCGAGACGGCCGAAGTGTTCCTTGGCCCGCTTCACGCTCTCGAAGACGGCGGCCTTGTCGGTCACGTCCATCGGGAGCGCGAGCACCGCGTCCCCGTAGGCGGCGACCAGGTCGTCAAGGCTTTCGGCGGTCCGGGCGGTCGCGGCCACCTTGTCGCCGCGGGACAGGGCAGCCTCGACGAAGCAGCGGCCCAGGCCGCGCGAGGAACCGGTGACGAACCAGATCTTGCTCACGATGTCGTTCCGTTCTGTCGTTGGTGGCTGCTGCACCAGGTACGTGATTGCCCCTGAGACACCGGCAATCCGATCCCTGTGACAGCGCACCTGTGTGACGTGCGCCATAGGCGGGCGTCGGCGGCCGGTCGTGGATTTTGGTCAGCTGGCGGCGGGGCCCTCGTCGTGCGGGACTCAGACGAGGCGGTGTTCCCAGCGCAACGCGGGACCGTCACCGATCCAGTACGTGTGGGAGCGGGGGGTGAGGCGCAACCGCACGGTGCTGATGTCCGGGTGTCCGGCGTCCTGCCAGGCGGTGAGTGCCTGCTCGATGTCGTCCCACAGCGCCACCGGTCCGCCCTGCCGGACGGTCCACCCGGAGCCGTGCTCGGCGAACGCGGCGAAGGACTCGCGGTCGGCGTAGGCGGTGCGCGCCGACAGATCCCCCGCGAGCGGTGCGGCGGCCTGGGAGCGCGCCTGCATGAACGACGACTCCCCGATGATCCGCCCGTCGGCCGTGCCGTCGTCGTTCACGGTGACTTTGGCGAGGCCGGTGCCGTACGCCCACGAGCCGGGGGCGAGGGTGGTGAGGATGATGCCGCCCGGCTCGGTCTGACGTACCCAGGTAGCCGACGGTCAGCCGACCGCGGGGCCCTCGTCGCGTTGGGGGACGGCGCCGAGCCTTGCCATGAGCAGGGCCACGCACAGCTCGGCGAGGTCGTCGGGCTCGGGCGGTCCGGGGTGGGCGTCCGGCGGGCCGTCGGCGGAGGTGGTCGGGGCGGCCGGGTCCGGGAAGCCGACGCAGAGGGGCCTGGTCGGGGCCGTGGCGCCGTCCAGGGGGGCGACCAGGACGCAGGGGCGCCCCAGGTCGCGCAGCAGCAGCAGGCGGGGGTCGCCGGGGCGGTGGGTGGCCATGATGATGATGCCGTCGACCATGGCGCTGTCCGCGACCCGGCGCAGCCCCTCCGCGCCCTCCTCCTGGGTGAGGAGCAGGACGTCGTGGTCGTGGCGCCGGGCGGCGGTGACGAGGTGGGCGGCGAACCGCATCGCGGCCGTGATGTCGTCGCCCTCGCGCAGCGGGGTCACCAGGGCCAGGACCCGGGTGCGGCTGCCGGCCAGGGCGCGGGCTCCGGCGTGCGGGCGGTAGCCGAGCTCGTGGATGCTGGCGTGGATTCGCCGCCGGGTGGCCTCGGAGATCGGCCGCTTGCCGCTGAGGGCGTAGCTGACCGTGCTGGGCGAGACCCCGGCGTGCTTGGCCACGTCCGTGATCCTGACCATGGAGCCCCCTTCTCGGCACTGTGGCGCCGGCTGTGCGGTGGATACAGGACAGCGACACGCCGTGGCATCGGCGTGTCGCTGTCCTGTATCCACCACAAACGCACGGGCGGTCACTTGACCGCGCCCACGGCGATGCCGCGGGCCAGCGTCCGCTGGAAGATCAGGAAGAACAGGAACGCGGGCAGGACCCCGAGCAGGGCGGCCGCGTTGGTCATGGTGGCGTCCATCAGCCGCTGGCCCTGGAGGACGCCGAGCGCCACCGACACCGTCTGGTTGTCGTTGGAGATCAGCATGACCAGGGGCAGCAGGAACTCGTTCCAGGTCCAGATGAAGAAGAAGACCAGCAGCACCCCGATCGTGGGCCGGCTGACCGGCACCACGACCCGCCACAGCACCTGCCATTTGTTCGCGCCGTCGATCCTGGCCGCCTCGATGACCTCCTTGGGGAAGGCGCCGAGGACGGAGGAGAGCAGATACGTGCCGAAGGCGGACTGGATGACGGTGAAGACGAGGATGACGCTGAGCCGGGTGTCGTACAGGCCCACCTCCTTCAGCAGGTAGTAGACGGGGTAGACCAGGGCCTCCTGCGGCAGCATGTTCGCCAGGACGAAGAAGGCCAGCACCCAGGGGCGGCCCTTGATCCGGCCGATGCCGATCGCGTACGCGTTGAGCACCGACAGGACCACCGCGAGCACGGCCACCGAGCCGGAGATCAGCACGGAGTTGATCAGCTTCTGGCCGAAGTCGACCCGCTCCCAGAAGTCCTTCAGCCCGTCGAGATACAGCCCGTCGGGCAGGCTCAGCGGTCCGTGGGCGGAGTACTCGGCGGGTGATTTGACGGCGTTGAGCGCGACGATGACGAACGGCGCCACCATGAACAGGGCCGCCACGACCAGCGCGACCAGTACCGGGTATCGCGTGACGGCCTTCACCGGTCCTGGTCCTCCGCCCGGGTCTGCAGACGCAACGCCACCAGGGCCAGCGCCAGGATGAGTACGGTCAGCACGGTCGACACCGCCGAGCCGTAGCCGATCTGCGTCTTCTCGAAGAAGCTCTGGAAGGAGAAGTACGAGGGCACATTGGTGGCCCCGCCGGGCCCGCCCTTGGTCAGTACGTACACGGCGCCGAAGACCTTGAGCGCGGCGATGGTGCACCAGAGCAGCACGACGTAGATCTCGGGCCGGATCTGCGGCAGCGTCACATGCCACAGCCGCCGCCACCAGGAGGCGCCGTCCAGCTCGGCGGCCTCGTGCAGGGCCGGGTCGGCGCGCTGCATCCCGGCCATGAAGACCACCAGCGGGAAGCCGAGCTGCACCCAGACCATCACGCCCATCACGCTGTAGAGCGCGAAGTCCGGGTCGCCCAGCCAGTCGTGGCGCAGCGAGCCGAGGCCGACCGCGTTCAGCAGTTCGTTCAGCGCGCCGTTGTCGGGGGCCAGGATCCAGCTCCAGACGATCCCGGCCACCGCGATCGGCAGCACCTGCGGCAGATAGAAGCAGGCGCGCAGCACGGTCGCGACACGGGTGCCGATGTGCTTGGCGATGTAGTCGAACAGCGCGGCGGCCAGGACCAGGCCGATGGCGGTGGGGATCACCGCCATCGCCAGGACCATCGCGAGGCTGTGCCGGAAGGACTCCCAGAAGGCGGAGTCGTCGAGCAGCGTGCGGTAGTTGTCGAGCCCGGCCCAGGACGGGGTGCCGACCCCCTGCCAGTGGGTGAGGCTCAGCCCCGTGTTCATCAGGAACGGGACGACGATCACGGTGAGGAAGGCCAGTGCGCCGGGGATGAGGAACAACGCGTACGGATACTCGCGCCGTCGTCCCGGACCCTTGGTGCCGTGGGCGGGTTTCATGCCTTCGGCGGGTTTCATGCCTTCGGCGCGCCCGACTCGTACGCCTTCTTCAGCGCGTCCAGGTAGTCGTCGGGATCCGTGCTGTCGGTGATCAGCTTCTGTGTCTCGGAGACGAGGGTGTCGTAGAAGCCGGGCACCGGCCAGTCCGGGTAGAAGGCGAGCCCGTCGTTCTTGGCGAGCGTGTCGAAGTTCTCGATCAGGCTCTTCGACTGCTGGTCGGTGATGGCCGAGGAGTCGGCGGCCACGGGCACGCCGCCTTTGTCGCCGAGCAGGTTCTGGATGCCCTTCTTCATCGTGATGTCGATGAAGTCGTAGGCGAGTTCCTTGTTCTTGGCGCCCTTGGGGACCACCCACAGATTGCCGCCGGAGCCCAGCGTCAGTTTGGAGCCGGGCCACAGGAAGGTGCCCCACTGGTCCTTCATCTCCGACTTGAAGCGGCCGAACCACCAGCTGCCGGAGAAGAACATCGGGTTCTTGCCCGAGAGGAACGCCGTCCCCGCGTCCTCGGCCTTGGCGCCGCTGGAGCTCTTGGCGATGTAGCCCTTCTTCACCCAGTCGGCGAAGGTCTCGGCGCCGTAGGTCCACGCCGCGTCATGGAAGTCGGGCTTGCCCTTGTACAGCTCGTACGAGTCCACCCAGGAGCGGTCGGCTTTGCTCAGCGCGAGCTGGTAGAGGTACTGCTGGGCGGGGTATTCGGCACCCCCGTTCGCCAGCGGGGTGATGCCCTTGGCAGTGAAGGTGTCCAGGGCGGTGGTGAACTCCTCGAAGGTGGACGGGACCTTCACCTTGTACTTGTCGAAGAGGTCCTTGTTGTAGAAGACCATTGTGTACTCGGCGTAATTGGGCACCCCGTACCAGTTTCCGGAGCCCATCGCGCCCTGCGCGTCGTACCGGCTGGCGGTCTGGACCCCGGCGCTCAGCGGCTTGTCCCAGCCGCGTTTGGTGACCTCGGGCGTGAGGTCGGTGAGCAGACCCTGTTTGGCGGCGAGGCCGGCTGTGGCGTTGCCCTTGGGGTACTCCAGGACGTCCGGGGCGTCGTTGGAGTTCAGCACCATCGAGGCGGTCTTCTGGATCTGTTCGAAGCCCTTCTCCTCGAACTTCACCGTGACGCCCGGGTGGCTCTTCTTGAACTCCTCGATCGCCTGTTTCCAGGCCGCGCCCATCGCGCTGTTGGCGGCCTCGTAGTGCCAGAGCTTGAGCGTCTTGCCGTCGCCGTCCCCGCTGTCCGAGCCGCATCCGGTGAGCGCCGCGGCTCCCACCAGGGCGGCGGCCAGGAGGGCTGCCGTCCGTTTCCGTGCCTTCAACATCCGCTGCCTCCGGGAGGGGTGGAGGGGACACGCACGATCGTCGAAGCGCTTCGATGGAGGAAGGTAGGTGGGGCCCTACGGGTACGTCAATGGCGTTGACGAAATGGGCGGGTGGGTCTGGCCGCATCACCAGTCGGGCCGCGGCGTCATCGTCCGACGCGACGGCGGTGGGCTCGTTGCCGGCAGGTCGCGCCGCAGTAGCGGGCGGGGCGGCCGGTGGTCCGGGCGTCGAGCCGGGCCCCGCACTCCTCGCACCTCGGCAGGGTTCCGTGACGACCACCCGGTACGTCACGGAACCCCGGCTCTTTCGTGACGGGCGTGGGAGGCCGCAGGCACTCCAGTGCCAGGTGCACCATCCGGGTGCCACTGGCCCGGTCGCGATGGGTGGCCCGTATCGTCGCGCACCCGACGGTGAGCGCGGCGACGTCATCCGGGCCGACGTCGGCGCGGACCCCGCCGGCCTGCTGGGCCGCGCGGAGCAACTCCTCCAGTGCTCGGCGGAAGCGCCGCACCGAGGCGGCGAGCATCGGCCGCGGCCAGCTCGCGTCGGAGACCACGACGTCACAGACGTGCTTGCGTCCGGACGACTTGTCGACGACCTCGAGGAGGAACCCGAAGAACGCGGCGGTGGGGGAGGTTTGGGCGGCCCATCGCCGAGCCGCGGCGACCAGGTCGTCGACATGCTGGACGAGTACGGCCTCGAGCAGGATCTCCTTGCTCGGGAAGTGCCGGTACACGGTGCCGGTGCCCACCCCCGCCTGACGCGCGATCTCGCCGAGCGAGACATCGAGGCCGTGCTCGGTGAACGCCCGCACCGCGGCGAGGAGCACCTTCGCGCGGTTACGGCGCGCGTCGGCCCGGCCGGTGTCATGGAGAGCTGTCGTCATGTCACGTAATCCTTGTCCGTCGCGCCTAACCGGGTGGAGCATTCCACATCGACCCCGGGTCCACGCTGACCGTGCCCATCGACACCCCCGGGGCGGAGGAACGACATGACCACTCAGCCGGTACGCCCCGCTGCCACGCCCGGCGGGCCCTTCGATGATCGTCCGGTCGTCGTGACCGGTGCGACCGGCCGGCAGGGCGGCGCCACCGCACGCCGGCTCCTGGCGGCCGGCAGACCGGTGCGTGCGCTGGTGCGTGACGCGACCGCCCCCGCCGCCACGGCGCTGGAGGCCGCCGGGGCCGAAATCGTCCGCGCCGACTTCGACGACCCGCCCAGCCTGCCGGCGGCGCTGGAGGGAGCCGCGGCACTGTTCGCCGTGCCGCCGGTGGTGTACGGACCGGCCGGCCCCGACGCGGAACGGGAGCTCGCCCGCGGACGGGCGCTGGCCGATGCCGCGTCCGCCGCGGGAGTCGAGCACGTCGTGTTCACCGGCATCGCGTCCACGCCCGACCCGTTGGCCGCTTCCCTGGGCAAGCGGCGCATCGAGGACTACCTGCGTGAACGGATTCGGCTGGTGACCGTCCTGCGCCCGGTGAGGTTCATGTCGAACTTTCTGGCATCGCCGGCGATCGGCTTTGACGGCATCGCGGGAGGCGTGCACCGGCACATCTTCCCGCCGGATGAACCTGTGCAGATCATCGCGCTGGAGGACATCGCGGAATTCGCGATGATGGCCTTCGACGAGCCGGACCGGTTCGCCGGGCGGACCCTGGAGCTGGCCGGGGACGCCCCGACCCCGACCGAGGCGGTCGCCGCGATCAGCGCGGCCACCGGCACGGCCGTGCGCTACGAGCAGCTCACCCACGACGAAGCCGTCGCCCTCAGCCCGGAAATCGCCCACGCCAGGGAGCGGTGGACAGCCGGCGCGCGCTGGCACGCCGACATCGAGGTACTGCGCGTCGTCCACCCCGGACTGCGTACCCTCACGGACTGGCTCGCGGAATCCGGTGCCGCCGCACTGCGCGCCCGGCTCCTCGGCGCGGCCCGGCCGGACGACGGGCCCGCCCGCGGTGTGCCTCGCGGGTGAGGCGTCAGGCCCCGCCCAGCGACCGCCGCAGCCGTCCCGAGCCGGTCGCCGCCGCCAGCAGGGCCAGTGCCGCGGCCGTGGCGGGCGCCGCGTAGCCCGCGGTCGGGCCCAGGTGGTCGACCGTCCAGCCGGCCGCCGCAGCGCCCGCTGAGATGCCGACGAGGAGGCCGGTGTACGCGGTGGTCATGCCCTCGTTGAGGCGGGCGGGAGGGGTCAGCCGGTGGACGAGGGTCATGCCGCTGATCATCGTCGGCGCGGTCGCCATGCCCGCGATGAACAGCAGCGGTGCCAGCGTCGCCAGTCCGGTCGCCGTCAGCAGGGGAAGGACGGCCACGGCCATGGCCGCCACCCCCGCCAGGAAGCGCGCCGCCGCCGAGCCGCGGAGCGGCAGCGCGCCGAAGACCAGGCCCGCCGCGCAGGACCCGGCCGCCTGCAGCGCGAGGACCGCGCTGCTCGCGGAGGTGTGGCCGTACGACTCCACGGCCGCGACCGTCGCGACCTCCATCGAGCCGAACACCGCGCCGGTCGCCAGGAAGGTGATCACCACCACCCGCAGCCCCGGCGAGCGGGTCAGCGGTTCCCGGCCGGCGGAGGACGGCCGCGGATGCGGCGGGGGCTCGGTGCGGCGCTGGGCCGCGAAGAGGAGGGTGCCGACGACGAGCAGCGCCGCCGCCGTCGCCAGCCCCGCCTCCGGGAACACCGCCGTGCACAGCACCATCGCGAGCGCCGGGCCGGCCATGAAGCAGACCTCGTCGACGACCTGCTCGAAGGAGTTGGCGGTGTGCCGGGCGGCCGCGTCGTCGCGGTGGACGGCAGCCCAGCGGGCACGCGTCATCGAGCCGAGGCTGGGCACGCCCGAGGAGCCCGCCGCGCAGAGGAACAGCGCCCACGCGGGCGCCCCGTGGCGGACGCACAGCAGCGTCGCCGCAGCCCCCAGCGCGAACACGGCGACCGCCGGTACCGCGACCCGCGCCTGTCCGTGGCGGTCCACCAGCCGCCCCAGCAGCGGCCCGGTCAGGGCCGTCACCGCGAGGCCGGTGGCCGAGACGGCGCCCGCCAGGGCGTACGAGTCGCGAACGGTGGCGATCATGACCACCATGCTGACCCCCAGCATCGCCCCCGCCACCCGCCCCAAGAACGCGGCCAGCGTGAACGCGACCGTTCCGGGCGCGGCGAAGAGCTGGCGGTAGGGGGAGAGGAATGAGCGGCGGGGTAGGTGGGGCGGGTGGGCGCCCGGCACGGCGCTCGGGTCACCGCCGCGCGCCGGACCGCTCGGCGTACGGCGCGCGGTCGGCACTACTGGCCTGGAGGCGAGGAAGAGGATCACCCCTCCACGGTCGCGGGCGGGCCCGCGACTGGTCCAACACCTGATGCGCGGCTATTCACACGCCCTTGTTGTCAAAGCCGCGCGCTGTTGACTGAGTCGTGAAGGGCCCACGTCATGTCGCGTGCGGTGGGATTGGCGCGGTGACTGCCCGTAGACGAGGCAGCCAATCATCAAGTTGACAATTGTCAACCGGGGCGATCACGCTTACGGCGATGTCCGAGACCGCCCAGAGGAGGTGAGCTGTGAAGCTGCGCTATAACGAACGGGTCTACCCGACCAGCGGTCAGCAGCTCATGCTCGCACGTACCTTCGGGTGCGCTCGTGTGGTCTACAACGACGGGCTCAGGCTGCGGAACGAGGCATACAAGCGGGGCGAGCCGTTCATTACGGACGCCCAATTGCAGAAGCTCATCATCACCGCGGGCAAAAAGACGACGGAGCGGGCCTGGCTGAAGGAGGTGTCCTCGGTCGCGCTGGTGCAGTCCCTGGGGGACCTGCACGCGGCATACCGGAACTTCTTCGCCTGGCGGCGCGGGGACCGGAAAGGCCCCAGGATGAACCCGCCGAAACTCAAGAAGAAGACCGGGCGGCAGAGCGCACGCTTCACCCGCAACGGGTTCATTCTCCGCGAGGACGGCACCCTGTTCATCGCGAAGGTCGGCAACATCAAGGTTGCCTGGTCCCGGCCACTGCCGTCCGAACCGTCCTCGGTCACGATCATCAAGGACCCGGCAGGACGTTACTTCGCATCCTTTGTCGTCGAGACCGACGACAAGCGGCTGCCCGAGCTGGACTGGGAAGAGACCGACACCGGTATCGACCTTGGCCTGTCCCCCTACGCGGTGCTGCGGGGCCGGAAGATCGCGTCCCCGAAGTTCTTCCGCCGCCAGGAGAAGAAGCTCCGCCGCGCCCAGCGCACGCTCTCAAGGCGCGCGAAGGGATCGAACAACCGCCGTAAGGCCAAGCTGGCCGTAGCAAAGATCCATGCCCGCATCGCCGACCAGCGGCGCGACTTCATCGAGCAGGAAACCGCCCGGATAGCCCGCGAGAGCCAAGCGGTCTATCTGGAGGACCTGAACGTCAAAGGCATGGCCAAATGCTTCGGCAAAAGCCTGCACGACCAGAGCCTGGGCATGTTCGCCCGTACCCTCGAAGCCAAGTGCGCCCGGTACGGACGGACCTTCGTCAAGGTCGACCGGTTCTTCCCCAGCACGCAACTGTGCTCGGCCTGCGGCGCCCTCACCGGCCCGAAGGGGAAGGCCGGGCTCAAGATCCGCACCTGGAGGTGCGACTGCGGAGCCGTGCACGACCGGGACGGGAACGCCGAGATCAACTTGCGTGCCGAAGGACGGCGCATCCTCGCCGAAGGACGAGCGGAGAGGTGAAACGCCTGTGGAGCCCGCGTAAGACCTCGCAAGCCGGGGCAGTGGGCGTTGAAACAGGAACCCCCCGAGACCCACACACGTGGGTGGCAGGAGCCCTGCTTCAGGGCAGGGAGGACGTCAGTGCACCGTATGCCCCAGGACATCGAGCCGCGCCTGCTGCGCGCCTTCGCCGCCGTCGCCGACGAGCTGCACTTCACCCGGGCCGCCGCCCGGCTGTACGTCGCACAGCAGGCGCTCAGCCGTGACATCCGGCGGCTGGAGCGCGAGTTGGGCGTCGAGCTGTTCGTACGGACGACCCGGCAGGTGGCGCTGACCGCCGAGGGGGCGCGGCTGTTGCCGTACGCGCGGCGGGTGTTGGCGGCGCAGGAGGAGCTGGCCGCCGCGTTCGGGGGCGGTGGGGCGGGGGCGGGGCGGCCGCTGGTCGTGGACATCAGTGCGCCGGTGTCCACCGGGAGCGAGGTGCTGGCCGAGGCGCGCGGGCGGGTCGCGCCCGAGGTGGAGCTGGTGGCGCACTTCCACAGCGGGCTGACCGGGGCCGCCGCCGAACTGCTCGCGGGGCGGTTGGACGTGTCGTTCGGCCGGGTCGGCGGGCTGGACCCGGCCGTGCTCGCGCGCCTGGACCACCAGTTGGTCCGGTATGAGCGGATGGCCGTGGTGCTGCGCGAGGACCACCCGCTCGCCCGGCTCCCCGAGGTGCCTCTGGACGCGCTCGCGGGGGAGGTGCTGTACGCGGCCGCGGGCAACGAGGCCACCGCCGAGTGGACGGACCTGGCCGCGCAGCTGTTCGCGGGGGGCGGCATCGCGATGGCCGAACCGTTTCCGCAGATCGAGGGCGTCGAGGAGTTCACCCGGGTGGTGGCCAAGCGGCGCTGGTCGGTGCTGGCGAGCACGGTGTTCATCACGATGCCCGGCACCGTGCTGAGGCCCCTGACCGGCCCCGTGCCGCTGTCGCCCGTCTCCATGGTCTGGCGCCGCGGGCTGCGCCACCCGGGCCTGGACGCCCTGCGGGCGGCCGCCGCGGCGCTCGGCGCGGCCGGGGGCTGGCTCGACGTCCCGCCGGGCAGCTGGCTGCCGAGCCCGGAGGCGGCGGAGGCGAACCAGGTGACAGCCCTGGTGGAAACCCTCACCGCGCCCCCCACCCCCGGGTGAGAGCAAGGTTTCGTCCGCGTCACGTGCCGCCACAGCCCGGAAATCCGTACTTCCTACCGTCGTCGGACAGCGAACCCGCGCATCAGGGCGACACCCGAGAACTGTGGAGGCGTGATGACTGCCCCGACCACACCCACCGCTCGCAAGGGGGGCCGCTGGATAGAGCAGTGGGACCCGGAGGACGAGACCTTCTGGAAGGAGAAGGGCGAGAAGATCGCCACCCGCAACCTCCTGTTCTCGATCCTCTCCGAGCACATCGGCTTCTCCATCTGGAGCCTGTGGTCGGTGATGGTCCTGTTCATGGGGCCGGAGTACGGGGTGGACCCGGCCGGGAAGTTCTTCCTGGTCGCGATGCCCACCCTGGTCGGCGGGATCCTGCGGGTCCCCTACACCTTCGCCGTCGCCCGCTTCGGCGGCCGCAACTGGACGATCCTCAGCGCCATGTTCCTGCTGGTGCCGACCGTCGCCGCCGCCGTGGTGATGAAGCCCGGAACCTCGTACACCACCTTCATGGTCGTCGCGGCGCTCACCGGCGTCGGCGGTGGGAACTTCGCCTCCTCCATGACGAACATCAACTCCTTCTACCCGCTGCGGAAGAAGGGGTGGGCGCTCGGCCTCAACGCGGGCGGCGGCAACATCGGCGTACCGGTCATCCAGCTGCTCGGCCTGCTGGTCATCGGCACGGCCGGCGCGGCCCACCCACGCGTGGTGCTGGGGGTCTACATCCCGCTGATCGTGGTCGCCGCGCTGCTCGCGGCGCTGTTCATGGACAACCTGGCGCCGGTGCGGAATGACACCGGGGCCGCCAAGGAGGCGGCCCGGGACGCGCACACCTGGATCATGTCGTTCCTGTACATCGGCACCTTCGGGTCGTTCATCGGCTACAGCTTCGCCTTCGGGCTGGTACTCCAGAACCAGTTCGACCGCACCCCGCTTCAGGCCGCCTCGCTCACCTTCATCGGCCCGCTGCTCGGCTCCCTCATCCGCCCCATCGGCGGCCGTCTCGCCGACGCCTACGGCGGCGCGCGGATCACGCTGGGGAACTTCGCCGCCATGTCCGTCGCGGCCGTGGTGGTCGTCTACGCCTCCGCGGAGAAGTCCCTGTCCGTCTTCCTCGTCGGCTTCATCGCCCTGTTCGTCTTCAGCGGGCTCGGCAACGGCTCCACGTTCAAGATGATCCCCGGCATCTTCCAGGCCAAGGCGGTCGCGCGGGGCCTCGCGGGCGAGGAGGCGGCGGCGTACGGGCGGCGGCTGTCGGGCGCCGCGATGGGGCTGATCGGCGCGGTGGGCGCGCTGGGCGGGCTCGGTATCAACCTGGCGTTCCGGGAGTCCTTCCTGAACGCGCACACCGGGACCCCGGCGTTCGTGTCCTTCCTGGCCTTCTACGCCCTGTGCTCCGCCGTAACCTGGGCCGTATACCTCCGCGGGGCCCGGTCGGCCGACCGGACCGCCACGGCGGAGGCGCCTGAGCAGCAGGGCGCGCCCCAGCCCGCGTACGCGGACGTCTGAGCCGGGCGGGAGCGGCCCTGGAGGGGCGGTCGGGCGGGGAGCGTACGGCGCACAAGGCGCACGCTCCCCGGCCGTACGCTCCGTTACACCCGGGAAACCTCCGCGAACCGTGACCGTCACCGGGGGGCCACAGGATGGCCGTCGAGATGAGGTCGCGGAGGGCGCCCATACGACAGCGGATCGGGACGAGAACCATGCACCGAGACCACAACGCCGCGACCACGGCCCCGAAGGAGCCGGAGGGGCCAGAGGAGCCGAAGGGGCCAGAGGAGGCGCGGGAGGCGCAGGAGTCAGGGGCGCCCGCCGCCATCGGGCCGCTCGCCGGGTTCACCGTCGGCGTCACCGCCGCCCGCCGCGCCGACGAGCTCGCCGCGCTGCTGCGGCGGCGGGGCGCGGCCGTCATGCACGCGCCCGCGCTGCGCATCGTGCCGCTCGCCGACGACGCGGAACTGCTCACCGCCACCAAGCAACTGCTCGACCACGCCCCCGACATGGTGATCGCGACCACCGCCATCGGCTTCCGGGGCTGGGTCGAGGCCGCCGACGGATGGGGCCTGGGGGACTCGCTGCTGGCCCGGCTGCGCGGCGCCCGGCTGCTGGCGCGCGGGCCCAAGGTGCGGGGCGCGATCCGGGCCGCCGGGCTGACCGAGGAGTGGTTCCCGGCGTCCGAGTCGCTGGCCGAGGTGCTGGACCGGCTGCTGGAGGAGGGGGTCGACGGCAGCCGGATCGCGGTGCAGCTGCACGGCGAGCCGCTGCCCGGCTTCGTGGAGTCGCTGCGCGCGGCGGGCGCGGAGGTGGTCGGCGTGCCGGTGTACCGGTGGATGCCGCCCGAGGACATCGGCCCCGTGGACCGTCTCCTGGACGCGACCGTCGCCCGCGCCCTGGACGCCGTCACCTTCACCAGCGCCCCCGCCGCCGCGAGCCTGCTGGACCGGGCCGAGCGGCGCGGTATGCGCGCGGAGCTGCTGGACGCGCTGCGCCACGATGTGCTGCCCGCCTGCGTCGGGCCGGTCACCGCGCTGCCGCTCGAGGCCCATGACATCCCCACCAGCCAGCCGGAACGCTTCCGCCTCGGCCCGCTCGTACAGCTGCTGACCCATGAACTGCCGGGCCGCGTGAGGCCGTTGCCGGTGGCCGGGCGCCGGCTGGAGATCCGCGGCCACGCGGTGCTGGTGGACGGCGAGCTGCGCGCCGTACCGCCGGCCGGCATGGCCCTGCTGCGCGCCCTGGCCCGCCGCCCGGGCTGGGTCGTCGCCCGCGCCGACCTGCTGCGCTCCCTGCCGGGCGCGGGGCGCGACGAGCACGCCGTCGAGACGGCGATGGCCCGCCTGCGTACGGCCCTCGGCGCCCCGAAGCTGATCCAGACGGTCGTCAAGCGCGGTTACCGGCTGGCGCTGGATCCGGTCGCGGACACCAAGTACGCCGACGTGTGACCGGCCGCCGGGCCCAACTCCCTTGTGGCCGTGGGGTGATGGCCGGGTCCGCGGGGGTTCCGGGCTCGGGCCCGGGCGGGCACTCTGGGGTTGCGCACGTGTCGGCGGTCGCGTACGTCTCGGCGGTCGCGTACGTGTCCGCGGTGGGTACGTGTCCGAGGCCGCGTGCGTGTCCGCGGCCGGTACGTGTGCGCGTGCCCGGTCAGCCCCCGGCCCGAAGGAGTGACAGGAACATGGCGTCGGCGTCGGCCTACGACCTGCGGTTCGACTCCGGGCGGCTCTGTCTGGATCTGGTGGCCACGGTCGGCGGGCGGCTGAGCGAGGCGCCGGTCGAGCGGCTGGACGGGGTGGAGCGGCTCAGGGCGTGGCTCGTCGGCGCCGGTCTGGTGCCCCGCGGCACCGCCCTCGATGTCGTCGACGGCAGTTGGCTCGCCCGCTTCCGCGCCGCCCGCGACCTGCTCCACCGCATCGTGCACACCGAGGTCGAGGGCCGCGCCGCGGGTGCCGACCTGGAGCGGGTGAACGCGCTGGCCGCCACCGCCCCGCCCGCCGTGCGGGCCGTGCGCACCGCCGACGGCAGCCTCGTGCGCAGATTCGCCGCCGTGCCCGACTGCGGCGCGCTGCTGGCGCAGGTGGCGCGGGACGCCGTGGAGCTGCTGACCGATCCGGTG
The DNA here is from genome assembly GCF_042959105.1 of Streptomyces sp. NPDC007917. Lineage (NCBI taxonomy): Bacteria > Bacillati > Actinomycetota > Actinomycetes > Kitasatosporales > Streptomycetaceae > Streptomyces > Streptomyces sp. NPDC007917. The sequence continues at coordinate 72,201 of NZ_JBIBKK010000026.1, forward strand.
GCGCGCGGGCAGCTGCGGCAGTGCGAGGGGGAGACCTGCTCGCTGGTCTACCTCGACACCTCGCGCGGTCGCCGCCGCCGCTGGTGCTCGAGCGAGGTCTGCGGCAACCGCGAGCGCGTGGCCCGGCACCGCCGCCGGGTCACCCGGGCCTGACTGACGGGGGCGTCACCCCAGGTCAGCCCAGCGGGCGTACGCCCGACAGGACTGCTGTATAGCGCAATTGAGCAACCCTCGCGGCGTTTTTGTTGAACCTGGAAGTGTAACCGCACGTACCCCCTCGACCGCGCGGTAGGGATTACGCAAGGATGCTCCCGTGACCGAGAGGACGACACCGGACGACGCGCTGATGCGCGCGCTCTACGAAGAGCACGCGGGCCCGCTTCTCGCCTTCGTCCTGCGCCTGGTCGCGGGCGACCGGCACCGGGCGGAGGACGTGGTCCAGGAGACGCTTCTGCGGGCCTGGCGCAACGCCGATCAGCTGCGGACCACCGGCGGATCGCTGCGCCCCTGGCTGGTGACCGTGGCCCGGCGCATCGTCATCGACGGTCACCGCGGCCGCCGGGCCCGCCCCCAGGAAGTGGACGCGGCGCCGCTGCACGCCGTGCCCGCCGCCGACGAGATCGACCGGGCGCTGCGCATGATGACCATCTCCGACGCGCTCGCCGACCTCACTGATGCGCATAGGGAGGCGCTGGTCGAGACATACTTCAAGGGGCGTACGGTGAACGAGGCGGCTGAGGTGCTGCGCGTACCGCCCGGGACGGTCCGGTCCCGGGTCTTCTACGCGCTGCGTGCCCTGCGGCTCTCGCTGGAGGAACGGGGGGTTACGGCATGATGCCTGCAGCGGAGGATCAGCAGCACACCGCCGTCGGCGCTTACGCCCTCGGTGTCCTGGACCCGGCGGAAGCCGCCCGCTTCGAGGAGCACCTGCTCGGCTGCGACCGGTGCGCGGCGGAGCTCGACGAACTGATGGGCATCCCGCCGCTGCTGGCCGAGTTCGCCACCTCCACCGACGGCCGGACCGTGCTGGACCCCGCCACCATCACCGCCCGCCCCGGGCCCGAACTGCTCGGCCGGCTGATGGACGACGTCGCCACGAGCCGCCGCGGGCGCCGCAAGCGCCGGCTGTACCTGGTGGCCGCGGCCGCCGCGCTGATCATCGGCGGCCCGTTCGCCGGTGCCGCGCTGACCTCCGGCGACGGCGGCGACAGCGGCGGGGGCGGCGGCAAGGTGGTGGCCAGTCCCGCGAAGGCGGCGTTCGACCAGGGCCAGAAGACCGGCTCGGTCGACCCCGCCACCAAGGTCGACGCCACCGTCTCGCTGCAGGCGAAGGGCTGGGGCACCTCGGTGGCCCTCAAGCTCGGCAATGTGAAGGGCCCGAAGTCCTGCGACCTGGTCGCCGTCGGCAAGGACGGCCACGAGGAGACCGTCACCACCTGGGCGGTGCCCAGCACCGGCTACGGCATCAAGGACGGCGACGCGTCCCGCTGGAGCAAGGACCCGCTGTACGCCCTGGGCGGCGCGGCCATGAACCCCGACGAGATCGACCGCTTCGAGGTCCGCACCCTGGACGGCCAGCGGCTGGCGGTGGTGAAGGTCTAGCCGGTGAGGGTCTGGCCGGTGAAGGTCTGGAGCCTGTTGTGAAGGTGTACGGTTGACGGCTGCCCTACGCACACAGAAGGGGGCTTGGGTGGCCGCGCACAACGCCACGCACACGAACCGGAAGGCGAGACCGGACAGCCCCGGCGGAGCCGGGAAACCCGGCGGAGCCGGGGGAGCCGACGCCGGGCAACGGGACGCCAGGAACCGGGACATCCGGAACCGGGGCGCCGCGGACCGGGACGGCGGGGACGGGATTCGCGAGCGGGAGATCCGGATCGAGCAGGCGCATCTGGACCGGGTGTACCGGCGCCTCGAGGAGAAGATCCACGAGGCGGAGTTCCTGATGAACGACGCCGCCAAGCACGTCCAGGTCGGCACGCCCGGCGCGCTCGCCGAGCGGGACGCCCAGGTCTTCCGGGCCGGGGTGCACCTCAACCGGCTCAACAGCGAGTTCGAGGACTTCCTCTTCGGCCGCATCGACCTGCTGCTCGGCAAGGACGGAGAGCGCGGCCCCGACGGCGCGTACACCTCCATCGAGCCCGCCGACGACGCGATCCACCCTGTCGAGGACGGCGCGGACGGCGGCGGCCGCGCGGAGATCGCCGAGACGCTGCACATCGGCCGCATCGGCGTCCTGGACGCCGACTACGCCCCGCTGGTCATCGACTGGCGCGCGCCCGCCGCCGCGCCCTTCTACCGTTCCACCCCCGTCGCCCCCGGCCGGGTCGTGCGCCGCCGGGTCATCCGCAGCAAGGGGCGCCGGGTGCTCGGCGTCGAGGACGACCTGCTGCGCCCCGAGCTGACCGCCACCCTGGACGGGGCGGATCTGCCGGTCGTCGGCGACGGGGCGCTGATGGCGGCGCTCGGCCAGGCCCGCGGCCACACCATGCGCGACATCGTCGCCTCCATCCAGGCCGAGCAGGACCTGGTGATCCGCGCGCCCGCCGCCTCCGTCACCGAGGTGGAGGGCGGCCCGGGCACCGGCAAGACCGCGGTCGCGCTGCACCGCGCCGCGTATCTGCTCTACCAGGACCGGCGGCGGTACGCGGGCGGAATCCTGGTCGTCAGCCCCACCCCGCTGCTGGTCGCCTACACCGAGGGCGTGCTGCCCTCGCTCGGCGAGGAGGGGCAGGTCGCGATCCGCGCCGTCGGGTCGCTGGTGGACGGCGCCGAGGCCACCACGTACGACGAGCCGGCCGTGGCCCGCGTCAAGGGCTCCTCGCGGATGACACGGCTGCTGCGCAAGGCCGCGCGCGGCGCCCTGGAGCTGCCCGAGGGCCCCGGCCGCGCGGGCGGGCCGCCGGAGCGGCTGCGCGTCGTGGCGTTCGGCGCGCGGATCGAGCTGGACGCCGACGAGCTGCACCGGATCCGGCAGGCCGCGCTGGGCGGCACCGCGCCCGTCAACCTGCTGCGCCCGCGCGCCCGCCGGCTGCTGCTGGACGCGCTGTGGGCCAAGGCGGGGGGCGCCCGCCGCTACACCGACCCGGAGCTCGCCGCCGAGGCGCGTGAGGGGTTCGACGAGGACATCTCCACCGAGGACGACTTCCTCGGCTTCCTGAACGCCTGGTGGCCCGAGCTCACCCCGCGCTCCGTACTGGCCGCGATGGCCGATGAGAAGCGGCTGGCCCGCTGGTCACGGCGGGTGCTGAGCCAGCGCGAGGCGCGTCAGCTGGCCCGCTCGCTGGCCCGTGTGGGGGCGGACGGGAAGGGCCCGCTGTCCGTGCACGACGTGGCGCTGCTGGACGAGCTGCACACCGTCCTGGGCGCCCCGGCCCGGCCCGCGGGGCCCCGCGATGTCGACCCGCTGGACCAGCTGACCGGGCTCGAGGAGCTGACGACCTTCGCCGACCGCTCCGCGCCCCGCCGCACCCGTGCGGACCGGCTGGAGCAGGAGCGGGTGGACTACGCCCATGTGATCGTCGACGAGGCGCAGGACCTGACCCCGATGCAGTGGCGGATGATCGGGCGGCGCGGCCGCCACGCCACCTGGACGGTGGTCGGGGACCCGGCACAGAGCTCCTGGTCGGACCCGGAGGAGGCGGCCGAGGCCCGCGCCGAGGCGCTGGGCAGCCGCCCGCGCCGCCGCTTCACGCTGACCGTGAACTACCGCAACCCGGCGGAGATCGCCGAACTCGCCGCGAAGGTCCTCGCGCTCGCGATGCCCGGCGCCCAGGCGCCCGAGGCGGTCCGCTCCACGGGCCTGGTGCCGCGCTTCGCGCCGCTGCCCGAGGCGGGCGACGGGGCCCGAGGGGGCCTGGCGGCGCGGGTGCGCGAGGAGGCGGGGCGCCTGCTGGACGAGGTGGACGGCACGGTCGGCGTGGTCGTCGCCATGCGGCGGCGGGCCGCGGCGCGCCGCTGGCTGGAAGGGCTCGGCGACCGGGTGGTGGCGCTGGGCAGCCTGGAGGCCAAGGGGCTGGAGTACGACGCGACGGTCGTGGTGTCGCCTGCCGAGATCGCCGACGAGTCCCCGGCGGGGCTGCGGGTGCTGTACGTGGCGCTGACGCGCGCGACCCAGCGGCTGACCGTCGTGCCGGGGGAGCGGGACGACCCGGACGAGCACGGCGTACCCGATCTGCTGAGGGACTGAGAAAACAACCCGTGGGGGAGGAATCACTTCCGGGGATGGTTTGTTAGCCTTGCTGTGGCACCGGCTCGATCCAAGCCCCCGGGCCCAACCTTCGTCGCTTCGAGCGACCACTTGCCGCGAGGCGAGCATGGCGGGTCGGTGCCACCTAAAAACTTCGAAGAGACCTTGAAGAGGTCCGCGTCAGTGGTTGAGGACGCGGGCCTCTTCGGCGTCTGCGCCCGGCTGAACAATATTTCCGAAAGTCGAGCCCGGTTACCCCGTACCGCGAGGTAGGTGTAACCATCTGAAGACCACTGTCCGAGGGCAGGGCGGCGAACCACGACCGCGCCCCGGGACAATCTGGCACAAGGGAAAGCAGAGGAAGTCGGCCATGGCAACGGCGCCCAGCGTCTCGTACTCGATGACGGTCCGGCTGGAGGTCCCCGCGAGCGGTACGGCGGTCAGCCAGCTCACCACGGCCGTGGAGTCCTCCGGCGGCTCGGTCACCGGCCTCGACGTGACCGCTTCCGGCCACGAGAAGCTGCGGATCGACGTCACCATCGCCGCGACGTCCACCGCGCACGCCGACGAGATCGTCGAGAAGCTGCGCGGCATCGAGGGCGTCTCGCTCGGCAAGGTCTCCGACCGTACGTTCCTGATGCACCTCGGCGGCAAGATCGAGATGTCGTCGAAGCACCCGATCCGCAACCGTGACGACCTGTCCATGGTCTACACCCCGGGCGTCGCCCGCGTCTGCCAGGCCATCGCCGACAACCCCGAGGACGCCCGCCGCCTGACCATCAAACGCAACAGCGTCGCCGTGGTCACCGACGGCTCCGCGGTCCTGGGCCTGGGCAACATCGGCCCCAAGGCCGCGCTGCCCGTCATGGAGGGCAAGGCGGCCCTCTTCAAGCGCTTCGCGGGCATCGACGCCTGGCCGCTGTGCCTGGACACCCAGGACACCGACGCCATCGTCGAGATCGTCAAGGCCATCGCCCCCGGCTTCGCGGGCATCAACCTGGAGGACATCTCCGCCCCCCGCTGCTTCGAGATCGAGGCGCGGCTGCGCGAGGCGCTGGACATCCCGGTCTTCCACGACGACCAGCACGGCACCGCCATCGTGGTGCTCGCCGCCCTGACCAACGCGCTGCGCGTGGTCAACAAGAAGATCGGCGACGTGCGGGTGGTCATGTCCGGCGCGGGCGCGGCCGGCACGGCCATCCTCAAGCTGCTGATCGCCGCGGGCGTACGGCACGCGGTGGTCGCGGACATCCACGGCGTGGTGCACGCCGGGCGCGAGGACCTGGCCGGCGCGAACGGCAACTCCGACATGACCGCGCTGCGCTGGATCGCCGACAACACCAACCCCGAGGGCGTCACCGGCACCCTCAAGGAGGCCGTGCGCGGCGCCGACGTCTTCATCGGCGTCTCCGCCCCGAACGTCCTGTCCGGCGAGGACGTGGCCGCCATGGCCGACGGCGCGATCGTCTTCGCGCTGGCCAACCCCGACCCCGAGGTCGACCCGGCGATCGCCCGCCAGACCGCCGCCGTGGTCGCCACCGGCCGCTCCGACTTCCCGAACCAGATCAACAACGTGCTGGTCTTCCCGGGCGTCTTCCGTGGCCTGCTGGACGCCCAGTCGCGTACGGTGAACGACGACATGATGCTGGCCGCGGCCCGGGCGCTCGCGGACGTCGTCCACGACGACGAGCTGAACGCCAACTACATCATTCCGAGCGTCTTCAACGACAAGGTCGCGGGCGCCGTCGCCGGCGCGGTGCGGGCCGCCGCCAAGGCTGTGACCGGTACCACGGCGGTCTAGGCCGGGCTCGGCGCGTCGTACGGCGCGTCGCGCGGCGTTCAGCCGATCGGGCCCCCATAGGGTGTCGGGCAGAAACGGCCGCCACGGCGCTTTTCGCGCGCCTCACCAGGGCACCGGATTGGCTTTCCCGCCACAGGTGGGGGCAGGATGCGTTCCGGGCGCGAGGGTCTGAACAGCAGACCCGGGTCCGGGGACTGTCCGAGGGCCCTGGCAGCATCGGCTTCGATCTCACGCCTAATGGCAAGATGAACACGGGAGTACAACATGAACCGCAGTGAGCTGGTGGCCGCTCTGTCCGAGCGCGCCGAGGTGACCCGAAAGGACGCCGACGCCGTTCTGGCCGCCCTCGCCGAGGTGACCGGAGAGGTCGTCGCCAAGGGCGACGAGAAGGTCACCATCCCCGGCTTCCTCACCTTCGAGCGCACCCACCGTGCCGCTCGCACCGCGCGCAACCCGCAGACCGGTGAGCCGATCGAGATCCCGGCCGGCTACAGCGTGAAGGTCTCCGCGGGCTCCAAGCTCAAGGAAGCCGCCAAGGGCAAGTAAGACCCCATACGAAGGGGCGGCCACCCAACGGGAGGGTGGCCGCCCCTTTCGGCGTTCCTACGGCCTCTGAAGGCCTTTCCCGGGCCCTTGGAGGCCTTTCCGGGCCCCTGGCCTTCCCCGGGCCCTCAGGAGGCTCCCTCGGCGCCCGGCAGCTCCACCTTGGCGCCGAGCTCGACCAGTTTCTGCATGAAGTTCTCGTAGCCGCGGTTGATCAGGTCGATGCCGTGGACCCGGGACGTGCCCTGGGCCGCCAGGGCCGCGATGAGGTACGAGAAGCCGCCGCGCAGGTCGGGGATGACCAGGTCGGCGCCCTGCAGCTTGGTCGGGCCCGACACGACCGCCGAGTGCAGGAAGTTCCGCTGGCCGAAGCGGCAGGCGGAGCCGCCCAGGCACTCGCGGTAGAGCTGGATGTGCGCGCCCATCTGGTTGAGCGCGGAGGTGAAGCCCAGGCGCGACTCGTACACCGTCTCGTGGACGATGGACAGCCCCGAGGCCTGGGTCAGCGCCACGACCAGGGGCTGCTGCCAGTCGGTCTGGAAGCCGGGGTGGACGTCGGTCTCCAGGGCGATGGCGTTGAGCTTGCCGCCCGGGTGCCAGAACCGTATTCCCTCGTCGTCGATCTCGAAGGCGCCGCCGACCTTGCGGTAGGTATTCAGGAAGGTCATCATCTCGCGCTGGCTGGCGCCGCGCACATAGATGCTGCCCTCGGTCGCGAGCGCCGCGCTCGCCCAGGAGGCCGCCTCCAGGCGGTCCGGCAGGGCGCGGTGGTTGTAGCCGCCGAGCTTGTCGACGCCGGTGATCCGGATCGTACGGTCCGTGTCCATGGAGATGATCGCGCCCATTTTCTGCAGGACGCAGATCAGGTCCTCGATCTCCGGCTCGACGGCGGCGTTGGAGAGTTCCGTCACACCCTCGGCGAGCACCGCCGTCAGCAGCACCTGCTCGGTGGAGCCGACCGACGGGTACGGCAGGCGGATCTTGGCGCCGCGCAGCCGGTGCGGGGCCTCCAGGTACTGGCCGTCCGCCCGCTTCTCGATCGTGGCGCCGAACTGGCGCAGCACGTCGAAGTGGAAGTCGATCGGCCGGCCGCCGATGTCACAGCCGCCCAGACCGGGGATGAAGGCGTGGCCGAGGCGGTGCAGCAGGGGGCCGCAGAAGAGGATCGGGATGCGCGAGGAGCCGGCGTGCGCGTCGATGTCGGCGACGTTCGCGCTCTCCACGTGGGTCGGGTCCATCACCAGCTCGCCGGCCTCGTCACCGGGGCGTACCGTGACGCCGTGCAGCTGCAGCAGCCCGCGCACGACCCGCACGTCGCGGATGTCGGGGACGTTGCGCAGCCGGCTCGGCCCGCTGCCGAGCAGCGCGGCGACCATGGCCTTCGGCACGAGGTTCTTCGCGCCTCGGACACGGATCTCGCCTTCGAGCGGGGTGCCGCCATGGACGAGCAGGACATCGTTCGAGCGGGTCATCTGGTCTCGCGTTCCTGGGACGGTCGGGGGGCAAGAGGCAAGAGTAATGGCCGCGGAGAGCGCCTTTGTGTGACCGACGTACCCACCGAACGGACATGAATGTGTCACAACACGTTCGGTTCAGAGCGGAAAGCGTACGGTTACGTGCGCCGTTCCTGCTGTCGTACGCCCCGACCTGCGCTCACATGGGACTCGTCTTCCACTCCCCCTCCGGGGCGAACATGCGGGATCATGTGTCCATGACCGAGGTGTCCTCGCTCACAGGACGGCTGCTTGTCGCGACACCGGCGCTGGCGGACCCGAACTTCGACCGTGCGGTGGTGCTCCTCCTCGACCACGACGAGGAGGGGTCGCTGGGCGTCGTGCTCAACCGCCCGACCCCGGTGGGGGTCGGCGACATCCTGGAGTCCTGGGCCGCGCTGGCCGGGGAGCCGGGCGTGGTGTTCCAGGGCGGCCCGGTGTCGCTGGACTCCGCGCTGGGGGTCGCCGTGGTCCCCGGCGAGGCCGGACGAGCCTCCGAGGCCGGAAAGGTCTCCTCGCGGACCGAGGACGGCCCGCTCGGCTGGCGCCGGGTGCACGGCGCGATCGGGCTGGTCGACCTGGAGGCGCCGCCCGAGCTGCTGGCCGCCGCGGTCGGCTCGCTGCGGATCTTCGCGGGCTACGCCGGGTGGGGTCCGGGACAGCTGGAGGACGAGCTCTCCGAGGGCGCCTGGTACGTCGTGGAGTCCGAGCCGGGCGATGTCTCCTCGCCCGCCCCGGAGCGGCTGTGGCGGGCGGTGCTGCGCCGCCAGCGCAGCGAACTGGCGATGGTCGCCACGTATCCGGACGATCCCTCGCTCAACTGAAGGCGGAGCGTGCCGGATGGCGGCCGCACCGGGCGGCGCCGCCGGAGGCGCTGATCCGTCGTTCGCCCGGGGCGTGGGTACCCTAGGGCTGTATGAGCACTCTTGAGCCCGAGCGCGGGGCAGGTACGGGGACCCTCGTTGAGCCGACACCTCAGGTGTCACACGGCGACGGCGACCACGAGCGCTATGCCCATTACGTACAGAAGGACAAGATCATGGAGAGCGCGCTCTCCGGATCTCCGGTGGTCGCACTCTGCGGCAAGGTCTGGGTCCCGGGCCGCGACCCGAAGAAGTACCCGGTCTGCCCGATGTGCAAGGAGATCTTCGACGGCATGGGTGCCGGCGGCGACAAGGACAAGGACGGCGGCGGCAAGAAGTAGCCCCTCCGCCCCGGCCCACCCGCCGGAGCCCCGCGCGCGGCACGCCCGGCCCGCACCCCCTCGACCAGGGGCGGCGGGCCGGGCGAGTGTTCACACCTCTGCCGCGTACGCACGCCCCGCCGCCGTGTTTGGCATATGCCGCGCACCTGACCGCGTACGGCCCCGGCGGCGCGGTCGCCGCCGTTAGGGTCGCCTTATGAGCGGGCGCGGGGAGAGCGGTGCCGAGCGGGCGGCCTACCTGGTGTTCGGGGCGCGAGACATCGACGAGCCAGACGAGTCCGACGGGCCCGAGGGGGAAGGGGCGGGCGGGTACCGCCAGTTCGAGAAGGACTGGGACGCCCAGCTGGAGCGGTGCGAGCGGCTGGCCGCCGAGCGCGGCTACCGCCCGGCGGGCAGCTGTGTCGTCTCGGCCGCCCAGCCCACCCTGCCCAGGCTGCTGGAGTGGGCCGACGAGCCGGGCTGCGAGATCGTGCTGATCGCCGGCCGCGGGGTGCTGGAGCGGATGCGCAGCTCCTGGCCGGACTGGGAGCAGGTGGTGGTCCGCCTGGCGGCGGCGGGTGCGCGCGTGGAGGCCGTGCCGTATCCCGAACCGATCGGCGCGGCCGAGGAGTTGCCGTCCGCCTGAACGTCGCGGACCGTGCCGGGCCGTGAAAGGGTGATCCTCGCCCTGAAGCCCCTGCCCTGAAGCCCCTGCTCACCCCTCTGTTCGCCCCCTCCCATGGAGCCGCCCGCCATGGAGTCATCCGCCGTGAACCCAGCCGCCGCGAAGCCGTACGCCGTGAACCCGGCGGATCTGATCCCGGCGCCCCGCCTCGTCCGCGAGTTGCAGTTCGGCGCCCTCTACCCCGTGGACCCCGAGACCGTGCTCGGTGCCGGTCCTGGCACCGAGGCCGCGGCGCGTTGGCTGAGCGCCACCGTCGGCGCCGCGACCGGCCTGCCGCTCCCGCTCGGCGAAGGCCACGACTTCTTCCTCTCGATCAGCCCCGAGGTCGAGCGGAAGCTCGGCCCCGAGGGGTATCGCATCGTCGTTGACGGCCACGCGATCCGGATCGAGGGCGGCGGCCCGGCCGGGGTCTTCTGGGGCGCGCAGACCTTCCGCCAGCTGCTCGGCCCCGACGCCTTCCGCCGGGCGCCGGTCGCGCCCCGGGAGACGTGGTGGGTGCCGTGTGCGCTGATCGAGGACGCCCCGCGCTTCGGCTGGCGCGGCCTGATGCTGGACGTGGCGCGGCACTTCATGCCCAAGGGCGATGTGCTCGCGTACGTCGACCTCTTGGCCGCGCACAAGCTCAATGTGCTGCATCTGCACCTGACCGACGACCAGGGCTGGCGCCTGGAGATCCGCCGCTACCCCAGGCTCACCGAGGTCGGCGCCTGGCGGACGCGCACCAAACTCGGGCACCGCGCCTCACCGCTGTGGGACGAGCGCCCGCACGGCGGCTACTACACCCAGGACGACATCCGCGAGATCGTCGCCTACGCCGCAGAGCGGCACATCACCGTCGTCCCGGAGATCGACATCCCCGGTCACTCGCAGGCCGCCATCGCCGCGTACCCGGAACTGGGCAACGCCGACGCCGTCGACACCGCCTCCCTCGGAGTCTGGACCACCTGGGGCGTCAACCCGAACGTACTCTCACCCGCCGACACCACCCTGCGCTTCTACGAGAACGTCCTGGAGGAGGTCCTGGAGCTCTTCCCGGGCACCTTCGTCCACCTCGGCGGCGACGAGTGCCCCAAGGAGCAGTGGCGGGCCTCCCCGGCCGCCCAGGCGCGCATCCGGGAGCTGGGCCTGGCCGACGAGGACGAGCTGCAGAACTGGCTCCTGGGCCACTTCGGCCGCTGGCTGACCGGGCGCGGCCGCCGCCTGATGGGCTGGGACGAGATCCTGGAAGGCAGCGCCCAGGGGGCCGACCTGGCCGAGGGCGCCGCCGTGCAGTCCTGGCGCGGCTACGCGGGCGGCATCGCCGCCGTCCGCGCCGGCCACGACGTCGTCATGTGTCCCAAACAGCAGGTCTACTTCGACTACCGCCAGGCCGCCGGCGACGATGAGCCGGTCCCCATCGGCTACGTGCGCACCCTGGAGGACGTCTACCGCTTCGAGCCGGTTCCACCCGAGCTCACCGGCGCGGAGGCGGAGCGCGTGCTCGGCGCTCAGGCCAACGTCTGGACGGAGGTGACGGAGGACCGGCGGCGCGTCGACTACCAGACCTTCCCGCGCCTCGCCGCCTTCGCCGAAGCCGTCTGGTCCCCGCTTCCGCCCCCGCCCGAGCGGGACTTCACGGGCTTCCAGGAGCGCATGGCGGCCCACTACGCGCGTCTGGACGCGCTCGGCGTGGACTACCGGCCCCCCGGCGGCCCGCGCCCGTGGCAGCGGCGCCCCGGCGTTGTCGGACGTCCGATCGACGGGTCGCCCCCGATCGTGTGAGGCACGCCGGAAGGTGCGCCCCGAGGCGGCGCGCCCCTGGGACCGTGGTCCCCGGCTCAACCCCAAGTCGCACAAGGGTCCCTGAAACGTGGCAATCCACACCTGGCGGAGACGCCGCCCGAAACCCGTACCATCCCCCTGGTCGGGGACGGATCCATGCTTCACGGACCCTCACGACGGCGGACTCGGAAGATGTGCCAGAGTTGCCACGTCCGGGCTGTCAGCACGTACCGTACGGCGCAACAGCCGGGACACCGGGGAAGGGGCAGCTGGGTTGACCACGCACGCACCGCAGGCGGCGCACACGGTGACGTTGCCGGGCACGCTCGACGAGGCCGTGGCGGCGCTGGCCGCCATGCCCGCCGCCGTGCCCGTCGCGGGCGGCACCGATCTGATGGCCGCCGTCAACTCCGGGCTGCTGCGGCCCGCCGCACTCGTCGGCCTCGGCCGGATCAGTGAGATCCGCGGCTGGCGCTACCTGGACGGCCACGCCCTGCTCGGCGCCGGACTCACCCATGCCCGCATGGGCCGCCCCGACTTCGCCGCGCTCATCCCGGCGCTGGCCGCCGCGGCGCGCGCCTCCGGGCCGCCGCAGATCCGCAACGCCGGCACCCTCGGCGGCAACATCGTCACCGCCGCCCCCACGGGTGACGCGCTGCCGGTGCTCGCCGCGCTGGAGGCCACGGTCATCATCGCCGGGCCCGAGGGCTCGCGCCGCGAGATCCCGGTCAGCCATCTGCTGGCCGGGGTCGAGATGCTGCGCCCCGGTGAACTCGTCGGCTTCGTACGGGTACCGATCCTGCACGCGCCCCAGGCCTTCCTCAAGGCCACCGGGCGCACCGGCCCGGGCCGGGCCACGGCCTCGGTCGCCGTCGTCCTGGACCCGGCGCGGCGGGGGGTGCGCTGCGCGGTCGGCGCGGTCGCGCCCATGCCGCTGCGGCCGCTGGAGGCCGAGCGCTGGGTCGCCTCGCTCATCGACTGGGACGGTGACCGGGGACGCCTCGACCCGCAGGTGACCGTGGCCTTCGGCGAGTACGTCGCCGCCGCCTGCATTCCCGACCCGGCTCCGCCGGCGGACGGCTCCGAGCCGGTGCCCCTGCCGCCCGCCGCCATCCATCTGAGGCGTACGGTGTCAGCTCTGGCCCGCCGAGCATTGGGGAGGGCACTCGCGTGAGTGACGAACAGCAGCCGCACCGGCCGGAACCCGGGAGCGGGTGGCAGCCGATGCCGCACGGCCCCGAGTACGACGCGGAGGCCACGGCCTTCGTGCAGCTGCCGCCCGACCACTCGCACCAGGACCCGGCCGCCCTCGGGGGCGGGTGGGACCCGCTCGCGGCCCCCGGCACCGGCTACACCCCGCCGCCCATGACCGGTGGTCCGGGCGCGCCCTCGCAGGGCGGTCAGTGGCAGCCGACGGCCCACGCGCCCGGCGACCCTTCCGCGACCGGGCACTGGGCGGTGCCCATGGATTCCGGCGCCGACGACTCCGGCCAGTGGGCCAGGCCGGGCGGCGACCCGGCGGGCGGGTCCGGCGACTCGGGCGAGTACGCGTACGGGGAACACCAGAACCCGCACGCCGCGCACGGCTCGCATGACCCGCACGGCCCCCACACGACCGCGCAGTGGCACCTGCCCGACGCCGGGCAGCACCCGGGGCAGCAGGGCCGTCCCGGTCAGAACGGTGAGTGGTCGATCCCGTTCGCCGCCGACGACGGCGTCGACGAGACCGGCGTGTACCAGGTGAACGATCCGGCGGCCGCGGCCCAGTGGCAGGTGCCCGAGTCGGCCGACGGCCAGTGGGCTGTCCCGGCCGCGGGTGACGAGGGCGTCGACGAGAGCGGCGGATACCGGGTCGACGACCACCCCGGCCGGGTGGCGGATCCGTACGCCGCGCATGACACCGCGCAGTGGACGATGCCCTTCGCGGACGGCGCGCCGGAGCAGCAGGACCCGCACCACGACCAGCGCCCGCACCACGACCAGCGGCAGGGCGGCCGGCCCGGGCAGCCCGGTCAGCAGCACGGCCAGAGCGGTCAGTGGTCGATCCCGGTGGCCGGTGACGACGGCGCCGCCGACGAATCGGGCGAGTACGCGCTCGGCGACCACGCCGTCCGCCGTCCCCCCGCGGCCCCGGCGCAGCCGGGCAGGGGCCCCGCGCGGCGGCGCCTGAGGCTGCCCGGCGGCGCCGATGTGCCCGTCGAGCACCACGGCGCCCCCACCCCGCCGCACGGCAGCGCCGCCGCGTCCGGCGCGCTGTCCACCCCGGCGGCGGGCACCGAGGTGCCCGAGGTGGACGACTGGCCCGAGGAGTTGACGCACGGCGGCCAGGGCCACCCGGCCGGGGCCGACGGCGGCCACGCGGGCCAGTCGACCCCGCCCCACGGCGTGGCGCCCGTGGGCGGCCGCGGCGGATTCGTCGATGACGGTGCCGACGCCTACGACGGCCATGACGACCCGGCGGCGGGCGACCCGGCGACGGGCGGCGCCGCAGTCGATGGCCTGGCAGCCGATGGCCTGGCAGTCGATGGCATGGCCGGGGCCGACGGCGGTCACACGGCCCAGGCGACCCCGCCGCACGGCGTCGTGGCCGACGCCGGCGGACCGGCCCCTGAGGCCCTTGAGGCGGTCGAGGCCCCCCAGGCGCCCGCCGACCCCGTACAGGCCGGGGAATCCGCCGAGTTGGCGCTGGACGGCCACGGCGCGCTCCTCGGCGGAGCCGAAGCCGGTGCCGAAGCCGACCCGGTGGCGGAGGAGGCCCAGAACCTCGAGGGCGCCGAGGGCGCCGCGGGCGCCGCGGACGGAGAGGCCGCCGAGCCCGCCGACGGCGAGGAGCGGCCCACCGCGGAGACGACGGCCCCCGAGGCGCCGTCCGTCGCCGAGGCCGGGCCGATCGAGCCGTCAGACGCCCAGGCGGCCCCCGGCACGGCCCCCGACGCGACCCCCCAGGCCGACAGCGAGCACCCCAGCGCCTCGTACGTCCTGCACGTCAACGGCACCGACCGCCCCGTCACCGACGCCTGGATCGGCGAGTCGCTGCTGTACGTGCTGCGCGAGCGCCTGGGCCTGGCCGGGGCCAAGGACGGCTGCTCGCAGGGCGAGTGCGGGGCCTGCTCCGTCCAGGTCGACGGGCGGCTGGTCGCCTCCTGCCTGGTGCCCGCCGCGACCGCCGCGGGCAGTGAGGTCCGTACGGTCGAGGGCCTGGCCGTGGACGGGCAGCCCTCGGACGTGCAGCGCGCGCTGGCCGCCTGCGGCGCGGTGCAGTGCGGGTTCTGCGTACCGGGGATGGCCATGACCGTGCACGACCTGCTGGAGGGCAACCACTCCCCGACCGACCTGCAGACCCGGCAGGCGATCAGCGGCAATCTGTGCCGCTGCTCCGGCTACCGCGGCGTGGTCAACGCGGTCCGCGAGGTCGTCGCGGGCCGGGAGGCGGCGGCCGCGGCCGAGGCGGAGGAGGGCGCGGCGCCGGACGGCGGACAGGACGCCACCGCCCGCATTCCGCACCAGGCGGGCCCGCCGGGGATGAACGGCACCGGCGACGGCGGCTTCGACGGCAGCGGCAGCGGGAGGGCGACGGCATGACTGGAATCGCGGACGGCACCGGCGCCGCCACCGCCACCCCCGCCGCCGGGGTCCCCCTCACGCCCAAGGAGCCGCCGACCATCGGCCTCGGGATGTCGCTGCAGCCCGCGGACGCGGTGGCCAAGACCTCCGGCACCTTCCCGTACGCCGCCGACCTGTGGGCCGAGGGGCTGCTGTGGGCCGCCGTGCTGCGCTCCCCGCATCCGCACGCCCGCATCGTCTCCCTCGACACCGCGCCCGCCGCCCAGATGCCGGGCGTGCGGGCCGTGGTGACCCACGCCGACGTGCCCGGCGACGCCGCGCACGGCCGCCGCGTCGCCGACCGCCCCGTCTTCGCCAAGGACCTGGTCCGCCACCACGGCGAGCCGATCGCCGCGGTCGCCGCCGACCACCCCGACACCGCCCGGCTGGCCGCCGCGGCCATCGCCGTCGAGTACGAGGTGCTGGAGCCGGTCACCGACCCCGAGCAGGCGTTCGCGGCCGAGCCGCTGCACCCGGACGGCAATCTGGTCCGCCACATCCCGCTGCGCTTCGGCGACCCGGACGTGGTCGGCGAGGTCATCGTCGAGGGCCTGTACCGGATCGGCCGTCAGGACCCGGCGCCCATCGGCGCCGAGGCGGGCCTGGCCGTGCCGCGCCCCGACGGCGGCGTGGAGATCTACACGGCCTCCACCGACCCGCACGCCGACCGCGACCTGGCCGCCGCCTGCTTCGGCCTGGAGCCGGAGCGGGTCAAGGTCGTGGTCACGGGCGTGCCCGGCGCCATGGGCGAGCGCGAGGACCCCGGTATGCAGCTGCCGCTGGGCCTGCTCGCGCTGCGCACCGGCCACCCGGTCAAGCTCGCCGCGACCCGCGAGGAGTCCTTCCTCGGCCACGCCCACCGCCACCCGACCCTGCTGCGCTACCGCCACCACGCCGACGCCGAGGGCAAGCTGGTGAAGGTCGAGGCGCAGATCCTGCTGGACGCGGGCGCGTACGCCGACTCCTCCGGCGACGCGCTGGCCGCCGCGGTGTCCTTCGCCTGCGGCCCGTACGTCGTGCCGCACGCGTTCATCGAGGGCTGGGCGGTGCGCACCAACAACCCGCCCTCCGGCCATGTCCGCGGCGAGGGCGCGATGCAGGTGTGCGCCGCGTACGAGGGCCAGATGGACAAGCTGGCGGCCAAACTGGGCCTCGACCCGGCCGAGATCCGGCTGCGCAACGCCATGGCGACCGGCGATCTGCTGCCCACCGGCCAGACCGTCACCTGCCCGGCCCCGGTCGCCGAACTGCTGCGCGCCGTACGGGACGCCCCGCTGCCCCCGCTGCCCAAGGACGACCCCGAGGAGGAGTGGCTGCTGCCCGGCGGCCCCGAGGGCGCGGGCGATCCGGGCGCGGTGCGGCGCGGCGTCGGCTACGCCCTGGGCATGGTGCACATGCTCGGCGCCGAGGGGGCCGACGAGGTCTCCACGGCCACGGTCAAGGTCACCGGCTCGGTGGCCACCGTCATCTGCGCGGCCGTCGAGACCGGCCAGGGCTTCACCACCCTGGCCCGCCAGATCGTCCAGGAGGTCCTGGGCATCGAGGAGGTGCACGTCGCGCCGGTCGACACCGACCAGCCCCCGGCCGGGCCCGCGGCGCGCGGCCGCCACACCTGGGTGTCGGGCGGCGCGGTCGAGCGGGCCGCGAAGATGGTCCGCACCCAGCTGCTGCAGCCGCTCGCGCACAAGTTCGGCATGTCCACGGAGCTGTTGACCATCGCCGACGGCAAGATCACCTCGTATGACGGGGTGCTCTCCACCACCGTCGACGAGGCCCTGGAGGGCAAGGAGCTGTGGGCCACCGCGCAGTGCCGCCCGCACCCCACCGAGCCGCTGGACGAGACGGGCCAGGGCGACGCCTTCGTCGGCCTGGCGTTCTGCGCGATCCGCGCCGTGGTCGACGTCGACATCGAGATCGGCGCGGTGCGCGTGGTGGACATGACGGTCGCCCAGGACGTGGGCCGGGTGCTCAACCCCCGCCAGCTGGCGGCCCGGATCGAGGCGGGCGTCGCCCAGGGCATCGGCGCGGCCCTCACCGAGAACCTGCGCACCTCCCGCGGGGTGGTCCGCCACCCGGACCTCACCGGCTACACCCTGCCGACCGCCGTGGACGTCCCCGACATCCACATCGTCAAACTCGTCGAGGAACGGGACGTGGTCGCCCCCTTCGGCGCCAAGGCCGTCAGCGCGGTGCCGGTGGTCACCACCCCGGCGGCGGTGGCCGCCGCGGTCCGCTCGGCATCCGGCCGCCCCGTCAACAGGCTGCCGATCCGGCCGCAGTCGGCGGTCGTCAACAGAGCCTGAACACGGCCGAGGGGGAGCTGAGGGGGGCTGTTGGGCGCGCGCATCCTGGTCGCCGAGGACGACGAGAAACAGGCGCGGCTGATCCGGATCTATCTGGAGCGGGAGGGGAACGCCGTCCAGACCGTCCACGACGGCCGCTCGGCGATCGACCGGGCCAGGACCACCCGCCCGGACCTCATCGTGCTCGACGTGATGATGCCGCAGGTCGACGGCCTGGACGTATGCCGCATCCTGCGCACCGAGTCCCAGGTGCCGATCCTGCTGCTGACCGCGCGCGCCACCGAGGAGGACATGCTCCTCGGGCTCGACCTCGGCGCCGACGACTACATGACCAAGCCGTACAGCCCCCGGGAGCTGACCGCCCGCGTCAGGGCCCTGCTGCGGCGGTCCCGGGCCGCCACGGAGGAGCCGACGGTCATCCGGGCCGGGGCGCTGGAGGTCGACACCGCGCGCTTCGAGGTGCGGCTCGCGGGCGAGCTGATCGCGCTGACGGGTAAGGAATTCGCCATATTGGCCCTGCTGGCGGCCGAGCCGGGGCGCGCCTTCACCCGGGCGCAGATCATCGACCGGGTCTTCGGCTTCGAGCAGAATGTCCTGGAGCGCACCGTGGACGCCCATGTGATGAACCTGCGCCGCAAGCTGGAGCGCGGGCCGGGGGCGCCCCGCAGGGTGGAGACCGTCTACGGGCGCGGCTACCGGCTGGCGGACCCGGACCCGGACCCGGCTCCGGACCCGGCTACGGCTCCGGACCGGGGCCGGGGCCCGGCGCGGTGAGCTTCCGGCTGCGGGCGCTCGCCCTGATGATGCTGCTCGTGGTCGCCGCCACCGCGGCCACCGCCTGGCTGACGCTGCGCCAGGCCACGCGGCAGGCGAACGAGACCGCCGCCGCCGACCGGGCCGACATCAACCGGGTCACCGGCGAGCTGCGCCAGTACGGCCTGCGGCACGGCACCTGGGACGGCGTCGCGCCGGCCGTGCGCGAGCTGGCCGCCGAGACCGGGCAGCGGATACGGGTCACCACCACGACCGGCTCCGGTGCGCCGCTGGCCGACTCGGACGTCCTGATGGGCCGTGAGCCCCGCAAGGCCGGCCCGGGCGCGCCGCTCCTGGTCGACCCCCGCCCCGAGCTGCGGCTGCCCGACGGGCTGGTCCCGGTGGCGGCGTTCAAGCTCACCGTCAGCGAGATCACCCAATACCGCTCCGGGACGGCGTACGCGGCCTGCCTGACCCGCAACGGCTTCGAGGTGACGGTCGGGCGGGACGACCAGGGTGTGCCCACGTACGCGGCGGGCCGGAAGACGGGAAGCGGCGGCACACCGGGCGGGCGCGGGTCCTGCCGGCGGCCGAAGCCGGCACCGGCGGAGTACGCCCGGTACGACAAGGTCGCGAGGCCCTGCGTGTCGGCCACGGACGAGGGCATCACCCCCTGCCTCAAGCGGGTCTTCGCCGAACAGATCAGCGACGCCGCCCCGCCGCCCCTCCAGGTCCGCCTCGGCGCCCTCGACGAGCCGTCCCCCACCCTCGCCGCCGCGCCCGCGGTCACGGTGGCCCTGGCCGTCGCGGCGGCGGCCATCCTCGGCGCGCTGCTGCTCAGCCGTACGGTGCTCCGCCCCGTCAGCGCCCTGACCGCCGCCTCCCGCGGTCTCGGCGAGGGCGACCTGGCCCGCCGGGTGCCCGTGACCGGCCGGGACGAGATCGCCGAACTCGGCCGCTCCTTCAACCGCATGGCCGCATCGCTGCAGGCCAGCGAGGAGCGTCAGCGCCGGCTCGTCGGCGATGTCGCCCATGAGCTGCGCACCCCGCTGGCCAATCTGCGCGGCTATCTGGAGGCGCTGCGCGACGGGGTCCTCGACCCGGAACCCGAGCTGCTGGACTCGCTCCACGAGGAGGTCCTGCTCCAGCAGCGGATCGTCGACGACCTGCAGGACCTGGCGCTCGCCGAGGCGGGCGCGCTCACCTACCACCGCGAGGACATCTCCCTGAGCGAACTGCTGGAGACCTGCCGCGCCTCCCACCGGGCCCAGGCCGAGCGCGCCGGGGTCGCCCTCACCGTCGAGACGCCGGGCGGCGCCCCCGTGTCCGCGCACGCCGACCCGGACCGGCTGCGGCAGGCCGTCGGCAACCTGGTGAGCAACGCCGTACGGGCCACCGGGCCCGGCGGCACCGTCCGGCTGTCCCTGGCGCGCGGTGACGCCCGGGCCCTGGTGCGGGTCAGCGACACCGGGCACGGCATCCCCGCCGAGCAGCTGCCGCACGTCTTCGACCGCTTCTGGCGGGCCGACGCCGCGCGGGGGAGGGCCACCGGCGGCAGCGGGCTCGGGCTGTCCATCACACGCCAGATCGTGAAGGACCATCAGGGGACGATAGGGGTGGAGAGCGAGGTCGGGGTCGGTACGACGTTCACCATCGAGCTCCCCACGACCGGGAGCCCAGCGAGTTCGCGGTGAGTACGGGACAGCGACACGCCGACGCCGCGGCGTGTCGCTGTCCCATACTCACCGCAACCCAGGATCAGGGCGCTCCGCTCAGGGCCCGGCCCGCTCAGGACCCGGCGAGGGCCTGGGTCGGGGTCAGCCGCCCGGCCCGTATCGCCGGATACAGCCCGGCCAGGGCCCCGATGGCGAGCGTCACCCCCACCCCGGCCGCGGTGGCCCACAGCGGCACCTCGGTCGGCCAGCCCCGCACCCCCGCGTACACGGCGGTGATGCCCGTGCCCAGCACCGCCCCGGCCGCCCCGCCCAGCGCGCACAGCAGCAGCGACTCGGTGACGAACTGCCCCCGGATCTGCCCGCTGGTGGCGCCCAGCGCCCTGCGCAGCCCGATCTCCGGGCGGCGCTCCAGCACGGAGATGACCATGGTGTTGCCCACCCCCACGCCCCCCACGAGCAGCGCCACCCCGCCGAGCCCCAGCAGCAGCCCCGTCAGCGCCGACTCGGCCGCCTCGCGCGCGGCCAGCGCGTCCGAGGGCCGCGAGACCACCACCTGGTCCGGGTGCTCGGGGTTCGCGGTCGCCGCGAGCACATCGCGTACGGCCGTCACCCGGCTGTCCTCGGTACGCACGTACACGGTCGACGGGTGGCCGTCGAACCCCAGGTACTCCCGCGCGGCCGGCCAGCCGACCAGCGCCGCCTGGTCGAGCTCGGGCGCCAGCGGCACCCGGTCCACCACGCCCACCACCGAGAACCAGGTGCCGCCCAGCCACACCCGGGTGCCCGGGGTCTCCACGTCCAGCCGCCGGGCCGCCTGCCGGCCGAGCACCACCCCTGGGTACTCGGCCGTGGCCGAGTCCAGCCACCTGCCCGTACGGACCTTCCCGCCCACCGCGGCCAGCAGCCGCGGCTCGGCCGCCAGCACCTCGATGCTGCCGGTGCGCCCGCTGGGGATGTACTCGTTCCGGTACACCCTGGCGTCCGCGACCGTGCCCGTCGCGGAGACCTGCCGCACCGGCCCGATGCGCCGGATCATCGCCGGGGCCTCCTCGGGCAGCCGGACGCTTTCCCCCTGCCCGGACTGGCCGCCCTGGCCGGGGACGACCCGCAGGAGGTTGGTGCCCAGCCGGTCGATCCTGCGGTCCACCTCGGCCCGCCCGGACATGGAGATCCCGACGACCGAGAGCATCGCGGCCACGCCGATCGCGATGCCGAGCGCGGACAGCAGCACGCGCAGCGGGCGGGTACGCAGCCCGGTGCCGCCCAGGCGGACGAAGTCCGCGGGGCGCAGCCGGGCGGGCCGCAGCCGCCGGTTCCCTCCCTGCCGCCGGCTCATGGCCGCCTGCCGATGGAAGCCGCGTCCGCCGGGCGGGCTGCGCCCGCCGGGGCCGTCGCGTGCGCGGTGCCTGCCGGGGCCGCCGGCCTCGCCGCGTCCGGCGCGTCTGCCGCAACTGGCCCGCTGTCGGCGACGATCCGCCCGTCGCGGATCTCCACCCGCCGGTCGAGCGCCGCGGCCAGCTCACGGTCGTGGGTGATCACCACCACCGTCGTACCGGCCGCGTGCAGCTCCCGCAGCAGCTCCAGCACCGCCGCGCCCGAGGCCGAGTCGAGGTTGCCGGTCGGCTCGTCGGCCAGGAGCAGCGCGGGCTCCCCGATCACCGCCCGGGCCACGGCGGCCCGCTGGCGCTCGCCGCCCGACAGCTGATGGGGCAGATGGCCGGACCGGTGGCCAAGGCCCACCCGGGCCAGCGCCTCCGACGCCCTGCGCCGGCGTTCCCGCACGGGCACGCCCGCGTAGAGCAGCCCGTCGGCCACCGTGTCGAGCACGGGCACGCCGAGCGCCAGGTGGAACTGCTGGAACACAAAGCCGATCCGCTGCGCCCGCAGCGCGGAGAGCTCCCGGTCGGACAGCCGGGCCACGTCGTGGCCGTCGACCGTGACCCGCCCGGCGCTCGGCCGGTCGAGCGTGCCCATCAGGTGGAGCAGGCTCGACTTCCCGGAGCCGGACGGGCCGACGACGGCGACCAGTTCCCCGGAGTGGATCAGCAGGTCCGTGTCACGGACGGCCGCGACCCCGCCGGGGTAGGTCTTCGTGACCCCCTCGAAGACGACCACGGGCCTCACTCGGGAATCCTCACCTTCATGCCCTCGCGCACGGCGGGCCCGCTGACCTCGACCTTGCCGTTCGCGAACAGACCCGTCTCGACGGCGACGAAGCGACCGCCCTTCTTGTCACCACCGCCCTTGCCGCCGCCACTGCCTTCGCTGCCACTGCCGTCGGCGCCGCCGTCGGCGAGTTCGAGCCCGTGACCGCCCTCGGCGAGCGCCACCAGCGCGGCCACGGGCACGGTCAGCACGTTCTCGCGCTTGCGGCCGACATAGCGGACGGTCACCGGGGAACTGTCCAGCCGCCCCAGGGCCTCCTGGTCCTTGATGCGGATGAGGACCGGAACCTTGGCGTTCTTGGCCGCGTCCCCCTCGCCGTCCCCCTCGCCGCCCTCGGCGCCCTGTGCGGGGGAGGCGTTCTGCCCGACCTCCGCCACCCGGCCCTTGACCGTGTGCCCGTCCGGCAGCTCGACGTCCACCTGACGGCCCCGCTCCGCCCAGCCGGTCTCCCCGGCCGGTGACTCGACGGTCACCGAGCGGGCGGTGCTCGTGTAGCTCAGCACGTTCCCCGTGGCCTGGGCGCCCACCCGGACGCTCGTACGGGCGACCCGGACCGGCCCGGACACGTACGCGATGTCCCCGACACCCACCTTGCCGGTCCTGGGCCTGCCCAGGTCCTTCTGCCAGCGCTTGACCGCGTCGGCGGTCAGCTGGGAGTACGTGTCGTCCACCGTGAAGCCGGAGTAGCCGAGCATCGCCAGGTTGGACTCGAACTGCTTGACGTCCAGGCCACGGAGGGGCCGGTCCGGGTCCCGGCCGACCGCCAGCTCCCGGTACATCGGCAGGTCCCCGTAGAGCAGCACGACGGGCTCCTCGTCCACCCGCAGCAGCGTCTCGCCGCGCGCGACGGTCTTCTCGGCCCCGGGCAGCCAGGTGATGGTGCCCTCGGCCCGTGTCTCGAAAGGTACCTCCGGCCCGTGGTCCAGCGTCCCGTCGACCGCGGTCTCGTCGACCAGCGTGCCGCGGGTGACCCGTACCGTCTTCTCACCGCGCCCGGACTCAGATCCGCCGGAGTCCGAGCCGTCCCCGCCGCCGAGCCCCAGCGCGCCGACCACCGCCACGGCGGTGACCGCCAGGGCCCCCGCCGCCACCAGGACGGGCCTGCGTCCGACGCCCATCAGCCCTTGCCCTTACCGGGGTCGGCCGGGTCTCCTATGATCGGCGCGCAGATGCGGATGGCCCGTTTGGCGCGTGCCGACGTCGGGTCCCACGCCATCTTCCCGTCGTTCTGGAAGTCCTCGTCGGAGTAGCCGTCGTCGTTGACGTCCGGGGCCTCGGGAACCCCGTTCTCCTGCATGCACTTCGCATAGCGCTTCCTGGCCGCGATCTCCTCGGCGGACAGCTCCGGCGCCTCCTGCCGCTCCAGCTCCTCGGGCACCGGGAGCAAGAACTCCTCGCACTTCACCTGGGCCCGGGTGAACTTCGGGTCCGCTTTCAGCTCCCGCGCGTCGCCGTAGTCGATGTGCCCCTTCGCATCGGGGTCGGGGACGTCAAGCCCCTCCTCGCGCAGACACTTGACGAACCTGCGCTGCCCCTCGACATACCGCGCGACCTCGCCCTCACCCGCCTTCGACCCACTCGACGAGCGCTTGCCGCCCTGGGCCGAGGCCACCTCGCCCCCGCCCCCGCCGCCCCCGCCGCAGCCGGTCAGCCCCAGTGCCACCACCGACACCACGACGGCCGGCCACACCCGGGCCGCGAACCGCCGACGCGCACATGCCTTCATGGAAACAGATCCCTCAATCACTCGTGACCGCCCGAACGCCGGTGCGTGCGGGCGGACTTGACCGTAGGAGGGGCCCTATGAAGAACCTATGAAGAAGCCATCAAGAACCGACGCGGGAGCCATCAGTACAGAGGGCACAGCTGTCCCGGACACTCCGGGACACCCTCCCGTCACCAGATGTCGGGGGCCGGCACCGCCCGGCTGAAGTCGCCGACGCGCAGCGCGTCGGTGGGAATCGACCAGTGCATCCAGCCGCCGTCGCCGCCGATGGACCACTGGTCCTGCCCGGACAGCTGCAGCAGGTGGTGGTGGCGGTTGGGGTCCTCGTCGTGCGGCAGCATCGGCGAGCTGCCGGTGGGGAACTGGGGCCAGCCGAAGGCTATGTCCTCCGAATCGAGCGCGCCCGGCCGCCGCGACCACTCGGTGAGCAAGTTCTCCACATGGCTGCCGGGCATGGCCCTGGCCATGTCGTCGGCGTCGGGCCCCACATCGAAGCCCTTCCAGGCCGGGTCCCAGGTGTCGGGGAAGGCGAACCCGGGCTTCGCCGCCCACGGGACCGGCTCGAAGACGCTCGACCGGGCGGGCGCGTCGGTCTCGACGGCGTGCGTGAAGCGGGCCGCGATCACCCCGCCGACCTGCGCGTCACAGAAGCCGTACTTGCTCGCCACGTCGTACGACTCGGGGTCGCACTGCTCGGAGTCGCTGTCGAGGTAGAAGAAGTTGAGCAGGCCCGCCCCGGAAGCGGGGAGGACGTCACCGAGCCAGGGGGCCAGCGCGTCGGCGTCGAGGACGGCGATCAGACTCAGCGGAAAACCGTCACAGGTCGGCCAGGGAGTGCCCGGTTCCAGCATCGCTCTGCCCCCGAACCGGCTGAGCCCGGCGGCCTGCCCGGGGTCGTCGGCCTCCGTGAGCGCGAAGCCCGGCCGGGCCAAGTCGACGTACCGGCCGGCGAGCTCCGGACCGAGGCGCTCGGCGCAGAAGTCACGAAGGGCGGAGAGTGTGCTCTCTGGATCCATGGCCGCATTCAAACACCCGCTTCCGACAGGCCCGTGTCCCGGCGCGAACGCTTTCGGCCCCGCCCGACAAGTAGGGGGTGTGACCGTCCACTTCGGCGGTCGGAGACGGAGGCCCTGTGACAAGGGAAGTACATACGGACGATGAGCTGCTGCGGCGCTCGCAGCGGGACCCGACGGCGTTCGAACCGCTGGTGGCCCGCCACTCGGCGGCGCTGCACGGCTATCTCGTACGGCGGGCCCCGGGCGCGGCGGACGACCTGCTGGCGGAGCTGTGGCTGCGCGCGTACGAGGGCCGGCACGGTTTCGACGCGGCGCGCGGGACGGCCAGGGCCTGGCTGTTCGGGGTGGCCCGACACGTCCTGGCGGCGCACTGGCGCCGACTGGAGACGGAGGCGCCGCCCGGCTCGGCACAGTTCGCGGAGGGTATCGCCAGCGACCCGTGGCACGCCGTCGACCAGCGGCTGGACGCCGCGGCGGTCGCGCCGGTGCTGCGCCACGCGCTGACCAAGCTGCCCGCCGTCGAGCGGGAGTTGATGCTGCTCATCGCATGGGAGCAGCTCACCCCCACCGAGGCCGCCTCGGTCGTCGGCGTCCCCGCGGGCACCGCCCGCTCCCGGCTGCACCGCGCCCGTACCCGGCTGCGCGAGCGGCTCGGCGCCCTCCTCTCCTCCGCCCAGATGTCCAAGACAGGAGAATCCGCATGACCCGCACCGACACCTTCAACTCCGACCACGCGCAGGACCACCTCGACTTCCCCGGAGCGGAGACCCTGATGGCCGCCGGCCGGGTGGAGCCGCCGAAGGCCGAGACGGTGGCGGCGGCGCGGGCCGTCCTCCGCGCGGCGATCGAGCGGGACGTCGAGGCCGCCGTCTCGGCCGCGCGCCCCCGCCGCCGCGCGGGCCTCGCCGGGCTGTTCCTCCGCCCCCGCGTCGTCGTCACGGCGGTGGCTGCGGCCGTGGCCGCCGGCGTCGTCGTGTACCCGGCCCTCACCTCCGGCGACGCCGCACCGGCGCGGCCCCCGCAGGCCGCCTCGGCCAAGGCGTTCCTCAACGACATGGCTCAGGTCGCGGCCTCCGCGCCCGCCACCGAGGCCCCGTACTGGAAGACCACCCTCAACCTCACCGTCCCGGCGGACGGCGAGAAGGAGAGCACGCACACCAGGTACCTGGACCGGAAGGGGAAGTCCACCGAGGTGAACCCGGACGGGTCCACCAAGGTCGCCGTCACGGCCCGCGCGTACACCGTCGGCGACCGGACCCTCGGCTGGAACCAGCTCGACAAGCTCCCCACCGACCCCAAGGCCCTCGCCGCGCTGCTCCCCTCCGCCAACTCCGCCGAGGGCAAGGCCAAGAGCACCTTCGACAACGCCACCGCCCTCCTGGGCGAGTCCCCGGCCGGCCCCGACCTGCGCGCCGCGCTCTACCGCGTCCTGGCCGGCCTTCCCGGCGTCAAGGTCACCGGCCCCGCCAAGGACGCCACCGGCCGCACCGGCACGGCCCTGGAGTGGAAGACCACGTCCGCCACCGTCCGCCTGATCGTCGACCCCAAGACGGGAGACCTCCTGGAGGAGACGGAGACCGCCCCCAGGACCGGCGCCCTTCAGGCCCGCTTCACCTACCTGACCAACGCCCCCGCCGACCGCATCGGCTGACCCTCGACCGCCGCCCTGCCGCCCGCGCCCGGGACTCACGGCGCGTCCGGCGGGAGGCCAGCGACCTGCCGGCACGGGGCGGCGAGATGTCGGCATTGGGCGCCCTGCGCCGGGAGTTGGGGGCCGGATGGACGGTCGAGGACCGACGCCGACCGTCGAGGGCCTGACCTCCGCGGCCCTGGGGCGGGTGAGCCGGCCCAGGTCGCCGCCGCCCGCCGGAGGGCCGCGAGTAGGATCGGGCCCATGCCCCTGAGCATGAGCGACGTGGACCGGTTCGAGGCATCCAGGCCCCGTCTGGAGGCCATCGCCTACCGTCTCCTCGGCTCCGCGAGCGAGGCCGAGGACGCCGTGCAGGAGGCGTTCCTGCGCTGGCAGGCCGCCGACGTCGACCGCATCGAGGTCCCCGAGGCCTGGCTGACGAAGGTCCTCACCAACCTGTGCCTCAACCAGCTCACCTCGGCCCGCGCGCGGCGCGAGACCTATGTGGGCCAGTGGCTCCCCGAGCCGCTGCTCGCCGGGGACGCGATGCTCGGCCCGGCGGACACCGCCGAGCAGCGCGAGTCGGTGTCGTACGCGGTCCTCGCCCTCATGGAGCGCCTTTCCCCCAACGAGCGGGCGGTGTACGTGCTGCGGGAGGCCTTCGACTACCCGCACCGGGAGATCGCCGAGATCCTCGACATCACCGAGGCGTCCAGTCAGCAGATCTTCCACCGCGCCAAGAAGCACGTCGCGGACGGCCGGGCCCGCACCGAGATCGACGAGGCCGCCGCCCGGCGGATCGTCGAGGAGTTCCTCGCCGCCGCCACCAGCGGCCGGACCGAGCCGCTGGTGCGGCTGCTCACCCAGGACGCCATCGCGATCGGCGACGGCGGCGGGAAGGTACCGGCCCGCGCCAAGGCGTTCGAGGGCGCGGTCGCGGTCGCGAAGTTCATGTGGGGCCTGTTCAAACCCGGCAAGGCCAAGCGCGACCTGGTGGGCGGATCGATGGAGGTCTACGCCACGACCGCCAATGGCGACCCCGCCGTCGTGGGGGTCGTCGACGGCCAGGTCGTCGGTGTCCTGTGTCTGGAGGTCACGGCCGAGGGCATCGCCGCGTTCCGTAACCAGGTCAACCCCGACAAGCTCGAACGCGCGACCGAGCGATGGGCGGCCGCCGACCACGGGGAACCCCTGCTCATAGCGTTCTGACCCGGCTCTGATCCGGTGTGAGGTGCTTCACATCGCGTTCCTGTCAGGAAACGGCGGGCCGCCCGGTTCAAGGGGCGACTCGCTGAAGGCAGGAACAGACAGGAGCACGGACATGCCGCACCGCATCACCGTCCTCGGCGCCGGATACACCGGAGCCATCGCCGCCGGGCGCCTCGCCAAGCGGCTGAGCCGCGAGGACGTCGCCATCACCCTCGTCAACGCCGAGCCCGACTTCGTCGAGCGGGTCCGGATGCACCAACTGGCGGTCGGCCAGGACCTCAAGCCCCGGCCCTTCCACGAGATGTTCGCGGGCACGGGCGTCGAACTGAAGCTCGCGAAGGTCACCGGCGTCGACGTCGACCGCAAGACCGTCGCCGTCAGCGACGAGAACGGCGCCGAGGAGCTGGCGTACGACACCCTCGTGTACGCCCTCGGCAGCGGCTGGAACGACCAGGGTGTCCCCGGCACCGCCGAGCACGCCCACGAGATCGGGGGCCGCCCCGGAGCGCTCCGGCTGCGTGAGCGCCTGGCCCGCCTGGACGCCGGACAGCCCGTGGTCGTCGTCGGTGGCGGCCTCACCGGCCTGGAGGCCGCGACCGAGATCGCCGAGGCCCGCCCGGACCTCGACGTCGCCCTTGCCGCCCGCGGCGGCCTCGGCGACTGGCTCTCGCCCAAAGGCAGCCGGCACCTGCGGAAGGTCTTCGACAGGCTCGGCATCACCGCGCACGAGCACACCGCCGTCACCGGCGTCGAGGCCGACCGCGTCCTCACCGCCGACGGCAACGCCATCCCGGCCGCGGTCACCGTGTGGACCACCGGCTTCGCGGTCCATCCGATCGCGCAGGCCACCACCCTGGAGGTCACCGGCACCGGCCAGATCGTCGTTGACCGAACCATGCGCTCGGTCTCGCACCCGGACGTGTACGCCATCGGCGACGCGGCCATGGCGATGGGCCCCGGCGACAAGCCGCTGCGTATGTCGTGCGCCTCGGGCGTCCCCACCGCGTGGCAGGCCGCCGACGCCATCGCGGCGCGGCTGACCGGCGGGAAGCTCCCGAACGTGTCGCTCCGCTACTTCAACCAGTGCATCTCGCTGGGCCGCAAGGAAGGCCTGATCCAGTACGTCTCCGCCGACGACCGCGCCGTCAGGGCGGCCCTGACCGGACGGTTCGCCGCCGTCTACAAGGAGCTGATCTGCAAAGGCGCGGCCTGGGGCGTTGCCAACCCGGCGTTCGGGGTCCGGCCCCTGCGCCGCCGTGTCGTGCGGGAGCGGGCCCAGGCGGCATCGGCCGTCTGACGGCACACGCCACGGTGATCGCTGCGCGAGGCCGGCGTGGTCTCACCGTGTGGACCGGCCCGGCACGTTACTGCTCGGCGGAGGCGTGCCGTGCGGTGGCGTGGACGAGGCTGCGTTCGATACGGGTCAGGGCGTCGATGGCTTCCGTCTGCTGGTCGGGGGTCAGGCTGTCGGCGACGGAGCTTTCGAGTTCGGCCCAGATCTCCTCGACCTGGCGGCGCAGGGCGAGGCTGGCGGTGGTGGGTTCGATGATGAAGGCGCGTTTGTCGGCGGCGCAGGGGTGGCGGCGGACGAAGCCGGCGTGTTCGAGGCGTCGGACGGTGCGGGTCATGGTGGCCGCGTCGGAGCCGAGCAGACGCACCAGGTCGGCCTGGCGCTGGGGGCCGAGGTCCCACAGCTGCATCATGACCAGCTCCTGGCCGGGGTGGAGGCCGACGCGGCGCAGGAGCTGCGCGGCGAGCATGCGGTGCAGCCGGGCGACGCGGAAGATCGCGTGAGTCATGGCGCCGGCCTGGACGGAGGGCGGCATGGCCATCTCGGCCGTCGCCGCGGCTTCGGCGGCGGCCGACTGGGCGTCGGACTGGCTGCCGGACTTGCTGCCGGGCGTGTCCTTCGGCTGACTCATTCGTCCCTCGCTGCGATGTGTAGCTGCTCGAGCAGGAACGAGCCTATCGCGCTCGATACCGGCACGGACTGAGCCCGTGTGCGCTGGAGATCGCGGCAGGACAGGGTGAATGAGTGACGTAGCTCACAGCTTTACGGGAATGGCCTTCCTCGATTTACTTGTTCGGACAGGCAATGGTGTCGCACGGTGCGGCGCCCCTCCGGGAACAAGGAATGTGATCATGCCGACGGCATTCGACTCGTACGACCTGGGCGGCAAGCGCCTGGCCAACCGCATCGTGATGGCCCCGATGACCCGCAGCCGCGCGTACGGCCCCGGGGCGACCGCGACGGACCTGATGGCGACCTACTACGCGCAGCGGGCGGGCGCCGGGCTGATCGTCACCGAGGGCACCCAGCCGTCGGTGGTCGGACAGGGCTACCCCGACACCCCGGGCCTGCACTCCGAGGAGCAGGTCGAGGCCTGGCGGAAGGTGACCGACGCCGTGCACCGCGAGGACGGGGTGATCTTCGCGCAGCTGATGCACACCGGCCGTATCGGCCACCCCAGCCTGCTCCCGGACGGGCTGCTGCCGGTCGCCCCCTCCGCGGTGGCGCCGCAGGGGCAGGTGTTCACCCACGAGGGCCCCAAGGACTTCGTCACCCCCAAGGAACTGACCGACGCCGAGGTCGCCCGGACCGTCGAGGACTTCGCCACCGCGGCGCGCAACGCGGTCGCCGCCGGGTTCGACGGCGTGGAGATCCACGGCGCCAACGGCTACCTGGTCCACCAGTTCCTCGCCCCCAACGCCAACCGGCGCACCGACGCCTGGGGCGGCTCGGTCGACGGCCGTATCCGCTTCGCCGTCGAGGTGGCGACCGCGGTGGCCCAGGCCATCGGCGGGGAGAAGGTGGGCTTCCGCATCTCGCCCGGCAACCCCTACAACGACATCGCCGAGGACGACCTTCACGAGACCTACGGCGCCCTGGTGGCGCGGCTGGCCCCGCTGGGCCTGGCCTATCTGCACCAGCTGGAGGCCCCGGGCGTACGGGACCTGGTCCTGCGCCTGCGCAAGGAGTGGCCCGGCACCTTCATCCTCAACCCGTTCACCGGAACCGACCCGACCGGCCCGGAGGAGCTGGGTCTGGTGGAGGACGGCACGGCGGACCTGATCGCCTACGGCGCGCTCTACCTGGCCAACCCCGACCTCCCGGCCCGCCTCGCCGCCGGCGGCCCGTTCAACACCCCCGACCGCGCCACCTCCTTCGGAGGCGACCACCGCGGCTACACCGACTACCCCGCTTTGGGCTGACCCGCCCTCGGCTGATACCTGCCCGAACAGCTAAGCGTGTCGTGTGCGGCGGGCGCCCGCCGGGCGGTCAGCCCGGGAACACCTTGGGGCGCCCGCACTCCCGCGACACGGCAGGCTGGACCGCCTTCCTCACCCACGCGGGGCGTCGCTGACGCCGTAGAAGCAGGTCTGACCGCCGATCCGGACCGGCCGTCCGGGCGGAAGGGGCGGGTCCAAGGGCTCGCCCTCCGGGATGCCCGGCCAGTCGATGAGGAATGACCCGCTACGGGGCTCGGCCGGGACGTGGCCGATGAGGTCGAAGCGGGTGACCGGCTGGCCCGGACGGTGGATTTCGAGGGTCAGCCTCAGCATTTCGGAGAGCTCTTCCCAGGTGAGATCCGCGTCGGCAAGGCTGCCGAGGACCGCGTCGGCGTCGCTCCGCGCGGCGGCGACCGAGCCGGAAGCGGTCGCGGTCGAGGACCATCCCCAGCTCGCGTTCCCGGCCTCTGCGCGGACCAAGGCGAACGCGTAGCGGTCCGGGGACCCGGTGCCGTCGAAATCGTCGTCCTCGGGCACCTCCTCCCCGAGCTCGTCGAGCCTGTCGCGCGCGACACGGTCCTCGGGGTCGCGCCGCAGCACCTCGGCGTACGCGGCGACCGCGCCGTCCCGGTCGCCGGACCAGCACAGCGCATGGGCCAGCTGGAGGGGCACCAGAGGGTCGCCGGGGTCGGCGTCCAGGGCTTCCCGAGCCGCCTCGATCGCCCGCGCGACGAGTGGTTCGCTGATGCCGTCCTCGTCGAGCTCCCGCATATGGCCCAGGTACGGCCCGTCGCTCTCCTCCTCCCACGACCAGTCGCAGTCCAGCTCGTCGAGGACGCACCGCGTCAGGGCCAGCGCCGCCACCGTCGAGCGTCCGACCGCGACGGTGGCGGCGGTCACGGCGGTTTCCACGTCGTCGGGGCTCAGCTTGCGCGCGACGGCGTCGTAGCAGCGGGACGCCTCCTCAAGCAGGCGCGGGACCGCGTCCGTCTCCGCGTCGTCCATCAGCCGCTCGCCGCAGTCGCGGAGCAGCGAACTGGCCTTGATCAGCAGAGCGTTCGTCGCGTCATCGTCCGTCATGGACCGGCACGTTACTGCTCCCCGCTGTCCCCCGGCTGGAGGAGTTTGCCGAGGATCGCGCCGAGTTGGCCGCGCTCGTCGGGGGTGAGGACGCGGAAGGTGTCCTCCAGGAACGTGGGGATCGAGGCCTGGGCCTCGGCGAGCCTTCGGCGGCCCGGGTCGGTGATGGTGACCGCGTAGGAGCGCCGGTCGCGGGGGTTGCGCTCCCTGCGGATGTGGCCCGACTGCTCCAGGTCGTCGCAGATGCTGACCATGACGCTGCGGTCGATCCGCAGTTCCTCGCTGAGCGCCTGCTGGGAGCAGGGGCCGACGGCGTCGAGCATCTGGAGCACGAGGTGTTGCCCGACGCCGAGCCCTTCCTCGGTCGCGTGCGCGTCGGCGGCGCGGGACACGGCGGCCGAGGCCCGGCACAGCGCGATGTCCAGCCGCTCGGCGGCGAGCCGCGCGAAGTACGCGGGCCGGGTGCGGTCGGTCGCCGCTCTGTTCGTGGTCGCCATCGCTCTCCTTCTCCGTGAGCCGTCAGCCTACCGCAGATCGATCTCCCCAGAGATTGTTTGACAACAGATGATTGGCGACCATACGGTCCGATCGTCTGTCCGTCAATCGATGCGCCTGCGCCGCCCCGCGCCCGCTTCCGTACCCACCACCTCACCTTCCTGAGGAGCGTCATGACGCTGGATCTCACCCCT
Organism: Streptomyces sp. NPDC007917; assembly: GCF_042959105.1. Lineage (NCBI taxonomy): Bacteria > Bacillati > Actinomycetota > Actinomycetes > Kitasatosporales > Streptomycetaceae > Streptomyces > Streptomyces sp. NPDC007917. The sequence goes on from NZ_JBIBKK010000026.1 coordinate 104,938, forward strand.
GACCAACTGCTGAGCACCACCCGCGCGGTACGCAAGCGCCTGGACCTCACTCGCCCGGTGCCTCGTGCCCTGATCGAGGAGTGCGTGGACCTGGCCGTACAGGCGCCCACCGGGCGCAACCGGCAGCGCTGGCACTTCCTCGTCGTCACCGAGCCGGAGCAGCGACGGGCGGTGGCCGATATCTTTCTGCGCGCCCTGTCCCTGACCGCCGGGCAGCCGCTGACCGAGCGCGACATGTGGCGGATGAGCTATCACGCCCGTTCCACCGAGCGGGTCTTCGACGGACTGCGGCACCTGGCCGACAACATCCATCGGGTGCCCGCGTTCGTCATCCCCGGGGTGGAGGGCCGGACCGACCGCGCCCCGGTGGCCGTGCAGGCGGGGGCGTGGGGGTCGATCCTGCCCGCGGTGTGGAGCTTCATGCTGGCCGCCCGGGCGCGCGGCCTGGGCACGGTGTGGACCACCGCGCAGGGGCCGCTGGAACGCGAGTTGGCCCAGGTGCTCGGCGTGCCGTACGAGGAGGTCATGCTGGCGGCGTTCATCCCGCTGGCCTTCACCCTCGGCACCGACTTCAAGCCCGCTCCCCGCATTCCGCGCGAGGAGGTCCTGCACTGGGACCGGTGGTGAGCGCACCGGCCCCGACCTTGACCACGGGTTCCGGCGGGGATTCCGGGGGGCCGCTGTCGAATCGTCGGCGGAGTCGAGGGCAAGCGACGCGATGGATCTCCGAGGGGGCGGATCAGGTCATGTGGCAGGGCCTGTGGAGTCACGGACATTGAGCGTGGTCGCCAGCTGGAGGTGCCAGGAGGCGGGCTGGACGCCGTTGACCATGCCGAGGGCGGTCTCGACGGCCATCCGGCCCATGCCGGCGAGAGGCTGCGCGACGGACGTCAGCCGGGGGGTTGTCCATTGGGCCTGCGGCGTGTCGTCGAACCCGGTAACCGATAGATCCCCCGGGACGGTGATGCCGAGCTCATTGGCCGCAGCGAGCACCCCGACAGCGATTTCGTCGTTGCCCGCGACGATCGCGGTCGGCCGCTCGTCGAGCGCCAGCATGTCATGGGCGTGCTGAAGTCCCGCTTCGACGGAGAACGCGCCGTGGCGGATCATCGCGCCGTCCGGCGTGATGCCCGCCGAGTGCAGCGCGGCCTGGTACCCGTGGAAGCGCTCTGCCGAGGGGGCGGAACCCAGCGGGCCGCCGATCCAGGCGATCCTGCGGTGGCCCAGCCTGATGACGTGCTCGGTCGCCGAGCGACCCCCCGCCCAGTTGGTGGAACCGATGCTGACGACACGCGAGTCGGTGGTGTCGATCGGGTCGATCGTCACCACCGGCAGCTCCGCGTCCTCCGCGGCGAGGAGCACCGGGTCGGGCACGGCGGCGGCGAGCACGATGATGCCGACGACGCCGGACGCCTGCAGGTCCGCGACCCAGGCACGGGCCGCTGTACGGCTTGTGTCGATCCAGTCTTCGGGCGGCAGGCGCAGGAGGAGCTCGGCCTGTGCGGCGGTCGCGGCCGCGAGGATCCCTTGGAGCACCGTCCCGGCGTAGCGGGACTCGACGATGTCGAGCACAGTGACGAGCGTGCGCTCCCGCTGCACATCCCGTCGCGCCGTCGTCGGCTTGTAGCCGAGCTCGGCGATGACGCCAAGGACGAGGTCGCGCGTGTTCGCCGCCACGTCGCTGCGCCCGTTGAGGACCTTCGAGGCGGTCGCCGTCGAGACGCCGGCCAGCCGGGCGACATCCGCGAGGGTGGCTCGTTCGGAACTGGATCGCCGACTCATCGTGACTCCGTTTCGTGGTCGAAACTTTTTCGAACCCAAGCATACGCTACACATGCGCCGACCTTGGTGTCGATTACGTCCAAGTCCTTGACGTGAGCGGATGGCGGCGATTACGTTGCCGCGAGTTCCGAAAAGGTTCCGAAAAAGTTACGGGTCATCTCAAGGAGGAGGCGGCTCATGACGCTCCGCAAGAAGGCAAGGCTCTCTTCCGCGGCGCTCGTGCTGACGCTCGTACTGGGCGCCTGCTCGAGTGGATCGGCGGACGGCGGCGACGGCCGGGTGAACCTCACCGTCTGGAGCTGGGACGACACGGTCGCGAAGGCCGTGCCCGGTTTCGAGGCGGCGAACCCGGACATCAAGGTCAAGGTGGTCAACGCCGGCTCGTCATACGACGAGTACACGGCACTCGACAATGCGATCCAGGCCGGGTCCGGCGTGCCGGACCTCGCGATGTTCGAGTACTTCGCGGTGCCCTACTTTGCCATTCCCGGCAAGCTCGACAATCTCGGGGAATTTGGCGCCGATAAGTTCAAGAAGGACTACGTCGAGGCCGCGTGGAATGACGTGACAGTCGATGGCAAGGTCTACGCGATGCCTTCGGATTACGGTCCGTCGGTCATGTTCTACAACGAGGCCACTCTCAGAAAGGCCGGGGTGAAGAAACCTCCGGCCACGTGGGACGAGTACTACGAGGACGCCAAGAAGGTTCGCGCGCTCGGTGGTGACCACTACATCGCCCAGGACACCGGGGACCTCTTCTTCCTGCTCTCGCTCATCTGGCAGGCAGGCGGTCGCCCCTTCCAGGTGGACGGCACCAAGGTGCACATCGACTTCACGGATCCCGGCACAACCAAGGCCGTGGCGTTCTGGCAGAAGATGCTCGACGAGGGCTTGCTCAACACCAAGGTCACGGCGTGGTCCGACGACTGGAACCGCACCCTCAACGACGGAACCCTTGCCTCGCAGATCATGGGCGGCTGGCTGACCTCGTCACTGCCTCAGCGTGCACCCAAGGTCGCCGGTGACTTCAGAGTCGCGTTGATGCCGCAGTGGAAGCAGGGCGACGAGGTCGGGGCTGAGAACGGCGGAAGCGGCTTCGGTATCCCCGCGGCTGCCGCGCACAAGGACGCGGCGTTCAAGTTCCTCGAGTACTTCACGCACGGCGGCGGCCTCTCTTCCCGCGTCGAAGCGGGCGCCTTCGTCCCGAACACGTCGGTGTTGGCGAGTAAGGACTCCCGGACCAACGTCGACAAGTACTTCGGTGACCAGAAGGTCGGCCCCGTGCTGGCAAAGGCCTCGAAGATCGTCGCGCGCGGCTGGCAGTACCCACCGTTCTTCGAGTGGGCACGATCGACCTACGCCGACCTCGTATCGAAGTTCTACACCACAGGAAAGGGCTCACTCGCGGAAATCCTCGAGGAGTGGAGGAAGCGCATGACCAAGTATGGCAATGAGCAGGGTTTCGAGGTGGACTAGCGGTTCCCCGCCAGGGCAGCGTAGGCAGCGCACCGAAAGGAACACCGGGAATGGGCCACGCAGGCCGTCTCGACGTCACCGCTGTGATGTCGTCAGATACAAAGCAGCGCCGGGGGCCGGCCGGAAAGCGCGGCAGGAAACAGATCGGACTGGCGTTCATCGCGCCTTTCGGACTGCTGTTCCTGTTCGTGTACATAGTGCCGATCGTCTACGCCGGCTACCTCAGCCTCTTCCAGCAGAAGCTTATCGGGGGCAACACGTTCACCGGGCTCGCCAACTACACCAAGCTGTTCCATGACGCACAGTTCTGGGACGGTGTAGGCCGGGTCTTCTGGTTCACACTCGTCCAGGTGCCGATCATGTTGATCCTCGCCATGGCGTTGGCGCTGGCGTTGGACTCCAGGCGTCTGCACGGCACCAAGTTCGTGCGGGTGTCGATCTTCCTCCCCTATGCGGTGCCGGGGGTCGTGTCGACTCTCATGTGGGGATTCATGCTGGGCGTCAAATATGGCCTGTTCGGCAGCCTCAACAACGCTCTGGGCACGGATCTCAACCCCTTCACCCCCAGTACCACGCTCATCTCCATCGGGATGATGGTGACCTGGGCGTTCACCGGCTTCAACATGCTCATCTTCTACGCCGTGCTCAAGGCCGTCCCGCGCGAGTTGTACGAGGCCGCGGCACTCGACGGGGCGAACGAGTTTCAAGTAATCCGCAGAATCAAGCTACCGGCACTGCGACGGTCCCTGGTCATCGCGATCATCTTCTCGATCATCGGCACGTTCCAGATTTTCAACGAGCCGCAGATCCTGCCGTCCATGGTGGCCAACAGCGGCATCACTAGCGACTACACGCCCAATCTGTACGCGTACAACCTGGCCTTCACCGGATCTCAGCAAGGCTATGCGGCAGCCCTCGCGCTCGTCATGGCTGCGATCACGATCGCGGTCGCCTACGCCGTCCAAATCAGAGGACTGAGGAATGCCTTCGATCACTAGTGTGCGAGCTGAATCCAGGGAAGTCGCGACCTCCGGCACATCGGTTCGTCATGACCGCGACCGCCGTCGCCTCTACAGCGTGGAAAACCCCAAGAAGAGCGTAACTCTCACTGTCATGGCAGGGCTGTCCGCCCTGTACTGTCTGCTGCCGCTCGTGTGGCTGGTCATCAACGCGAGCAAGTCACAGGCCGACTTCGTCTCCACGTTCGGGCTCGCGCCCGGTCACAAGTTCGCCCTGTGGGACAACATCGTCGAGGTGTTCAGATACCAGGACGGCATTTTCTCCCGGTGGCTGCTCAACACCGTCATCTACGTCGTCGTGGGCGCGGTCGTGTCGACGTTTCTGGCGGCCCTCGGCGGGTATGCCCTGGCGAAGCTCCACTTCAACGGCAAGCGCGTGTTCCTGTTCGTCATTCTGGGATCGATCGCGGTGCCGGGCATCGCCCTGGCGATCCCACAGTTCTTGCTGTTCGCGCATCTCGGCATCACCAACACCCCGTGGGCCGTTCTCATACCGAGTTTCATCAACCCCTTCGGGCTGTACCTGATGTGGGTGTACGCGGCCGAAGCCGTGCCGACGGACCTGCTCGATGCCGCGAAGGTCGACGGCGCAGGTGAGCTCAGGACCTTCATTCAGATCGCGCTCCCGATGCTCGCACCGGCAAGCGTGACGGTCCTGCTCTTCTCGTTCGTATCGATCTGGAACAACTACTTCCTACCGCTGGTCATGCTCAAGGATCCCAACTGGTATCCACTGACCATCGGACTCAACGGATGGAACAAGCTGGGATCGACCGCGGGGAACGGCGCTCTCGTCCAGAATCTCGTGCTCACCGCCTCGCTGCTGACGATCATACCGCTGATCATCGCGTTCCTCAGTCTGCAGCGGTATTGGCAGTCAGGCGTGTCGCTCGGCGCCGTCAAGGGCTAAGGGCGACGCTTCGGACGTCGGCACCGTGGCGAAGTCGACCGTTTTCCATGAACGACTCTGCGAAGAAATGAGACCATGACAAACGACGCTCTGAGCGAACCTCGGTTCCGGATCGACGGCGACCTGCGCGACGAGAGCGCGCTGCCGCACATCTGGGCAGAGTGCGTCGGCGCCGGACGAGCGAATGAGGCACTGCGCGCAGACTGGCAACAGCAGTTCAGCGAGGCTGTCGACGCCTGCGGATTCCGTTACATCCGCTTCCACGGCATCTTTCACGACGACATGTTCGTGTACCGGGAGACCTATGGTCACGGGTTCGGCCCGAACACGCCCCTGGCCTCCCCGGTGTACACCTTCAGCTACGTGGACAAGGTGTTCGACTTCATCCTGGAGTCCGGCGCCCGTCCCTTCGTTGAGCTGGGATTCATGCCACGCGAGTTGGCGACGGTACACGAGACGGTGTTCTGGTGGGGTGCTCACTGCAGCCCACCCAAGGACATGGCGCGCTGGGTCGAGCTGGTGACGCGTTCGGTCGAACACTGGATCGACCGGTACGGTCTCGCGGAGGTGTGTGAATGGCGATTCGAGGTGTGGAACGAACCCAACCTGGTTCCGCATTTTTGGACGGGAACGAAGACGGAGTACTTCGAACTCTACGAACATACTGTGACGGCGATCAAGAACATCGATCCCGAATTGAAGGTGGGCGGGCCCGCAACGAGCGTCTTCGTGCCCGACGACCGCTACAAGGGCGAAGTCGAGGACCGTGCGGCGAGTCGCGAAACGGCCAGCGCGTCCGACGTGGACGCCCTCGACTGGCGCCCGGTGTGGATCGAAGACTTCATCGACTGGTGCGCGAAGCGCAAACTTCCGGTCGACTTCATCTCGACTCATCTGTACCCGACCGATTTTGCGTACGGCGCCGACGGCCAGGCGGTCCACATCGCCCGATACGCCGATGCGACGTTCGACGACCTGGTCCTCCTCCGCGATCTCGTGGCGAACAGTGCCTATCCGGACGCGGAGATCCATATCACGGAGTGGTCGACCTCGCCGTCTGCCCGCGACTTCATCCATGACACGCTGTTCGCGGCGACGTACATCACGCGGGCGTACCTGAAATGTGCCACCCTCGCCGACTCGATCGCCTACTGGACCTTCACGGACGTGTTCGAGGAGGGAGGAGCCGGGCTCGGGCCGTTTCACGGCGGGTTCGGCCTTGTGAACGAGGCCGGAATTCACAAACCGACATTCCACGCGTTCACCATGCTCCGACGGCTGGGTGACCGACTACTCCTCGCGACGTCCGACGGCGTCGTGACCCGGGACAGCCGCACATCGGCTGTGTCAGCGCTGTTCTTCAACTACCCCGATGAGATGGCCATGAGGGCTGTCGGCTCGGCGAACTCGTATCCAGCGACGCGCGCGCTGGCCGGGATGGGGCCGAACCGAAGGATTCGCCACTCGATCGGTGAACTCAAGCCGGGGACCACGTTCCTCGTCGAGATCATGGACTGGGAGCACGGGAACGTCGCCGAAGCGTGGCACCAGCTCGGATCTCCCCTCAATTTGTCTCGGGCGGAGAGCAGTTACTTGAGCGCTGTTGCCGACGCACTCCGCACTTTCACGCTGACTGTGCCTGACAATGGCGTGCTTGAGATCGATGTGGACCTCTCGCCGTGGGCGGTGATGTCGGTGAGGCAGGCGGCGTGAGGTCCGCCCGCCGAGGGGGGCACGGCAGGGGCCGGCGCCGGTGCCGGTCCCTGGGCCGACGGTGGTGAGCACATCGGCCGGGCGGCGCCCGAGGGGGACAGCCAAGTGGACAGCTATGGTGAAGCCGCGGCCCCTCCTGACGAGTCGGGGCGATGTCCTGGTCGCGCCGTGTGATCTGCGCGGCAACCGACGCGGCGACGACGTCCCCGGCCGCGCCGAGGTCCTGTACGGGGCCGACGTCGAGCGCTATCGCGGGCTCCTGCGCCGCAAGTACGGCCTGACCGGGCGGCTCACCGTGTGGGGGAGCGTGCTGCGCCGTGGCCGGGAGGGCACGGTGGGTATCTGCATCACGCTCGACGACGCCACTGCAGGACAAGCCCACTGAGCGCTGATTTCGACTGCGGACCCGCTCACCGCACCCGTGCCGACCCCCGTCCGGCCGGCGCGGCCGTCGCCGTACCGTCATCGCTGGTGTCGCTCGCCGTCGGCAGCACCTGACGCACGCTCACCAGTGCCGCCAGGGCGATCGCCCCGGCCACCGCGGGCACTCCGGCGGCGCCCGCCGCGGACAGGGTCACGCCCCCGAGCGCACCGGCGACCGCGACGCCCAGGAACTGGGCCGAGAAGTGCAGCCCGAGGGCCTGGGAGCGCTGCTGCGGGGCCAGGCCCGCCAGCCGGGTCTGCTGGCTGATGCCGCCCGACCACCAGGCCATGCCGAAGGCGAACAGGAGCGGGAAGGCGATGATTCGGGCCGCCGTCGGGATGTGGGCCAGCGCCAGCAGCGTCAGGACCGCCAGGAACACGGTGATCAACAGTAGCGCCGTCCGCAGCACCCTCGTCAGCGCGTGCTTCGCCAGCACCGAGCCGATGAGCCGGCCACCAGTGAAGCCGCCCGCGCCGAACACCACCATCAGCGCGGCGACGCCGGTGCTGCCCAGGTCGGCCGCCCGGTGGGCGATGGGGGTGATGTACGTGTACATCGTGTAGGCCGCGAGGAAGAGACCGAACGTCGTCACCAGGCCCCAGCGGACCGGGCCCCGGCGCAGCAGGTTCAGGCGTCCCGCCGTCGCGCCCGCCGTACCGGGAACGTCAGGCAGCCAGGTCACGATGGCCAGGGCGGTGACCAGGGCCAAGGCGGCGACGAAGCCGAAGGACGCCCGCCAGCCCAGCGCCGCGCCGACCACCGTGCCGATGGGGGCGCCGAGGGTGAGGGCGACCGCGTTGCCGCCGGCGGTGACGGCGATCGCGCGTGGCAACTCCTCGGGTTTGCTCAGCGCTGCCGCCGCAGCGGCCGCCGGTGCCGCGAACAGGGCCGCGCCCAGTGCGGCCAGGACGCGGGCCATGGCCAGCGTCGCGAAGTCGGGGGAGACGGCCGCGAGTACGTTGGCGGCGGCGAACCCCAACGCGGCCCAGACCAGGAGCCGTTTGGGGGGCACGTGCTGGAACTGGCCGATCAGGGGCGGTCCCGCGAGGGCGTAGACCAGGGCGAAGACCGTGACCATCTGGCCGCACAGGGCCACCGTCGAGTGGAGGTCGTGGGCCACGTCGGGGAGTACGCCGGCGATCACGTATCCCTCGGTTCCCACGGTGAAGGTGCCAAGAGCCAGGAGGTAGATCCTTGGGTTCATGGTCCAACGGTACAAGGGTCATTGAACCTTTGGAAGCCCCGACGGGCGCAGTAGGGTCGATGCCATGCGGGACAGATTCCATGCCGAACTGGCCAACGTCAGCCTGGCCCAGGCGATGCACGGGCTGAGCGATCCGCTGCGCCTGCGGATCGTCGCGCTGCTCGCCGAGCGCGGCGAGACCGAGTGCTCGGTGATCTACAACGACCTGGGCATCAGCAAGTCGAACGCCTCGCACCACTTCCGGGTCCTGCGCGAGTGCGGGCTCATCTGGCGAAGCCACCAGGGGCAGCAGCAGAGCGCCCGGCTGCGGGCGGACGAGTTCGAGGAGCGGTTCCCCGGGCTGCTGCCCGCCGTGATCAAGAACATGGCAGAGGCCCGGGGCGCCGAACGGTGACGTCTGCCGCCCCCGGCCGGACGCTCAGCCCCCAAGGGCGTCCAGGCTGGTGGTCACACACGAGCCAACGGACGCCCTCCGCCATGGTTGCCGCCAGGGCGGGGCGGGGACAGGCGCCGGCCCGTACGCCGGGTCAGGCGGCCCCGGTGCGCTCCGCGATCGCCGCCACCGTGGCGTACCGCATCGTGAAGCCGCCCCCCATCGCGTCGATCGCGGCCCCGGTGCCGGTCAGCAGTTCCGCCAGCTTGGCCGGTGGCAGCTGGCTCGCGTCGCCGCCGGTACGGAGCTGATCCAGCCACTCCTCCCGGGTGTAGCCGCGCTCCCAGTCGAACCGCCGCCGCTCCGGCTCGCCGAACGCGCCCGTCTGCCGTATTCCGTCGACCGCCTTGGTGAACAGCGTCGAGTAGGGGTCGAGTGCGGCCCAGGGGTTGCGGGGCGAGTCGGGCAGGACCCGGCGGTGGACCTCGGCGAAGGCTTCCGCGACATCGGGTGAGGGCTGGAACACGTTCCAGAACACGGCCAGTCGGCCGCCGGGCCGCAGCACCCCGGCGGCCTTGGCCGCTCCGGCGACCGGGTCGATCCAGTGCCAGGTCTGGCCGGCGATGACCGTGTCGAAGGTCCGGCCGGCCGGGTCCCAGGCCTCGAAGGCCGCGACCTCGACCTCGAGCGCGCCGCCGTCGAGCCCGCCGCCGCGGCGGGCGAACTCGGCCATGCGGGCGTCCACGTCGACGCCCAGCACCGTGCAGCCGGCCGCTTGGAACTGCCGGGCGGCGATGCCGGTCCCGATGCCGACGTCGAGGACGTCGGGGCCGGGGCTCGCGGCGGTGATCGCGTCCACCAGGGCGTCGGGGTAGCGGGGCCGGGCCCGGTCGTAGCGTTCGGCGTCCGAGCCGAATGACTCCGCCATCTCGCGGGCGTGATGGGACTCGCGTCCGGAACGAGGTGCTTGCTCAGATCCAGTAGTGGGCATGTGCCCACTATGAGTGGGCGATTGCCCACTCGTCAACCGGGTACAGTCCCACCAAGCCAGGAGGAGGTGCGGACGATGCCAACAGGGGTCGCCCTGCGCGATGCGCGCGAGCAGTTGTTCGGCGCCGCCGAGCGCGTCCTGCTCCGGGACGGACCGAGCGCGCTGACCAGCCGCGCGGTCACCACGGAGGCGGGCTGCGCCAAGGGGGTGCTGCACCGGCACTTCGCCGACTTCGACGCCTTCCTCGCCGAGCTCGTGCTGGACCGCATCGCCCGGCTCGACCACCAGGCCGCCGCCCTGCGCGAGTCCGCCGGGACCGGCACCGTCGCCGACAACCTCACCCGCGCGCTGACGGAGCTTTTCGGCTCGGTCGCCGTGGCCGTCGTCGGCCTCGTCATCTCCCGCGACGACCTGCGCGCCCGGCTGCGCGAGACCAGGCCGACGACCGGGCTCCCGGTGCTGACCGAGGCGGCGGCCATGGTCGCCGGCTACCTCGCCGCCGAGCGCGACCTGGGGCGCATCGCGGCGGACGCGGACCTCGACACGCTCGCCCCCACGCTGATCGGGGCCGCACATCTGCTGTTCGCCGACCGCAAGGGCACCCCGCCCGAGGCCGACGCCGTCCGCAAGGTCGTGACCACGGTCATCGCCGGGGCCTGAACCGCCGGGGGCCTGAACCGCCCGGGGCCTGAACCGCCCGGGGCCTGAACCGCCCGGGGCCTCAACCGCCCGGACCTGAAGCCCCGCTCGGTGGCGGCTCTATGGCCCGACCACCGGCGTCCACTCCCGCACCCGTACCACCTCGACCCCTGTCACGCCGTATGCGGATCCGCCGCCAGGATCCGGTCCAGGCGCACCCGGTCCACGTCGAAGACGAGGAGCGCGCCCGTGTCGTCCGCCCACGGCCCGGCCGCCACCAGTTCGCCCGCCTCGCGCAGGGTGGTGAGGCGTTCGCAGTGGGCGGGGCGGGCGGCCAGGCGTTCGGGGGCGGGGGTGAAGGGAATACGCCTTCGGCAAGACCTTCATCTTTCAGCGCCCCGCCGACGACGATCAGCGATATCTGGTGGACATTCACCGGTGTTTCTGCCACCACGTATTCACGGCGAATTCCGCTGCGGAACTGACGCCTGTCATGTGCGCGTTCGGCGGGAACTGGATCGAGGCGATCGACCCGGAAAGGCACGGGTTCCGCTTCGACCGTGCCACCACCATCGGCCAGGGCGGCACCACATGCCCGTTCCATTTCACCCGCACCGCGCCCTGAGCGATGCCCCGGGGCGGTAGCTTTTGAGGGCCGATCCGCCCAAGTAAGTCAAGACTTACTTTCTCGGGAATTCAGCCGCATAGTGGTGCGGCTGAATTCCCGAGAGGAGCCATGTGTTGTCGCAGATCACCGATACCGCCGCGCGGTGCCAGGTCGAGTTGGAGCAGACCCATGTGTCTGCCCTGTACGGACTGATCAGCGAGCGGATCGCCGATGCGCGGACGCAGTTGGCCGATGTGCTGAAGGCATCGGCCGGGCGGAGCGACAGCGCGGGCGAGGTGTACGAGCGCGAGGTCGCCGCCGGGCGTCTGGCGAGGGAGGTGCGCAGGCTGGAAGGGGCCGAGGAGGGGCTGGTCTTCGGCCGGATCGACGGTGCGGACGGTACGGCCCTGCGCATCGGACGTCTCGGCCTGCACACGGACGAGGACGATCTGCCGCTGCTCGTGGACTGGCGCGCGGAAGCGGCGCGGCCCTTCTACGAGGCGACCCCGATCCATTCGATGAGCCTGCGGCGCCGCCGTCATCTGCGGCTGGAGGGCCGCGCGGTGGCGGCGGTGAGCGATGAGCTGCTGGACGGCTCCGCCCCCACTGCCGACGACGTCGTCGGCGACGGCCCGCTGGCGGAGGCGCTGCAGGCGCGGCGTACGGGACGGATGCGGGCGGCGGTCGCGACGCTGCAGGCGGAGCAGGACGACGTCGTCCGGTCCCCGCACCGGGGGGTGACGGTGGTGCAGGGCGGCCCCGGCACCGGCAAGACGGTAGTGGCGCTGCACCGGGCGGCCTATGTGCTGTACGCGTTTCCGCGCGCCGCCGAGCGCGGTGTCCTGGTGCTCGGCCCCAACGCGCGGTTCCTGGACTACATCTCCCAGGTCCTGCCCTCGCTCGGGGAGAACGATGTCGTCCTGTCGACCTGTCAGGAGCTGGCAAGGGCAAGGGTCGTTCCGGACGCCGTGGAGCCGATCGACACGGCCCGCCTGAAGGGCGGCACCGCGCTGGCCGACGCCCTGGCGGGCCTGGTCCGCGCCCGGCAGGCACCGGGCGGTGACTTCGCCGTGCGCGTGGGACAGGAATGGATCCGCCTGGAGGACGGGGATGTCGCCAGGGCACGCGACGCGGCCGTGGCAGCCGACGTGGGACACAACCGGGCGCGCCAGGTGTTCAAGGAGCTGTTGGCCGACGCCGTCACCCACGCGCTGGAACGCGGCACGGCCGAGACCCTGGAGCGCATCGACGCCGAGGTCGCGCAGAGCACCGGCCTCGACCTCGACCGGGCCGCGGCGGCCGACCTGCGCCGGCTCGGCCTCGACGACGCACCGGCCGAGGGGCCGGCCGATGAGTTCGACGCCCGGGCCGTCCGGGCGAACCTCCTGGACGACGCCCACTTCGACGGTGCCGTGGAAGCGCTGTGGCCACGGCTCGCGCCCGACGACGTCGTACGGGCCCTCCTGACGGACCCCGACGCACTCGCCGAGCATCTGCCGCGGCTGACCGATGACGAACGGTCCCGGCTGCTGCGCACTCCGCACGCCGACGGTGGGCGGAGGACCGACGGGCGGACCGACGCGTGGACCGACGCGCGGGCCGACGCGTGGGCCGACGAGTGGACCGACGCCGATGTGCCGCTGTTGGACGAGGCGGCGAGCCTGCTCGACGGCCCGCCGGAGCGGACGTACGGACACGTCGTCGTCGACGAGGCGCAGGAGCTGACCGCCATGCAGTGGCGGATGGTCGTGCGCCGCTGCCCGGCCAGGTCGATGACCCTAGTGGGCGACTTCGCCCAGGCGGGCCCGGCGTCGACCGCACACGACTGGCAGCAGGCGCTGAACCCCCATGTCGGCTCGCGGTTCGACCTGCACACCCTGACCGTCAGTTACCGCACCACACAGGAGATCCTGGCCACCACCCGGGATCTGCTCGCCCGTATCGCCCCCGGTCAGACCCCGAGCCGCTCGATCCGTCGCGGTGAGGCGCCCCGTACCCGCACCGCACCCCCGCACACACTTGCCGCCACCGTCACACAGGAGCTCCGGGCCCAGGCCGCGGCGCACCCCGGTGAACTGCTCGGGGTGATCTGCGCGGACACCAGGCTGGACGAGCTGACGTCCGCGGGGATCGCGCGGCAGGCGCGGCTCGTACCGGCGTCCGAGGCGCGCGGTCTGGAGTTCGACGCGGTCGTCGTCGTGGACCCGGAGGAGATCATCGCGGCCCGCTCCGGAGGCGAGCGGGACCTCTACGTCGCGCTCACCCGGGCGACGAAGCGGCTCTGCACGATCGCCGTCCGGTGGTCCGATCAGTGACGTCGGGGTCGGGGGAGGTGGCCATGGCCGGGGACGAGCCGTTGACGTGGCGCGCGCTGGGCGCCGTGCCGCTGTTCGCGTCGGTGCCCGAGGCGCGGCTGCGGGAGCTGTGGGCCGCGTCCGTGCCGCGCGGCCACCCCGTCGGCAGCGTGCTCAGGCAGGCGGGCGCCCCGGGACCCGCGCGGGTGCGGAGCCCCGGGACACAGCAGGCGCTGGCGGACACGCTCGGCGTGACGAGGGTGACCGTCAACCGGGCGCTGGCCCGGCTCCGGCGCGACGGGCTGATCCGCGTCGAGCGGGACTGCGCCCACCTGCTGGCCCCTGAGTCCCTGGCGCTGCGCGCGGGGGACGAGCGCGAGCACCGGGACGACACGGGCCCTTGCAGGAGAGCCGGTACTGACACAAGGCCCGGCGCTTCCAGCTCACCTTGCTTTCTTATGAATTGAGATGAATGCCGATCCGTACGAACGCCTGGACCAGCGGGACCGGCTCCACCGCGGGCGACATGACCTGCGAGCCGAAGTGGACGACCACCAGGTCCAGGCCCGGCGAGACGAAGAGCCGCTGGCCGTGGATGCCGCTGGCCAGGTAGGAGTCGTACGGGTCGTTCGGGATCCACCACAGGTCGTGGTAGGAGAGGTTGGCGGGTGAGTCGGGCGGTGCGGCCGGGAAGCGGACGCGGCGGGGGTAACCGTCGGGCACGCCGCTGACGATCGTGCAGGCCACCTCCTCCGGGACCACCTGCCGGTCCCCCACGGCCCCGCCGCAGCGCAGCATTTCACCGATCCGGGCCACATCCCGCGCCGTGGCGCTGAACCCTCCGCACGCGGCCTCGACCCCGTCGCCGTCCAGGATGTAGTACGCGTCCTCCTCCGCTCCCAGTTTGCTCCACAGTAGGTCACTGAGCAGGGCCGACGTCGTGAGGCCCGTTATCCGGCGCAGGACTTCGGCCAACGTCTCCACATTGCCGTTCTCGTAGCGGAACTCTTTTCCCGGCGCCCCGGTGGCACGGGCGGTCAGCAGGTGCTCGCGGATGCCGGTCGGCCCGCTGTAGCCGAACGGCCGCAACTGCGGGGCGATGACCGCGTAGTACCGCTGGGCCTCGATCGCCTTGTCGAAGCGGCGGCCCGCGTAGCTCACTTGCGTACCCATGTGCAGCAGGTCCTGGACCCGGGCGTCACCGAAGGCAGTTCCGGCGAGTTCGGGGACGTAGGCGGAGGCCGGGGCGGTACGGTCCAGCAGCCTCTGATGGGCGAGTGTCGCCGCGGCGAGGCCGAGGTAGGACTTGGCCGCCGACGCGTTGAAGTGAGGGGTGTGCGCGTCCGCGCCGTGCATATAACGCTCGTAGACGACCTGGCCCCGGTGCATCACCAGGAACGCGTCCGTCCGGGCCGCGGTGAACAGGTCCGGAAGCTTCAGCGGGCCCGCGTCGGTGACGAGGTCGAGGGAGTCGAGGTCGGACTCACCGCGCGGCAGGTGACGGACGGGAGCCTGCCCCCGCCAGACCCTACGGCTGGGGGAGAGCTCGCGGCCTTGGGATGTGAAGCGGCGGATCCAGGCCGGGTCCGTGTAGCCGCGGGTCCACAGCAGATCGCTCAGCGGGGCCGTCTCGGTCATGGTCACTCCCGTCTCGGGGTCATATGCGCTGTCCGTGCCACCCGCCCGAACCATTGACCCGGCAGTGATCGGACACCTAGGTTCACGTATTGGACGACTGTTACTGGACAGTCTGTAGGAGAACATACTCCCCCTCCGACGCCGCAGGGAGTGCTTCATGGTGAAACCGCGCGCATGGCTGGTCGCCGCGCTGATCGTGTCGTTCATGCTCATCAACTACGCGGACAAGGCCGTCCTGGGCCTCGCGGCCGTGCCGATCATGGATGAGCTGCACATGAGCAACAGCACGTACGGCCTGATATCGAGTTCCTTCGCCCTGTTGTTCAGCCTTTCCGGACTGGTCGTCGGGTTCCTCTCTGCACGGATCTCCAGCCGGATACTGCTGTTCGTGATGGCCGCCGCGTGGGCGGTGGCGCAGCTGCCCGTGCTCGTCGTGGCGTCCGTACCGGCGCTCGTGGCGGGGCGGGTGCTGCTGGGCGCGGCCGAGGGGCCGGCCGCCTCGATGTCCATGCACGCGCTGTACAAGTGGTTTCCGGAGGACCGGCGGGGCCTGCCGTCGGCGTTGCAGATCAGCGGGGCGGCACTGGGCACGCTGATCGCCGCACCGGTGGTGACCTGGCTGATCGGTGCGTTCGGCTGGCGCTCGGCCTTCGCCGCGCTGGCGGCGGTGAGCGTGTTGTGGAGCCTGCTGTGGTGGCGGGCGGGGCACGACGGCCCGTACGACCACGAGCCCGCGCGCGGCGCGACGTCCGACACCGGAGTGGCGACCCGGCTGCCGTACCGCAGGCTGCTGCTGAACGGCACGGTGTTGGGGAGCATCGCGGGGGCCTTCGGTGCTTCCTGGGCGCTGGCCCTGGGCCACGCGTGGCTGCCCGCCTATCTGCGCACGCGGCTCGACATGTCACCGGGCGGGGCGGCCACGCTCATCAGCGGTGTCTCGGCATTCAGCTTCGTCCTGCTGCTGGCGGTGTCCCCGCTGGTCGACGCGTTGAACCGGCGCGGGGTCTCCGGCCGCTGGTCGCGCGGCGCCCCGCAGGGGATCGCGGTCGGTGTCGCCGGGCTGGCCATGGCGGCCCTCCCCTTCACCGACGCGCGGGCGTCGCTCCTGGCGCTTGTCACGGTGGCGTTCGGCGCGCACGCCATCACCTTCCCGCTGCACTACATGACGACGGCCGCCGTGGTCCCGTCGGCCCAGCGCGGGGCGGTGTTCGGCATCGTCGCCGCGACCGGCACCCTGCCCGGGCTGATCGCGCCGTATCTGACCGGGCGGCTACTGGACTCGGCGCCCTCTCCGGGCACTGGATACACCTGGGCGTTCCTGCTGGCGGCCGCCGTGATGCTGGTCTGCGGTCTGATCGCGCTGACCGCGATCCGGCCCGAGCGCGACGTACGGCGGCTGCGCCCGATCCACACCGAACCGGACGACAGGGCGCGCGCTCAGGCCGACGGCCCGAAGCCGCTGGCCCAGTAGCGGCCGTGCAGTGCCAGGTCGAGCAGCATCCGTACGACCTCCTCGGCCGGCAGCGACACGGTGTCCTGCTCGACCCACCAGCGCAGCACCGAAACCTGCTCCCCCACCCACACCCGGGCCAGCAGCTCGGGATCGATGCGCGGCTGGACGGCGTTGCGTTCGGCGCGGGCGCGAAACTCCTCGGCCGTGGCGCGCGCGCAGGCGTCGGTGAACATCTGCAACGGCTTGCCGTCGCCCTCGCCGCGCAGCACGATCCGGTACAGATCGCGCTCCTCGCGCGCGTGCCGCAGCATCTCCAGGACCGGCTTGCCCGTGAAGCCGACCGCGCTGTCGGCGACCGCGGGGGCGAGCCGCTCGGACAGCTCGGTGAGCAGGTCGGACGTCACGCGTGCGAACAGGTCGTCCTTGTCGCGGAAGTGGGCGTAGAAGGTCGCCCGTGCCAGATCCGCGCGCTCCGTGATGTCCTCCACGCTCAGCGTGGCAAAGCCCCGCTCCAGTACCAGTTCCACCAGGGCCGCTCCCAGGGCCCGGCGGGACCGTTTCGCCCGCCTGTCCTCGGCCATGCACCCCTCCTCGATCGTCGCGTACGGCCATCGCGCTGCGAGGGCGCCCGATTGCGCGCCCAGTCTAGGAGACTCTTGACACCTAAGCAGTTACTGAACAAGCTGTCTGCAATTGGGCGCCATGTAAATCTAGGAGCGGATCTTCATGAACCTCGGCATCTATCTCGCACGCAGCGCTCGCTACTGGCCCCAGGCTCCTGCCCTCGTCTGCGGGGACCGTTCCCGGACCTTCGCCGACCTGGACCGGACGACCGACCGGCTGGCCTCCGCCCTGGCCGCCCGCGGCCTGCGCCCCGGCGACGCCGTGGCCTGTCTCGCCTGGAACCGCGGCGAGTTGGTGGAGGTCGAATTCGCCCTGTACAAAGCCGGTTTGACCCGCGCGCCGATCAACGCACGGCTCGGCCGCGGCGAGATCGAACACATCCTGCGCTACGCCCCCGTCCGCGTTCTCGTCTACGACGCCGCCCACCGCGAGGACGCCCTCGCCGCGATCACCGCGGCGGGTACCGAATGCCTGCCCATCGCCCTGGACGAACCGGACGGCGCACAGCCGCGCGAGATCTCCTACGCCGACCTGCTGGCCGAGGGAGCCGGCACACCCGTCCGCGTCGAGGTCGACGAGGACACCCCCTGCGTTCTGAACTTCACCTCGGGCTCCACCGGCGCGCTCAAGGCCGCCGTGCAGACGGTCGGCAACCGCCTCGCCAACATGCGCAAACAGCTGATGGCCGACGAGTCCCGGCCGCGCCCCGGCACCCGCTACCTCGCCTGCGGCCCGATCACCCACGCCACCGGCATGGGCCTGCTCGCCGGGGTGTTCGGTGGCTCCACGACATACGTCCTGCCTACCTGGAGCCCGCAGGGCTTTCTGGAGACGGTCGAGAAGGAGCGCATCACCGCCACCTTCCTGGTGCCGGCCATGCTGAACGCGGTGCTCGCCCACCCCGGCGCCGCCGACCGCGATCTGTCCTCACTGACGAGCGTCCGCATCGGCGGCGCGCCCATTTCCCCCCAACGCCTGCGCGACGCGGTGGAGTTCTTCGGTCCGGTCGTCGCCCAGGGCTACGGGCTCGGCGAGACCACCAGCGTGATCGCAGGCCTGAGCAGCGAGGAGATCGCCCACGCGGTCAAGGAGGACTCCGAGCTGCTCCAGTCCTGCGGACGTGCCTCCTACGACACCGAGATACGTGTCGTCGACGAGGCGGGCCGGGAGCTGGGGCCGCGCGAGGTCGGCGAGGTCATCGTGCGCGGGCCGGACTGCGTACGGGAGTACTGGCGGGAGCCGGAGCTGTCCGCGCAGACCTTCCGCGACGGCTGGGTGCACACCGGGGACCTGGCCTGGATGCGGGAGGACGGTTATCTCTTCCTGGTCGACCGCAAGAAAGACATGATCATCTCGGGTGGCTTCAACATCTACTGCACCGAGGTCGAGGCCGCCCTGTACGAACACGCCGCCGTGCGGGAAGCCTGCGTGGTCGGCGTACCCGACGAGCAGTGGGGCGAGGCCGTCAAGGCGGTCGTCGTCGCCCACGCCGGTACGACCGTCACGGCCGACGAGCTGATCACCTTCTGTGCGGACCGGCTGGACCGCTTCAAGAAGCCCCGGTCGGTCGATTTCGTGCCCGCGTTGCCCCACAACCGCAACGGCAAACTCGACCGCAAGGCCGTACGCGAACCGTTCTGGGCAAGCACCGCCCGCCGCGTCAACTGACCGCATCCCGTCCGGAGCCCCCCCCATGACCTTCTCCCTCCACCCCACCTACGACGACCCGCGCACCGCCGACCTCGTGGACCGCCTGCGCGACTACCTCGACGGCGAACTAGCCGCCCACGAGCGCGAACGCGGCCTCACCCACGCGAGCCGCCTCACCCGTGCCGACCTCGAACCGGTCTGGCATCGCAGCCGTGAACTCGGCTTCTACGGCATCCACCTCCCCGAGGCGTACGGCGGGCAGAACCTGACCCACACCCAACTCGCCGCCCTGAAGGAGGAGATCGGCGCGAGCGGACGCGTCCTCGCCCACAGCGTGCTCGGTGACATGGGCGGTCCGCTGCGCGCGGGCGACATCCTCAAGCACGCCACCGAGCACCAGCTGGACACGTACCTGCTGCCGCTGATCCGCGGCGAGCGTGCCTGCTGCTTCTCCCTCACCGAGACTGACGCCGGCTCCGACGTCCGCTCCATGCGGACGGTCGCCGTGCGTGACCCCGACAGCGACGGCTACCGGCTGACGGGGCACAAGGTCTTCTCCTCCGCCGGCCCCTTCGCCGATTTCGCGATCGTGGTCGCCCGTATGGCCGGAACCGGCGAACAGGACGGCGACAAGCCGCAGTTCTCCGCCTTCCTCGTGGACCTGGACAGCCCCGGCTGCCGGGTCGAGGACGGGGCGACCCCCATGTCGGGCGAACACATCGAGAGCGACATCATCCTCGACGACTGCCACGTCCCCGCCGCCAACCTCCTCGGCGAGGAGGGCAAGGGCATGCGCATCGCGCTGGGCCGGGTCACCACCAACCGGCTGCTGCACTGCCCCACCGTCCTCGGCGCCACCCGCCGCGCCCTGGCCCTCACCCTGGACCGCACCCGGACCCGCAAGGTGGCCGGCGGGCAGCCCCTCCTCATGCTCCAGGCCATCCAGCACAAGGTCGCCGACATGGCCTCCGAGTTCTACGCCGCCCGCTCCATGACGTACGCCGCGCTGGCGGCCCTGGACGAGGGCCGCAAGGCACACGCGGAAGCCTTCATGTGCAAGCTGTTCGTCGCCGAGTCCGCCTTCCGCATCCTCGACGAAGCCGTACAGATCCACGGCAAGGAAGGGCTCACCCAGGGCAACGAGATCGAATACCTCTTCCGCAAGATCCGCATGTTCCGCGTCCTCACCGGCACCTCCGAGATCCAACGCAACGGCATCGCCAAGCTCCTGGCCTTCCACCACTGAACCAGCTCCACCGGACGCATTGCCTGTGGTGGACGCACCCCGCTCGTCCCGGAGTCCCTGGTGCTGCGCGCGGGGGATGAGCGCGAGCACAGGGACGGGGACGGGCACGGGGATCAGGGCTTGTAGACCTTGCCTGCCTCGGGCTTCCCGGGGGCCATCAGCTCGGAGACGGTGACGACCGTGTAGCCGCGCTTCTTGAGCCCTTCCAGGATTCCCGGAACGGCGGGCACGGTGCCCTTGTAGATGTCGTGCAGCAGGATGATGCCGTCGCGGTCCACCTGGTCGAGCACCCGCTTGGTGATCAGCGCGGAGTCGGTCGTCTGGTAGTCCTTCGCGGTGACGCTCCACAACACCTGCGCGATGCCGAGCTCGCGGCAGATCTTGGTGACCCGGTCATCGGTGCGGCCCTGCGGCGGGCGCATCAGAAGGGGCTGCTTGGAGCCGGTGATCTTGGCGACGGCGTCCTGGGTGCGGGTGATCTCGTCACGCACCTCGTCGTCGTCGGACTTCGTGAGGATCTTGTGCGTCCAGGTGTGGTTGGCCAGCTCATGGCCCTCCGCCGCGATGCGGCGCACCAGGTCGGGGTGTTTGAGCACATGGTTCTTGCCGAGCATGAAGAAGGTCGCGTGCGCGTTCTCCTTCTTCAGGATGTCCAGCAGGCGGGGGGTGTTCTCACTGGGCCCGGCGTCGAAGGTGAGGGCGACGCACTTGGCCTTCGAGCAGTCGACGGCCCCGGCCTTGACCGCCTTGCCGTCGGCCGAGGCGCGCTCGCGGACGCTGCTCGGCGCGGTCGCGTCGTACGAGGCGCCGCTACAGCCGCTGAGGGTGAGCGCGAGGGAGGCGGCGGCCAGGAGCCCGGCTATCGGCTTGGCCTTGCGCTTCCGGTCCGTCGATATGTTTTTACGCTTATACACATGATGGAGACGGTCCAGCCGGGGCTGAAGTTCGCTCCTGCGGCGAACGTGGTCTGAATCACCACTGGACGCCGGGTGTCCTGCCCCCGGCAAGGCCGGGGACAGGACCCGTTATCTCCCACTATGGGGAGAATCGTCATACCTTGTGGAAGGCCTGCGCCTCGATGGTGTGCTTGTGGCCCTTCAGGTAGACGCGCATGTAGTACGACGTGCCGCCCCGGGCACCGTTGGTGTCGGTGGCCTTGAACCTGCCGTCGCAGGACTTCCAGACACCGTGCTTGATGACCTTCTTGTCGCGGGTTCGCACGATGTCGACCTTGATCCTGGTGCCGTCGTCGCCGCCCCAGCAGCGAGCCTGCGCCCCCAGTTGGTTGCTCCGCGGAACGAAGTCCGGCGTCGCCCAGTACTTGGTGGGCGTGTGGCTCTGCGGGCCCCAGATCCGCCTCCAGTGCCTCGCCTGAAGGGAAGCGTCGTCCTTGGCGGTGGCCGCCTTGCTGACCGTGGTGGCGTGGGACGACTGCTCCGCCTGGGCGGCGGGGGCCGCCACGGCGATACCGGAGCCGAGCGCCAGGGCCGCGGTGGTGACAGCCAGGCTCTTGCGGATGATCATTGCGGGTTTCCTCTCTCTGATGTTCGGCCGGGCGGCTTGCGGTGTGCCGTCCGGCCTGCTGATCCGAGATTGGGGGCCGCGACACGCCGACGGACAGTGATGGCGGCAAGCCGGGGTAGATCTGGGACATCCCACTCGCTGACCTGCGGCGACGCGATAGCGGGAGCACCGGTCGTGGGACGGCGCTGGGAATACCGGGCGGAACCGAACCGGCCGGGTCGGCCATCCTCGTACATAGGAGTGAATACGGCCACGCGGGGGGACACAGTGGCGCAATGGAAGGCACTGCCGGGCGAACTGCCACCAGAGATAAGGCACCTCACGGAGCAACTTCGCCTGTTGAAGGACCGCAGCGGGCTCAGCCTGGTGGCACTCCAGGACCAGACCACGTACAGCAAGTCGTCTTGGCAGCGGTACCTGAACGGGCAGAAGGTGCCGCCCCGGCAGGCGGTGCTCGCCTTGGGCGCGGTGGCAGGCGCGGACCCGCGGCGGCTGGCCGCGCTGTGGGAGCTGGCGGCCGCGTCCCGGCACCGGCCGGACGGGATTCGCGGTGAGAGGGACGGCGAGAGGGACGGCGAGGCGGACGGCGAGAAGGACGGCGAGCGATCGCCGGTCGAGGCTCCCGCGCCGTCGCGGCCACGCCGACACCGATGGCGCGTGGCCGCGCTGCTGACCGGTGGGCTCGCGCTGGCCGCGGCGGGTGGGGTGGCGGCATCGGCGGCCCGGTCCGAGGTGGGCAAGACATGTCAGGGTCAGGAATGTTCCAACCGGGAGCCCGCGGAATACGGCTGTACCGACGGCAAGAAGCGTCTGGCGCAGGGAACGACGCACGGTGTTCGGCTGCGTATCTGGTACAGCGCGCGCTGCCGCGCCACCTGGGGCGAGATGGAGACGGGCGCGGTGGTGGACTCCCTGACCATCGAATCGGACTTCGCGCGTGCCGCGACCCGTCCGGCGCAGGACGACACCGACTCCACGAGGATGGTCGCGTCCGGGTCACCTCAGGCTGTCGACCTCCGGGCCGAACTCAACGGCGGGGTCGTATACCTCCTCGGCCACGGTGAGCACGGGTTCACGCCGGATGCGATGGCCGAACAGCAGCCCGGCGACGACCCTGACGACGAGCCCTCGGTCGGCGCGGAAGAGGACGGCTGGACAGAAACCCGCCGTTGACGCCGTTGATGGCCCCGCCCGTCACGCCGGCCGCGCCCGTCACGCCGGCCGCGCCCGTCACGCCGGCCGCGCCCGTCACGCCGGCCGCGCCGACCGGGCGAGCCGGAAGCCGAGGTCGTCGATGCGCAAGGTCGGGTGGCTCTTGCGGCGGCACGACGCCCGGCACCCGCGAGGGGGGTCGTACGCGCCTCCGCCGCGGAAAACCCGGTATGGGCCGTAGACGCCGGGGTCGTACAGGTCCCAGCACCACTCCCACACGTTGCCGATCATGTCGTGCAGGCCCCATGCGTTCGGAGCCTTGGCCGCGACCTCGTGCACCCGGTCGCCGGAGTTCCCGCGGTACCAGGCGATCTCGTCGAGTTCGCCGTAGCGCACGCCGGAGTCCCCGGCCCGGCACGCGTACTCCCACTCCGCCTCGGAGGGGAGGCGATAGCCATCGGCCGCCCAGTCGCAGTCCACGTCCAGCGCGTCGGGGTCCGTCTCGCTGCCCAGTGAGTAGCAGGGCATGAGCCCGCTCGCCTCCGAGAGCAGATTGCAGAACCGGATCGCGTCCCTCCAGGAGACCTCGGTCACCGGCGTCCGCGGCCCCGCCGCACCGCCCGCTGGCGCCTCGCCCCGTACGGCGCGGTACAGCTCCTGTGTCACGGGGTACGGCGCCAGCCGGAAGGCCGCGACCTCGACCTGCCAGTCGGTGCGGGTGCCCTCGTCCCGCAGGACGATCTCCCCGGCGGGGATCTCCAGCAGGTCCGTGCTCGTGCTCATGTTCATGGAGGCCGTGGCGGGAATCGAACCCACGTAACTCGCTTTGCAGGCGAGCCCCTCAACCACTCGGGCACACGGCCGATGTCGTGCTCTTGTGCCTTCGACGATAGGGACGGGGCCAGAGGGGCACAACGGCCCGGCGTGCGCTGCCATGCGACTGACATACGGCGTTCATGATTGCCAAATCAGGGTCAGAGGCAGGGCCAGGGCGGGTCAGGGGCAGGGCCAGGGTCAGGACCGGGCGCCCGGGCTTACCCGGCAGGGGTGTCCTGGCCGCGTGGCGCTGTCGGATTGACCGTGCTCCAGTCCTCCTTGCCGCGGCCTTCGGCGAGTGCCGCGGAGAACAGGGACAGGACACTGTCGAGGACCGGGTGGGGAAGCCCGTCGGCCATGCGGGACGCGTACGCCAGGTCCTTGTGCGCCCACTCCGCCGAGAAGTTGATGGGCTCGGGCGGGGTGAGGTAGTTGCTCCACGCCAGTTCGGTGACGACGCCGCCGGGGCGGTCCAGCAGGGCGGCGCCGACCTGGGCGGTGTCGAGTCCGGCGGCCTCCGCGAGCCGCAGGGCCTCGCCGAAGCCGGCCAGGTGAATCGCCTGAAGCGCGTTGAGCACGAGCTTGAAGCGGGTGCCGGAACCGGCGGGCCCGAAGTGCCTGACCTCCCTGGAGATCGATTCGAGCACCGGCGCGAGGGCGGGCAGCGCCTCCCGGTCGCCCCCGGTGAGCAGCACCAGGTTGCCGGTCCTGGCTCCGGCGGCGCCGCCGGTGAGCGGCATGTCGAAGAAGGCGGACCCCCGCTCGGCGCACGCCAGAGCGAGCTCTTCCACCCACTCCACGGACAGCGTCGCCGAGGTGATCAGTACCGCCGAGGCGCCGGCCCCCTCGAGGATGCCGCCGGCGCCCAGCCACACCGCGCGTGACGACGCGTCGTCGGCGGTGACCTCGAAGACCACGTCCGCGCGGGCGGCGGCGGCCGCGGGGCTCTCCGCCACGGTGGCCCCGGCCTCGGCCAGGGGGCGGGACCGCTCGGGGTTGCGGTTCCACACGACGACGTCATGCCCCTGCCGCAACAGGTTCTCGGCCATGCCACGGCCCATGATGCCCAGGCCCACCACTGCGACGCTCGCCATTGCGGTTCTCCCGTCCCTTCGTACCGCTGGAGCGGTACGGCGCTTGCTCGGTACGGAGCAAGTCTGCGGCGCGGGACCCCCGGGGAGGGAGACCCGCCGAAGGGGGGCCCTGGCAGGGCCCCGCGCCGGCCCGTACCCGGCGGTCATACTCAAGGCGTGGGGAGCATCATGGGTTTGGCCCAGCCCACACCCTCGGTCACCTGAACCGGCGGGGGCGCCGTCGCGGGGGCGCCGTCGCTCACCTCTCTGTCCAGGCGTGGGTGAGGAACTCCTCGACCGCCTGGCGGAAGAGTTCCGGCTCGTCGACCCACGGATAGTGCCCCACCCCGTGCAGCGGCCGCACCCGCCCGTTCGGGAAGGACTCCGCGACCAGTTCACCGGCGCGCATGCCGGTCACCGCGTCCCGGTCCCCGGTCACCACCAGCACCGGGCACCCCACCTCCCGCAGCCGCGCCAGCACCGCCCGCCGCGCCGCCTCGTCCACGCCCTGCCAGAAGCCGGCGCGCGGCACCGGGCCCAGCTGTTCGCCCTCGCTCGCGGCGTGTGTGCGCTGGGGCTCGTCCCAGCGGCCGTACGCCATGGGGGCGGCCTGGAGCAGCAGCCTGCGCACCTCGGCCAGGTCCGTGGTGTCGGGCAGCATCTCGACCGCGACCGAGGCATCGGGCCACCACGGCTCGGTGGCGCGGGCCTCGAAGATCTCCCGGGCGTCCTCGGGGAGTTCGCCCTGCATCCGCGCGCCGGGGCAGACCAGGATCAGGTGTGTCAGCCGCTCGGGGTGGGCGGCGGCGTACGCCTGGGCCGTCGCGGCGGCCGCGTCGTGGGCGAGCAGCGCGAACCGTTCGAGTCCGAGGTGGCCGCGGAGCGCTTCCAGGTCCTCGGCGAGGCTGGGGAAGGCGTAGCCGCTCGGCTCG
Organism: Streptomyces sp. NPDC007917; assembly: GCF_042959105.1. Taxonomy (NCBI): domain Bacteria; kingdom Bacillati; phylum Actinomycetota; class Actinomycetes; order Kitasatosporales; family Streptomycetaceae; genus Streptomyces; species Streptomyces sp. NPDC007917. Next base: position 130,478 of record NZ_JBIBKK010000026.1, read on the forward strand.
GCGGCGGGCGGGGAGTCGCCGGTGCCCCGGCTGTCGGGGATGACCAGGGTGCGGTCGGCGTCGAGCCCGCCGAGGTCGCCCAGGTACGCGGCGTTCCGCCCCGGGCCGCCGGCCAGACAGACGAGCGGCGGCCGGGCGGCTCCGCCGCCGGTACGGGTCTCAAGGACGCGGTAGGCGAGTTCGGCGCCGTCGTACGAGGTGTAGTGGGGCATTGGTCCAGCTTGCCTGATTGCGGCGGTCGCGCGGAGCAAGTGAGGGGGCGAGGGGGTGTCCTTCACGCGGCGCCGGCGCTCTCCGGTGATCACCCTGGATGGGCTGCGCGCCCGGCCGCCGCGCCGGCCGCCGCTCCCCGTGCCGGTCGCCGCTCCCCGCGCCGGCCGCCGCCCCGGCGCGAGTCGCCGCGCCCCGTGCCCGCACCCCCCCCGGCCCCGGCGCCGGGGCTGCTTGGGCTCTACGGTGCGTAAGTGGTCTCGTCCTCGGCGGAGTCGGCCGCCCCGCTGAGGGATTCCGCGCTCAGACCCGCCTCGTCGAGCACCGCGGCGGCCACCCCGCGGCCGATCCGGGCGAGTCCGAGGAGCAGGTGGTCGCAGTCGATGTGCGCCGAGCCCGCCTCCTCCGCCCGCTCCTCCGCGAGGGCGATGGCCTTGCGGGAGTAGGGGGTCCAGGCGATCCGTTCGGCCGCCTGTGAGGCTCCCATGCTCAGCCGGTCCCCGACGGCCCGGTGCAGGGTCTCGGGCGACCCGCCGGCGGCGGTCAGCAGGCGGGTGGCGCTGTTGTCCTCGGCGGTGAGGCCCCAGAGCAGATGCTCGGTCCCGATGTAGTTGTTCCGGTGCTGCACCGCGGCCCGCTTGACGTGCGTCATGGCCTGGCGGAGTTCTTCGCTCATCGTCTCGGGGCCGTAGCGCTTGTGGGGCGCGTGGAAGCGCTGCTGCGCCGCCTGCCGGGTCACGCCGAGGGCCGTGCCGATGTCCGCCCATGAGCAGCCGTGCATCCGGCAGTGCTCGACGTAGTCCTCGACCAGGTCGTCGGCGAGGGCCTGCAGTCGGCCGGCCAGGCCTGCCGCGGTGGTCAGGAGGGCCAGCCAGTCCGGCTGTTCCTGGCCGCCGGGGCGGTGGGCGGTGGCGCACGTCCGGTCGACTTCCGCGATGAGATCGTCAAGATCGGGAATCGTCATGAGGCAAGTAGGCCTTGACAGTTTGGAATTGTCAAGGCGTACTTGCCTTGGGTCCGGTGGTGAGAGATCCAAAAGCGAGGGAGGAGAGATGCGCGGCGACTCCAAGTTGCGCTTATGATTCGGGGGTGTTCGATTCCCGGCACATCAGGACGTTCCACGAGGTGGTCCGCGCAGGCTCGTACTCCGCCGCCGCCCGCGCCCTCGGCTATACGCAACCGGCGATCACGCAGCAGATGAAGGCGCTCGAGCGGGAGGTCGGCAGCCCGCTCTTCGTCCGCGTCGGCCGCGGCATGCGGCTCACCGAGGCCGGGGAGACCCTGGCCCGCCACGCCGACGTCATCCTCGACTCCATCTCCGCCGCCCGGCAGCAGCTCAACGCCATCACCCGGCTGCGCGCCGGCCGGGTGCGCCTCTGCGGCTTCCCCAGCGCCAACGCCACCCTCATCCCCGAGGCGATGGCCCGCCTCGCCGCGGCCCACCCGGGGGTACGGGTGGAACTGCTCGAAGGCGAGCCACCCGAGTCCCTGGGGCGGGTGGTGCGCGGCGAATGCGACATCACGCTCGCCTTCACCTATCCCGGCCTGCGCGAACAGGCCCCCGCCGAACTGGTCGAGATCCCGCTGCTCGAAGACCAGCTGACGGTGCTGCTGCCCACCGGCCACCCGCTGGCCCGGCGGCGGGCCGTCAAACTCGCGGAGCTGAGCGGGGAGCGTTGGATCGCGGGCTGTCTGCGCTGCCGCGCCAACTTCCTGCACGAGTGCGCGGAACAAGGGTTCGCCCCCGACATCGCCTTCACGACGGACGACAACCTGGTCATCCAGAGCATGGTCGCGGCGGGGCTCGGCGTGGCGATGATGCCCGGGCTCGTCCTGTCCTTCCTCTGCCACCAGAAGGTCACCGGCCGCGCCCTGGAGCCCGCCTCGCGCCGCCATGTCTCGGCGTATGTGCTGCGGGAGCATCTGCGGGTGCCGGCGACGGAGGTGGTGCTGGAGGAGCTGAAGGCGGTGGCGGCGAACCGGGTCGGGTGCTGAACGGGTCGGCCGCCGACCCATAAGCAGCTGTTGAGGTTTGCGAAGAAACCGTCGTTGGACGTGATGGTTCGGGCGGCAGGACGCTGCGGTCATGACCACGCCGACCGCCTCCGCGCCGCCGACCGCCCCCGCGCCGCCCGTCCTGTGCCGCACCCCGCGCGTCAGTGCGTTCGTCGACGAGGTACGCGAGGCCGTCGGGCGGGGCCTGACGCCCGACCTGACCGCCCAACTGGTGGCCGAACGCCTCGCCCCCCACCTCGGCGCGCCCGACCTGCTCACCGCGGCCCAGCGGCAGGGTGACCCCGCGACCTACCGCCAGCACCTCCTGCACACCGAACCCGACGGCAGCTTCTCCGTCGTCGCCCTGGTCTGGCTGCCCGGCCAGCACACCGCCATCCACGACCACGTCTCGTGGTGCGTGGCCGGCGTCCACGAGGGCCAGGAGCGCGAGCGCCGCTACCACCTCGTCCCCGACGGCACCACCTCCCGCCTGGTCGCCGTGGCGGAGCTGACCAACCCGCGCGGCTCGGTGGCCGGGTTCGCGCCGCCGGGAGATATCCACAGGGTGTGGAACGCGGGCGCGGGCAGGGCGATCTCCATCCACGTATACGGCGCGGATGTCGCGCGGCTGGGCAGCAGCGTCCGGCGCGTGTACGAGCCCCCGAGGGGTGAGGAGCTGTGATCCCGCCCGGCCCCGGCCCGGCGACCGCCCCCGGCCGGGGCCGGTGCGGGGGCCGATCCGGGTGGGCCGGATCATGGCGCTGACGGACGCGTCCGGCTTCCCGCCGGGCGCCGGAGGCGGCCCTCGCACCGACAGCACGCCCGGCTCCGGCGGCGCGCCCGGCGGGCATGCGGCGGTCGTATCCGCGCCCGGCGGCGGCCCGGCGACCGTGAGCCGCTCGGCCGCGGGGGCCGCGGGGGCCGCGGGGGCCGCTGGGGCCGCTGGAGGTGCGGGGTCTGCATCCCGGGCGGCGAAGCTCGCGGTTCCCTCCGGCCGCGCGGCGCGGATTCGGGTTCTCCTGCCCGGGTTGGGGCTCGGAGGGCTCGGGGTGGCGGTGGCCTGGGCGGTGCACCTTGTGGTGCCCGGGGTGCCGATGCTGACCGTTGCCGTCCTGCTGGGCATTCTCGCCGCGCATCTGCCGGGCACGCGTGGGGTCGTACGGGGCGGTGGCCGGGCCGGGCTGTCGTTCGCGGGGAAGCGGCTGATGCGGCTCGGTGTGGTGCTGCTCGGGCTCAAGCTCAGCCTGGACGATGTGCTGGGCCTCGGCTGGGCGAGCGTGGCCATGGTGTGCGGCGTCGTTGCGGCCACGTTCTTCGGCACGTGGTGGCTCGGCCGCCGGATGGGGCTGCGCGGCGACCAGCCGTTGCTGGTCGCCACCGGCTACGCGATCTGTGGCGCGTCCGCGATCGGCGCGGTCAGCGAGGTGTCGGACAGCGACGAGCGCGACGTCGCGACGTCCGTGGCGCTGGTGACGCTGTGCGGGACGCTCGCCATCGCCGTACTGCCGCTGCTCCAGCACCCGCTGGGGCTGAGCGACGCGCGTTTCGGCCGGTGGGTCGGGGCGAGCGTGCACGACGTGGGGCAGGTCGTGGCCGCCGCGCAGACGGCCGGGCCGTCCGCGCTCGGCGAGGCGGTGCTCGTGAAGCTGATGCGGGTGGCGCTGCTGGCGCCGCTCGTCGCGGCGGTCGCCGTCTCCGTACGGGCCCGGCGGGCGCGGGGCCCCCAGCCCGCCCCGCAGATGCTGCCCGGCGAGGCGGCCGGACGTGCCGCCCACACCCGGCGGCCACCCCTCGTGCCGCTGTTCGTCCTCGGCTTCCTGGCCATGGTCGCCCTGCGCAGTACGGACCGGCTGCCGGCCGCCGCGCTCGACACCGCCGCGACCGCCCAGGAGCTGCTGCTCGCCGCCGCCCTCTTCGGCCTCGGCAGCGCGGTGCATCTGCCCTCGCTGGCCCGTACGGGCGGGCGGGTGGCGGCGCTCGGGCTGTGCGCGTGGGTGGTGGTCGCGGGGGCCGGCTACGGCGGGGTGCTGCTCACGACGTAGCGGTCGTCCACAGAACGACGTAGCGGTCGCCCGCGAAACAATGTGGGGCCCGGCGCGGCGGCCGGGCCCCACGCGTGTCAGAGGGAGACGACCGTCACGACGAGTAGATCTCGGTCATCGCCGTGATCTTGTTGTGGGAGTCGACCGCGACGTCGTAGAAGTTCAGGCCCCAGCAGTCGCTGGTGTCCGCCTTCGTCTGCCCGCCGTCGTAGCTCTTGCCGTTCGGGTCGGCACATGTCTTGACGTGCGCGATGCCGCCGAACTGGGCGGTGAGGGTCTTGTGCGTGGAGGCCTTCTTGCTGATGATCGTCACCTTGGTGTCACCGGAGGCGACGGAGTAGGTGTTCAGCTGCCCGATCGGCTGGTAGGACGCGCCCGCGTGGGACTTCGGGTCGCAGCGCATCCTGGCGTCCTTGGCGATGATGTTGTTCATCGCGCCTTCGACGTTGTTGACCCAAATGATCTTGTGACCCGCGGCGATCCTGGGGCAGTCGCCGCTGGTCTTCTTGGTCTTCTTGTACTTCTTCTTGTCGACCTTCTTCGCGCTGTGGCTCGACGAGGAGCTCGAGCGGCGCTTGGAGCCGGAGTCCTTGGGGCCGCAGGCGGTGAGGGTGAGCGCTGCGGAGGCGAGCACGGCGATGGCGAAAAATGAGCGCTTGAAAGACATGTTTCCCCCGATGTGCGGGCCTGGGCGGCTGTGACCAGGCATGTGGTGAGAGTGAGGCCATACGTCGCTCGTCCTGCGGTGTGTCGGCCTGGCCGAAAGCTTAGGGGCGTGGGCATGACTATTTGCTCGTTGCTTACCGAATACTGGGAGACCGGTTTCCAACCTGTGACGATGATCGCGGCGGCGTGTCGGACCTAGGGCAGAGGGCCGAAGGGATCTCCGTCCCGCGCCAGGTGTCACACCCGGAAACGCCTCTTACGCTGGCGTAATGACCGCTATCGACCCGCGCGACGCCGATGTCGCGGACAGTCCCGCCGCGCCCCCCGCACCCCCCGTGCCCGCCACACCGCCGGAAGCCGACCCCGAGGACGGCGAACACGGCGGCTCCGTGCTCGGGCGGCGCTACCGCGCCCTCACCCTCGGCATCGTGTCCGTCGTCTCCCTCATCGCCTTCGAGGCGAGCGCGGTCAACACGGCGATGCCGGTCGCGGCCCGCGCCCTCGACGGGGTCGAGCTGTACGCGTACGCCTTCTCCGCCTACTTCACCGCGAGCCTGTTCGCGATGGCGCTGTCGGGCGAGTGGTGCGACCGCCGGGGGCCGCTCGTGCCGCTGTTCGCCGGGATCGGGGCGTTCGGGGCCGGTCTTGTGGTCTCCGGCTCGGCGCAGGACATGTGGACGTTCGTGGGCGGGCGCGCGGTGCAGGGGATCGGCGGCGGGCTGGTGATCGTCGCGTTGTACGTGCTGGTCGGCCGCGCCTATCCGCAGCGGCTGCAGCCCGCCGTGCTGGCGTCCTTCTCCGCCGCCTGGGTGCTGCCGGTGATCGTCGGACCGCTGGTCGCCGGGACGGTCACCGAGCAGGCCGGGTGGCGCTGGGTCTTCCTGTCCATCCCGGTGCTGATACTGCTGCCGCTCGCGGTGATGCTCCCGGCCCTGCGCAAGGTGGACCGGGGCGAGCCCTCCCCGGCCATGAACCGCCGCCGTATCCTCCTCGCGCTCGCGGTCGCCTCCGGCGCGGGCCTGCTGCAGTACGCGGGCCAGGACCTGACCTGGGTCTCCCTGATCCCCGCCGCGGCGGGCCTGGCGCTGCTCGTCCCGTGCGTCCTGCGGCTGCTGCCCACGGGCACCTTCCGGGCCGCCCGCGGGCTGCCGTCCGTGGTGCTGCTGCGCGGTATCGCGGCGGGCTCCTTCCTCGGCGCGGAGAGCTTCATCCCGCTGATGCTCGTCACCGAGCGCGGCCTGTCGGCCACGGCGGCCGGACTCTCGCTCACCGGCGGCGGGCTGACCTGGGCGCTCGGCTCGTACACCCAGAGCCGCCCGCGCCTGGAGCCCCACCGCGAGCGGCTGATGACGGCGGGCATGCTGCTGATGGCGGTGTCCATCGGCCTGGTCCCGCTGGTGCTCGTCGACTCCGCACCGGCGTGGCTGGTCGCCGTGGCGTGGGTGATCGGCGGCTACGGGATGGGACTGGTCATCTCCAGCGGCAGCGTGCTGCTCCTCAAGCTGTCCGGCCCCAAGGACGCGGGCAGCAACTCCGCCTCCCTCCAGGTCTCCGACGCGCTCGGCAACATCACCCTGGTGGGGCTGAGCGGGGTGCTGTTCGTGAGCTTCGGCGGCGGCTCGGTCGCGGCGGCGGACCATACGGGGGCCGCGGCGGGGTCGGGGCACGCGGGGGCGTTCGCGGCGGTGTACGTGGCGATGGTGGGGGTGGCGCTGGTGGGGGCGGTGGTGACGACGCGGCTGCGGCCTGCGGCCGAAAGGTCTTAGTACCGAGTGGTACCACGCGGTACCATGCCCTCATGGGTGCCTTGAATGTGAGATTCACCGACGAAGAGCTGGACGCACTGCGGCGACGCGCCGAGCAGGAAGGGCGGAGCATGCAGTCGTTCGCCCACGATGCCGTCGTCGCGGCGATCAACGAGCACTCCCGCCTGTTCAACGAGGCCGCGGCCCATGTGCTCAAGGTGAGCGAGGAACTGAACCGGAGGCTCGCCTGATGCGCTACCTCACGCTGCCCGAGCTGCTGAACCTCGCGGAGCGGCTCGGGGAGAGCGAAGTGCGCGACTACGGTCTGCTGGAGTCGGCCCTGGCCCGGCCACAGGCGAGCGTCTTCGGACAGGACGCCTACCCGGACGTCTGGCAGAAGGCGGCGGCCCTCATGGAGTCGCTGGCCCGCAACCACGCCCTCGTGGACGGCAACAAGCGGCTCTCCTGGTACGCCACCTGGGTCTTCCTCCACCTCAACGGACACCCGCTGAGCGCGGACTTCGACGTCGACGAGGCGGAGGGATTCGTCCTGGCCGTCTGCCAGGGCGAGCTGGACGTGCCGAAGATCGCGGAGGGACTGGCCCGGTTCGAGGGACCGGGTGTGAGCTGAATCCCACCTCCGGGTGGACCCGGGGCGTAGCCCCCAAGCGTGAAGGATGGCACCGGTAGGCTGACGCGGTCCTCGAACCCCCTCGCCGATCAGCCCGACGGAGACCGTGACTACTACCGCCTCCTCCACCACCAGCCATCACCTCTCGCCCGCCTTCCCAGGCCGGGCCCCCTGGGGTACCGCGAGCAAGCTGCGCGCCTGGCAGCAGGGCGCGATGGAGAAGTACGTACAGGAGCAGCCCCGTGACTTCCTCGCCGTGGCCACGCCCGGCGCCGGCAAGACCACCTTCGCGCTGACCCTCGCCTCCTGGCTGCTGCACCACCACGTCGTGCAGCAGGTGACGGTCGTCGCGCCGACCGAGCACCTGAAGAAGCAGTGGGCGGAGGCCGCGGCCCGGATAGGGATCAAGCTGGACCCCGAGTACAGCGCCGGGCCCCTCGGGCGGGACTACCACGGCGTCGCCGTCACGTACGCGGGTGTCGGCGTGCGGCCGATGCTGCACCGCAACCGCTGCGAGCAGCGCAAGACGCTGGTCATCCTCGACGAGATCCACCACGCCGGCGACTCCAAGTCCTGGGGCGAGGCGTGCCTGGAGGCGTTCGAGCCGGCGACCCGCCGGCTCGCGCTGACCGGCACCCCCTTCCGGTCCGACACCAACCCCATCCCCTTCGTCACCTACGAAGAGGGGAACGACGGCATCCGGCGCTCGGCCGCCGACTACACGTACGGATACGGCAGCGCCCTGAACGACGGCGTCGTGCGGCCCGTCATCTTCCTCTCCTACAGCGGCAACATGCGCTGGCGGACCAAGGCCGGCGACGAGCTCGAGGCCCGGCTGGGCGAGCCGATGACCAAGGACGCCGTCTCGCAGGCCTGGCGCACCGCGCTCGACCCGCGCGGCGACTGGATGCCGAACGTGCTGCGCGCCGCCGACCACCGGCTCTCCGAGGTCCGCAAGTCCATCCCGGACGCGGGCGCGCTCGTCATCGCGACCGACCAGGACTCGGCACGCGCGTACGCCAAGCTGATCCGCGAGATCACCGGCACCAAGGCCACCGTCGTGCTGTCCGACGACTCCGGGGCCTCGCAGCGCATCGAGGACTTCAGCCACTCCGACGACCGCTGGATGGTCGCGGTCCGCATGGTGTCGGAGGGCGTGGACGTGCCGCGCCTGGCCGTCGGCGTCTACGCGACGACGATCTCCACCCCGCTGTTCTTCGCGCAGGCCGTCGGCCGTTTCGTACGGTCCCGGCGGCGCGGTGAGACCGCTTCCGTCTTCCTGCCCACCATCCCCATGCTGCTCGGCTTCGCGAACGAGATGGAGGTCGAGCGCGACCACGTCCTCGACAAGCCCAAGAAGGAGGGCGAGGAGGAGGACCCGTACGCCGAGGAGGAGAAGCTTCTCAAGGAGGCCGAGAAGCAGCAGGACGAGGACACCGGCGAGCAGGACATGCTGCCCTTCGAGGCGCTGGAGTCCGACGCGGTCTTCGACCGGGTGCTCTACGACGGCGCCGAGTTCGGCATGCAGGCGCACCCGGGCAGCGAGGAGGAGCAGGACTACCTCGGCATCCCCGGGCTCCTGGAGCCCGACCAGGTGCAGCTGCTGCTCCAGCGGCGGCAGGCACGGCAGATCGCGCACAGCCGCAAGAAGCCGGACGCCGAGGCCGATCTGCTGGAACTCCCGGCGGAGCGGCGGCCGGTGGTCACCCACAAGGAGCTGCTGGAGCTGCGCAAGGAGCTCAACTCGCTCGTGGGGGCGTACGTCCATCAGAGCGGCAAGCCGCACGGGGTGATCCACACCGAGCTGCGCCGGGTGTGCGGCGGGCCGCCGAGCGCTGAGGCGACGGCGGGGCAGATCCGGGAGCGGATCAAGAAGGTCCGGGAGTGGGCCACGCGGATGAGGTGACGGGACGCCGTACGTCCCGGGAAGGGCTTCCCCGGAAGCCCTTCCGCCTTGTATGTGAGCCCGTTATGCGAGCCCGTGAGCCCGTGTATATGAGCCCGTCTTCTGCACCCGCTCTTGCGGCCCCCGCCCGCGGGATCGGGACGAATGCCCACCATCCCGGCGTACAGGCGGTCCCCTGCGGGACGGCTCCGCTCGGATTCTGGACAAACTCTTTCGCTCAGCGGACCGGCTCGCTAGCGTTCCGCCCACGCACACGCCCCGTGGCAGCGCCGCCGCGGAGCGCGGCCGGTGCGTGCGACCACGACCGGCGGCCTCTGGCGCGCCGCCGTCGGGACCGGCGGCGCCCTCCGCCAAGAGCCGCCACTCATACGGAGGAGGGGGCGTCGTGACCGCGGAGACCTCCCAGACGCTCGACCGGGGACTGCGCGTCCTCAAACTGCTCGCCGACACCGACCACGGGCTGACCGTGACCGAGCTGTCCAACAAGCTCGGCGTCAACCGCACCGTGGTGTACCGCCTGCTGGCCACGCTCGAACAGCACTCCTTCGTACGCCGCGACATCGGCGGCCGCGCGCGGGTCGGGCTCGGCGTGCTGCAGCTCGGCCGCCAGGTCCATCCGCTGCTGCGCGAGGCGGCGCTGCCCGCGCTGCGCGCCCTCGCCGACGACATCGGCGCCACCGCGCACCTCACCCTGGTCGACGGCACGGAGGCGCTGGCGGTCGCGGTCGTCGAACCGACCTGGACCGATTACCACGTCGCCTACCGGGCCGGTTTCCGGCACCCCCTGGACCGCGGCGCCGCGGGCCGGGCCATCCTGTCCGCCCGCTCGGGCCGGGCCGGCGACCCGGGCTACGTCCTCACCCACGGCGAGCTGGAAGCGGGCGCGAGCGGCGCGGCCGCGCCCCTGGTCGGGGTGACCGGGATCGAGGGGAGCGTGGGCGTGGTGATGCTCTGCGACGCCGTGCCGGAACGGGTCGGTCCGCGCGTCGTGGACGCGGCCCGTGAGGTCGCGGACGCCCTGCGCTGACGACGCCCTGCGCTGACGACCGCGCCGGGCAGGGCGGGCGGCGTCAGGCGACCGGGGTGGCGCACCTCCTGCCCCGGCGGTCAACTAGATTCACTAGCATGCCTGCCGTCTCCCCGCGCGCCCGGATCCTCGCGATCTGTTCCGCGCCCGTTGTCGCCCTCCTCGCGGTCGCCGCCTTCGCGCCGCTGCCCTATTCGGTGGCGTATCCCGGCTCGACCGTGAATGTTCTCGGTTCGGACCAGGGCGGGCCGGTGATCAGCATTTCCAAGGCGGAGTCCCGCAAGACCACCGGGCAGCTGCGGATGACGACGATCGTGGCGACCGGGCCTGACGCCACGGTGCGGCTGAAGGACGTCATCGGCGGCTGGTTCGACAGCGACCGTGCCGTGATGCCGCGCGACTCCGTCTATCCCGTTGGCAACTCGACCAAGGAGATCGAGGCGCACAACGTCAAGGAGATGCGGGAGTCCCAGGACGACGCCACCAAGGCGGCGCTCGGGTATCTGCATCTCTCCGCCAAAGACGTCAAGGTCCGGCTGCGCCTCGCGCACGTGGGCGGGCCGAGCGCGGGCCTGCTCTTCTCCCTCGGGATCGTGAACAAGATCGACGGGGACGGCCGCGGCGGGGACCTCACCGGCGGCCGTACGATCGCGGGGACCGGCACGATCACGGCGGACGGCAAGGTCGGCGCGGTGGGCGGAGTGCCGCTCAAGACGCTCGCGGCCAAGCGGGACGGGGCGACGGTCTTCCTGGTGCCGAAGGCGGAGTGCTCGGAGGCCAAGGCCGAACTCCCCAAGGGGTTGCGGCTGATCCCCGTCACCACGCTCAAGAGCGCGGTGAACTCACTGGTGGCGCTGAAGTCGGGCGGTCAGGTGCCGCACTGCTGACGGCTGCTGACGGCCGACGGCGGTCACAGCCGGGCCGCGAGGCCCGGCCGTTGCCCCGGCCGGGGGCGCGGCGTCGCGAGGCGCAGGCCCACCTCGACCAGCGTCCAGCCCAGCCGGCTCCGCAGCCGACGCGGGCGGCTGGATCGGCGGGGCGGGCGCGGCCGGTGCGGTGAGCGGGCGCGCAGGGCCTCGCGGCGCAGCCGCTCGGCCCGGATGCGGTGCAGCCGCAGATGGATGTCGTCGCCGTACATGGTCGTTCCCCCAGTGGTCGGTCAGTCCTCGTCGCGCGGGAAGGCGTGCAGATGGACCCGGAAGCGGGCCGAGCCCTCGACGTCCTGGCCCACCTCCTTCTCGCGATAGCTCTCGATCACCTCATGCACCTTGTCGCGCAGCTCGGCGGCGAGTTCGGGAGTGAGGCGCATGACGAAGTCGCTGATGTCCCAGGCGCGGCGCCACTCCTCGGGCCACTCGCGCCAGGTGCCGAGCCAGGTGGACACCTCCTGGCCGTGGGCGGTGGCGTGCTCGTAGAGCAGGGTGCTCATCGCGCCGCGCACGGACGGGTCGGCGTCACGCAGCAGATCCTCTGAGTCCACGCGTGTGCCGCGCTGCGCCGACTTCCACCACCGCTCGCGCCCCTTGCCGCGCTCCGGGTCGTCCTTGACGAAGCCGTGGGCGGCCAGCTGCCGCAGGTGGTAGCTGGTGGCGCCGCTGGACTCGCCGAGCCGGTCGGCGAGTTGGGAGGCGGTGGCCGGGCCGTACTCGCGCAACGCGCCGAGCAGGCGTATCCGCAGCGGGTGCGCGAGTCCGCGCAGGGAGCGGGCGTCGAGCACCCGTACGTCGTCGGGGATCGGCTTCTCGTTCTCGGCCATGGTCGGCAGCGTAAGCATGCAAAGATTCCGTTGCAAGGGGTTATTTGCATCAAGGTCTTTGCAGCGGAGTCTTTGGAAGGCGGGGCCGGAGGGCCGGTCAGTCCTCCGCCGCCTGCTTGACCAGCGGGATGATCCTCAGCGGCACCGCGTTCTCCATCACGATCGTCGTCGACGCCCGCACGATCCCCTCGAACCCCACCACCCGGTCAATCACCCGCTGCAGATCCGCGTTGGAGCGGGCGACCAGGCGGCAGAGCATGTCGCCGTGGCCGGTGGTGGTGTGCAGTTCGAGCACTTCCGGGACGCCCGCCAGGTGCCTCCGTACGTCCGGGCCCTGGCCCTGCTTGATCTCCAGCGTCGCGAACGCGGTGACCGGATAGCCGATGGCCGCCGGGTCCACCTCGGGGCCGAAGCCCCGGATCACGCCCTGGGCCTGCAGCCGGTCCAGCCGCGCCTGCGCCGTGCCGCGCGCGACGCCGAGTCGGCGCGACGCCTCGAGCACGCCGATGCGGGGCTCCTTGGCGAGCAGTTCGATCAGTCGGGCGTCGAGCCGGTCGATTGCCACGGCGGTCCTCCTGGCGAGGGTGTGAGGGTGGTCACTGTGTGCAGAATGCTCGGCACATCACCTGAATGGCTATACGGATTGTCCATCGAATCATCGAACTGTTGCGCATCCTGAAGCGTGGAGTCACGGTGAAGACATGACTGAGATCCTGGATCACACCCTGGCCGTGTCGCGAGAAGCGACGGGAGAAGGCGCGCGCCGGGCGGACCCCTTCCCGGTGAAGGGGATGGACGCGGTCGTCTTCGCCGTCGGCAATGCCAAACAGGCCGCGCACTACTACTCCACCGCGTTCGGCATGAGGCTCGTCGCCTACGCCGGGCCCGAGAACGGCAGCCGGGAGACCGCGAGCTACGTCCTCGTCTCCGGCGGCGCCCGCTTCGTGTTCACCTCCGTCATCAAGCCCACCACCGCATGGGGCACCTTCCTCGCCGAGCATGTCGCGGCCCATGGCGACGGCGTCATCGACCTGGCCATCGAGGTCCCGGACGCGCGCGCCGCGTACGCGTACGCCACCGCCCACGGCGCCTCCGGCATCGAGGAGCCGTACGAGGTCAAGGACGAGTACGGCACGGTGGTGCTCGCCTCCATCGCCACATACGGCGACACCCGCCACACCCTCGTCGACCGCTCCGGCTACACCGGCCCCTACCTCCCCGGTTTCGCCCCCGCCGACCCGCTGGTCGAGCCGCCCGCCCGCCGTAACTTCCAGGCCGTCGACCACTGCGTCGGCAATGTCGAACTGGGCCGGATGAACGAGTGGGTGACCTTCTACAACGACGTCATGGGCTTCACCAACATGAAGGAGTTCGTGGGCGACGACATCGCCACCGAGTACTCCGCGCTGATGTCCAAGGTCGTCGCGGACGGCACCCGCAAGGTGAAGTTCCCGCTCAACGAGCCGGCCGTCGGCAAGAAGAAGTCCCAGATCGACGAGTATCTGGAGTTCTACGGCGGCCCCGGCGTCCAGCACATCGCGCTCGCCACGAACGACATCGTCGCCACCGTACGGGCCATGCGCGCGGCCGGCGTCCGGTTCCTGGACACCCCCGAGTCGTACTACGACACGCTCGGCGAATGGGTCGGCGAGACCCGGGTGCCCCTGGAGACGCTGCGGGAGCTGAAGATCCTCGCCGACCGCGACGAGGACGGCTATCTGCTGCAGATCTTCACCAAGCCGGTGCAGGACCGGCCGACCGTCTTCTTCGAGCTGATCGAGCGGCACGGCTCCATGGGCTTCGGGAAGGGCAACTTCAAGGCGCTGTTCGAGGCGATCGAGCGCGAGCAGGCCAGGCGCGGCAACCTCTGACGACCTCGTTTGCGGGAAAGTACGAAGTAAAGCTGTTACGAACTTCGGACCGTCTACACTCGGCGCGTTGCTATCCATTACAACGCCGCGTGGTGTATGGGGAGTTGTTGAGGTTCGAATGGCGCAAGATGTGCAGGATATGTATGCCAAAGGGCGGCTGACGAGGAATAAGTTCGCCCTTGGGGGAGGAAAGGCCGCCGCTTCGGGCGCGTTGGGAGTGCTCTCCGTCCCCGTGTCGCCCGCGGCGGCCGAGGAGGAGGCGCCGACCGCCGAGGGCGGCGCCCGGGAGCTGCCGGCCCTGACGGCTCAGGAACAGCCGTAGTTGCGGCGCCGACCCGGGCGCCCGCTCCCGGACCACCCGCCGCCGCGTCGATCTTCCCTCCTGGACGGTCGGGTGCGAATCTGGAGCCATGGCTGACCTGATTGAGATGCTGCGGGAGGGCCTTCCCTCCGAGGCTGTCGTGACCGACCCCGACATCATGGGCTCGTACGCCAACGACATGGCGAGCTTCTGCGAGGCGGGCACCCCGGCCGTCGTCGTCCTCCCGCGCAGCGTCGAGCAGGTGCAGCATGTGATGCGCACCGCGACCGCCCTGCGCGTCCCGGTCGTGCCGCAGGGGGCTCGTACGGGCCTGTCGGGGGCCGCCAACGCCTCCGACGGCTGTATCGTCCTCTCCCTGATCAAGATGGACCGGATTCTGGAGATCAACCCGGTGGACCGGATCGCGGTCGTCGAGCCGGGCGTGGTCAACGCCGTCCTGTCGCGCGCCGTCATGGAGCACGGCCTCTACTACCCGCCGGACCCCTCCAGCTGGGAGCAGTGCACCATCGGCGGCAACATCGGCACCGCCTCCGGCGGGCTGTGCTGTGTGAAGTACGGCGTCACCGCCGAATACGTGCTGGGCCTGGACGTCGTCCTCGCCGACGGCCGGCTGCTGAAGACCGGCCGCCGCACCGCCAAGGGCGTCGCGGGCTATGACCTGACCCGGCTGTTCGTCGGCTCCGAAGGCAGCCTCGGCATCGTCGTCCGCGCCGTGCTCGCCCTCAAGCCCGCCCCGCCCCAGCAGCTGGTCCTCGGCGCCGAGTTCCCGTCCACCGCGGCCGCCAGCGACGCCATCTGCAAGATCATGGAGAGTGGACACACCCCCTCGCTCCTCGAACTCATGGACCGCACCAGCGTCCACGCGGTCAACGCGATGGGGAACATGGGCCTGCCGGACTCCACCGAGGCCCTGCTCCTGGCCGGCTTCGACACCCCGGACCCCGCCGCCGACCTCGCCGCCGTCGGCGAGCTGTGCACCGCCGCGGGCGCCACCGAGGTCGTCCCCGCCGAGACCGCCGCCGAGTCCGACCTGCTGCTCCAGGCCCGCCGGCTGACGCTCCCGGCCCTGGAGGCGGTCAAGGGCGTCACGATGATCGACGACGTCTGCGTTCCGCGCTCACAGCTCGGCGCGATGATCGACGGGGCCGCCGCGATCGCCGAGAAGTACGGCCTGACCATCGGCGTCGTCGCCCACGCCGGCGACGGCAACACCCACCCGACCGTCTGCTTCGACCCCTCGGACCCGGACGAGACGCGGCGCGCCCGGGAGTCCTTCGACGAGATCATGGCCCTGGGTCTGGAACTGGGCGGCACGATCACGGGGGAGCACGGGGTGGGGGTCCTCAAGCGCGAGTGGCTGGCGCGGGAACTCGGCCCGGTGGGGGTGGAGTTGCAGCGCGGCATCAAGCAGGTCTTCGACCCGCTGGGCCTGCTGAACCCGGGCAAGGTCTTCGCCTAATTCCGCGCCTTTCGCCGGGCTTGGTACGCCTCCCATGCCATCCAGTGGACGAACTGATCACGCACCTTCCCCTTGGCGGCGGGCAGTGACGCGAAATCCGCTTCGGCGATGTCGAGCCTGGCGAACTCGCATCGTGGCCTTTCCCCGTAAGGCAGCTCCATGGGGTGGGGAAAGGCCACGACGAGGCACATCCAGCTCTTCACGGGGGAGGACTCCGGGAGATAGGGGATCACCACAAAGCTCTCCCCGGCTTCCAGATCGAGGCCGACGCCCTTCCTGCTGTAGTTCGCCCGTGCGATGTCCACCAGCTCCCGCATACGGGACCGCGACGCCGTCCTGACGGCGGCCGGGACGGGCCAGCCGAGCCCGGACTCGACCGTCCGACCCCGTCCGGCCCTCCGCAACCAGTTCCTCATGGGACAACCCATACCTCTGTGTCGGGGGTGATTCCTGGAGAGTACGGGTCGTGCATGCGGTCCAGGGCCTCGCCTATGCGGTGGTTGCCGTTGACCACCTCTCCGTTGTCCAGGACGACACTGCCGCCCAGCTCATCCGGGTTGTTGATCGATTCCAGCAGGCGTTCGTCGTCCATTCCCCGTATGGCCGCCAGCTTCTCGGGGTCCCCGCGGTCGGGCAGTCTGACGTCTTCCAGATCGCCGAGTCGCATGGGAACGCGCTTGGCTCTCATGGCCGCGTCGGCCGCTTCCGCGGCGCTGGGTTGGCGGCTGAAGACCTTGCTGAGCAATTTCCCGAGTCCGGAACGAGTCTCGCCGTCGGGGTACGGCCCGAGCCCCAGCGGGTCGCTCCAGGTGTGGGGGTTGTGGACGTAGGCGGCGGGGTTGGGCGCGGGGATCAGCCCGAGGGGGTCGGGGGTGAGGTAGCGGGCGGTGGTGGGGTCGTAGTAGCGGTGGTGGTTGTAGTGGAGGCCGCTCTCCGGGTCGTAGTACTGGCCGGGGAAGCGGAGGGGCGTGTACGTGGTGCTGGTGGCGGCCCAGGTGGTGGTGCCCCACAGGGTGGCGCGGGCGTGCCAGGCGATCTCGCCGGTTTCGTCGACGAGATGCGTGGGCGTGCCGACGAGGTCGGTGACGATGGCGAAGAAGCGCCGGTCGACCTCGCGCTGGGTGGTGGCGTCGGTGATGCGCTCGGTCTGGGCGACGGGGTGGCGGCCCCGGTGGTCCCAGGTGAGGGTGATGGGGTGGGGGAGGCCCGGGGCGCTGGTGGTGTCTTCGGCGGTGGGCTGTCCGAGGGTGGTGGTCTGTTCGACGAGGGTGGAGTCGTCCCAGGTGAAGTCCACCTGTTCCATGACCGTTTCGCCGTCGCCCGCCAGGCGCTGCTTGGAGGTGCGGCGGCCGAAGGGGTCGTAGAGGTAGCGCCACACCGTGCCGTCGGGGGTGGTGACGGAGGTCAGGCGGTCCTCGGCGTCCCAGGCGTAGTGCCAGGTGTCGGGCTTCTTCGACAGGCGGGTCTTCTGGCGGAGGATCAGGCGCCCCGCGTCGTCGTGTTCGTAGCGGATGTCCCCGGCGCGGGTGATGCGGGTGCCGGTGTAGGCGCGGTCTCCCGTCGTATCGGCTCCGGGGTGCCGCTCCGGCCAGTCGGCGTGCGCCTGGTTGCCCGCCTCGTCATAGGCGTAGCTCTCGGTCCAGTTCCGGGCCCGGACGGTGGTGACGCGGCCCGCCGCGTCGAGGTCGAAGGCGCGGTGGCCGGTGAGCTGGTCGTCGATGGCGGTGAGGTGGCCGTCGGCGCGGTAGGTGTAGGCGCGGTGGTGGAGGGGGCCGGGGGCGGCCGGGCCGGTGAGGGTCTGTTCGGTGAGCCGGCCGAGGGGGTCCCAGACGGTGGCGAGGGTGAGGGCCCCGCTGATGCGGCGGCTGGTCTCGCGGCCCGCGGCGTCGTGGTCGAAGGCGAGGGTGTGGCCGGAGGCGGTGAGCGTGGTGCGGTTGCCCGCCGCGTCGTAGGCGTATGTGGTGGTGGCGCCGCTGGGGGTGGTGCGGCGGACGCGGCGGCCCAGGGCGTCGTACGCGTGGGTGAGGACGCGGCCGTTGACCATTTCGGATTTGACGCGGCCCATGCGGTCGCGCTGGTAGACCACCTCCACGCCGGGCCCGGCGGCCGAGGCGAGACGCCCGGCGGGGTCGTAGGCGTAGGCCGTGGTCCGCCCGTCGGCGGTCTTGCGGACCGTACGGCCGAGCGCGTCGCGCTCGAAGACCACCGTCTGGCCGAGCGGGTTGGTGCGGGCCGTGAGGCGTCCCGCCGCGTCGTGGGCGTAGGTGTGGGTGCGCTCGTCGAAGTCGGTCTCGGCGACCAGGCGCCCGGCCGGGTCGTAGGTGTACGACCAGGTCAGGCCCTGGGGGTTGGTGACCTGGGCGAGGCGCAGCGCGGTGTCGTGGGCGAACTCGTAGCGCACCCCGTCCGGGCCGGTCCTGGCGGTGAGCAGGTCGAAGTGCGTGTACTCGTAGGTGGTGGTGCCGCCGCCCGGGTCGGTGTGGCTGGTGCAGTTGCCCTCGCCGTCGTACGTCCAGCTCTCCTGGGACCCGTCGGGGTGGGTGCGCCGGGCGAGTCTGCCCTCCACCGTCCACTCCAGGCGGGTGGTGTGGCCGAGCGGATCGGTGACGGTGGTGGGGCGGCCGAACGCGTCCCGCTGGTAGCGGGTGGCGGCGCCGAGTGGATCGGTGATCTCCACCGGCAGGCCCGCCGGGTCACAACGGACGCCTGTGAACTGACCCAGCGCGTCGGTGATGGCGGTCAAGTGGCCGTGGTCGTCGTAGGCGTAGTGGGTGGTGTGGCCGGCCGGGTCGGTGAGGCTGGTGCAGCGGCCCGCCCGGTCGTAGGTCTGGTGCCAGGTGGCGCCGTCGGCGCCGGTCAGGGTGAGGGGGAGGCCGAGCGCGTCGTAGGTGGCGCGGGCTTCGCGCCCGTCGGGGCGGGTGACGGTGGTGAGGTGCCCGGCCTCGTCGTAGGTGTGGGTGGTGGTGTGGCCGAGGGGGTCGGTGCGGGTCAGGGGCCGACC
>NZ_JBIBKK010000027.1:0-140414 GCF_042959105.1 Streptomyces sp. NPDC007917
TGGCGTTGACTTTTGGCACGCTGTTGAGTTCTCAAGGAACGGACGCTTCCTTCGAAACCGTTTCACCGGTTTCTCCGGGCGCTTCCCTTCGGTGTGTTCACTACTTTAGCTGATTTCCCGGCCGGCTCCTAATCGAGCCCTTCGGATCGAATTTCCGCACAGCAGAAAAAGACCCTGTTCGGGGATCATCGGTAGTGGTTTGCCGCCCGCGTACCGGGGGTGCTGTGGCCCGACCGTGGTCGTATCGACAGCGCTGCCCGTCTCAAGCGGCTCGGGCTACGTTAGGCGGCGAGGTGCCCGGAGTCAAGTTCGGTCTGACGGCGCGTCGGACTTCCGGCGGCGAGGGGCGTGCGCGCGGTACGGGCTGACCGTCGGGTCGCCGTCGATCCAAAAGCGCCATGGGTGAGTTGCGCCCTCGCCTCCGACGCCGGTGCGCGGACCGCTGAGCACCTGGTCGGCCGGGGCGGGGGCGCCGGTGAGTATCGCCATCGGGGACTGCGCGCCGGCGCAGACGTCGATGCCGTTCAGCCGGCGGTCGATGCCGAGGGCTGTGGCGAGGCGCGCCGGTCCCTTGGCCAGTTCGCGGTCGTTACGGGCGGTGGGGCGGAGCTTGTGGGCCCACTCGTGGCCGCTCAGGATCTCCCCCGCCCGCAGCAGCACCCCGCTGGGCGAGCCCTCCGGGCCGCACACCAGGTTCATGCAGTGCCACATGCCGTAGGTGAAGTAGACATACGCATGACCCGGGGGCCCGAACATCACGGCGTTGCGCTCGGTGCGGCCTCGGTAGGCGTGCGATCCGGGATCGGCCAGGCCCGCGTACGCCTCCACTTCGGTCAGACGCACCTCGACCGGTCCGTCCGGTGTCCGGCGGACGAGGGTGCGCCCCAGGAGATCGGGGGCCACTTCCAGGACGGGGCGGTCGAAGAACCGGCGGGTCAGCGGCGTACGGTCGGGGGTTGCGATCACACGGCCCGAGCGTAGTGCAAGCGATATGTACAGGTGGTTGGAGTGGAGCCGGTCCGCTGACAGGGTGGGCCAACACGGAACCGCTCCTCGCCGTTCCGCGTTCCTAGGGTTCAACAGTGGTCGTCGTGCGATCAGAACAAGACGCAGGCGCGTCCTTGAGAGGGAGAACATGGGCTTCAAGAAGCTGCTCGCGAGTTTGGGTGCCGGTGGCGCTTCGGTGGAGACGGTGCTGACGGAGGAGAACGTCGTTCCGGGTGGCGTCGTCCAGGGCGAGGTCCGGATCCAGGGCGGCTCGGTGGCGCAGCAGATCGAGGGGCTGTCGGTCGGTCTGCAGGCGCGGGTCGAGGTCGAGAGCAACGACCAGGAGTACAAGCAGGACGTCGAGTTCACCAGGCAGCAGCTGGGCGGCGCTTTCGAGGTGCAGCCCGGGGCGGTGCACGCGGTGCAGTTCGGGCTTGAGATCCCCTGGGAGACGCCCATCACGATGTTCCTGGGTCAGCACCTGACCGGGATGAACGTGGGTGTGACGACGGAGCTGCAGATCGCGCGCGCCGTGGACTCCGGTGACCTGGACCCGGTGAACGTGCACCCGATCCCCGCCCAGCAGGCCATTCTCGACGCCTTCGGTCAGCTCGGCTTCCGGTTCAAGAGCGCCGACCTGGAGCGCGGCCACATCCGCGGGACGCGGCAGCGGCTGCCCTTCTACCAGGAGATCGAGTTCTACGCGCCGCAGCAGTACCGCGGGCTCAACCAGGTCGAGCTGAGCTTTGTGGCGGACGACCGCGAGATGGACGTCGTCCTGGAGATGGACAAGAAGCCGGGTCTGTTCTCCGAGGGCGGTGACTCGTACCGGGCCTTCACCGTCAACCTCGGGTCCTACCAGGACACCGACTGGGCCGCGTACTTGAACCAGTGGCTCGCCGAGGTGGGCGGCAAGCGCAACTGGTTCTGATCGCCGCAGGGCCTGGCCCCCCGGATCGGCGATCCGGCCGCCGCAGGGCCCTGACCGCTTCGGCTCTCACGCGGGGCGTGCATCGTGTTCCCTCGGTGCGCGCCCCGCGTGCTGTCACTCGTACCGCACGGTCAGCGGAGTTCCGCGGCCGGCCCAGTGGCCGGTGGCCTCGGCGAACACCTCGGCTGCCGTCGCCGCGGTCTCGGGGGCGGCCGTACGGAAGGCCTCCCAGCCGTGGACGCGCAGTTCGAAGCCCTCCTCGGGCCGGCCCCACCAGGACAGGTCTCGCAGGCAGTCGCCGAGCGCGTCCCAGTTTCGGCCGAACCACGCGGGGAACGCGAGGTCCCGGGCGCAGCGGTCGAGGAAGCCGGCCTTGTCCCGCACCCCGTCCAGGCGCAGGGTTGCGGTGTGCCGGCCGGGGCCGGGCGGGGGCGTGGGCGTCGGTCCGGTCATGGGGGCATGGTGTCAGCCCGCGCGGCCGCGGTCTCGTTAGGCTGGCCGCCGATACGACCAGCGCGAGCAGCAGGAGGTTTCGACGTGTCCGAGCAGAACCGGCGCCCGCTCCCCCACGACTTCCATCCGCCGGTGCCGTCGTTCACCGTGGTGAGCGATGACGTCGAACCCGGGGGCACGCTCACGTCCGCCCAGGTGTACGCGGAGGGGAACACCTCGCCGCAGCTGCGCTGGGAGGGCTTCCCCGCGGAGACGAAGAGCTTCGCCGTCACCTGCTACGACCCGGACGCGCCGACGGGCAGCGGGTTCTGGCACTGGGTGTTGTTCGACATCCCGGCGGAGGTGACCGAGTTGCCGGCCGGTGCGGGCAGCGGCAGTTTCAAGGGGCTGCCCGAGGGTGCGGTGCACGCCCGGAACGACTACGGCTCGCGCGACTTCGGCGGGGCCGCGCCGCCGCCCGGGGACGGTTCGCACCGCTATGTGTTCACCGTCTACGCGGTGGACACGGAGAAGCTGGGCCCGGACGCCGACGCCTCGCCCGCGGTCGTCGGCTTCAATCTGCGCTTCCACACGCTGGCGCGCGCCCAGCTGATCGGCGAGTACGAGAACCCGGCCGCCGGCTGACACTCCCTTCCCCGTCTCCGCCCCGAACGACCCGGTGTGCGTTGCGTACAGGCGCGTACAGGCCTTTTACCGGGCCTAAATTGCGTTGTCCTCGGCCTCGCTCCCGGCCAAAGATGTATCCCGGCCCGCCCGTCCGCGCGGGCCGGGATTGGCCGGATGCGGAGGTGGTCGGGATGCGCGAGACGCTGGTTCTCAACGCGAGCTTCGAGCCGCTGTCGGCGGTGTCGCTGCGCCGTGCGGTGGTGCTGGTCCTGCAGAACAAGGCCGTCATCGAACACGCCCACCCCGGACTGCGGGTGCGGGCCGCGGATGTCGATCTGCCCGTGCCGCTGGTGATCCGGCTGTGCCGGTACGTACGCGTGCCGTTCCGAAGACGCGCTCCGTGGTCGCGGCGCGGGGTGCTGGTCCGGGACCGGCACCGGTGCGCCTACTGCGGCCGCAGGGCGACGACCGTGGACCACGTGGTGCCGCGGTCGCACGGGGGTGGGGACACCTGGCTCAATACGGTGGCCTCCTGTGCGGAGGACAACCACCGCAAGGCGGACCGGACTCCGGAGCAGGCCGGGATGCGGCTGCTGAGCGCGCCGTTCGAGCCGACGCCCTCGGACGCGCTGCTGCTGGCGCTGGGGGTGGCGGAGCGCGAGGGCCTGCCGGAGTGGCTGGCGCTGCCCGCCTGAGCCCTGACCGCCGCACTTGCTTGCGTCCGGCTTCCCCCGGGCCCTGACACGTACGAACCCCCCGCGCCTGCGAAGTGCGCGGGGGGTTCGTATGTGTCAGGGCCCGGGTGTCAGTCGATCCTGGGCTGCTCCCGGCGCGGGGCGGCCTCCTTGCCGGTGGCGGCCGGGGCGCCGCCACCGTTGCCGCCCGTCATCGGGCCGAAGTTGCCCATGGCCCCGCCGAGTCCCTTGAGGGCGTCGCCGATCTCGCTGGGCACGATCCAGAGCTTGTTGGCGTCGCCCTCGGCGATCTTCGGCAGCATCTGGAGATACTGGTACGAGAGCAGTTTCTGGTCCGGGTCTCCGGCGTGGATGGACTCGAAGACCGTGCGGATCGCCTGGGCCTCGCCCTCGGCGCGCAGCGCGGCCGCCCTGGACTCACCTTCGGCCCGCAGGATCGCGGACTGCTTCTCGCCCTCGGCGCGCAGGATCTCGGACTGCCGGACACCTTCGGCCTGGAGGATCGCGGCGCGCTTGTCACGGTCGGCGCGCATCTGCTTCTCCATCGAGTCCTGGATGGAGGTCGGCGGCTCGATCGCCTTGAGCTCGACGCGGTTGACGCGGATGCCCCACTTGCCGGTGGCCTCGTCGAGCACGCCGCGCAGCGCCGCGTTGATCTCCTCGCGGGAGGTCAGGGTGCGCTCAAGGTCCATGCCGCCGATGATGTTCCGCAGGGTGGTGACGGTCAGCTGCTCGATCGCCTGGATGTAGCTGGCGACCTCGTAGGTGGCGGCGCGGGCGTCGGTCACCTGGTAGTAGATGACGGTGTCGATGTTCACGACCAGGTTGTCCTGGGTGATCACCGGCTGCGGCGGGAACGGCACGACCTGCTCACGCAGGTCGACGCGGTTGCGGATCGAGTCGATGAACGGCACGACGATGTTGAGGCCCGCGTTGAGGGTGCGGGTGTAGCGGCCGAAGCGCTCGACGATGGCGGCGCTCGCCTGCGGGATGACCTGGATCGTCTTGATGAGTGCGATGAAGACGAGCACCACCAGGATGATCAGGACGATGATGATCGGTTCCACAGCGGCTTCCCCGTGCCCTTCATGCTTCCGGTTGATCGGGATGATCAGGTCTGGTCGTCGATCTCGAGGGCCATCTCGGTGATCTGGATGATCTCGATAGCGATGTCGATCTCGACTCGAGTCTGTCAGATCTGAGGGCCAGTTGGCAGCCGGGCGGCCTGGGGCTGGTACCCGGCTCATATCCGCGTATGACGGCTCGGTGGTTCACATGACCTCGATGGTTCACATGACCACAGCCGTGGCACCGTCGATGTCCACGACGTCGACCTGCTGGCCCGGTTCATAGGCCTGGTCGGGGTCGAGCGCGCGGGCCGACCAGACCTCGCCCGCGAGTTTGATGCGCCCGCCGCCGGTCTCGTCGACCCGCTCCAGGACGACGGCTTGGCGGCCCTTCAACGCCTCCACCCCGCTGGCCAGCCCGGGCCGCTGGGAGCGGCTGCGCACCGCGATCGGCCGCACGGCGGCGACCAGCGCGACGGAGACCACGGAGAAGACCACGACCTGGAACACGGCACCGCCGCCGAGCGCGTCGGTGATCGCGGCGGCGACAGCGCCGACGGCGACCATGCCGAATTCCGGCATCGCGGTCACCACGAGCGGAATGCCCAGCCCTACGGCGGCGATCAGCCACCACACCCAAGGATCCACGAGGTCATGGTAGTTCTCGGGGTGTGCCCGGGAACAGAGCGCGGATCACCCCCGGGAGCGCCTGGCGGGGCGCGAGCCGGGTCGAACGGGCGGAGGTCAGCTCAGCGGCAGGCCCTGGGCCGTCCAGCGGTCGCCGTTGCGCTCCACGACCAGCGGGAGTCCGAAGCAGTGCGAGAGGTTGCGGGAAGTCAGCTCGGTCTCGACCGGGCCGGCGGCCAGCACCTTGCCCTGGCGGATCATCAGGACGTGGGTGAAGCCGGGGGCGATCTCCTCCACATGGTGGGTCACCATGATCATCGAGGGGGCGAGCGGGTCGCGGGCGAGCCGGCCCAGGCGGCGCACCAGGTCCTCGCGGCCGCCGAGGTCAAGGCCGGCCGCGGGCTCGTCGAGGAGCAGCAGCTCGGGGTCGGTCATCATGGCCCGGGCGATGAGGGTGCGCTTGCGCTCGCCCTCGGAGAGGGTGCCGAACTTCCGCTCGAGGTGGTCGGTCATGCCCAGGCGGTCCAGGAAGGCGCGGGCGCGCTGCTCGTCGACGGCTTCGTAGTCCTCGTGCCAGTGGGCGGTCATGCCGTACGCGGCGGTGAGCACGGTCTGGAGCACGGTCTGGCGGCGGGGGAGCTTGTCGGCCATGGCGATGCCGGCCATGCCGATGCGGGGGCGCAGTTCGAAGACGTCGACCGCGCCGAGCTTCTCGCCGAGGATCCGGACGGTCCCGGTGCTCGGGAAGAGGTAGCTGGAGGCCACGTTGAGCAGGGTGGTCTTGCCGGCGCCGTTGGGGCCGAGGATCACCCAGCGCTCTCCCTCTTTGATCGACCAGGAGACCTCGTCCACCAGAGCCCGACCATCGCGGACCACGGATACGTCCACCAGCTCCAGAACATCGCTCATGAGCGCGTTGTCTCCCATTGCAGTCTCGAGTATCGCGTGCGCCTGTAGGCGCAGCCCCCAGGGGAAAACCTACGCCACGTATTGTCAGCGCCAGTCCTTAGGCTGGGGCCATGCTCGATGAACCGCGCTCAGGGCGCCTTGCCGCCTGGGGAAATGCCCTTCTCGCCGGACTTGTCTCTCCGGACGAGGCCGCGCATCGCATCGCGGCCGACGACGCTTCGCACCGCGTGGCCGATCTGCCGGGAGAGACCGCCCAGGTCGGGCTGACGCTCGCGCTCGGGCGGCTGCGGGCGCTGGGGGCCAAGGGGCTGCGGGTGGCGCTGCCCGTGGCGGGCCATCCGCTGGGGCTGAGCGGTCCCCCCGAGTTCAACGCGCGGGCGCTGGACGCGGGCGAGGCGGTGATCGTGACGGGGGTCGCCGTGGGCCTGGTGCCGGAGGTGTTCGAGGCGGGGCCCGAGGGCGATGTGCACAGCGAGGTGGTGTGGCGCTGTCTGCCGGTGCGGGAGGCGCCGCCGGCCGATGTGCCGTCGCTGGGCGAGGCCGAGCGGGAGCTGGCGGAGGCGCTGCGGGAGGCCACCGAGGTGCTGTCGCGGCTGAATGTCGCGGGGGCGGGGCCGGCCGCGCAGGCGGCCCTGGAGGCGTACCGGGCGCGGGCCGGGCGGGGGCGCGAAGTGCTCGCCCCGGGCTATCCGCCGCGGGCGCTGCGCGTGTTGGAGCTGGCCCAGCGGGTGGGTGCGCTGATCGGGATCGCACACGGGCCGGGCGCGGGCGCCGGGGATCACGGCGCGGCGGTGAGCGCGTCGGAGATCGCGGCGCGGGCGGAGGCGCTGCGGCCGGTGGAGCGCACGGCGCGGCGGGCGCAGGTGGCGGCGTACAACGCGTATGTGGAGGAGCTGGAGCGGGGCGGGTTCTGAGGCCTGCCGGCGGGACCCGCGGAACAGGGCCCGTCGGCACAGGATCTGCCGGCACAGGGCCTGTCGGCACACCACCCCGGCGGCCGGGGCCGCCGGGGTGGTGGGGTGGTGCGAGGGGGAATGCTCAGCGGTTGCCGCAGGGGGTGCCGAAGGTCTGGTTCATCACACCGATCACACGAACGGTGTTGCCGCAGACGTTGACCGGGACGAACACCGGCACCTGGGCCTCGTTGCCGGCGACGATGCCCGGGGAGTTCACGGCCTGGCCCTGAGCCTGGGGGCCGTGGGCGGAGGCGGCGCCGGCACCCGCGACGGCGAGGCCACCCGCCGCGATGGTGACGGCCGCGAACTTCTTGATGTTCTTCACTTGGTAAGACCCTTCTAGCGCAACACTGCGGCAGGCCGCCGCAGCCGCCATGGAAAACGGCGCGGGGCGGGCCGGGTTGCGCTGTCCGGGTGACATACACCCGACGGTATGAATCTCGGTTCGGCGGACCGCACTTCCGTATCACCAACAGATCGCCGCCTAGTGCGACAATCCGGGCAATTCACCTCGTCCCGCGTCCGCCCTACGCCCCGATGCCATGGCGTACGGCCCACAGCGCCGCCTGCGTCCGGTCGGCGAGGTCCAGCTTCATAAGGATGTTGGACACATGGGTCTTCACGGTCTTTTCGGACAGGATCAGCGCGCGGGCGATCTCCCGGTTGGACCGGCCGTCCGCGATCAGCGCCAGCACCTCGCGCTCCCGCTCGGTGAGCGAGCCGCCCCGCCCCTGGCCGCCGCCCGCCTCCTCCTGCGAGAGCAGCGCCAGGGCCACCTCGGGCTGCAGCAGCACATGCCCGGCGTGGACGGACCTGATCGCGCCCGCGAGGGCATCGGGGTCCACGTCCTTGTAGACGTATCCCGCCGCCCCGGCTCGCAGGGCGGGGACGACCGTGCGCTGCTCGGTGAAGCTGGTGACGACCAGCACCCGGGCGGGGTTGTCGAGGCCGCGCAGCCGGCGCAGCGCCTCGACGCCGTCGGTGCCGGGCATCTTCACGTCCATCAGGATGACGTCGGGCCGCAGCTCCTCGGCGCGGGCCACGCCCTCCTCGCCGTCGGCCGCCTCCCCCACCACCTCGATGTCGTCCTGGACCTCCAGGAAGGTCCGCAGCCCGCGCCGCACCACCTGGTGGTCGTCCACGAGCAACACCCTGATCCCACGGGTCGGCTCAGCCACCGGGCACCTCCATTTCGATCACGGTGCCCTTTCCGGGCGCCGACTCCACGGTCAGACGGCCACCCACGCCGCCGGCCCGGTCGCGCATCGAGACCAGGCCGAGGTGGCGCCCCGCCCGGCGGACGGCCGAGGGGTCGAAGCCCGCGCCGTCGTCGGTGACGCGCAGCAGGGCGCCCTGGCCGTGGCGGGCCAGGGTGACCTCGACCCGGCCGGCGTCCGCGTGGCGCAGGGCGTTGTGCAGGGCTTCCTGCGCCACCCGCAGCAGGGCCTCCTCCTGGGCCGCGGGCAGCGCGCGGACGCCGTGGGCGGCGAAGGTGACGCAGGCGGTGTGGGCGCGGTCGAGGACCCGTATCTGGGTGCGCAGAGTGGCGACGAGGCCGTCCTCGTCGAGGGCGGCCGGGCGCAGCTCGACGACGGCGGAGCGCAGCTCGTCGGCCGCCTCGGCGGCGAGGGCGGCTATCTGCTGCAGCTCGCCCTTGGCCCGGGCGGGGTCGCGGTCCACCAGCGCGGTGGCGGCCTGGGCGGTGAGCCGCAGGGAGAACAGCTTCTGGGAGACGGCGTCGTGCAGCTCATGGGCGAGCCGGGCGCGCTCTCCGGCGATGGTGAGCTCGCGGCTGCGCTCGTAGAGCCGGGCGTTGGTGAGGGCGATCGCGGCGTGCTGGGCGAGGATGGCCAGCAGCTCCTCGTCCTCGGTGGTGAATCCGCAGCTTCCGCTCGGCTTGGGGCAGCGCTTGTTGGCGAGGAAGAGCGCGCCGAGCACTTCATCGCCATCAGCAATGGGAAGTCCGATAAAATCGGACATTTCGGGGTGTTCATCAGGCCAGCCCTCAAAACGCGGATCCTGGCGCACATCGGCCAGCCGTTGCGGCGTGGCGTCATGAAGCATCGCGGCCAGGATTCCGTGCTGGCGGGGCAGCGGGCCGATGGCCTTCCACTGCTCGTCACTGACCCCATCTACTACGAACTGGGCAAAACCCCCGTGGTCGTCCGGAACCCCCAGTGCCGCATACTCCGCATCAAGCAGCTCACGAGCGGACACAACGATCGTCTTTAGGACATCGCGGACCTCCAGGTGCCTGCTCATGGCGAGGAGCGCACCACTCACATTCGCCAGGCCCGCCCCGGCCCCGGCACCGCGTCCCTTTGTCATGACCGACACCGTACCGGCGGGCGCGACCCGGGCATATCGGCCGGTCGGCGCCGCTCCCCGGGACCTAGGTCCTAGTCCTCAGGGGGGAGGGAATCGCTTGGCAACGGCGCGTCGCGATGATCCGGAATGGCGACCACAGTATGTATTTGCTCAGGCACATCACGCGATACGAAAGCCTCTGTGCTGTGACCCCTGACACAGGACCTGAATCACGTACGACCACGAATAGTGGACGTTTTAAAGCAGTCGTGAGCGGGGAAGACGGCCGCTCGCACAGGTGGGAGCCGCCCAGGTGTCCACTAAGCAGGGTCGTATGTCACACCTTTGCCACAACATTTTGCGGGCGCTAAGAATTTCCCAGTCGCACGGCGCCGTAGATCAGAGCACGGCGCTCCCAAGCGCCGATTTGGCCTGCGACTCGAGCGATTGGAAGAGGTTTAGTCCGCCATGCCCGTACCCCGCATTCCCGGTTACAGTCGCCTGAACAAGACGCACAAGTTCTCCGCCGCAGGCATCGCCGCCGCGGGCGCCGCCGCCCTCGCCTTCGCAGTCGTCCCGGGCCAGTCCGACGCCCAGACGACCGCCGTCAAGGAACTGCCCGCCAAACCCGTCGCCTGGAGCAAGCAGGTCGTCGACCACGAGGCCCAGCACGAGAGCCTCGTCCACCAGTCCGAGCTCGCCACGCAGCAGGCGAAGGAGGAGGCCGCGAAGAAGAAGGCGGCCGAGGAGGCGGCGAAGAAGAAGGCCGCTGAGGAGGCCGCCGCCAAGAAGGCCGCCGAGGAAGCGGCGAAGAAGAAGGCGGCCGAGGAAGCCGCCGCCAAGAAGGCCGCCGAGGAGAAGGCCGCCAAGGAGAAGGCGGACAAGGAGCGGGCCGCCAAGGAGGCCGCGAGCCGCGCCGCCGCGCGCAAGCCGGTCTACGCGAACAACGTGGACGGCTGGATCAAGGCATCGCTCGCCGTCATGAAGGAGAAGGGCATCCCGGGCAGCTACAACGGGATCTACCGGAACCTCATGCGGGAGTCGAGCGGTAACCCGCGCGCCATCAACCTGTGGGACATCAACGCGCAGAACGGCATTCCCTCCAAGGGCCTGCTCCAGGTCATAGACCCGACCTTCAAGGCCTACCACGTCGAGGGCACCTCCTGGGACATCTACGACCCGGTCGCCAACATCACCGCCGCGTGCAACTACGCGTGGCACCGGTACGGCTCGATGGACAACGTCAACGGCCCGTACTGAGCCGTAGAACGCCTGACGCCGAAGGGCGGCGGCACCCCTCGCACGGAGAGGGTGCCGCCGCCCTTCGGCGTTCCGGGCACGAGGCCCTTCGCTACTTGCGCATGACCTCCGGCTCGTGGCGGCGCAGCAGCCGTGCGACCACGAAGGCGCAGATGATGCCGAGCGCGAGCAGCACCACGATGTCGATGCCCCACTGCGACGTGGCGTGCTCCCACAGCGGGTCGGTGTCATTGGGCTTCTTGCGGTCCCAGGGCGCCATCGTGTGGCCGGGGCCGGGGCCGAGGTCCAGGGTCGCTCCGGCCGCGCCGACCGCCCAGCGGGACGGCATCAGATAGGCGAACTGCTCGATGCCAGGCGATCCGTAGATCTTGAACAGGATGCCGGTGAAGACGACCTGGACGATGGCGAACATGACCAGCAGCGGCATGGTCTTCTCGGCGGTCTTCACCAGCGAGGAGATCACCAGGCCGACCATCATCGAGGTGAAGCCGATCGCGATGATGGCCACGCAGAGCTCGATGGCCGGGGGCATGATCAGGCCCTCTTCCGGCAGCTCGCGGGTCGAGAAGCCGATGGCGCAGATGATCACGGCCTGGAAGGCGGTGATCACGCCGAGCACGATCACCTTCGACATCAGATAGGCCGAGCGGGACAGGCCGACCGCCCGTTCCCGTTCGTAGATCACCCGCTCCTTGATCAGTTCTCGTACGGAGTTGGCCGCGCCGGAGAAGCACATGCCGACCACGAGGATCAGTGTGATCGTGCCCGCGTCCTGGTTGAACTGGCCCTTGGGCGCCTTGTTGAGGCCGAAGTCTGACGGGATGACGATGCTCACCGCGCCGAGGACGGCGGGCAGGATCACCATCAGCCCCATGAAGCCCTTGTCCGAGGCGATCACCGAGACATAGCGGCGCATCAGCGTCCACAGCTGGGAGCCCCAGCTCTGCGGCTTCTGCATGCGCGCCGGGGGCGGCTGGACGTGTACGGACTGCGGCGCGACGGCGTCGAGGTCCGCGGCATACATCTGGTAGTGCTGCGAACCGCGCCAGCGGCCGGCCCAGTCGTAGTCGCGGTAGTTCTCGAAGGCGGAGAAGACATCCGCCCAGGTCTCGTACCCGAAGAAGTTGAGCGCCTCCTCCGGCGGGCCGAAGTAGGCGACCGAGCCGCCCGGGGCCATGACCAGCAGCTTGTCGCAGAGCGCCAGCTCGGCCACGGAGTGGGTGACCACCAGCACCGTACGGCCGTCGTCGGCCAGACCGCGCAGCAGCTGCATCACATCGCGGTCCATGCCCGGGTCGAGGCCGGAGGTCGGCTCGTCCAGGAAGATCAGCGAGGGCTTGGTGAGCAGCTCCAGCGCGACGGAGACGCGCTTGCGCTGACCACCGGAGAGGGAGGTGACCTTCTTGTCGGCGTGTATGTCCAGCTTGAGCTCGCGCAGCACCTCGCCGATCCGGGCCTCGCGCTCGGCCTCGGCGGTGTCGCCGGGGAACCGGAGCTTGGCGGCGTAGCGCAGCGCCTTCCGGACGGACAGCTCCTTGTGGAGGATGTCGTCCTGCGGGACCAGGCCGATGCGCTGGCGCAGCTCGGCGAACTGCTTGTAGAGGTTCCGGTTGTCGTAGAGGACATCGCCCTGGTTGGCCGGGCGGTAGCCGGTGAGCGCCTTGAGCAGCGTGGACTTACCGGATCCTGAGGGGCCGATGACCGCGACGAGGGACTTCTCGGGGACGCCGAAGGAGACGTCCTTGAGGATCTGCTTGCCGCCGTCGACCGTGACCGTCAGGTGGCGGGCCGAGAAGGACACCGCACCGGTGTCGACGAACTCCTCGAGGCGGTCGCCGACGAGCCGGAAGGTGGAGTGGCCGACGCCGACGATGTCGTTCGGGCCGATGATCTGCTGGCGGACCGGCTGACCGTTGACGTACGTGCCGTTGTGGCTGCCGAGGTCCCGGATCTCGAACCGGCCGTCGGGCAGGGCGCGGAACTCCGCGTGGTGGCGGGAGACCTGCAGGTCGGAGACGACCAGCTCGTTCTCCAGCGCACGGCCGATGCGCATCACCCGGCCGATGGCCAGCTGGTGGAAGGTGGTCGGGCTGCGGTCGCCGCCCTGGGCCGGCGGGTTCTGCTGCGGGGCGTGTGCCTGCGGGACCTGCTGCTGGGGGTGCGCTTGCGGGGCGTGTGCCTGCGGGGCCTGCTGGTGAGGGGCCTGCTGCTGCGGCACGAAGGGCTGCTGCGGGGGCATCTGCTGCGGTCCGCCCTGCGGCTGCGGCCAGCCCTGGGGCTGGGGCTGCGGCTGCTGTCCGGCCTGGGGCCAGGCGGGGGCGGCGGGCTGCTGATACGGGGGCTGCTGGTGTGGGGCCTGCGGCGCGCCCATCGCCGACGGTGCGCTGTAGGCGCCCGCGGCGACCCCTGGTGCGCTGCCCGCGCCCGCTCCGCCTCCGGAGAGGATCAGCCGGGGTCCGTCCGTCGCGTTCCCCAGATGGACGGTCGAGCCGGGGCCGATCTCCATCTGCTGGACGCGTTGGCCCTGCACATAAGTGCCGTTGGTGCTGCCGTGGTCCTCGATGACCCAACTGCGCCCACCCCAGCGCACGGTGGCGTGGCGCCAGGACACTCTGGCGTCGTCCAGCACCATGTCGCCCTGCGGATCGCGTCCGAGGCTGTATGACCTGGATGGATCAAGTGTCCAGGTCTGTCCGTTCAATTCCAGTACGAGTTCCGGCACTCCACGCCCCACTACTTGTCCCCCGATGGACCCCCTGCACGGGGAGTCTAGGGATGGCGAACATCGTGAGGAACTATTTCAGGCTCAGTCGCCGAACCGGAAGTCGGGCATTGAAACGCCGCGCGCGGACGGAGTTGACTCGCCCGAAAGGCCCCCGGAAGGTGGTAATGGCCCCTGGATGGGGCAGATCATGAATCATCCGGGCAACTCATACCGATCGGGGGGACCGACGCCATGAGCGCGAGCGGCAGCGGGCGGGCGCGCCCGGCGGAGGTGCTGCTCTCGACGGTGGCCACGGTGAGCTGGGCGTTCCTGGCCATGGCGGGCGTCGCCGCGCTCGGGCTGCACCTGGTCGGCGCGGACGGCGCGGGCGCGCTCGGCCCCATGACGGCGGCCGCGGTGGTGCTCGCGGTCGGCGGCTCCGTCACTCCGTCCGGGGATGTGAAGGCGTTCGGGCTGACGGGTGCCCAGGCCCATTCGGCCGTCGATATCGCGCCACTGGGCATCAGCCTGGTGGGCGCGCTGCTGCTGGGGTGGCTGTTCGTACGGTCGCTGCGCGGGGCGGGCGCGGTGATCGGCCGGGCCGAACTGGCCGTGCGGGCGGGCGCGGTCGTCCTGCTCTTTCTGCTGGTGCTCGCCGGGCTCACCTGGGTGGGCAACGATACCGTCACAATCGACGCCTCGACGCTCGGCCTGACGGGCACGCCGCAGCAGCAGCGGGGCGGGCTGCTCGAGAAACTCCCCGGCGAACTGGGCGATATCGCGGACATCGGCAGCGGGCTGCTGCCGGACCGGATCGAGCGGCTCATCGACGCCAAGGCGGCGGTCGGGTTCACCGTCGAGCCGGGGCGTTCGGTGCTGGGCGGCGCGGTCTGGGTCGTCGCGGTGCTGCTCATCGCGCTGCTCGTCGTGCGCCGCGCGCCGGTGCCGCGCGGTCTGGAGGCGGCGCATCGCACCGTCCGGCCGGCCGCCTCCGCGCTGTGCGGGGTGCTGGTACTCGCGGTCGGGGCGGGGCTCGCGGCGGCGCTGTACGCGGCGATCGGCGACGACCATCCCCGCCTGGTCCTCGGGGCGGCGCTGCTCGGCGCGCCGAACGGGGTGTGGCTCGGGGTGCCGCTGGGGCTGTTCGTGCCCTGGCGCGGCCGGGCGAGCGGGGCGCTGGTGCGGGTGCTGCCCGATCCGCTCGACAAGTTGCTGGGCTCGCAGCAGCCCGGCGCGGAGGAGAAGCCGATCACGGTCGCGCGCCTCGCGGAGCTGGACGGGCGGGTGTGGCTGCTGATGGTCGGCTGTGTGCTGATGGTCCTGGCCGCCGGGGTGCTGACCGCGGTCCGTACGCCCGTCGGCCGGGCCCGCAGGGCGGGGTTCGTGGGGCGGTGTGCGCTGTGGCTGGGGATCGTCACGGCGCTCGCGCTGCCACTGCTGTGCCGGCTGACCGCGGTGTCGGCCGGGGCGAGCCTGTCCGTGCTGGGCTTCGACGCCTTCGGCGCCGGGGTGGAGCTGCACGGCGGCGGAGCGGCGGCGTGGGGGCTGGGCGCCGGGTGGGGCGCGCTGGCGGGGGCCGCCGGGGCGCTGGCGGCATGGGCGACGGGGGCCGCGGGCGCGCGGGCGTCCCGCTTCGCGCTCGGCTCGGCACCGGATGACGGCTCGCTGCCGGATGATCGCTCAACGCCGGATGGCAGCTCAACGCCGGATGACGGCCCGGCTACAGCGAAATGAACGTTTTGTACCGCACAGCCGTCCGTAGCGCGGACTGCCGCGCGATCGCCCCGAGTGGCCGGATACGGTGGGAAGACCATGAGCACATCGCAGATTCCCCCTGCCACCGCCGCCCCTGGCGACGATGTCCGCACCCTCCTCGTCAAGATCTTCGGCAAGGACCGCCCCGGCATCACCGCCGGCCTCTGCGACACCCTCGCCGCCTACGGCGTGAACATAGTCGACATAGAGCAGGTGGTCACCCGAGGCCGCATCGTGCTGTGCGTGTTGGTGAGCTCTCCCACGGGCGGCTGGACCTCGGAAGGCGATCTGCGGGCGACCGTGCACAGCTGGGCCGAGTCGATGCGGCTGCAGGCCGAGATCATCTCCGGGCGGGGCGACAACCGCCCCCGTGGCACGGGCCGGTCCCATGTCACCGTATTGGGTCATCCGCTGACCGCCGAGTCCACGGCGCGCATCGCGGCCAGCATCACCGGCAGCGGCGGCAACATCGACCGGATCTTCCGGCTGGCGAAGTATCCGGTGACGGCCGTGGAGTTCGAGGTGTCCGGCGCCGAGACGAGCGCGTTGCGCACCGCGCTGGTCACCGAGGCCGCCGGGATCGGCGTGGACGTGGCCGTGGTGGCCTCGGGTCTGCAGCGGCGGGCGCAGCGCCTGGTGGTCATGGACGTGGACTCCACCCTGATCCAGGACGAGGTGATCGAGCTCTTCGCGGCGCACGCGGGGTGCGAGGCGGAGGTCGCCGAGGTCACGGCCCGGGCGATGCGTGGTGAGCTGGACTTCGAGCAGTCGCTGCACGCGCGGGTCGCGCTGCTGGCGGGGATCGACGAGTCCGTGGTGGAGAAGGTGCGCGCGGAAGTGCGGCTCACGCCCGGTGCCCGGACGCTGATCCGCACGCTCAAGCGCCTCGGCTACCAGGTGGGCGTGGTCTCCGGCGGCTTCACTCAGGTGACCGACGACCTCAAGGAGCGGCTGGGCCTCGACTTCGCCTCCGCCAACACCCTGGAGGTCGTGGACGGCAAGCTGACCGGGCGCGTGGTCGGGGAGGTCGTGGACCGCGCGGGCAAGGCGCGGCTGCTGCGGCGCTTCGCGGCCGAGGCCGGGGTGCCGCTGGTGCAGACCGTCGCGATCGGGGACGGGGCCAATGACCTGGACATGCTCAACGCGGCCGGGCTCGGGGTCGCCTTCAACGCCAAGCCGGTGGTGCGGGAGGCCGCGCACACCGCGGTGAACGTGCCGTTCCTGGACACCGTGCTGTATCTGCTGGGGATCACCCGCGAAGAGGTGGAGGCGGCGGACACCGCGTCGGACACCGCTGACGGCTGAGCGACCGCCGAGCAACGGCGTCACCGTACGCCGGGTAAACGCGTCACCGTACGCCGGGCGAAGGCGTCACCCGTACGGGGCCGGGCCCGGGCGGCAAGGCCGTCCGGGCCCGGCAGGTCGTGATCACTCGTGGGGCGCCCAGAACTCGCTGAGGCGGCCGACGCCGTGCTCCACCGACTTCCACGAGCCGCTGAAGGTCACCACCGCGAGGGCGGCGGTCGGAAACCCGCTGCGGGCCATGCGCTCGCGCGTGCCCTCCTCCGCCTCGCCCGCGAGCGCGTCCGCCAGGGCGTGCATCCCGGGGTTGTGGCCCACCACCAGCAGGTCGCTCACATCGTCGGGCGTCTCGTTGAGCAGAGCGAGCAGCTCGCCCAGCGAGGCCTCGTACAGCCGCTCCTCGTAGACGGTCTTCGGCCGCTGCGGCAACTCGTGCACCACGAGCTTCCAGGTCTCCCGGGTGCGGACGGCCGTCGAGCAGAGAGTGAGTTCGGGGGCGATCCCGGCCTCGACGAGCCGGTGTCCGGCGAGCGGGGCGTCTTGGCGGCCACGCTCCGCGAGCGGCCGTTCGTGGTCGGATACCTGGGGCCAGTCGGCCTTGGCGTGTCGGAGAAGGACGATCCTGCGGGGCACATCGACGCTCATGTGTCCCAGCTTCGCATGAAAACGGGGGCCCGGCGCAGGGTGTTGGAGCGGACCTCGTCCTCAGGTGAGTAAGCACGGGGATCCTGGGATGAGGAGGCACACGGGTCCTCAGGTGAGTGAGGCCGGGGCACACGGCCACCACCGAGGCGAGGGGTCACGGCTGAAGCGTGAAAGCTCCCCGTACCAGCCCGAAGAGCTGCGAGAGCGTCCCGGAGTCGTCGGCGGCGTGCGCGTCCGGAGAGCCCACGAGCAGCAGCAGGGCCGCGAAGGCCAGGGCCGGGAGCGCGAGGGCCCACCACGGCAGCCGGCTGTCCGGACGGCGTCCGGCGGGGTCGGCGGGCCGGGGGTGGATACGCGCGGACATGGGATCGCCTCCGGGGCGCGAGGGGTGGGTGACGAGCGGCCGACGGCGGGCGCCGCGCCT
Organism: Streptomyces sp. NPDC007917; assembly: GCF_042959105.1. Taxonomy (NCBI): domain Bacteria; kingdom Bacillati; phylum Actinomycetota; class Actinomycetes; order Kitasatosporales; family Streptomycetaceae; genus Streptomyces; species Streptomyces sp. NPDC007917. The sequence goes on from NZ_JBIBKK010000027.1 coordinate 17,629, forward strand.
CGGCCCCCGCCTTCGCTTTCCGACACCTCGAATCTACGGAGCGCCGGGGGCCGGTCCCATCCGGTGAACCACCCAGTTACCCCTGACCCTGGCCCCCTAAGGGATGGTGGGGACAGCTACCCCCTCAGGGCGAACCCCCTCAGGGCGAACCCCCTCAGGGCGAACCCCCTCAGGGCGAGGCGATGGTCGCGACCACACCGATGATCACGGTGATGCCCAGCATCACGCCCAGGATGATGAGCAGCTTCTTCTGGCCGTTCGGCGGGTTTTCGTCGAGCACTGGCATGGCCCCAGTGTCCCACCGCCCCGCCGCCGCCCCGGCACCGCCCCGCGGTTCGCGAGGGCGTGCCGGGGCCGCTCAGATCTCGTCCTCGACGGCGCGGTCGCGCCCCGCCAGCAGACCGGCGGCGATCTGCGGCAGCATCAGCCCGGCCATCAGCGCGATGGGCAGGTCCCAGCCGCCGCTGTGCTGGTAGAGCGCGCCGACCAGCAGCGGCCCGGGGATGGACAGCAGATAGCCGGTGCTCTGGGCGAAGGCGGACAGCCGCACCACGCCCCCCGCGGTCCTGGCCCGCATGCCGATCATGGTCAGGGCGAGCGGGAAGGCGCAGTTGGAGACGCCGAGCAGCACCGCCCACACCCAGGCGCCCTGGGCCGGGGCGAGCCACAGCCCGGCGTATCCGCTGAGCCCGAAGGCCCCCAGGATCACCACCAGCGGGCCCTGGCTGGGCAGCCTGGCCGCCACCGACGGCAGGACGAAGGCCAGCGGCACGCCCATCACCATGGTGACCGCGAGCAGCAGCCCGGCGGTGGAGGCGGAGACCCCGGCGTCCCGGAAGACCTGCGACATCCAGCCCATGGTGATGTAGGCGCCGGTGGCCTGGAGGCCGAAGAAGACGGCCAGGGCCCAGGCCGTGGGGCTCTTGGTGATCCTGGTACGGGTGGGGGCGGAGTCAGGGCCAGGTCCAGGGCCGGAGTCAGGGCCGGAGTCGGGGGCGGGAGCCGCCCCCCAGGCCACGGCCCCGCCCGTACGGTCGCGGGCGAGCACCAGCCAGGGCAGCACGGCGACGGCCGCGAGCACCGCCCACGCCCCGAGCCCGACCCTCCAGCTGCCGCCCAGGGCGTCGGTCATGGGGACCGTGACGGCGGCCGCGCCCGCGCCACCCAGCGACAGGGCCATCGAGTACGCGCCGGTCATGGGCCCCACCCGGTCGGGGAACCAGCGCTTGACGATCACCGGCATGAGGACGTTGCCCACCGCGATCCCGGCGAGCGCGAGGGCGCTGGCGGCGAGGAAGGCGGCGGTCCCGCCCATCAGGGGGCGTACGGCCAGGCCCGCGGTGACGGCGGCGAGCCCGGCGCAGACGACGGCGCCCGGCCCCCAGCGGCGGGCCAGCCGGGGCGCGGCGATGCCGAAGAGGGCGAAGCAGGCCGCAGGCATCGAGGTGAGCAGCCCGGCGACGGTGCCGCTCATGCCCAGGTCGGTCCGCGCCTCTTCCAGGAGCGGGCCGAGGCTGGTGACGGTGGGGCGGAGGTTGACCGCGGCGAGGACCAGGCCGAGGACGACAAGGCGCCGCCGCCAGCGGGCGGCGGCGGGCTCCGGAGCGCTTGGCCGCCGTATCGGGACGGCGGTGTCGGGAGTCGCGAGATCCTGGTCGGCCATGCGGCCATCATAGAATGATGGGATGAATGGCTGTCCAGTGGTTTGCAGCCACCCGATGACGGCCGAACGGCATCATGGGAGCACCCGCTTCCCCGGCCCAGGCACAGGAGAGTCATGCCGCTGACCTCGCCCCGGCGTTCCGCGCTCGCCGACCAGGTGATCGCCCAGCTGCGCGCCCAGATCACCTCGGGCGAGTGGCCGGTGGGATCCCGGATCCCCACCGAGCCCGAGCTGGTCGAGCAGCTGGGCGTGGCCCGCAACACCGTGCGCGAGGCGGTGCGCGCGCTCGCGCACAACGGACTGCTGGACATCCGGCAGGGCTCGGGCACCTATGTGCTGGCGACCAGCGAGCTGGCCGGGGTGATGCACCGCCGCTTCGCGGACGCCGACCCGCTGCACGTCGCCGAGTTGCGCAGCGCCCTGGAGACGAAGGCGGCCTGGCTCGCCGCGGAGCGCCGTACCGAGCAGGACCTCAAGCAGATCGACGCGCTGCTGGACCGGCGCGAGCGGGCCTGGGCCTCCGGGGACGCCGAGGCCTTCGTCGAGGCGGACGCGACGCTGCACATGGCCGTGGTGGCGGCCTCGCACAACGACGTGCTGGAGGAGCTGTACGCCGATCTGGGCGGGGTGGTGCGGCAGTTTCTGCACGCGGACGTCGAGGGCGGGCTGCGGCCGGAGACGTATGTGGACCACGCGCGGCTGGTGGAGGCGATCCGGGCCGGGCACGGGGAGCGGGCCGCGGCCGAGGCGAGCACGCACCCGTTCAGCTGCCGGTACGCCGACCGGAAGGGCGGCGCGGGAACCGCCGGCTGACACCGGCCACCGCCCCACCGCTCAGCGGTGGCTCACCCAGGCCTTCCGTATCTCCTTCCAGCAGCGGTCAGCGAGCCGTACGTGCTGGGCCGGGCCGACCTCGACGGAGCGCCCGTCCATGTCCGGGTCCCACCAGCGCGCGCACTCGACGTGCAGCTGGACCCGGTCCACGTCCGGGTTCGGGTTGAAGCAGCTGGCCGTGGCGTGCGAGCCGCGCACCCAGGTGCTGCACGCCGCCTCGCGCGGCCGGGGGCGCTCCTGGGCGGCCGAGTTCGAGGCGACGGCGACGAAGCCGACCACGGCCCCGACCAGTACTGCGGCCGCGACGCAACGGGACGTACGCATGGCAGGACCTCCTCGACCGTGCTCTGACCGCGCTCTGGACCGCGCCGAACCGCCGCAGCGCCGGGGCCGCCGCACCCGATACTCCACAGTGCGCGTGCCGACGCCCGGTCCGCTCGGCGCACTGGCCCGAACGGGCGAATCCCCGCCGCCCAGGGCCCGGGCGGCCGCCGCCCCGGCCCCGCGGAGCGCGGGAACCGGGGCGGCGGGCCCAGACAAGGCAGAGCAGGCGTGCGGACGGGCTCAGGCGCCCATCATGTGCACCCCGCCGTCGACGTGCACGATCTCGCCCGTGGTACGCGGGAACCAGTCCGACAGCAGGGCGACGACGCCACGGCCGGCCGGCTCCGGGTCGCTCAGGTCCCAGCCGATGGGCGCGCGGTTGTCCCACACGGTCGCCAGGTCCTCGAAGCCCGGGATGGACTTCGCGGCCATGGACTTGATGGGGCCCGCGGACACCAGGTTGCAGCGGATGTTCTTCGCGCCCAGGTCCCGGGCGAGGTAGCGGCTGGTGGACTCCAGCGCCGCCTTGGCCACACCCATCCAGTCGTACTTCGGCCAGGCGAACTGGGCGTCGAAGGTCAGGCCGACGATCGAGCCGCCCCGCGGCATGACCGGCAGGCAGGCCATGGTCAGCGCCTTGAGCGAGTACGCCGAGACATGCACGGCGGTGGACACGTCCTCCCAGGAGCCCTCCAGGAAGTTGAACGCGCCCTGCGGGCCGAAGGCGATGGAGTGCACCACGCCGTCCAGGTCGACACCCTCGCCGAGGTGCTCGCGGACCTTGTCGGCCAGTCCGTCCAGGTGCTCCTGGTTCTGCACGTCCAGCTCGATGACCGGCGCGGGCTTGGGCAGCCGCTTGGCGATCCGCTCGACGAGGGAGACCCGGCCGAAGCCGGTGAGGATGACCTCGGCGCCCTCGTCCTGGGCGAGCTTGGCGGCGTGGAAGGCGATGGACGCCTCGGTGATGACGCCCGTGACCAGGATGCGCTTACCGGCGAGAATTCCACTCATGACGTTCAGTGACCCATGCCCAATCCGCCGTCGACAGGGATGACGGCTCCAGTGATGTACGCGGCCTCTTCGGAGGCCAGGAAGCGGACCGAGGCGGCGATCTCCTCGGGCTGCGCATAGCGCGCGAGCGGCACCTGCTTGACGATGTTCTCCCGCTGCTTCTCGTCGAGCTCGCGGGTCATGTCGGTGTCGACGAAACCGGGCGCCACCACGTTGACCGTGATGTTGCGCGAGCCGAGCTCACGGGCGAGGGAGCGGGCGAAGCCCACAAGGCCGGCCTTGGACGCGGCGTAGTTCACCTGGCCCGCGGAGCCCATCAGGCCGACCACGGACGAGATCAGGACGATACGGCCCTTGCGGGCGCGAAGCATTCCGCGGTTGGCGCGCTTGACGACACGGAACGCACCGGTGAGGTTCGTGTCGAGGACGGTGGAGAAGTCCTCCTCCGTCATCCGCATCAGCAGCTGGTCGCGGGTGATGCCGGCGTTGGCCACCAGCACCTCGACCGGGCCGTGCTTCTCCTCGATCTCCTTGTACGCCTGCTCGACCTGCTCGGGCTCGGTGATGTCGCACTTGACCGCGAGAAAGCCGGCCGGCGGCTCCCCGGACCGGTACGTGATGGCGACCTTGTCGCCTGCGTCGGCGAAGGCACGGGCCACGGCGAGGCCGATACCGCGGTTACCTCCGGTGACGAGAACCGAGCGGCTCAAGGGACCACCCTCTCTGTTGGATGTCGTGCCGGGCGTCACTGTGTGTGCCGACCCTTCTGTACGCAAACTATCGGGCGAAGGCCCGGTCCGGGGAATCGAGCACGCACAGGGGCGCCACGCGGTCACTGTCGACTTCCTACAGAAAAAATACTTGCTCTCCATCAAACGATTTTTTGCAAGGGGGTGGGGGAGGCCCACAACCAGACTCCGCTCCCCCGCTCCGCGCCGCCGGACGGCCTGACGGCAACGGCGGCGCACCGCCCCCTTCGCTTCCCCGCTGCCGGCTGCTTTGCGCCGAAGGCGCGAGACGATGCCCGCACCGCCGGAGCCGAATGCCGCCCGGCGGCGCCCAGGCTCCGTACCCAGGACCTGCGGAAGCGGTATGGACCATCGCCGCGTGTTCCTCGCACGCGGCTGCGAGGACGTGTGAAGATAGCCCCCATGTTTGGGGGAGGGGGACACCAGACCGCCTGGTCAGGGCGGCAAAACAAGCCTGGCCGCTGGCTACAAGATTGAGATCGCTTCGGTGCGCGCGGTGTTGACGCCGCTGGAGGAGTCGGTCGTCGCGGCGCGCAAGATCAAGGGCGATGGGAAGGCGCTGGCCGATCACATTGGGAATTCGGCAGATTTCGACGCCTATGACGCGGCGGAGAAGATGCTCTCGTCCTGAGGGTTCGGGATGGGGCGGGTGGCGGAGCACACGGACACGGTGGTGGCCACGCTCCGGCAGGTGATCGCCGCGTATGTGCTGGCGGATCTGCTGCGTGTCAAGGACTTCGCGCCGACCGAGGACAACATCGCCAAGCTGCCGTTCGGCGAACACGGGCTGAGGGCGTGGCAGGAGGGGTCGAGGCCGAAGTTCGACCCGCCGCCGCAGATCTATCAGGAGCCGTGGCTCGATGATTACGGGTCCGGCGTCAGCTATGACGTGGGTCAAGCTGCGGGCTTACGCGGGCGCGTTCAAGGACGGGCGTGACCAGCTGGACGCCCTGATGCTGATGGACTGGACCGGGGCCGGTTCGGAGGGGTTCGAGAACGCGACGAAGAAGCTTCCCCGGGAGCTGGAGTCCGCGCAGACCTACTTCAACGCCGCCGCGAACGCCCTGGACGCGTACGCGGACAAGCTGCGCTCGGTGCAGAAGCGGGTCAAGCCGATCATCGAGGACGCGGACGCGGCGCGGGCGGCTTCCAAGAAGTACTGGAAGGACGTCAACGACTACTACGACGCCCAGGACCGTAAGGATGATCCGCTGCCGGAGCGCCCGCCGGAGGACGATCCGGGGATCGCGGCGCTGGATGCCTGCTACCGCCGGCTGGACAAGCTGGAGAGCGAGCTGCGGCCCGTCATCGACGCGGCGAAGAAAAAGCTCGCCAAGGCGGCGGAGAAGGCCCCGGACAAGCCCCCGGCACCGAAGGGCTGGAACAAGGTCAAGAAGGGGCTCGGGGATTTCGTCGGTGGCGCGGGCGACACCCTGTACGGCTGGTACGAGGGTTTCGACGACCTGGTCAAGGACGGGCCCCAGGGGCTCGGCCTCCACCTGGCCGGCATCCAGGACGGCATCGCCTACGCCGTCGATCACCCCAAGGAGTTCGCCAAGGCCGTCACCAACTGGGACGAGTGGCAGCGCAACCCCGCCCGCGCCGCCGGCCAGCACACCCCCGAACTCCTCCTCGCCCTGGCCACCGGCGGCTCCGGCGCCGTGCGCCGCGGCGGCTCCGCGGCCAAGAACGCCGCACAACGCCTGCTCAACCGCGAACGCGCACTGCGCCGGGACGGCAGCGCCCGCAGGCGGACGGACAGCGATCCCAAGCGGAACTGCACGCCCGGCGGTGACAAGTGCACCACCGGCGAGCCGATCGACGTGGCGACCGGCGAGATGGTGATGTCCGCCACCGACGTCAGCCTGCCCGGCGCCCTGCCCCTGGTCCTGGAGCGCCACTACGTCTCAGGCCACCCGTGCGGAGGCTGGTTCGGCCGCACCTGGGCCGGGACGCTGGGGTACCAGCGGCTGGAGATCGACGACGCCGGCGTCGTCTACATCACCGCTCGGCGGCGACTCGCCGGATACGGTCGAGAATGCCGACGGGTGGGTCGAGCTGCCCAACGGCGAGAAATGGGCGGCCACATTCCTGACATATGCCGCGGTGGGGAAAGTCCTTGAGAAGTGGTCACGGACCGGCGAGTACCTCAACGGCGGATATTTCGTCTGCTCGGACCTGGTCATTGTTCGACGCCCTGGCGCCCGAGAAATGTTCAACGCAATTCGGGACCTGGTGGAAACGGATTCCCACGAAAGCTTTCTCACCAGGGTCGACGACGATTGAGAGCCACCCGCGACTGAAACTGCGCGTGCCGGCCGGGTGCCAATCACCGCTGCCTGGCCCCGATCCCGAAGCCAGGACAGGCTGAAGCCGAGGAAGCTCGTCGCCCGGTAGGGCGGTCGTCCGTCCCACTGCCGGTGGGAGTGGTCATCCCGTAGCGTCCGGGGGGCGCTCATCGCCCCCGCTCCCCCGGCCCCCGGGCTCGGCGGGAATTAACCCCGCCCGGGCCGACGCGGCATGGTTCACTGCGGACGGACACATATCGACCGGACACACACCGACCGAAGGGGAGTCGCCCGTGCCGCATGAGATCGATCCGTCCTTCCTCGCGCTGCCACTGCGCGCACTCGCGGACGCGGCTCTCGCGCGAGCCCGCGCGCTGGGGGCCGATCACGCCGACTTCCGCTTCGAGCGGGTGAGGAGTGCCGCCTGGCGGCTGCGGGACGGGAAGCCTGCGGGGTCTTCGGACATCACCGACCTGGGGTATGCGGTGCGGGTGGTGCACGGCGGGAGTTGGGGGTTCGCGTCGGGGGTGGACCTGAGCATGGACGCGGCGGCGCGGGTGGCCGCGCAGGCGGTGGCGATGGCGAAGTTGTCGGGGGAGGTGATCCAGGCTTCGGGGTCCGATGAGCGGGTGGAGCTGGCGGATGAGCCGGTGCACGCGGACCGGACCTGGGTGTCGTCGTACGAGATCAACCCCTTCGATGTGCCGGACGCGGACAAGACCGGGCTGCTCACGGACTGGAGTGAGCGGCTGCTGAGGGCCGAGGGAGTGGCGCACGCGGATGCGTCGCTGCTGACCGTGCAGGAGAACAAGTTCTACGCGGACACCGCGGGCACCACGACCACGCAGCAGCGCGTCCGGGTGCACCCGCAGCTGACGGCGGTGGCGGTGGACCCGGAGAGCGGGGAGTTCGAGTCGATGCGCACGCTCGCCCCGCCGGTCGGGCGGGGTTGGGAGTATCTGACGGGGGCGGGCGGCTGGGACTGGGACGCGGAGCTGGCGGAGATCCCGGAGCTGCTGGCGGAGAAGATGCGGGCGCCGTCGGTGGAGGCGGGGGCGTATGACCTGGTGATCGACCCGTCGAATCTGTGGCTGACGATCCATGAGTCGATCGGGCACGCGACCGAGCTGGACCGCGCGCTCGGCTACGAGGCGGCGTACGCGGGCACCTCGTTCGCCACCTTCGACCAGCTGGGCAAGCTCAAGTACGGCTCCGAGATCATGAACGTCACGGGTGACCGGACCGCCGAGCACGGGCTGGCCACCATCGGCTACGACGACGAGGGCGTGGCCGCTCAGTCCTGGGACCTGGTCCGCGACGGCACGCTGGTCGGGTATCAGCTGGACCGCAGGATCGCCAGGCTGACCGGGTTCGAGCGGTCCAACGGGTGCGCCTTCGCCGACTCCCCCGGTCATGTGCCGGTGCAGCGGATGGCGAACGTATCGCTCAAGCCCGCGCCGGACGGGCCCTCGACGGAGGAGCTGATCGGCGGCGTGGAGCGGGGGCTGTATCTCGTGGGTGACCGGTCGTGGTCGATCGACATGCAGCGCTACAACTTCCAGTTCACCGCGCAGCGGGCGTTCCGGATCGAGAACGGGCGGCTGGCGGGGCAGGTGCGGGACTTCGCGTACCAGGCCACGACCACCGACTTCTGGGGTTCGATGGCCGCGGTCGGCGGGCCGCAGACGTATGTCCTGGGGGGCGCCTTCAACTGCGGCAAGGCCCAGCCGGGCCAGGTCGCCGCCGTCTCGCACGGCTGCCCGTCCGCCCTGTTCAGGAACGTCAACATTTTGAACACCACGCAGGAGGCGGGTGCATGAGCGGCGTCAACAAGCCCCACGAGGTCGTCAAGCCCCACGAGATCGTCGAACGGGCCCTGGAGCTGTCCCGGGCGGACGGCTGTGTGGTGATCGCCAATGAGCGCTCCACCGCCAATCTGCGCTGGGCGGGCAACGCGCTGACGACCAACGGCGTGACCCGGGGCCGTACGCTCACGGTCGTGGCCACGGTCGACGGCGGCCAGGGCGCCGCCTCCGGCGTGGTGTCACGGTCGGCCGTGACGCCTGAGGACCTGGAGCCGCTGGTGCGGGCCGCCGAGGCGGCGGCCCGGGAGGCCGGGCCGGCGGAGGACGCCCAGCCGCTGGTGGCGGCGGCCGGCGGGGCGGCGGCCGGGGAGGCCGCGTTCACCGATGCTCCCGACGAGACCTCCTCCGAGGTGTTCGCGGCCTTCGCGCCCGCCCTCGGCGAGTCGTTCGCGCAGGCGCGGGCGGGCGGCCGGGAGTTGTACGGGTTCGCCAACCACGAGGTCGTCACCAGCTATCTGGGCACCTCCACCGGGCTGCGGCTGCGCCACGACCAGCCGACCGGCACGCTGGAGCTCAACGCCAAGTCCCCGGACCGCACCCGCTCGGCCTGGGCCGGGCAGGCGACGCGCGACTTCACGGACGTGGATCCGGCCGCGATCGACGCGGAGCTCGCCCGGCGGCTGGTGTGGGCGCAGCGGAAGATCGACCTCCCGGCCGGGCGGTACGAGACGCTGCTGCCCCCGACGGCGGTCGCCGATCTGCTGATCTACCAGTTCTGGTCCTCGGCGGCGCGGGACGCGGCGGAGGGCCGTACGGTCTTCTCCAAGCCGGGCGGCGGCACACGGGTCGGCGAGAAGCTGACCGACCTGCCGCTGACGCTGCGCAGCGACCCGGCGGCGGCCGGTCTCGAGGCGGCGCCGTTCGTGATCGCGCACTCCTCCGGGGACGACGCGTCGGTGTTCGACAACGGGCTGCCGCTGACCGCCACCGACTGGATCCGGGACGGTGTGCTGAACCAGCTGATCACCACGCGCCACACGGCGGGCCTGACGGATCTGCCGGTGGCCCCCGGGATCGACAATCTGATCCTGGACGGGGGCGGGCCGCGCTCGCTGGAGGAGATGGTGGCGGCCACGGAGCGGGGCCTGCTGCTGACCTGCCTGTGGTACATCCGCGAGGTCGACCCGGCCACGCTGCTGCTGACGGGGCTGACCCGGGACGGGGTCTATCTCGTGGAGGGCGGTGAGGTCGTCGGCGAGGTGAACAACTTCCGGTTCAACGAGTCGCCGGTGAGCCTGCTGTCCCGGGCGACCGAGGCGGGCCGTACCGAGCGGACGCTGCCGCGCGAGTGGGGCGACTGGTTCACGCGTGCCGCGATGCCGGCGCTGCGGGTCCCCGACTTCAATATGAGCTCCGTCAGCAAGGGCGTCTGAACCGGGCGAATAGACTGGTCCACGCCCATCCTCATTGCATCGTATTCATCGATTCCCGACTACTACCAGGAACGCCATGACACGCCTCGGCGAATCCGTCGCCCGCGCCAGCGCACTGCTCACCGCAGATCTCTCCTCGGACAAGACCGTGGAGGAGCTGCTCGAGGAGACGGGGTCCCGGCGCTATCTGGACCTGACGGATCTGTCGGCGAAGGAGCAGGCCGAGCTGATCGCGTCGCGTGCGGTCGAGGTTCTGCCGGGCGTGGACCAGCTGGCCGAGCGGATCGAGAAGCGCCGGACGGCGGGCCGGGGTCTGCGGCTCAAGCTGGGCATCGATCCGACGGCCGCCGATGTGCACCTCGGCCACGCCGTGCCGGTGATCATCCTCAGCCGCTTCCAGCGGATGGGGCACGACGTCACCCTGCTCATCGGTGACTTCACCGCCAAGATCGGCGACCCCACGGGGCGTACGGCCGAGCGGCCGCCGCTCACCGACGAGGACATCGCCCGGAATCTGGCGGGCTACCGGGATCAGGTCCGGCCCTTCTTCGACTTCGAGAAGGTCAGCTTCCGGCAGAACAGCGAGTGGCTGGCGCCGTACACCTTCCCGGAGCTGCTGGGGCTGCTGGCCCAGGTGCCGGCCTCCCAGCTGCTGCAGCGCGACGACTTCCGCAACCGGCTGGCCGAGGGCTCCGGCCTGACCATGTCGGAGCTGCTCTACCCGATCGCCCAGGGGCTCGACTCGGTCGCGCTGGAGTGCGACATCGAGCTCGGCGGCGCGGACCAGCTGCTGAATCTGCAGATGGGCCGCAAGCTGATGGAGCTGCGCGGGCAGACGCCGCAGCTGGTCGTCACCATGCCGCTGATCGAGGGCACGGACGGCACCGGCGCCAAGATGTCCAAGTCCAAGGGCAACTACATCGCGCTGTCCGCGACCGCCGAGGATGTCTTCGGCAAGATCATGTCGATCCCGGACCGGCTGATGGCACCGTACCTGCGGGCCTGGACGGAGTGGACCGACAGCGAGATCGACCTCGTCAAGGGGCGGCTGGAGGACCGGTCGCTGCACCCGATGGACCTGAAGAAGGTGCTGGCGGGCGAGGTGGTGACGGCGCTGTACGGCGTGTCGGCGGCCATGTCGGCGCGCGCCGGGTTCGTGGCGCAGTTCTCGAAGAAGTCCTTCACGGACGTCGAGACGCTGCCGGAGGTCGACGCGGCGGAGCACGGCGCCGAGTCGGTCGCGACCGTGCTGAGCAAGGTGCTCCAGTTCCAGCCGAGCGCGTCGGCGGCCCGCCGGGTCGCCAAGCAGAACGGTCTGCGCCTGGTCGTGGAGACCGAGGGCGGGCAGGAGTCCGCGGTGCTCACCGAGGCGCAGGCGGTGCGGCCGCTGGCCGAGGTGGCGGCGGAGGTCCTGGCGGGCGCCGGGCTCGCCGCGGACTCGGGGAGCGTCTACCTCAAGGCGGGGCGGAAGATCGCCCGGCTGCGGGGGCTGTGAGCGGCTGACAGCGGCCGTGTCCCAGCGGTGGCTGTGAGCGGGGGTCGGTGCGCGTCCACCAAGCGCGCCGGCCCCCGCCGTCCATCATCCGGCCCGGTGCCGTTCATCCGGCCCGGTGCCGTCCCCGCGGGCTCAGGCCCGTTCTCTGCTCCGTCTGCCGCCGCGCAGCGCCACGTACAGGCGCGTTCCCACCGCGACGATGAGCACCGCTCCGGCCAGCTGGAGGGCATGCCGTCCCCAGTCGAACCCCGAGGTGTGGCGGATGCCCACCCAGCCGGCCACCGCGTTGCCCAAGATGCCGCCGAGGATGCCGTAGATCGTCGTCAGCCAGAGCGGGATCGGTTGTCTGCCCGGCAGGATGGCCCGGGCGAGCACACCGAGCACCAGGCCTACGACGATGGCCCACAGCCAGTTCATGATCGCCTCCTGTGGCCAGATTGCGGATGAGGGTGGTGCGCCGCACGCCGTAGTCGGCCGTACGCGTTACGTCGTAGCGAAGGCACCACCCGCGAGGACCCCCGCTCGTGTACCCGCTGGGGTTCGGGCGTAACGTGGGGTACGTCCGGAAGCGGGGAGTTCCGGCTTGGCGATCGGGTGGTGGAACGCGATGCGGAAGCACAGCGAAACCGAGGTCTTCCGGATCACCGGGGCCCGGCAGGGGCTGGCCGACGACGTGCGCGGCCGGCAGCGCCGCTATGTCATCTCGATGTCGATCCGGACCGTCTCCGTCATCCTGGCCGCGGTGCTGTGGAACGTGGAGCGGCATGTGGCCATAGTGGCCCTGGTGCTGGGTGCGGTGCTGCCGTACATCGCCGTGGTGATAGCGAACGCCGGCCGGGAGAACGCACCCTCGCTCCCCTCCACCTTCGTTCCCGCGCCGCCCCGTCCGATGCTCATCTCCGGTCAGCAGAACGGGGGTTCCGGGGCGACCGGTGCGGAATCGGACGTGGAAGACACCGGGGCGCCCACCGAAAATGGACGCGCGGAGCACGGCTGACCTGCGCCGTTTCAGTAAGCTCAGGAAAACCTCAGATCAATTGCGCGGTTCCGGTGCACTGTGCCCCACCGCTCATGACATACTTCGTACGCGCTCCGCATCCCCCGTCGGAGCGATGGACCGACGCCGGGCGGCTCCCCCCGTGGCTGCCCGGCGTCGCCATGTCCAGCACGGTTTCCGTAGAGTCTGCGGTGTGAACACTCCCGAGACCGACGCCGTCATCTGCTCCGCGAAGGGCTGCCGAGCCCCCGCCGTATGGGTGCTTGCCTGGAACAACCCGAAGATCCACACGCCCGAGCGGCGCAAGACCTGGCTGGCGTGCGAGGAGCACCGCGGATATCTGTCCGACTTCCTCGGCGTGCGCGGCTTTCTGAAGGACGTGGTGACCCTGGAGGAGTGGTCGTCAGCCACCGATCGCTGACATCGGGCGGTCGGGCTGGAGGAACGAGGGGTCGTCCAGCCCGGAGCCGGCCTTCTTGCCCCACATCGCCAGCCGCCACAGCCGGGCGATCTCCGCATCCGGCGCGCCGGAGCGCAGCGCCCCGCGCAGATCGGACTCCTCGCGGGCGAACAGGCAGGTGCGCACCTGTCCGTCGGCGGTGAGCCGGGTGCGGTCGCAGGCGCGGCAGAAGGGGCGGGTGACGGAGGCGATGACCCCGACGCGGGCCGGGCCGCCGTCGACCAGCCAGCGCTCGGCGGGCGCGGAGCCGCGCTCCTCGTCGCCTTCCGGGGTGAGGGTGAAGCGGGTGCGCAGGCCGGTCAGGATGTCCCCGGCGGTGATCATGCCCTCGCGCTTCCAGCCGTGCTGGGCGTCCAGCGGCATCTGTTCGATGAAGCGCAGCTCGTACTGGTGCGCGATGGCCCAGGCGAGCAGGTCGGGGGCCTCGTCGTCGTTGAGCCCGGGCATCAGCACGGCGTTGACCTTCACCGGGGTGAGCCCGGCGGCGCCGGCGGCCTCCAGGCCGCGCAGCACATCGGCGTGGCGCTTGCGCCGGGTCATGGCCTGGAAGACCTCGGGGCGCAGGGTGTCCAGCGAGACATTGACCCGGTCCAGGCCCGCGGCGCGCAGGGCGGCCGCGGTGCGCTCCAGGCCGATGCCGTTGGTGGTGAGCGACATCTGGGGGCGCGGGTCGAGGGCGGCACAGCGCTCGACGATGGAGACGAGCCCGGGGCGCAGCAGCGGCTCACCGCCGGTGAAGCGGACTTCGGTGACTCCGAGGTCGGTGACGGCTATCCGGATCAGCCGGACGATCTCGTCGTCGGTGAGCAGGTCGGGCTTGGCGAGCCACTGAAGGCCCTCTTCCGGCATGCAATAGGTGCAGCGGAGATTACAGCGGTCGGTGAGGGAGACGCGCAGGTCCGTGGCGATCCGACCGTAGGTGTCGATCAGCATGGCGGCCCCTCCGCGGACTCGTGCTCGGTGCTCGATGGCTTGGCGCTACGGTCAATTCTCCCGCAGCGTACGCGACGCCTGTGACATTCGGGGTTTCGCGAATCTCACCGCGCCGTCGGGCAGGTCCGTGGCGGGGCCGCCGGTGCTCTCCGGGGGTCGGGTGTCAGTGCGCGCCGTAGCCGGTGAGCGAGCGCACCTCCAGCTCGGCGTACTTGGCCTTGTCCGGCTCCTCCTTGGACAGCAGCGATCCCACCCAGCCGAGCAGGAAGCCCAGCGGGATGGAGATCAGGCCGGGGTTCTCCAGCGGGAACCAGTAGAAGTCGGCGTTCTTGAACATGGAGGTCTCCTTGCCGGAGACGACCGGCGAGAAGAGCACCAGGACGACCGAGGAGATGAGCCCGCCGTAGATGGACCACAGCGCGCCCTGGGTGGTGAACCGCTTCCAGAACAGGCTGTAGAGGATCGTCGGGAGGTTGGCGGACGCGGCGACCGCGAAGGCGAGCGCGACGAGTCCGGCGACGTTGAGATCGCGGGCGAAGACACCGAGGACGATCGCGACGATGCCGATGCCGACGGTCGCCCAGCGCGCGGCCCTGACCTCCTCCTCTTGCGTCGCCTGGCCCTTGCGGATGACGTTGGCGTACAGGTCGTGGGCGAAGGAGGACGAGGAGGCGAGGGTGAGCCCGGCGACGACGGCGAGGATCGTCGCGAACGCCACCGCGGAGATCACCGCGAGCAGCACCGGGCCGCCGAGCTCCTCGGCGAGCAGCGGTGCGGCGGTGTTGCCGGCCTTGTTCGATGTGGTGATGTCTGTCTTGTTCAGCAGCGCGGCGGCGCCGAAGCCCAGTGCGATGGTCATCAGGTAGAACACGCCGATGATGCCGATCGCCCAGTTCACCGACTTACGGGCGGCCTTGGCCGTGGGGACGGTGTAGAAGCGGATCAGGATGTGCGGCAGACCCGCGGTGCCGAGCACCAGGGCGAGGCCGAGCGAGATGAAGTCGAGCTTGGTGGTGCCGGTGGCCCCGTACTTCAGGCCCGGCTCCAGGAAGGCATGGCCCATGCCGCTGTTCTTGGCCGCCTCGCCAAGCAGGTCGGACACGTTGAAGTCGAACTTCAGCAGCACCAGGAAGGTCATCAGCAGGGCGCCCGCGATCAGCATCACGGCCTTGACCATCTGCACCCAGGTGGTGCCCTTCATACCGCCGATGGACACGTAGAGGACCATCACCACGCCGACGAGGACGACGATGAGGATCTTCCCGGCCTCGCTGGTGATGCCCAGCAGCAGGGAGACCAGCACGCCCGCGCCCGCCATCTGGGCCAGCAGGTAGAAGATCGACACGACGATGGTGGAGACGCCCGCGGCGGTGCGGACCGGGCGCTGGCGCATCCGGAAGGCGAGCACATCGCCCATCGTGTAGCGGCCGGTGTTGCGCAGCGGCTCGGCGACCAGCAGCAGGGCGACCAGCCAGGCGACGAGGAAGCCGATCGAGTACAGGAACCCGTCGTAGCCGGTGAGCGCGATGGCGCCGGCGATGCCGAGGAAGGACGCGGCGGACATGTAGTCGCCGGAGATGGCCAGGCCGTTCTGGAAGCCGCTGAAGGAGCGGCCGCCGGCGTAGAAGTCGGTGGCGTCCTTGGTCTGGCGGCCGGCCCATACGGTGATGCCGAGGGTCGCGGCGACGAAGACCGAGAACAGGGTGATGATCAGAGGTCGGTTGTCCGACGCGCTCTCGACCGCGAGCTGATGGAAACTCATGCGTCCCCTCCCATGCTGGACTTGATCGCCGCGGAGCGCGGGTCGAGCTTGGCGGCGGCGTGGCGGGAGTACCACCAGGCGATGAGGAAGGTGGTCAGGAACTGGCCGAGACCGAACACCAGGGCGACGTTGATATTGCCGACCACTTTGGTGCCCATGAAGCCGTCCGCGTAGTTGGACAGCAGCACGTACAGCAGGTACCAGCTGACGAACGCGATGGTGAGCGGGAAGGCGAACGAGCGGTGGGCGCGGCGCAGTTCATCGAACTCCGCACTCGCTTGCACCTCGGCGTACGGGGGATGTTCTTGCTGTCGCTGATCGCCAGGGCGATCGCTGGCCGGCGCGGTGTCCACGGTCTCTCCTGGTGAATGACTTCTGACGGGACGTGATACGGCGGTAGTCGTGATCCAGATCACGCATGGTAGGGCGACGCCGGGCCGTCCAACAGGGGCTGGTAGTTGAAAGGAGGGAAGAAGTCGGCGGAGTGATTGACTCCGGGTACTGTGGCGCGTTTTCCTCCGGAATGCCTTGATGGGGGCCCTTGATCGACGATAGTTTCGCTCGTCATGTACCCGCCCACGCGCGACTCGCGCCGGGCGGTCTGTACGGATGATGTGGAGACCCCATGGCTCATCGCAGACCGGCACATCCAGGCACCAGACGACGGCGCGCCCTGGCGGCGGTGCCGGCCGGGCTGGCGCTCACCGCGTCCCTCGTCCTGCTCCCCCAGGCGGCCTCGGCCATCCCCCGGGGCGCGCCGACCCCTTCGGCCCTCACCTCTTCCGCCACGGCTGACGGCCCGTCGCTGTCGTACGTGGTCAACACTGCCCCCGACCACGGCACCGTCGGCGCGGTGAAGAAAGCGATCACAGCCTCGCACGGCACGGTGGTGACCGCCTATGAACGGATCGGAGTCATCGTCGCCCATTCGGCCGATCCTGACTTCGCGAAGACGATCCGTCAGGTGCGCGGCGTCCAGTCGGCGGGCGCGACCCGCACCGCGCCGCTGACCCCGGCCACGACCACCGAGGTCGGCCGGCCCGAGAAGGTGCCGGCGCCCCGTACCTCGACGGCCACCGCGGCGAAGGCACGGGCCGCCGGGCAGGAGCCGCTGGAGTCCCTGCAGTGGGACATCCCCGCCATCAGGGCCGACCAGGCCGCCAAGGTCAACCCGGGCAGCCGCAAGGTCACCGTCGCCGTCATCGACACCGGCGTGGATGACACCCACCCCGATCTGGCCCCCAACTTCTCCCGGTCCCAGTCGGCCAGCTGTGTCGGCGGCGTCGCCGACACCAGGCCCGGGGCCTGGCGCCCGTGGAATCCGGCCGAGGACTACCACGGCACGCATGTGGCCGGGGAGATCGCCGCCGCGCGCAACGGCGTGGGCGTGGCGGGCGTCGCACCCGGGGTGAAGGTCTCCGCCATCAAGGTCAGCGAGCCGACGACGAGCCTGTTCTACGCGGAGAGCGTGGTGTGCGCGTTCGTCTTCGCGGCCGACCACGGCGTCGAGGTGACGAACAACAGCTACTACGTCGACCCGTGGAAGTACAACTGCGCCGCCGACCCGGACCAGAAGGCGATCGCCGACGCGGTCGGCCGGGCCACGGCGTACGCCCAGCGCAAGGGCATCGTCAACGTCGCCTCGGCGGGCAACTCCAACGACGACCTCGCGGCCGGCTCGCTCACCGACACCACGAGCCCCAACGACACCACCCCCGTGGAGCGCACCGTCGACCCGTCGGTCTGCCCGGACGTGCCCACCCAGCTGCCCGGCGTCGTCACGGTCGCCGCGACCGGCGTCACCTCCCTGAAGTCGTACTACTCCAGCTACGGCCTGGGCCAGGTGGATGTGGCGGGCCCGGGCGGCGACAAGTACCAGGTGCCCGAGCTGCCCGCCAAGGACGGCCGCATCCTGTCCACGATGCCCGGCGGCGACTACGCCTATCTGCAGGGCACCTCCATGGCCTCACCGCATGTGGCCGGCGTCGCGGCGCTGCTCAAGAGCGCGCACCCCAAGGCGAGCCCGCAGGAGATCCAGTGGCTGCTGAAGGCCCAGGCGGACAACCCGGGCTGCCCCACCGGGCCGTACGACCCGGACGGTGACGGCGACACGGACGCCGTCTGCACCGGCACCAAGCACATCAACAGCTTCTACGGCTACGGCATCGTCGACGCGCTGGACGCGATCACCAAGTGAGCGACCGCCCCGTGAGCGACCGCCCTGTGAGCGCGCGCCCCGTGACGCCGTCCGCCCAAGCCCGCCCAACCACCAGAACCGGAGTACTCATGACGCCGCGCACCGCCGCGATACCCGCCGCCCTGGCGCTCACCGCCGCCCTGGCCTTCCTGCCCACGACCGCCGCCACCGCCGCCGGCGGCTCCGGTGAGGGCTCGGCCAGGGCCTCCGGCGCCGCGGCCGACGGCCCCTCGCTGAGCTATGTCGTCAACACTCGTCCGGGCCTCGGGAACGCGGCCCGGGTGAAGAAGGCCATCGCCGAGGCCGGGGGCAGCGTCGTGGTGGCGTACGACCGGATCGGCGTCATCGTCGTCCACTCCGCCGACCCCGACTTCGCCAAGACGATCCGTCAGGTGCGCGGGGTCGCCTCCGCGGGCGCCACCCGCACCGCCCCGCTGCCCGCCCAGTCCACCACCGACACCGGCGCGCCGCAGGTGCTGACCGAGGCGCAGCAGAAGGCCGTCGCCGCGCGGGCCACCGCCGGGCAGGACCCGCTGGAGCCGCTGCAGTGGGACCTGCCTGCGATCAAGGCGGACAAGGCCCATGAGAAGAGCCTGGGCAGCCGGAGCGTCACCGTGGGTGTGATCGACACCGGCGTGGACGACACCCACCCCGACCTCGCCCCGAACTTCGACCGCAAGGCGTCGGTCAACTGCGTCACCGGCAAGCCGGACACCACCGACGGCGCCTGGCGGCCCTCGGCCTCCGAGAGCCCGCACGGCACCCATGTCGCCGGGGAGATCGCCGCCGCGAAGAACGGCATCGGCGTCACCGGGGTGGCCCCGGGGGTCAAGGTCTCCGGCATCAAGGTGTCCACGACCGACGGCTTCTTCTACACCGAGGCCGTGGTGTGCGGCTTCGTCTGGGCCGCCGAGCACGGCGTGGACGTCACCAACAACAGCTATTACACCGACCCCTGGTACTTCAACTGCACCACCGACCCGGACCAGAAGGCGCTGGTCGAGGCCGTCACCCGGGCCTCGCGGTACGCGGAGCGCAAGGGCGTGGTCAATGTGGCCGCGGCGGGCAACGAGAGCTACGACCTGGCCGCCGACTCCATTACCGACCCCTCCAGCCCCAATGACACCACCCCCGGCGAGCGGGAGATCGACCCGCGCACCTGCCTGGACATCCCCACCCAGCTGCCGGGCGTGGTCACCGTGTCCTCGACCGGGGCCAAGGGGCTCAAGTCCTCCTTCTCCAACTACGGCCTCGGCGTGATCGACATCGCGGCCCCCGGCGGCGACAGCACCGTGTACCAGAAGCCGGCGCCCCCGGCGGAGAGCGGGCTGATCTACAACACCCTCCCGGGCGGCAAGTACGGCTACATGGCGGGCACCTCCATGGCCTCCCCGCATGTGGCCGGCGTCGCGGCGCTCATCAAGAGCACCCACCCGCACGCCTCCGCCTGGCAGGTCAAGGCGCTGCTCAAGGCCCAGGCCGACGACACCGCCTGCCCCAGCCCGTACGACATCGACGGGGACGGCAAGGCCGACGCGGTCTGCGAGGGCAGCCCCGCGTACAACGGCTTCTACGGGGCGGGGATCGCGGACGCCCTGGACGCGGTCACCAAGTAGGGCACTGACACAATGCACGGGCCGTCGGGCGGGCTCCGCCCGGCGGCCCGTACGTATGCTCCGCTGCCGTGAGAGGACCGTCCCGTGGACCGCGACGACTCCTGGGGGCCGCTGCCCGCCCGTCCCAGGGCCCTGCTGGTGCCGCTGTTTCTTCTCACCGTGGTGGTGCTGCCGGTGTGGTGGGTGCTGCTGCTGGCCGTCTTCCTGGTCTTCCTCGCGGTCGCCGTGGTCGCGGAGGTGCTGTCGCTGATTCCCGGGTTCGAGAAGGGCTTCACCAAACTGCTCGACTCGTTCGGGGAGCGCGTGGAGATCTGGCCGCGCTGGTGCGTGACGCTCCCCGAACTGCGGCACGAGGGCGACGCCGGCTTCTACCGGGCGCGCGTCGAGGCGAAGCTCGCCGCGTGGACCCGTAAGGAGGAGGCGGCCCAGGCGGCCAGGAAGGCCCCGCCGCCCGGCCCGTACGACATACCGCTGCGCGACTTCCGCGGCGTCGGCGCGGGCCATGTCGTCCAGGCGGCGCGCGGGCTGGGCTGGGAGCTGAGCCACGACCGGCACTCGGATCCGCGGCGCGTGGTCAGGCTGCGGCGGCTGCCGGTCGCGGGGTGACGGCCCGCTCCGAGGGCCCGAGGGGGCGTCAGGGCGGATGTGAGGGGCTTGGGTTGGGCCCTGCGGGCGCGGACTGTCGGCGGCGGCCCGTATCCTCATTGACCATGCTCGAAGACCGC
Source organism: Streptomyces sp. NPDC007917 (assembly GCF_042959105.1). Classification (NCBI taxonomy): domain Bacteria; kingdom Bacillati; phylum Actinomycetota; class Actinomycetes; order Kitasatosporales; family Streptomycetaceae; genus Streptomyces; species Streptomyces sp. NPDC007917. The sequence goes on from NZ_JBIBKK010000027.1 coordinate 37,921, forward strand.
ATGGCCGCCGCACCGCGGCTCGCACCGCCCTCGCCGTGGCCGGCCGCCTATCCCGACGGATACGCGGTCGTCGACGTGGAGACGACCGGGCTCGCCCGCGACGACCGGATCGTGTCCGCCGCGGTCTACCAACTGGACGCGCACGGCGCCGTGCAGGACCACTGGTACACGCTGGTCAATCCGCAGCGCGACCCGGGCCCGGTGTGGATCCACGGCCTGACCAGCGCCACCCTGGCCGACGCCCCGCTCTTTTCGGAGATCGCGGGCGAGTTGGCGAAGCGTCTGGACGGCCGGGTGCTGGTCGCGCACAACGCGGTCTTCGACTGGTCGATGCTCGCCCGGGAGTACGCGCGCGCGGGGAGCGCCGCGCCGGTGCGGCAGCGGCTGTGCACCATCGCGCTCTCCAAGGAGCTGGGCCTGCCGCTGCCCAACCACAAGCTGGAGTCCCTGGCCGCGCACTACGGGGTGGTCCAGGAGCGCGCCCACCACGCCCTGGACGACGCCCGGGTGCTCGCCGAGACCTTCCGGCCGAGCCTGCACGCGGCCGCCGCGGGCGGGCTGCGGCTGCCCCTGCTCGCCTGCCAGCCGCTGACCGAATGGTCCGACAGCCCCCGGCCGATCGGCTACCAGCGGTCCTACCGCGGGGCCGGCTGGCGCCCCAGCCGTAAGCGCCCGGCCTGCCCCTACCCCAACCCGGGGCGTTACGAGCCGGGCGGCCGGCTGGTCCAGGGGATGCGGGTGGCCTTCTCCGGCGACACCTCGATCGACCGCGAGCTGCTGGAGGACCAGGCGACCGAGGCCGGGCTGCACGTGGCCACCAGCGTCTCCCGGCTCACCAGCCTGCTGGTCACCAACGACCCGGAGGCGTCGACCTCCAAGATCACCAAGGCGGGTTCCTTCGGCACGCCGGTCATCGACGAGGCGGCCTTCACCCAGCTGCTGCGGGACGTGGCGCCGGCGCCGGACCAGTGACGTCGGCAAACAGGTGAAGTCGGCCCAACACGCCCGGCCGCCGCTCCCCCACCGCGCCCCGCAGCCCGCACCCTGTGCCCCATGGCACGTTGCGAGGTCTGCGGAAACGACTACCACCTGACGTTCGAGGTGCACGCGCAGGGCGCGGTGCACGTCTTCGACTGCTTCTCCTGCGCCATCCACCGCATGGCACCCATCTGCGAGCACTGCCGGTGCCAGATCATCGGCCAGGGCGTGGAGGTGGACGGCCACTTCTACTGCGGCGCCCACTGCTCCCGGGCGGAAGGGAAGGTGGGGATCATCGACCGCGTCTGAACCACGTCCGGACGGCACCTGAACCGCATCTGACCCAGAACGCCCCGGATCGTCCCCTTAGCCGCCCCGGACGGCCGGGGGGCGGTCCGCGGCAAGTAGGACCGGCGAGTACTGTCAAGGTCGTGTACCGCTTCCTGTTGTCCCGGCAGTGGGTGATCCTCACCCTCGTGGGGCTCGTCCTGATCCCGGTCATGATCCGACTGGGCTACTGGCAGCTCCACCGGCATGAGCACCGGGTCGCGCAGAACCAGCTGATCGCCGACAACCTGGACGCCCGGGCCGTCCCCGTGGACCGGCTCACCGGGCCCGGACGCACCGTCGCCTACGACGAGATGTGGCGCACCGTGACCGCCAAGGGCCGGTACGACACGGGCCACGAGGTGGTCGTGCGCCAGCGGACCGCCGCGGACGAGCAGACCATCGGCTACTACGTGCTCACCCCGCTCGTCATGGACGACGGCCGGGCCGTCGTGGTCAACCGCGGCTGGATCGCGGCGGGCAACGACCTGACCCGGTTCCCCAAGGTGCCGTCCGCCCCCTCCGGCGAGGTCACGGTCACCGGCCGCCTCAAGCGCGACGAGACGACCGGGAACAGCGGCATCAAGGACAAGAAGGGGCTGCCCGCCCGCCAGGTCATGCTGATCAACAGCGAGCAGCTGGCGAAGTCCCTGTCAGAACCGGTCCTCGGCGGCTACATCGAGCTGACCAAGTCCTCCCCGAAGGGCACCGGCCAGCCAGAGGTGGTCCCGGAGCCGGACCACAGCGGCATCGGCCCGCACATGGCGTACGCCATCCAGTGGTGGCTGTTCGCCGCGGGCGTGCCCATCGGCTGGGTGGTCCTGGTCCGGCGCGAGCTGCGCGACCGGGCGGCCGCGCGAGACGCCGAGCCCGCGCCGGAACCGGTCGCGGCCGGGACCTGAGACCTCCCTTACGCTCGCCGTGGGCCCCACGGCAGACTGACCCCATGGATCTTGGACTGAAAGACCGGGTGTACGTCCTCACCGGAGCCAGCCGCGGGCTGGGCCTGGCGGCCGCCCGTGAGCTGGTCGCCGACGGTGCGAAGATCGTGATCACCAGCCGCGACGAGAAGACGGCGGCGGAGGCCGCCGCCGCGCTGGGGCCGGGCGCCATCGGCGTCGCGGCCGACAACGCCGACCCGGCCGCGGCCGAGCGTCTGATCGCCACGGCCCGCGACCGCTTCGGCGGCTTCGACGGCGTGCTCATCAGCGTCGGCGGGCCCCCGGCGGGCCTGACGGCCCACATCACCGACGCGCAGTGGCAGGCGGCCTTCGACTCCGTCTTCCTGGGCGCGGTCCGCCTGGCCCGTACCGCCGCCGCCGAGCTCTCCTCCGGCGGTGTGATCGGGTTCGTCCTCTCCGGCTCCGTGTACGAGCCGATCCCCGGCCTGACCGTCTCCAACGGGCTGCGGCCGGGCCTGGCGGGCTTCGCGAAGTCCCTCGCCTCGGAGGTGGGCCCGCAGGGCATCCGGGTCGTCGGCCTGCTGCCGGCCCGTATCGACACCGACCGGGTCCGCGAGCTGGACGCGCTGTTCGGCGACGCGGACGAGGCGCGGGCCCGCAACAGCGAGCAGATCCCGCTGCGGCGCTACGGCACACCGGAGGAGTTCGGCCGGGCGGCGGCGTTCCTGCTCTCGCCCGCGGCGTCGTACCTGACCGGCATCATGCTGCCGGTGGACGGCGGCGCGCTGCACGGCTTCTGAGTGATGTGACGGGGCCGGGGCTACCCGCCCCGGCCCCCGCGCAGGGTGTCCACGGTCCGTTCCAGCTCGGCGACCCGCTCGGCGAGCCGGCGGTTCTTGCGGTGCAGCTCCAGGAACACATTGACCTTGGTGCGCAGCAGCCAGGGGTCGAAGGGCTTGGTCACGAAGTCGGCGGCGCCGATCGCATAGCCCCGGTAGGCGTAGTCGGAGTCCGTGTCCTCCCCGGTCAGCAGGATGATCGGGACGTCTTTGGTCTGATCGAGGCGCTTGATGGTGGCGGCCGTCTCGAACCCGTCCATGCCCGGCATCAGGATGTCGAGCAGGACGGCGGCGAAGTCCTGCCGCAGCATGGCCTTCAGCGCCTCCTCCCCGGAGTGGGCGCGGACCAGCCGCAGATCGAGCGAGCCGAGGACGGCTTCCAGCGCGATCAGGTTCTCCTCCATGTCGTCGACGATCAGAATCGCCGCTTTCTCCGGCGCGCCTCTGCTCATGTCCGCCCCCGCCCCGGCGGCCCGGTGTCCGCGGCGCCGGTGCGGGCCGCGGTGGCCCCGCCGGACGGGCCGCCCGGCGGATCGAGCAGATCGCAGACGGCCGACAGCAGCCGGTCGACGTCGACGGGCTTGGGGACGTAGTCGTTGGCGCCGCTGTCGATCGCCTTCTCGCGGTCGCCCGGCATGGCCTTGGCGGTGAGGGCGATGATCGGCAGATCGGCGAGCCGGGGTGTGCCGCGGATGGCCCGGATCGTCTCGTAGCCGTCCATCTCCGGCATCATCACGTCCATCAGGACCAGACAGACATCGGGGTTGCGGTGCAGGACCTCCAGCCCCTCGCGGCCGTTCTCCGCGTATTTCACGGTCATGCCGACACGGCCCAGCACATGGGTGAGCGCGAAGACGTTGCGGATGTCGTCGTCGACGATGAGGATGCGCCGTCCGTTCAGCACGCGGTGGGGGCGGCCGCGCTGCCACTCGCTGAGCCGGGTGGTCTCCGGCCAGGAATCGTCGTGGCCGTCGCCGCCCGAGGGGCGCGAGAGGCCCGTCAGGCTGGTCTCGTCGCCGAACACCCCGCTGGGCGCGTGGTCGGCGACGTCCGGCAGCTGCTCGCCCGGTGCGGGGGGCGCGGCCGGGACGGTGGAGCCGGTGGCCCGGGGGTCCGACGGGTCGGGCGCCGGGACGACTCCGGCGTAGTGCGAGGGGACGTAGAGGGTGAACCGGGAGCCGACGTTCACCTCGCTCTCGGCGACGATCCGGCCGCCCAGCATTCCGGCGATCTCCCGGCTGATGGACAGGCCGAGCCCGGTGCCGCCGTACTTGCGGCTGGTGGTGCCGTCGGACTGCTGGAACGCCTCGAAGATCACGGACAGCTTCTCGGGCGGGATGCCGATGCCGGTGTCGGTGACGGAGAAGGCGACGACGGCGTGCGCGGTCCGTAGCGTCTCCTCGTCGAACTCCTCTCCGGGCGCCCGCTCGACCCTCAGCTTCACCCCTCCCGAGGAGGTGAACTTGAGCGCGTTGGAGAGCAGGTTGCGCAGGATCTGCTGGAGCCGCTGCTCGTCGGAGAACATCTCGCGCGGCACGTCCTCGCCGACGGTGATCTCGAAGCTCAGGCCCCGGTCGACGGCCAGCGGCCGGAAGGTGGCGTTGACGTAGTCCAGCAGCTTGACCAGCGGCAGCTTCTTGGCACGGACGTCCATCCGGCCCGCCTCGATCTTCGACAGATCGAGGATGTCGTTGATCAGCTGGAGCAGGTCGGAGCCCGAGCGGTGGATGGTGGTGGCGAACTGCTCCTCCTGTTCGGACAGCCGCCCGTCGGGGTTGTCGGCGAGCAGCCGGGCCAGGATGAGCAGCGAGTTGAGCGGGGTGCGCAGCTCATGCGACATGTTGGCCAGGAACTCGGACTTGTACTGCGAGGCGGTGGCCAGCAGCGCGGCCTTCTCCTCCAGCTCCGCGTTGGAGCGCTGGAGCTCGTTGGAGCGCTGGCGCAGCTCGGTGGTCAGCCGCTGGGACTCCGACAGCAGGGACTCGGTGCGGGCGTTGGCGATGATGGTGTTGATCGAGACGCCGATGGTGTTGACGAACTGGTCGATGAAGGCCAGGTGGACCTCGCTGAACTGGCTGAAGGAGGCCAGCTCGATCACTCCGAGCACCTGGTCCTCGTAGCGGATCGGCAGGATGACGACGCTGGCCGGGACCGCGGAGCCGAGCCCGGAGTCGATGGTGATGAAGTTCTGCGGGACGTCGGTGATCAGGATGCGCTTCTTCTCGATGGCCGCCTGGGCGATCAGCCCGCGGCCTGCCGACCCTCGCTTGGGCAGTGGGCCCCTGTCGGGGTTGGTGCCGTACCCGGCGATGAACTGGAGGCCCTCACCCGGCTTGGCGCCGGCCTGGGTGAGGAAGAACGCCCCGAACTGCGCGTTGACCAGCGGGGTGAGCTCGCTGAGGATCAGGTCGGCGACATCGACCAGGTCGCGGTGGCCCTGCATCAGGGACGCGATACGGGCGAGGTTGGACTCCAGCCAGTCCTTGGCGCGGGTGGTCTCGCGCAGGTTGGTGACCATGAGGTTGACGTTGTGCTTGAGCTCGGCGACCTCGCCCTGCGCCTCGACCGAGACGGCCCCGGACATGTCGCCCTTGGCGACGGCGGAGGCGACCTCGGCGATGGCCCGCACCTGGGTGGTCAGGTTGAGGGCGAGCTCGTTGACGCTGGTGGTCAGCCGCTTCCAGGTGCCGTAGACCGCCTCGACGCGGGCCTGGCCGCCCAGCCGGCCCTCGCTGCCGACCTCACGGGCGACCCGGGTGACCTCGGAGGAGAACGAGGAGAGCGTGTCGACCATCGTGTTGATGGTGGTCTTCAGCTCCAGGATCTCCCCGCGCGCGTCCACGTCGATCTTCTTGGACAGATCGCCCTGGGCGACGGCGGTGGCGACCTGGGCGATGTTGCGGACCTGGGAGGTCAGGTTGGACGCCATGAAGTTGACGTTGTCCGTGAGGTCCTTCCACACGCCGGAGACGCCCGGGACCTGGGCCCGCCCGCCGAGCTGGCCCTCGGTGCCCACCTCACGGGCGACCCGGGTGACCTCGTCGGCGAACGCCCGCAACTGCTCGACCATGGTGTTCACGGTGTCCTTCAGCTCCAGGATCTCGCCCCGGGCGTCCACCGTGATCTTCTTCGACAGATCGCCGTTGGCCACCGCCGTGGTCACCTGGGCGATGTTGCGCACCTGCGAGGTCAGGTTCAGCGCCATGAAGTTGACGTTGTCGGTGAGCTCCTTCCACACGCCGGAGACCCCGCGGACCTGCGCCTGGCCGCCCAGGTTGCCCGCGGTGCCGACCTCGCGGGCCACCCGGGTGACCTCGTCGCCGAACGCGGAGAGCCGGTCGACCATCGTGTTGATCGTCGACTTCAGCTCCAGGATCTCGCCCTTGGCCTCCACCGTGATCGTCTTGCTGAGGTCGCCCTCCGCCACCGCGGTGGCGACCTGGGCGATGTTGCGGACCTGGGAGGTGAGGTTGTCCGCCATGAAGTTGACGTTCTCGGTCAGGTCCTTCCACACCCCCGACACGCCCCGGACCTGGGCCCGGCCGCCCAGCTCACCCTCGGTGCCCACTTCACGGGCCACCCGCGTGACCTCGTCCGCGAACGCCGACAGCTGATCGACCATCGTGTTCACGGTCAGCTTCAGCTGAAGGATCTCGCCCCGGGCATCCACGGTGATCTTCTGCGAGAGGTCGCCGTTGGCCACCGCCGTGGTCACCTGGGCGATGTTGCGCACCTGCGAGGTCAGGTTGGACGCCATGAAGTTGACGTTGTCCGTCAGGTCCTTCCACACCCCCGACACACCCCGGACCTGGGCCCGGCCGCCCAGCTCACCCTCGGTGCCCACCTCACGGGCCACCCGCGTGACCTCGTCCGCGAACGCCGACAGCTGATCGACCATCGTGTTCACGGTCAGCTTCAGCTCCAGCAGCTCCCCGGTGGCCTCGACGGTCACCTGCCGGGTGAGGTCGCCGCGGGCGACCGCCGTGGTCACCGCGGCGATGTCCCGCACCTGGGCCGTCAGCCGGGACGCCATGGCGTTGACCGCCTCGGTGACCTCGCGCCAGTCGCCGGACAGCCCCTGTACCTTGGCCCGGCCGCCGAGCCGGCCTTCCGTGCCGACCTCGCGGGCGACCCGGGTGAGCTCTCCGGTGAACAGCGACAGCTGGTCCACCGTGCGGTTGACGCCGCGCCCGAGCCGGCGCAGATCGCCGCGCAGCTGGCGATTCCCGTCGTGCAGGTCCACGCGTTTGGTCAGATCGCCCGCGGCGACGGCGTCCAGCACCTGCGTGGCGTTGGAGACCGGGCCGACGAGCGCGTCCACCAGCTGGTTCGCCGCGTCCACGCTGGTCGCCCAGGCCCCTTGGCCGGGGCTGGCCGTGATCCGCTCGTCGAGTCTGCCCTGCCGTACCACTTCGCGGCGCACCCGCTGCAGCTCCGAGGCCAGATGGGCGTTTCGCACCACGAGTTGGTTGAACGCCCCCGCCATCTCGCCGAGGGTGCCTTCCTGCGAGCTGTTGGCGCGTACGGAGAAGTCCCCGTCGCACAACGCCTGCATCGCGCCCAGCAGGGACCGCAGCCCCGCCGCGCTCACCTGCTCCTCGCCCGGTACGAGGCCCGGGGGTTCGGGGCGGATACCGGGATGGATGTCCATGGGGGTTGGGTCATTTGCCATGACATCGTCTCTTATAGATCGATTCGCACGCCTGTGCCTGTCATAATATGGCACCGAAATGACCTAATCGCCCCAGAACGCCAGGAGCAGCTGGTGGGAGCCTTGCTTCCTCTCTCGCGGGAGTCCGTCTCGCGCACCGCGCTGCCCGGAACCGTGGGGGCGCCCGCCGCGGCGCGCGCGTTCGTGCGCACCACGCTCACCGGACCGGCCGCGGCGGCGGTCCTCGGGCCGCGCCCCCTCGGCGACCGGCTGCCCGAGGACGCCGTGCTCCTGGTGAGCGAGCTGGTCACCAACGCCGTCCTGCACGCGGGCACCGAGATCGAGGTCGTCTGCCGGCTGCAGGCCGGGCCCCCGGGCGTCGTCGTCGAGGTGACGGACCTCCACCCCGCCAGCGCGGTGTACGGCGGCCAGGACACCGGGCGCCGCGGCCGCGGCCTCCAGCTGATGGGCGCGCTCGCGGAGTCCTGGGGCGTGACCTACCACCGCACCCGGAAGGCGGTGTGGTTCCGGCTGGACGCCGAGCGGGAGGTGCCCGGGGCCGACGCCGTCCCGGTCGACACGGTGGGCGGCGAGGTGCGCTTCGCCAAGGCCCTCGCCCCGGCCGCGCCGCCCCGCCGCCGCGACGGCTCCGGCGGGTGGGTGGACCGCGGGGGGCCCTCGTTCCTCGCGGAGGCCAGCGACCTCCTCGCCGGACAGCTGGACGAGAACATGGTCGCCGCCCTCGCCGGGCAGCTCCTGGTGCCCCGGCTCGCGGACTGGTGCGCGGTGTGGCTGAGCACCGAGGGCCGGCGGCTGCGGCTGAGCCGCGTATGGCACAGCGACGAGCGCCGCAACGACGCGCTCCGGCTGGCGCTCGAGAGCCATCCGCCGCCCACCGGACTCGACCCCTCGGGCACCCCCTGGCCCTGGCCCGAGCCCGCGAACGGCCGTGGCACGGGCGGGGCGGCGCTGGCGTTCCCGCTGCTCGCCCAGGGCCGCAGCCACGGCGTGCTGCTGCTGGGCCGGGCGGGCGTGACCCACCTGAACGAGGGCGTGGCGCGGCTGTCGTGCGACGTGGCGCGGCGGGTGGCCCAGGCGGTGGCCACCGCCCGGCGGTACACCCGGCAGGCGACCATCAGCCGGGCGCTCCAGCGCCGGCAGCTGCCGACCTCCCTCGCCCACATCCCGGGCGTCGACACGGCGATCGTGTACGAGCCGCACGGCGAGGAGCAGACCGTCGGCGGCGACTTCTACGACCTGTTCCCGATGGGCGGCCGCCGCTGGTGCTTCCTGCTCGGCGATGTGTGCGGCAGCGACCCGGAGGCGATGTCGGTGACCGGCCTGGCCCGCCATCTGGTCCGGCTTCTGGCCCGCGAGGGCCACGGCGTCGAGTCGGTGCTCTCCCGGCTGAACCAGGCGCTGGTGGAGGAGGGCGCGGAGGCCGTGGCCGTCGGCGGCGAACAGGCCCGGCCGCGCTTCCTGAGCCTGCTGTACGGGGAGCTGGAGCCCGACCAGGCCATGGGCGGCGCCCACTGCACACTCGCCAGCGCCGGACATCCGCTGCCGCTGCGGCTGACCGCGGAGGGCTCGGTGGTCACCACCGGCAGCTCCCAGATGCTGCTGGGCATCGACGAGAGCGCGGAGTTCCACGCCGACAGGTTCGATCTGGCGCTCGGCGAGACGCTGCTGTGCGTCACCGACGGGGTGACCGAGCGGCGCAGCGGCAATCGGCAGCTCGACGACGACGACGGTCTCGCCGACATCCTGCGGGGGTGCGTGGGCCTGGGCGCCAAGGCGGTGGCGGAACGGGTCCGGCGCGCCGCCCATGACTTCGGCCCGGAGCCGATCGACGACGACCTCGCGGTGCTGGTGCTCGAAGCGGTGCCGGTACGGCCGGTACCGGTGGGGATGGCGCCGCTGTAGCCGGTGCTACTCGCCCAGCCCCGCCAGGTCGCGCAGCCGCCGGGCCTGGGCGGCGCGCTCGGCGGCGAGCTGCTCCTCGTAGGTCCGCTCCCCCGCCCCGCGCAGCAGCGCCTTGGTCTCGATCACGGCGTCGCGGGGCGCGGCCAGCAGCGCCGCTGCCAGGTCCCGGACCGCGGCGTCCAGTTCCGCGGCGGGTACGACCAGATTGGCCAGGCCGGTGCGCTCGGCCTCCTCGGCGTGGACGAAGCGCCCGGTCAGGCAGATCTCCAGCGCGCGGGCGTAGCCCACGAGGGAGACCAGCGGATGGGTGCCGGTGAGGTCGGGGACCAGCCCGAAGCTGGTCTCGCGCATCGCGAACTGCGCATCGTCCGCGCAGACCCGCAGGTCACAGGCGAGGGCCAGCTGGAAACCCGCGCCGATGGCATGGCCCTGGACCGCGGCGACGGAGATGATGTCATGCCGCCGCCACCAGGTGAACGCCTCCTGATAGCCGGCGATGACGGCGTCCAGCTCTGCGTCGGAGCGGCGGGCCAGCTCGGGGAAGGACGGCTCGCCGTCGAACCCCTCGGGCGTGAACGCCTGCCGGTCGAGCCCCGCGGAGAAGGACTTGCCCTCGGCGCGCAGCACCACCACCCGCACGCTGCCCGGCAGCGCCCGTCCGGCCTCGGCCAGGGCGCGCCAGGTCGCAAACGTCTGGGCGTTTCGCTTGTCGGGGTTGGTCAGGGTCACCGTGGCGATCGCGTCGTCAGCGGTGAGGTGAACGCCGTCCTTGTCCAGCAGGGTCACAGAAGCCTCCGGTGGGTGCGGTCACACGACTAAGTGACTGCACAGTAACCACCCGGCTGACGGTCCGCTCAACCGGGTGGCACCGCTCACACCCACCGGTACGACATGTCTGGGGTGTCAGGCCGTTGTCGCGGCCTTCTTGCCCCGTGTCGCTCCACCGCGACCACGCAGGGCCACGCCTGACTCACTGAGCATCCGGTGAACGAATCCATAGGAGCGGCCGGTCTCCTCGGCCAGCGCCCGGATGCTCGCACCGGAGTCGTACTTCTTCTTCAGGTCTGCCGCGAGCTTTTCGCGCGCGGCGCCGGTCACCCGGCTGCCCTTCTTCAGAGTCTCGGCCACCCGTGCCTCCTCATGGGAAGTGCGCTCTGGACTCTCATGATCACCCCTACGCGGCTTCCTGGCCACCCATTCGGCAAGGTCTCTGGAGGAAGGCTTCGCGGAATTGATGGGGTGATCGCGCCCGGAATCAAAGATTCCGCAGGCAGTCGCGCCCAGAAACAGTCCACATGATGGACGAACCGCCAGGTCAGACCGTAGGTGGGCGCGCTCACACCCCCGCACGCCGGCGCACGACAGGCTTTATGCGCCGACCGGTGACGACGCGCCGCGGTACCAGCCGTTCTCACTCAGATGAAGGATCACGCCTAGGCCGAATGATCTATGGCACATGATCTACGAGGACGGGTCAGTGGCTGCTCAGGCGAGCGCGACGAGGTCCGCGTAGTCCTCACCCCACAGGTCCTCGACGCCGTCCGGCAGCAGAATGATCCGCTCCGGCTGCAGGGCGTCGACCGCGCCCTCGTCGTGGGTCACCAGCACCACCGCGCCCGTGAAGGTGCGCAGCGCGCCGAGGATCTCCTCGCGGCTGGCCGGGTCGAGGTTGTTGGTGGGCTCGTCGAGCAGCAGGACATTGGCCGAGGAGACCACGAGCGTGGCCAGCGCGAGCCGGGTCTTCTCGCCGCCGGACAGCACGCCCGCCGGCTTGTCGACGTCGTCGCCGGAGAAGAGGAAGGACCCCAGCGTCTTGCGGATGTCCACGAGGTCGAGGTCGGGGGCGGCCGAGCGCATGTTCTCCAGGACCGTGCGGTCCGGGTCCAGCGTCTCGTGCTCCTGCGCGTAGTAGCCGAGCTTCAGACCGTGGCCGGGGGTGACCTGCCCGGTGTCCGGCTTCTCGACCCCGGCCAGCAGCCGCAGCAGGGTCGTCTTGCCCGCGCCGTTGAGCCCCAGGATGACCACCCGCGAGCCCCGGTCGACGGCCAGGCCGACATCGGTGAAGATCTCCAGCGAGCCGTACGACTTGGACAGGCCCTCGGCGGCCAGGGGCGTCTTGCCGCACGGGGCGGGGTCCGGGAAGCGGAGCTTGGCGACCTTGTCGGACTGCCGCACCGCTTCGAGCCCCGACAGCAGCTTCTCGGCGCGGCGGGCCATGTTCTGCGCGGCCACGGTCTTGGTGGCCTTGGCGCGCATCTTGTCCGCCTGGGAATTGAGGGCCGCGGCCTTCTTCTCCGCGTTGGCCCGCTCCCGCTTGCGGCGCTTCTCGTCGGCCTCGCGCTGGGCCTGGTAGAGCTTCCAGCCCATGTTGTAGATGTCGATGACCGAGCGGTTGGCGTCCAGGTAGAAGACCTTGTTGACGACCGTCTCGACCAGGTCCACATCGTGGGAGATGACGATGAAACCGCCGCGGTAGGTCTTCAGGTAGTCCCGCAGCCAGACGATGGAGTCGGCGTCGAGGTGGTTGGTCGGCTCGTCCAGGAGCAGGACGTCGGAGTCCGAGAAGAGGATGCGGGCCAGCTCGACCCGGCGGCGCTGACCGCCGGAGAGGGTGTGCAGGGGCTGGCCGAGCACACGGTCGGGCAGCCCGAGGCTGGCCGCGATGGTCGCGGCCTCCGCCTCGGCGGCGTAACCGCCCTTGGTGAGGAATTCGGTCTCCAGCCGCTCGTACTTCTTCATCGCGCGCTCGCGGGTGGCGCCCTTGCCGTTCGCCATCCGGTCCTCGTTCTCGCGCATCTTGCGGAGCACGGAGTCCAGGTCGCGGGCGGAGAGGATGCGGTCGCGCGCGAGCACGTCCAGATCGCCGGTGCGCGGGTCCTGGGGCAGATAGCCGACCTGGCCGGAGCGGGTGATGGTGCCGGCGGCCGGGATGCCCTCACCGGCCAGGCACTTGGTGAGGGTGGTCTTGCCCGCGCCGTTGCGCCCGACGAGGCCGATGCGGTCGCCCTTGGCGACGCGGAAGGAGGCGGACTCGATGAGGACACGGGCGCCGGCGCGCAACTCGATGCCGGAGGCGGTGATCACGGAAATTACTCCAGGGCAGGGTGGACGGCGGGACGGGCGGACGAAACGAGGCCGACGCCGTCTAATGCACGAGGAGAATTGCCATGCGGCTAGTTTAGCGGGGCCCGCAAGTGCTTTTCCCCGGCCCGGGCAGCGGGCTCGTTCCGGTCGGGGGCACCTCCCAGCGGTAGCGGGGGGAGAACCGAGCCGCAAAAAGGGGCCGCCCCTCAGGCACCGCCCGTGTGGACCTGGAAGGCCGCGCGGCGCACCGCCTTGGCGAGGGCCGGGTCGGGGTGGGCGGCGGCCAGCGCGACGAGGACCTGCACGGTGCGGGGGTGGCCCACGGCCCGTACCTCCTCCAGCAGCGCCGGGACCGTGCCCTGCACGGCGGACTCCAGGTGGCGCACGAGCATCGGGCTCTCGCCGTGGTCGGAGATGGCCGCGGCCGTGTCCACCCACAGCCAGGTGGCCTCCTCGCGGGTGAGCACGTCCAGCGCGTCCTCCGGGTCGGCCCCCTCGTGTTCGGCCAGCCACAGCAGCGCGTACGGGCGCAGCGCGGACTCGTCGACCACGGCTCTCACGGCGGGCTCGGCGGGCGCCCCGACGACGCGCAGCGCCTCGAAGGCGAGCCCGCGCAGCAGCGCGTCGTCGCCGCGCGCCGCCTCGATGAGCTCGGTGACGGCGCTGCCGACGGGGCGGGCTGCGAGCCAGGCCCGGTACTCGGCGCGGGCCGGGCCCGGGGTCAGGCTCGCGCAGCCGCGCAGCATGTCCGCGGCGGGCTGCTCGATGTTTCCGGCGGGGCTCTGCGCGGCGACGCAGATCTGCTCCAGTTTGACCCACACCGCCCAGTTGCCGAGCGCGGTGAGGACGGCCTCCCGGGCCCCCTCCGCCGCCTCCTGGGAGCCGCCCTCCTGGGGCCCGTCCAGCACCACGAGCGCGCCCACGGAGGCGAGCGCGTCCAGGGCCCAGTCGAGCAGCGCCTCCGGGGAGTCCGCGGCGCCCGGCGCCCCGGCGGGCGGGGCGTCCTCGGGGCCGGGGGCGGCCGCGGGGCCGTACGGGACCTCGCACCGCTCGGTGCGCAGCTCGGCGACGCGCTGCCGGAGCATGTCCAGAAGCGTCGCGACCTGGACGGGACCGGCCGACAGCTGGAGCAGGGACAGCAGCTGCGGCAGCGCCTCCACGACCTCGGCGACGGCCGTGGGCTCGGCCGTGGCCGGGGCCGGGCGGGCCAGGGACCAGGCGTCGAGCAGCGCGACCCAGCCGCGCAGCACGGCGCTGTCGTCGCGGTCCCAGGCGCGCAGCCGCCAGCCCGGGCGGGCGATGCCGCCGTGCAGCTCGATCAGACCCACCAGGCGGGCCCGGTCCCAGTCGGCCCGGATCTGTTCAGGGGGGACTCCCAGGGCGGCCGCGGCCTCGGCGACCGCCTCGGCGGGGAGCACGCCCGGGACGCCGTGCCGGCTCGCGGCCCAGCGGGCGATCTGTACGGCCCCGGCAAGTCCCGATCTGGCCTGCCGGGCGAGCTCCGAGGGTGGTGGAGTGCCCTCGGGCGGGCGGGGCGTCGGTCGGGAGCCGCGGTTCGGCACAACCCGGCGGGCTGTGGCCATCGGCCGCTGGCGGACGAGTCGGAGCCGGGAGTCGCGCGGAGTACGGGACGTCACGGGAGCAGTCTCGCCCGTGACGGCCCGAAAGCCCAATCGGCACCCGTACGGCGGTTGCCCGCGCCGGCCACAAAGGTCGCCGACGGCGCTTCCGGATACCCCTGGGCACGGGCCGCGGCGGCTACATGAGGGGTGTCAGAAAGCGGCCCAGCATGTCCTCGTACCCCTCGGGGTCGGCGTTCCACATCGCGGCGTGCGGGGCGTGGCGGACCGGATGAAGGGTGACCAGTTCCGAGTGGCGCTCGGCGAGTTCGCGCGAGGAGCCCCACGGGGCGATGGTGTCGTCCGGGCCGTGCATGATCAGCGTCGGCGCCTTCAGCCCGTCCAGGTCGGCCGTCACGGCCTGCTCCATGAGCCGGTCGCCGTCCAGTCCGGCGCGCCCCTCGGCGGCCCGTACCGCGAGCGGCAGCAGCGCGGAGGGAATGCGCCGGGCCGAGGCGAGCGCCCGCAGGGTGGCCTGCCAGTCGAGCACCGGGGAGTCCAGGACGAGCCCGCTGATCCGGTCCCGCAGCGCGGAGGCCGTGGCGGCGCGCAGGGCCATGGTGGCGCCGGTGGACCAGCCGTACAGGATGACGCTCTCCGCGCCGTAGTGCACCGCGTAGCGGATGGCGGCGTCCAGGTCGTGCCACTCGGTCTCGCCGAGGTGTCCGATGCCGTCCTCGGGGCGGGGGGCGCCCGGGTCGCCGCGGTAGGCGATGTCGAGCAGCGGGAACCGCCGCTCGCGCAGGAACGGCATGAGCACCATGGGGTGCTCAAGGGTGGTGCCGAGGCCGTGCACGGTGATCACCCAGGCGGAGCGGTCGCCGGGTATGAACCAGCCGGGCAGCTCGCCCAGTTCGCCGGGCATCTCGACGTCGGTGTGGTCGATCCCGAGGGCGTCCCGGGGGGTGCCGGTGTGCACCTGCGGGGTGAAGCGGACGCGGGTGCCGGGGGCCAGGGTGCCGTAGGTCACCCGTTCCAGGCGGCGGACCACGCAGTCCGCGGGGTGCGGGGCGTCCTCGACGAGGGGGCCGACAACGGCGTGGCAGCCGGCGCCGGCGAGGCCGTAGGTGCCCGGGCGCAGCGAGGCGAGACTGCGGGTGAGGGTGATCCGGCCGGGCTCGGTGCCGTGCACGGTGAGCCGGGGGTCGTGCGGCAGCGGCCGGCCGGGACCCGGCTTCAGGGCGGCGCCGCTGGCGTACCGCCCGGCCGCCACCGCGGCCGCGCCGACACTGAGCATCGTGGTGGCGGCCACAACCGCCTTCGTCCGCAGGTGCATCTCTCCCAGTGTGGGCGGGAAGGCCGCCGCGGGCCAGTGGGCGTGCCCGGCCGGGTGACCGTCCCGCCCGGCCCGAGTCCGGCAAGCGCCCGGCCGGGTCTCATACGCGCCCGGCCCGGGTCTCATACCCGCCCGGCGGGGCGCTCGGGCCCCGGCCGGCCCCGGGGTCAGCGGGGCTGGCCGTAGCCGCTGAGCTTGTCCGTGACGCTCCGCAGCTCGTCGGACGACAGCAGGGCCGGGGTGTGTCCGGGGACGGCGGCCGCGGTGAGCCAGACCCGGCACATCCACTCCAGCTGGGCCGTCCGGTCGTACGCCTGGTCGAGCGTGCCGCCATGGACGACGGTGCCGTGGTTGCGCAGCAGACAGCCGGTGCGGTCGCGCAGCGCGTCGAGCATCTTGTGGGCCAACTCGTCGGTGCCGTACAGGGCGTAGCCCGCGACGCGCACCGGGCCGCCGAGGGCGCAGGTCATGTAGTGGATCGCGGGGACCTCGTCGACCAGGGTGGAGACGGCCGTGGCGTGCACGGCGTGGGTGTGGACGACGGCGGCGGCGTCGGTGTCGCGGTAGATCGCCAGGTGCATCGGCAGCTCGCTGGTGGGGGCCAGCTCGCCGATCACCTGGCGCCCGTGCAGGTCGACGCCGACCGCGTCATCCGGGCCGAGCCGGTCGTACGGGACGCCGCTCGGGGTCACCAGGACGATGTCGCCGACCCTGGCCGAGACATTGCCCGAGGTGCCGACGACCAGGCCGTCGGCGACCGTCCTGCGGGCCGTCTCCACCACCCGCTCCCAGGCCTCCCGCAGGTCATGTCGCTCCCCGGGTCCAAACGGTCGTGCGGTCTCCGGCTTCGTCACGATCCCTCACCTCCGGGCGCCGATCATGGCAGGCGAGCCGCCGTGTACGCATCGGGGCGGGGCGAGAGGATCATCGGTGCCGCCTTCCCGCAGGTGCGTCACCCCCGAGCCCACCTCAGTTCACCTTCCGTTCACCCCACGTCCTTACCGTCGTGGCCACACCCTTTGGTGGTCACACCGATCACCCGGGGGTGCGCGCATCCTCCCCCTCCCAACCGGAGGGGACTTCTTGTGCGGCCGCCTCGGTGGCCTCACGACGGCCAAGGTGCACTACGGACGGTAGCCACATGGCGGCGCTCCGTGTCGCCAAGTTCGGGGATCGCATTCCCCCACGAAGGAGTTCGATGGAACACATCACGCTTCTCATTGGGATCGTGATCGTCACGGCCTTGGTGTTCGATTTCACGAACGGCTTCCACGACACGGCCAATGCCATGGCGACCACCATCTCCACGGGGGCTCTC
Organism: Streptomyces sp. NPDC007917; assembly: GCF_042959105.1. Taxonomy (NCBI): domain Bacteria; kingdom Bacillati; phylum Actinomycetota; class Actinomycetes; order Kitasatosporales; family Streptomycetaceae; genus Streptomyces; species Streptomyces sp. NPDC007917. The sequence goes on from NZ_JBIBKK010000027.1 coordinate 54,838, forward strand.
GGTCCCCGGATCGCGGTGGCGATGTCGGCGGTCCTCAATCTCGTCGGCGCGTTCCTCTCCGTGGAGGTCGCCAAGACGATCTCCGGAGGGATCATCGACGAGGACTCCGGGGTCCGCCCTGAAGTGATCTTCGCGGGGCTGGTCGGCGCGATCCTGTGGAACCTGCTGACCTGGCTGGCCGGGCTGCCCTCCAGCTCCTCGCACGCCCTCTTCGGCGGCCTCATCGGCGCGACCCTGGTCTCCGTCGGCATGGACGGGGTCAACAGCGACAAGATCGTCATGAAGGTCCTGATCCCGGCCGTGGCCGCCCCGATCGTGGCCGGGGTCGCCGCCCTGGTCGCGACCCGCCTCACCTACCGGCTGGCCCGCGGCCGCGACGCCCAGGAGACCGCGAAGGGCTACCGCGCCGGGCAGATCGCCTCGGCCGCGCTGGTCTCCCTCGCCCACGGCACCAACGACGCCCAGAAGACCATGGGGGTCATCACCCTCGCGCTGATCACCGGCGGCGTGATCGCGCCCGACTCCGACCCGCCGCTGTGGGTCATCGTCTCCGCGGGCCTGGCCATCGCCCTCGGTACGTACCTGGGCGGCTGGCGCATCATCCGCACCATGGGCAAGGGCATCACCGACATCCAGCCGCCGCAGGGCTTCGCCGCCCAGACCGGTGCCGCGACCGTCATCCTCGCCTCGTCCCACATCGGCTTCGCGCTCTCCACCACCCAGGTCTGCTCGGGCGCCGTGATGGGCGCGGGGGTCGGCCGCAGGGGCGGTGTGGTGCGGTGGTCCACCGCGGGCCGCATGGTCCTCGCCTGGGTGCTCACCCTGCCCGCCGCGGGCCTCGTCGCGGGCGGCGCGGCGCTGCTGGCGGACCAGGGCGACTGGGGCGTCACGGCGGTCGCCGTGCTCGCGGTCGCCGCCTGCGCCGGGATCTGGGCGGCCTCGCGCCGCAAGCCCGTCGACCACACCAACGTCAACGACATCGACGAGGGCGCGGCGCTGCCGGCCGAGCCGGTGGGCGTCGTCACGGCCGCCCTCCAGGCCGTGGCCCCGCCGCCCACCCCTGCCGCTGCCGCCGCCTCCTCCGCCACCTCCTCCTCCGCCACCCCGGCCGGCGCGTCCGCGGCCACCGGCAGCACCAGCTAAGGAAGTAACGCGATGAGCATCGACTGGGCGGCCCTCGGCCAGGTCTTCGGCATCAGCCTCGCGGTGACCGTCGGCTTCGTGGGCGTCTTCACCCTCGGCATCCTCGGCACCTCTCGTAAGCCGCAGCAGGCGGAGGCGGGCCCGAACGCCGCCTCCACCGCCTCGGCCCCGGCGGGCGCCGCCCTCGGCCCCGCGCGCGCCGGCGCGTACCTCTGCTTCGCGCTGTGCGCGGCGGCCGTGGTGTACGGCATCAATCTGATCGTGGCCTGACTCCGCTCGGCCCACTCACGGCCGCCGGGCCGGTCCGCGCCTACCCGCGCGTTCCGGTCCGGCGGCCGTGGCATGTGCTCCTCGGCACACTCACGCAGGGTGGGGCATTCGCGAGTTGACGGCCATTCGCGGCCCATGGTGGACTTCCCGAGCCAAACGGCGGCAGGAGAGGAAGCCGGTGAGAATCCGGCGCGGTCCCGCCACTGTCACCGGGGAGCGCTCTCCCATCGCCTGTACGGGTCACGGCCATCCACACGGAGGCTGGAAGACCGGGAGAGACGCGGATCCGGGAGCCAGGAGACTCTCACCGCCGGTCACGTCGAACCAGGGCGCGGACCCTGAGTGAGGACATACCGCCATGCCCGGCACCGCCGTACCGCCGACCCGCCCGCGGCCCCTCCGCCACGTCCCGACGCCCCGGGGCAAGACGGCGGACTGACGATGCGTGCCGATCACGCCTCCTACGCGTGCGGCGCCGCCCTCGGCTTTCTCGGCGATCTCGCCCTGGGCGATCCGCGTCGCGGCCACCCCGTCGCGGCGTTCGGGCGCGCCGCCCTGGCCGTCGAGCGGCTGCTGTGGCGCGACCACCGCGGCTCCGGGGCTCTCCACACCGCGCTGTGCGCGGGCGGCGCGGCGGCGGGCGCCGCGCTGTCGATGCGCGCCGTACGGGCCTTGGGACGACCCATGCCGACCCCCTTGGAACGCCTCGCTCTGGGCAGCCCTGTTCTGAAACGCTCGGGGCGTCCCGTCTTGGGGAGCGCCGCCGCGGAATCCTCCGCCCCCGGGCTCCCCTCCCCCACCGCGCGGACCATGCTGACCGCCGCCGCCACCTGGGCCGTGCTCGGCGGGACGACGCTGGGCCGGGAGGCGCGGGCCGTCGGCCGTGCGCTGGCCGCCGGGGATCTCGACGCCGCCCGGCGGCGGCTGCCGCATCTGTGCGGGCGCGATCCGCAGGCGCTGGACGAGACTCAGATCGCGCGCGCGGTCGTCGAGTCGGTCGCCGAGAACACCTCGGACGCCGTGGTGGGCGCGCTGGTGTGGGGGGCCGTCGGCGGGGTGCCGGGCCTGGTCGGCTTCCGGGCCGTCAACACTCTGGACGCCATGGTGGGCCACAAGTCGCCGCGCTACCGGCGTTTCGGCTGGGCCTCGGCCCGTCTTGACGACCTCGCCGGCTGGCCCGGCGCGCGGCTCACCGCGGCGCTGGCCGCCCTCGCCGGGCCCGATCCGCGCGGCGCGTGGCGCGCCTGGCGGCGCGACGGCCACCGCCACCCCAGCCCCAACGCGGGCCCCGTGGAGGCCGCGTTCGCGGGCGCGCTCGGCGTACGGCTGGGCGGCACCCTCGCCTACGGCGGCCGCGTCGAGCACCGGCCGGTGCTCAACCCCGGAGGGCGGCCGGTCGAGGCGGCCGACATCGAGCGGGCCGTACGGCTGTCGCGGCGCGTCGGCGCCCTGGCGCTCGGCGTGTCCCTCGCGGCCCGGCTGGCCGCGGGCGCGCTGCGGCCGGCGCGTACGGGGCCCTTCCCGGCCGCGCGGCCCGGCGCGCCCGTACGCCCCGGCCGCGCCCCACATGGCGCGCTCGCCCGCGGGGCACGGTCCTTGCGGGCTCCCGGGGCCGCGGGCGCCGCGTACGGCCCGGCGACGGCGCGGCCCCCGGCCGCGGGGAGGGACTGAGGATGAGCGGGACAGATGGCACAGGCTCCGGGAGCACGCCGGGCGGCGGGCTGCTCGTCGCGGGCACGACCTCGGACGCGGGCAAGAGCGTCGTCACCGCCGGGATCTGCCGGTGGCTCAGCCGTAAGGGCGTCAAAGTCGCGCCCTTCAAGGCGCAGAACATGTCGCTCAACTCCTTCGTCACCCGGGACGGGGCGGAGATCGGCCGCGCCCAGGCCATGCAGGCCGCCGCCGCCCGCGTCGAGCCGAGCGCGCTGATGAACCCCGTCCTGCTCAAACCCGGCAGCGACCGCAGCAGCCAGGTGGTGCTGCTGGGCAAGCCGGTGGGCGAGCTGAGCGCGCGTGGCTACCACGCAGGGCGCCAGGAGGCGCTGCTGGGAACCGTCACCGAATGCCTGGCCGAGCTGCGGCGCACCCATGACGCGGTGATCTGCGAGGGCGCGGGCAGCCCCGCCGAGATCAATCTGCGCCGCACCGACATCGTCAACCTGGGGCTCGCCCGCGCCGCCCGGCTGCCGGTCGTCGTGGTCGGGGACATCGACCGCGGCGGCGTCTTCGCGTCGTTCTTCGGCACGACCGCGCTGCTCTCCGAGGCCGACCAGCGGCTTGTCGCGGGCTATCTGGTGAACAAGTTCCGCGGCGATGTGACCCTGCTCGAACCGGGCCTTGCGATGCTGCGCGGCCTGACGGGCCGCCCGACCATGGGAGTGCTGCCGTACGCGCACGGACTCGGCATCGACGAGGAGGACGGGCTGCGGGTGTCGCTGCGCGGGGCGGTGCGCGAGAGCGTCGTCGCACCGCCGCACGGCGCGGACATCCTGCGGGTCGCCGTCGCCGCCGTGCCGCTCATGTCGAACTTCACGGACGTGGACGCGCTGGCCGCGGAGCCGGGCGTGGTCGTGCGGTTCGTGGACCGGCCGGAGGAGCTGGCCGACGCCGATCTGGTGGTGGTGCCCGGCACCCGCGGCACCGTACGGGCGCTGGCGTGGCTGCGCGAGCGAGGGCTGGCCGCGGCGATCGCACGGCGGGCGGCGGAGGGCCGGCCGGTGCTGGGCATCTGCGGCGGCTTCCAGATGCTCGGCGAACGCATCGAGGACGAGGTCGAATCGCGCGCCGGAACCGTCGAGGGGCTCGGGCTGCTGCCGGTGCGGGTGCGGTTCGCGGTGCACAAGACCCTGGCCCGGCCGGTCGGCGAGGCGCTGGGCGAGCGGGTGGAGGGCTACGAGATCCACCACGGGGTCGCCGAGCTGCTGGACGGTGCGGACGAACCCTTCCTGGACGGCTGCCGGGTCGGCTCGGTGTGGGGCACGCACTGGCACGGCTCGCTGGAGAGCGACGGCTTCCGGCGCGCCTTCCTGCGGCGGGTCGCGGACGCGGCGGGCCGGGCGTTCGTCCCCGCGCCCGACACCAGCTTCGGGGAACTGCGCGAGGAGCAGCTCGACCGGCTGGGCGACCTGATCGAGGAGCACGCGGACACGGACGCGCTGCTGCGCCTGATCGAGAACGGCGTACCCGACGGGCTGCCCTTCGTCCCGCCGGGCGCGCCGCCCCAGCCTCCCGGGCCGCCGCTGCCCCCTCCAGCCGCGTCGGCGGAGGCCGCGTCCGTGGAGACCGCGTCGGCGGAGACCGCGTCCGTGGATGCGCCGTCCCTTCCGCCCCGCCCGGACGACCACCACCGCGCCCACACCGCAGGAGGTACCCCCGCATGACCGCCGCCCCCTACCCGTTCACCGCGCTCGTCGGGATGGCCGACCTGCGGCTGGCGCTCCTGCTCAACGCCGTGTCACCGGCCGTCGGCGGGGTACTGGTGCGCGGCGAGAAGGGCACCGCGAAGTCGACGGCGGTACGGGCGCTCGCCGCCCTGCTGCCCGGCATCGACGTGGTGGCCGGCTGCCGGTTCTCCTGCGACCCCGCCGCGCCCGACCCCGGCTGCCCGGACGGCCCGCACGAGCCGGGCACCGGCACCCCGCGGCCCGCCCGGATGGTCGAGCTGCCGGTCGGCGCCTCCGAGGACCGGCTGGTCGGGGCGCTGGACATCGAGCGGGCCCTGTCGGACGGGGTGAAGGCGTTCGAACCGGGCCTGCTGGCCGACGCGCACCGCGGCGTGCTCTACGTCGACGAGGTCAACCTGCTGCACGACCATCTGATCGACCTCCTGCTCGACGCGGCCGCCATGGGCGCCTCCTATGTGGAGCGCGAGGGCGTGTCCGTACGGCACGCGGCGCGCTTTCTGCTGGTGGGCACCATGAACCCCGAAGAGGGCGAGCTGCGGCCGCAGCTGCTGGACCGCTTCGGCCTGACGGTGGAGGTCGCGGCGTCGCGGGACACCGACGAGCGGGTCGAGGTGGTGCGGCGGCGGCTGGCGTACGACGAGGACCCGGCCGGGTTCGCGGAGCGCTGGGCGGACGAGGAGGGCGCGCTGCGGGAGCGCGTGGCGGCGGCGCGCGCCCTGCTGCCGCGGGTCCGGCTGGGCGATGGCGCGCTGCGGCAGATCGCGGCGGTGTGCGCGGCGTTCGAGGTTGACGGGATGCGCGCGGACATCGTGACGGCGCGCACCGCGACCGCGCTGGCGGCGTGGGCGGGGCGTACGGAGGTGACCACCGAGGACGTACGGCAGGCCGCGCTGCTGTCGCTGCCGCACCGGCGCCGGCGGGCCCCGTTCGACGCGCCGGGTCTTGACGAGGACAAGCTCGACGAGGTGCTGCGCGAATCCGGCGGCGACGACGACCCCGACCCGGGGCCGGGCCCGGACGGGCGCGACGGGCAGGAGGGTCCTGACGGGCAGGAGGGGCCGGGCGGGCCTGACGGGCCGGGCGGTGGGCAGCCGCCGCAGGGCTCTTCCGACGGGCCCTCGACGCCGGAACAGACGCGGCCGTCGGACGGGTCCTCCGTGCCGGAGCCGCGCACGGGCTCCGACGCCCCGAGCCGGGCCCCTGGCGCCGCCGACGCGCCGACGGAGGAGGCCACGGTCGACGGGGGCGCGGGGGGAGGCACGGCGGGCGGGCCCGGCGGCGAACGCGCGGCCGTGGGCGCCGCCGAGCCGTTCCGGGCCCGGCGCCTCGACGTACCGGGGCTCGGCGAGGGGGCCGCGGGACGGCGGTCGCGCGCCCGCACGGCCCACGGCCGCACCACCGGCGCCCGCCGCCCCCGCGGAACGCTGTCCAAGCTGCATCTGTCCGCGACCGTACGGGCCGCCGCGCCGCACCAGCGCTCGCGCGGCCGGCGGGGCCCCGGGCTCGTGGTGCGCCGTGACGACCTGCGTGAGGCGGTGCGCGAGGGCCGCGAGGGCAACCTCGTGCTGTTCGTGGTGGACGCGTCGGGGTCGATGGCGGCGCGGAAGCGCATGAGCGCCGTCAAGGGCGCCGTGCTGTCGCTGCTGCTCGACGCCTACCAGCGGCGGGACAAGGTCGGCCTGATCACCTTCCGGGGCGCCGAGGCCACCCTGGCGCTGCCGCCCACCTCGTCGGTGGACGCGGGCGCCGCCCGGCTGGAGAAGCTGCCCACCGGCGGGCGCACCCCGCTGGCCGCCGGGCTGCTGAAGGCCCGCGAGGTGCTGCGGATCGAGCGGCTGCGGGACCCGTCGCGCCGTCCGCTGCTTGTCGTGGTGACGGACGGGCGGGCCACCGGCGGCCCTGACCCGGTGGCCCGGGCCGGGCGCGCGGCCCGGCTGCTGGCGGACGACGGGGTCGCCTCGGTGGTGGTGGACTGCGAGGCGGGGCCCGTCCGGCTGGGCCTGGCGGGCGCGCTGGCGGTCGAGCTGCGGGGGACGCCGGTGACGCTCGACGAGCTGCGCGCGGACAGCATGACCGCGCTGGTGCGCGACGCGCGCGGGACAACCACCGCACGGGCCGTACGAGAGACACGGACCGCGACACAGACACGGAGGGCCGCCTGATGCCGCAAGGACAACCGACCGTCGTGCCCGACGACGGGCTGACCACCCGGCAGCGCCGCAACCGGCCGCTGGTGCTCGTGCACACGGGCGTCGGCAAGGGCAAGTCGACGGCCGCGTTCGGGCTGGCGCTGCGGGCGTGGAACCAAAACTGGCCGGTCGGTGTATTCCAGTTTGTAAAGTCCGCGAAGTGGCGGGTCGGCGAGGAGCGGGCGCTGCGCGTCCTCGGCGAGTCGGGCGAAGGGGGGACCGTCGCATGGCACAAGATGGGCGAGGGCTGGTCATGGCTCCAGCGCTCCCAGCAGGACGCCATCTCCAGCGAGGAGGCGGCGCGCGAGGGGTGGGAGCAGGTCAAGCGGGACCTGGCGGCGGAGACATACCGGCTGTATGTGCTGGACGAGTTCGCGTACCCCATGCACTGGGGGTGGGTGGACACCGACGAGGTGGTGTCGGTGCTGCGCGACCGGCCCGGGGCCCAGCACGTGGTCATCACGGGGCGTAACGCGCCTCAGAAGCTGCTGGACTTCGCGGATCTGGTCACCGATATGTCCAAGGTCAAGCACCCGATGGACGCCGGTCAGAAGGGGCAGCGGGGCATCGAGTGGTGAGCGTGCCGCGCCTGGTCATCGCCGCGCCCGCCTCCGGCAGTGGTAAGACCACCGTGGCCACGGGCCTGATGGCCGCCTTCGCGCAGCGTGGTCTCGATGTGTCGCCGCACAAGGTGGGCCCGGACTACATCGACCCCGGCTATCACGCCCTGGCCGTCTCCTCCCCGGGCCGCTCCGGGCGGGCGGCGCGCCCGGGGCGCAATCTGGACGCCTATTTGTGCGGGCCGGAGCGGGTGGGCCCGCTGTTTCTGCACGGGGCGGCCGGCTGCGATCTGGCGGTCGTCGAGGGCGTGATGGGGCTCTACGACGGGGCGGCCGGGCAGGGCGAGATGGCGTCGACGGCGCATGTGGCGAAGCTGCTGCGCGCGCCGGTGGTGCTGGTGGTGGACGCCTCGTCGCAGTCCCGCTCGGTGGCGGCGCTGGTGCACGGCTTCGCGTCCTGGGACCCCGAGGTGCGGGTGGCCGGGGTGATTCTCAACAAAGTCGGCTCGGACCGGCACGAGGAGCTGCTGCGCGAGGCGCTGGACGGGTCGGGGGTGCCGGTGCTCGGGGCGCTGCGCCGGGTGCGCGCGGTGCACGCCCCGAGCCGCCATCTCGGTCTGGTGCCGGTGGCCGAGCGGCGGGCGGAGGCGGTTGAGTCCGTGGCCGAGTTGGCCGAGCGGGTGCGCGAGGGCTGCGACCTGGAGGGCCTGCTGGCGCTGGCGCGCAGCGCACCGCCATTGGCGGACCCGCCCTGGGATCCGGGGCGGGAGACCGCCTCCGCGCGCGGCGGGGTGGGGACGGCCGGGGGTGGGGCGGAGACGGCCGGGGGTGGGGCGCGGCCGGTTGTCGCGCTGGCGGGCGGGCCGGCCTTCACCTTCTCGTACGCGGAGCACGCGGAACTGCTCACCGCCGCGGGCGCGGAGGTGGTCCCCTTCGACCCGCTGCGGGACGAGCGCCTGCCGTCCGGCACCGCGGGCCTGGTGATCGGCGGCGGTTTTCCGGAGGTGTTCGCGCCGGAGCTGTCCGCGAACGAGCCGCTGCGCGCGGAGGTGGCGCGGCTCGCGGCGGCCGGCGCGCCGATGGCCGCCGAGTGCGCGGGGCTGCTGTATCTGGCGCGTTCGCTGGACGGCGAGCCGATGTGCGGAGTGCTGCCCGCCGAGGCGCGTATGTCGGAGCGGCTGACGCTGGGGTATCGCGAGGCGGTGGCGATCGGCGACAGCTCACTCGCCGCCGCGGGGACCCGGGTGCGCGGGCATGAGTTCCACCGCACCGCCGTGGACCCGGGCGCGGGGCCGGAGCCCGCGTGGGGGCTGGTCCGTCCGGAGCGCCGCGCGGAGGGGTTCGTCCAGGGCGGTGTGCATGCGTCATATCTGCATGTGCACTGGGCGGCGGTGCCGGAGGCGGCGGTCCGGTTCGTGGCCGGTTGCGCGCGGCGGGGTGGATGAGAGGGCGAAGCGGATGACGGAACGGAACGGGAGGGGGCGGTGAGTGGAGAGCGTGACGCGGGCGGGGCGCGCCCCGGGCCGCCGATGGGGTCCGCGGCTGCGCCGGGGGCGGCGAATACGCCGATGCCCTCCGCGCCGCGCCCGGGGCTTGTGGTCGGGGTCGGTGCCGGGCGGGGTGTGTGCGTCGGGGAGGTGACCGGGCTCATCCGGCGGACGCTGGAAGGGGCGGGGCTCTCGGTGTGCGAGGTCGTGGAGTTGGCCACGGTCGAGGGGAAGGTGGACGAGCCGGGGCTGGCCGCGGCGGCGGCCCGGCTCGGCGTGCCACTGCGGGGCCTTGGCGCCGCGGCGCTGGCCTCCGTCGCGGTGCCGAGCCCGTCCGGGGCCGTGCTGGGCGCCGTGGGGACGGCCAGTGTCGCCGAGGCGGCGGCCCTGCTCGCCGCCGGGCCGGGGGGCGAACTCCTCGCGCCCAAGCGGAAATCGGAGCCGCGCGGCCGTCCCGCGCGGGCCACCTGCGCCGTCGCGCGCCGGCTGTCCCGGCTCGGGTCGCTGCAGGGCAATCACGGGCAGGACAAGGAAAGATGACCTGCCTGCACATCGGCCCGCAGAACTCAGTAACGTCTCGGGGCGGGATTCCAACCCCCCGCATCGACTGTGCCACCCGCACCATCAGCACCAAGGAGACCTCGTGACGACCCCGCCCGCGCTTCTCATCGCAGGCATCGGCACCCGAGACGAGAGGCGAGCCGACGCCTTCCGCGACTTCGTGCGGGAGTTGGGCACCCGCAATCCCGGCCTGCCCGTCGCGGGCGGCTTCACCGGCCGAAGTCCCTTGCCGCTCGGTGACGCGGTGGCCGGACTCGCCGACGAGGGCGTGACCCGCTTCGCCGTCGTGCCCCTGACGCTGATCCCCTCCGAGCGCGCCGACCAGGACCTCACCGCCGCGCTGGCAGGCGAGCGTGAGCTGCGCCCCGACACGTCCTTCGTCCGCGCCCGCCCGCTGGGCCCGCACCCCCGGCTGCTGAGCGTGCTGGAGCGCCGTCTGGACGAGGCGCTGGGCGACGGCCCGCGCCGCTCCCCCTCCGACCGGGCGGAGACCACCGTCCTGCTGGTGGGCCCCGGGTCGGTGAGCCCCGAGTCCAACGCCGAGGTGCACCGGGCCGCCAGGCTGCTGTGGGAGGGCCGTGGCTTCGGCGGCGTGGAAACCGCCTTTGTCTCGCTGGCCGCGCCGGACGTGGCCTCGGGCCTCGACCGCTGTGCCCGGCTGGGGGCGCGGCGCATCGTGGTGCTGCCGTACTTCCTGTTCGCGGGGACGGCGGCGGACCGGGTGCAGCAGCAGGCGGAGGGCTGGGCGCTGGCGTACCCGGAGATCGAGGTGGTGGCCGCCGAGGTGCCGGGTCCCTCGGAGGAGTTGATGGACCTGGTCATGGAGCGCTACCGGGAGGCGGCCGGAGACGGGGCCGGACACGGGGCCGGGACTGCGGCCGGGGGCGCCGGGGACGTGACGGGCGGCTCGGTCCCCGTGCCCGCGCAGCAGGGCGGGCAGCCCGGCTCCCCCACGCATGCGCGCTGACCAGCCCGCCGGCGTGTCCGTCGATCCGGCCGCCGGGTTCGACCCGCGCCATCTGCGTCACCACGGGGACGCGGAGGTGCGGGGCTCCGGCGCCGGGCTGACGGATCTCGCGGTCAATGTCCGGGCCGATACGCCTCCCGGCTGGCTCAAGGCCGAGGTGGCCGCCGCGCTCGACGGTCTCGCCGCCTATCCGGACGGTCGCGCCGCGCGGCGCGCGGTGGCCGCGCGGCATGGTGTGCCGCCGGCGCGGGTGCTGTTGACGGCGGGGGCTGCGGAGGCGTTCGTACTGCTCGCACGCGCCCTCCCGGTGCGGCGCCCGGTCGTGGTGCATCCGCAGTTCACGGAGCCGGAGGCCGCGCTGCGGGACGCCGGGCACCGGGTGGAGCGGGTGGTGCTGGACGAGCGCGACGGCTTCCGGCTGGACCCGGGCGCGGTGCCCAAGGAGGCGGACCTGGTGGTGGTGGGCAACCCCACCAACCCGACGTCCGTGCTGCACCCGGCCGATGCGGTGGCCGCCCTGGCCCGCCCGGGGCGGACGCTGGTGGTGGACGAGGCGTTTATGGACGCGGTGCCCGGCGAGCGGGAGTCGCTCGCCGGCCGCACCGATGTGCCGGGGCTGGTCGTGCTGCGCAGCCTGACCAAGACCTGGGGGCTGGCGGGGCTGCGGATCGGCTATGTGCTGGCGGAGCCGGACACGGTCGCGGCCCTGGAGCGGGCGCAGCCGCTGTGGCCGGTGTCCTCCCCGGCCCTGGCGGCGGCGGAGGCGTGCTGTGCGCCTCCGGCGCTCGCCGAGGCGGCGCGGGCGGCGGAGACGATCGCCGCCGACCGGGCTCATCTGGCCGCGCGGCTGGCCGAGTTCGAGGAGATCCGGGTGTGCGCCCCGGCGGCCGGACCCTTTCTGCTGATCCGGCTGCCGAACGCCACCGCGGTCCGCGCCCGCCTGCGCGAACTCGGTTTCGCGGTGCGGCGCGGCGACACCTTCCCGGGCCTGGGCCCGGACTGGCTGCGTCTCGCGGTCCGCGATCCGGCCACGACCGACCGCTTCATCACCGCCCTGGCGAAGTCCTTCGCCGAGCGCTGACCCGGGGCCGGCCCCGAGGGCTTCGGGGCTGATGCGCCGCCCCCGCCCGCGCGGTGACCGCGCGAGGCCCGGCCGGGCGCCACCCGGGCAAGGCTTCAGCCGAGGTGGCGCATCAGCTCTGCCCGGGCGGCGGCCAGTGACCGCGTGCGACGCCCGCGCCGGGGGCGCCGGCCGGGCGGGGTCCCGCCCGCCCGGCGCCCCCGGCCGGCGTACGACCGGCCCGGGGCCGCGTCAGACTCCGTCGCCGGGCGCCGCGGCGCGACGGCGGCGGGCCAGGACGATGGCGCCGGCACCCAGACCCAGGAGGGCCGCGCCGCCGGCCACGAGGTACGGCGTGGTGGAGCTGCCGCCGGTCTCGGCGAGGTGTTCCGGCTTGGGGCCCGGACCGGCCTGGGAGCCGATCTCGGAGCCCGCGCCCGGGGCGGCCGGGGCCTCACAGGTCGCCTCGGCCAGGGTGATCTTCCCCTCGACCTCGGAGACGTTCAGCTTCAGCGGGTTCACCGAGACCTTCAGCCCGAGCGCCGTGGCCGCGGCGGTGCGGGACGTGGTCGAGGTGCGCGACAGGTCGAGCCGCACCGTGCCGAGCCCCGGCACATCGACCGTGGTCGTCCCGCTGGAGGCGAGCTTGACCTTCTTGCCGAGCACGACCACGCTGCCCAGCACGTTGGACGTGGCGGTGGGCCGCTTTCCGGCCTCGCACACCGCCTTCGAGGTGACCTGCTGGACCTCGACCAGCGACACCCCAGGCAGCCCCGGGAGGTGCACTGTGGCGTGTGCGAGATTGGCGTACCCCTCGGCGCGGGACTTCGCGACGGTGCCACGTGCGGTGGCCACGTCCGCGCGCAGGACGTTGAACGGCTTGCCCCCCTCGACGCCGTCCAGTGTCGCGCTGAGCGCGGTCTTGCTGGCGGAAGCCGGCGCGCGCACCTCGTTCAGGGTGAGCGCCAGCGGCGCCTTGACGGTCTTGTTGAGCAGCGAGACGTTCAGATCGGCGCGGAGTACGGCCGCGCCGGCTCCGCCCGTCGTGTGCGTGCTCGTCTTGGCAGAGCCGCCGGCCTTGCTGTCACCGTCGGTGGCGTGCGCCGCGCCCGCGGGCAGCAGGCCCAGTACGGAGACGGCGGCAGCTGCCGTGGCGACCGCCAGACGGCGGGCAGGCATGCCTGAGTAGTTGTTGGTGGAACAGGACACGTGAGTTGACCCCCACAGGAGACATGGAGCCGTCGGCGGCTCGCCACGGGGGGACACCACGGGCGCCGACGGCATCGACCCCGCAATATTTGCGGCACGCAAGGCCAACCCGCAGCTTCCTGGGGTCAGTTCATCCCATCGGGTGTGACTCGCCGATGCGTTCGAACCCCTGGGTGTCCTGAGCCCGCTGAAGCCGCTGAGCCCGCTGAGCCCGCTGACTCGGCCGAGCCCACCGGGTCCCCTCAGCCGACCACACGCCCGCGCAGCACCACCCGCCGCGGCGCGGTCAGCACCCGCACATCGGCCCGCGGATCGGACTCGTACACCACCAGATCGGCCGACGCGCCCTCGGTGAGCCCGGGGCGGCCGAGCCAGGCCCGGGCGCCCCAGGTGGCGGCCGACAGCGCGGCCGTCGCCGGGATACCGGCCCTGACCAGCTCGGCGACCTCCTGGCCGACCAGACCGTGCGGGAGCGAACCGCCCGCGTCGGTGCCGGTGTAGATGGGCACGCCCGCGTCGTAGGCCGCGCGCACGGTGTCGTAGCGGCGCTCGTGGAGCCGCCGCATGTGGTCCGCCCAGCGCGGGAACTTCCGCTGCCCGCCCTCTGCCAGTTTGGGGAAGGTGGCGATGTTGACCAGGGTCGGGACGATCGCGACACCGCGCTCCGCGAAGAGCGGGATGGTCTCCTCGGTCAGCCCCGTGGCGTGCTCGACGCAGTCGATCCCCGCCTCGACGAGGGGGGCCAGGGTCTCCTCCGCGAAGCAGTGCGCGGTGACCCGTGCGCCCAGCCGGTGTGCCTCGGCGATGGCCGCCTCGGCCGCCTCGCGCGGCCAGCAGGCCGCTAGGTCCCCGGCTTCCCGGTCGATCCAGTCGCCGACCAGCTTGACCCAGCCGTCCCCACGCCGCGCCTCCCGCGCGACATACGCCACCAGTTCCTCGGGCTCGATCTCGTGGGCGTAGTCGCGGATGTAGCGCTTGGTCCGGGCGATGTGGCGGCCCGCGCGGATGATGCGGGGCAGGTCGTCGCGGTCGTCGATCCAGCGGGTGTCGGCGGGCGACCCGGCGTCCCGCAGCAGCAGCGCCCCTGCCTCCCGCTCGGTCAGCGCCTGCTTCTCGCTGGTCGACTCGTCGACGGCGCCATGCGTGTCGAGCCCCACATGGCAGTGCGCGTCCACGAGCCCGGGCAGCACCCATCCCTCGATGGTCCGCACGTCCCGGGCGGTGGCCGGCCGGTCGTAGGTGATCTTCCCGTCCACGATCCACAGTTCGTCCCGGACGTCCTCGACGAAGCTCCCGGCGTCCGGCCCGACGAGCACCCTGCCCTTGATGTGCAGCACCGCGCTATCCCTCATGCCTCGCACTGTACGAGACTTCGCCAACGCGCTGACCGGCCAATTCCCCAGGGGCCAAACAGCGCCACTCGTACAACACGGGGAGCGCTGCTACGCTCACGCAACCCACCGGACGAGGGGAAGTGAGGAGGCCCGCGTGAGCGCTCCCACCGATGACCCGGCCGCCGTACGCCCCGCACCGGCGACACTGCCGGAGTCACCGGAGAACGCGCCCCCGGCTACCGCCGGGACGCGCCCCCCGCGGGACTTACCGGCGGCCGCCCTGTCGGGCCTGACACCCGCTCCGGCATCCGATCCGCCCCCTGAACAGGCACCCGTCCCGACAGCCGACCTCGCGCCCGCCGGGCCACCGGACGCCCAGGCGGAGTTCCGGGACTTCTTCGAGCGGCACCACGCCGAACTCGCCCGCCTCGCCCATCTGCTGCTCGGCAGCTCCGACGGCGCGGACGACCTCGCCGCCGACGCGCTGGTCGCCGTCTGGCACCAGTGGGAGCGGGTGCGGGTCGCCGACCACCCGGCCGCATACGCCCGGGGCGTGGTCGCCAATCTGGCGCGCTCCCGGATCCGCAGCCTGGTGCGCGAGCGCCGCCGGGTGGCGCTCTTCTCGTCCCAGCGCGCCGACCACGTCGACGACCCGGACATCTCCGCCGTGGTGGACGTCCAGGCCGCCCTGGTGAGGCTGCCGTTCCGCAAGCGCGCCTGTGTGGTGCTGCGGCACGCCTTCGACCTGTCGGAGCGGGAGACGGCGCGTACGCTCGGCATCTCGGTGGGCACGGTCAAGAGCCAGACCTCGCGCGGCATCGCGGAGCTGGAGCGGCTGCTCGGCTCGGCGCACGGCGGCGGGCAGCAGCCGGTGCCGGGCACGCAGGAGACCGTACGGAAGCTCCACCCTGGCCATGCGGGAGGGAACGGTCGATGATCGACCACCGCGAGCGGCACGACCGGATCGATGTCGCCGCCGAACTGCGCACGGCCGCCGAGGCCCACCGGCCGGACCGGGCCCGGATGCTGGCCCGGGTGACCGCGGGCATGGCCGGGGACCGGCGGCGCCGCACCGAGCGCTGGGCCGGGCGGCCGTGGACCCGGGTGGCGGGCCCGGTCGCCGGGCTCGCCGCGGCAGTGGCGGCCGCGGGGATCGTGGTGCTGGCCACGGATCCTGCCCAGCGGCCGCAGACCGTACGGACGTCGAGCGAGCCCGCGGTCCCGCCGGCCCATGCGGGGCGGGACACCGGGAACGGAGGGGGGACGGACGACGGATCGCAGCGGCACACTCCGACCGCCTCCCCCACCGCGGTCGGTCCAAACCACCTTGCCGACCCCGTGGTGCGCTCGACCGGCGAGATCAACCCGGGGTCCAATCCGTACTGGGCGCAGAGCGATGTGATCGTGAAGACCGGCAAGCCGCTGACCTCGCTGACCGTCGAGTTGCGGGTCGCGCACACCGGTGGGGTGCTCACCACCGGCTCGTGGTCCACGCTGCCCACCGGCAGCGTGAACGTCTCGGTGCGCAGCGAGAAGAACGCGCTGGTGTACCGCTGGACGCTGAAGGACGGGGCCACGGTGCCCGCGGGGCGGCATGTCTTCGCCGGCCAGTACAACCACGCGGAGGGTGACCGGGACATCTCCGGGGACGGCTACTCGGCCTCCGGCAACGGCCCGTCGGGCGCGTTCGCCGTCAGGGGCCGGTTCCGCGAAGCCAAGTGATTCCCGGGGACGCCACGTGATTCCAGGCGAATCCAGCTGAATCCAGGTGAATTCCGGGTGGCCTGCGGAGATATAAAGGAAGCGCCTTTTTGAATACAGGTTCCCATCTTCTTCTGCCCGCTTTCCGGACTCCTAAACGCTAAAGTTTCGTAACCCGGGAGCGCTGTAATTCGAGTGCGTCACTCGACCGTTACGCAGATGTGACACATTCCACACGGAGGACGTTTCGCCCCGGTAACTCCCCCGACAAAGCAGCATTTTTCATCCATCGCCCCGTGCGCACGCGCGTCCCCGCGCGATAACACACCGACCCCGCTCCGGGTAACCCCTCACCGCAATGCAATTTAAGATTGTGCTGGGTAAATTCAATCCGCATGACCGCCGCACAAGCAGACCTTGCAAGTGCCCGAAGAGAAATGCCGAAAGGACTGACGCTCGAGGCCCCACGCGTCGAGGACGGAGCCGCGATCTGGCGCATCGCCCGCGACTCCGGGACCTTGGACCTGAACTCCTCCTACAGCTATCTGCTGTGGTGTCGCGACTTCGCCGCCACCTCGGTCGTGGCCCGGGACACCCACGGGGAGCCGGTCGGCTTCGTCACGGGTTACATCCGCCCGCAGCGCCTCCGGACCCTGGTGGTCTGGCAGGTCGCCGTGGACCAGGCGTGGCGCGGCCGGGGGCTGGCCGCCGCCCTGCTGGACGGGCTGACCGCGCGCGTCGCCGAGCAGTCGGACATCCATCGCATCGAGACCACGATCACGCCGGACAACACCGCCTCCAACAGGCTGTTCACCTCCTTCGCCGAGCGGCACGGCGCCCCCGTGGAGCGCGAGGTGCTGTTCGACGGCGGCCTGTTCCCGGACGGCGGCCATGAGCCCGAGGTGCTGTACCGCATCGGCCCCCTCGCCGTCACCTGACGCCCCGCCCCGCACCACACCCTCGCCCCAAGCTCTCACCCCCTCACATTCATCTCCCAGGAGAATGCTGTGACCATCACCCCGCCCGCGCTGAGCGTCTTCGAGGCCCTGGAGTCGGAGGTACGCAGCTACTGCCGCGGCTGGCCCGCCGTCTTCGACCGCGCGCAGGGCAGCTACATGTACGACGAGGACGGCCACACCTACCTCGACTTCTTCGCCGGGGCCGGAGCGCTCAACTACGGCCACAACAACCCGGTCCTCAAACGCGCCCTGATCGACTACATCGAGCGGGACGGCGTCACCCACGGCCTGGACATGGGCACCACCGCCAAGCGCGCCTTCCTGGAGACCTTCCAGAACACCGTGCTGCGCCCGCGCGATCTGCCGTACAAGGTCATGTTCCCGGGCCCGACCGGCACCAACGCCGTCGAGGCCGCCCTGAAGCTGGCCCGCAAGGTCAAGGGGCGCGAGGCCATCGTGTCCTTCACCAACGCCTTCCACGGAATGTCGCTGGGCGCCCTCGCCGTCACCGGCAACGCCTTCAAACGGGCCGGCGCGGGCATCCCGCTGGTCCACGGCACACCGATGCCGTTCGACAACTACCTGGACGGCCGGGTGCCCGACTTCCTGTGGTTCGAACGGCTGCTGGAGGACCAGGGCTCCGGCCTCAACCAGCCCGCCGCGGTCATCGTCGAGACGGTGCAGGGCGAGGGCGGCATCAACGTGGCGCGCACCGAGTGGCTGCGCGGCCTGGCCGACCTGTGCAAGCGCCGCGACATGCTGCTGATCGTCGACGACATCCAGATGGGCTGCGGCCGC
The DNA here is from genome assembly GCF_042959105.1 of Streptomyces sp. NPDC007917. Classification (NCBI taxonomy): domain Bacteria; kingdom Bacillati; phylum Actinomycetota; class Actinomycetes; order Kitasatosporales; family Streptomycetaceae; genus Streptomyces; species Streptomyces sp. NPDC007917. The sequence goes on from NZ_JBIBKK010000027.1 coordinate 72,480, forward strand.
ACCGGCCCGTTCTTCTCCTTCGAGGAGGCGGGCATCACCCCGGACATCGTCACGCTCTCCAAGTCCATCGGCGGCTACGGCCTGCCCATGTCGCTGACGCTCTTCCGGCCCGAGCTGGACGTCTGGGAGCCGGGCGAGCACAACGGCACCTTCCGCGGCAACAACCCGGCCTTCGTCACCGCCGCCGCGGCCCTGGACACGTACTGGGCCGACGGCCAGATGGAGAAGCAGACCCTGGCCCGCGGCGAGCAGATGGAGCAGGCGCTGCGCGCGATCTGCGAGGAGCACGTCCGGCTGGGCGCCGAGTACCGCGGCCGGGGCCTGGTCTGGGGCCTGGAGTTCACCGATCGCTCGCGCGCCTCGGCGGTGTGCGCCCGCGCCTTCGAACTCGGCCTGCTGGTGGAGACCTCGGGCCCGGAGAGCGAGGTCGTCAAGCTGCTGCCGCCGCTGACCGTCTCCCCCGACGAGCTGGACGAGGGGCTGCGGACCCTGGCCCGCGCGGTCCGCGAGACCGCCTGATCACCTCGCACCACGCCACACCACCTCACACCACATCGGATCACGAACAGAAAGGCGACAATCCACCGTGATCGTCCGATCCTTCAAGGACATCGAGGGCACCGAGCGGCATGTGAAGGCCGCGTCGGGCACCTGGGAGAGCAAGCGCATCGTCCTGGCGAGGGAGCGGGTGGGCTTCTCACTGCACGAGACCACGCTCTACGCCGGCACCGAGACGTCGATGTGGTACGCCCACCACATCGAGGCCGTGCTGTGCGTCGAGGGCGAGGCCGAGCTCACCAACGACGACACCGGCGAGAAGCACTGGATCACCCCCGGCACCATGTATCTGCTGGACGGGCACGAGAAGCACACCCTGCGTCCCAAGACCGACTTCCGCTGCGTCTGCGTTTTCAACCCGCCGATCACCGGACGGGAGGACCACGACGAGAACGGCGTATACCCCCTGATCACCGAGCCGGAGGAGGCCTGATCCAGATGACCACGGTCACTGACCTGTACCCGACCCGCACGAGCTCCGAGACGGTCACCCCGCGCGTGGACCCGGTGGTGTGGTCCGAGCCCGGGGCCCCGGGGCCGCTGCGCCCGTCCGAGCTGAGCGACTTCGATCGGGACGGCTTCCTGGCGATCGACCAGCTGATCGCTCCGGACGAGGTCGCGGTCTACCGCGCCGAGCTCGACCGGCTGATCGCCGACCCGAAGGTGCGGGCCGACGAGCGCTCGATCATCGAGCCGAAGTCGCAGGACGTACGGTCGGTTTTCGAGGTGCACCGGATCAGCGAGGTCTTCGCGGGCCTGGTCCGCGACCCGCGCGTCGTGGGCCGGGCCCGCCAGATCCTCGGTTCGGAGGTGTACGTCCACCAGAGCCGGATCAACGTCAAGCCCGGCTTCGGCGCCTCGGGCTTCTACTGGCACTCGGACTTCGAGACCTGGCACGCCGAGGACGGGCTGCCGAACATGCGCACGGTGTCGGTGTCCATCGCGCTGACCGAGAACCACGACACCAACGGCGGTCTGATGATCATGCCGGGTTCGCACCGCACCTTCCTCGGCTGCGCGGGGGCGACCCCGAAGGACAACTACAAGAAGTCGCTGCAGATGCAGGACGCGGGCACCCCGTCGGACGAGGCGCTGACGAAGCTCGCCGACGCGCACGGGATCAGGCTGTTCACCGGCAAGGCCGGATCGGCGACCTGGTTCGACTGCAACTGCATGCACGGGTCGGGCGACAACATCACGCCGTACCCGCGCAGCAATGTCTTCATCGTCTTCAACAGCGTGGAGAACGCGGCGGTCGAGCCCTTCGCGGCGCCGATCCGGCGGCCGGAGTTCATCGGGGCGCGGGACTTCACCCCCGTACGGTGACCCCCACGCCCGTACGCTGACCCGGCGTCCCGGAAGGGGCCCTACGCCCCGGCCGGGACGCCGGAGACCACCTCGAGCAGCCGGTCCACATCGGCCTCGGTGTTGTAGAGGTGGAACGAGGCGCGCAGATTCCCGGCGCGCGCCGCGACGGAGACGCCGGCCTCGGCGAGGCGGGGCGCGGCGTGGCCGAGCCCCGGTACGGACACGATCGCCGAGCCCGGGGCGTCCACGCACCGGTGCCCCAGCGCGGTGAGCCCGGCCCGGAAGCGGTCGGCGAGCGCGCGGTCGTGGTCGCCGATGGCCGCCGTGCCCAGCTCCTCGACGAGCGCGAGGGAGCGCGCGGCGCCGACGTACGACAGCAGGCTGGGGCTCTGGTCGAAGCGGCGGGCCGAGTGCGCCAGTTCCTCGACGGGCCCGTAGCAGCTGTCCCAGGGCTTCTCGCCGGCCGCCCAGCCGGCGAAGACCGGGGTGAGCCCGCCGAGGTCCTCGGGCACGGTCAGGAAGGTGACGCCGCGCGGGCACATCAGCCACTTGAAGCCGACGCACACCGTGTAGTCGGCGTCGTCGGCGTTCAGCGGCAGCCAGCCGAGGCCCTGGCTGCCGTCCACCAGGAGCCGGGCGCCGTGCGCGCGGGCCGCCGCCCGGATGGCGTCCAGGTCGGCGATCCGGCCGTCCGCCGACTGCACCGCGCTGACGGCGACCAGCGCGGTGCCGGGGCGCACCGCGTCCGCCAGGGCGTCCAGCGGAACGGCGCGCGGCTTCAGGTCGCGGCGCATGGTGAAGGGGTTGACCAGCGAGCTGAAGTCGCCCTCGGCCACCAGGACTTCGGCACCGGACGGCAGGGATGCCGCCACCAGCCCGGCGTACACGGCGACCGAGCCGCCCGCCGCGACCCGCCGCGCCGGCACCCCGGTCAGCCGGGCGAAGGCGGCGCGCGCCTCCTCCACCGCCTCCCAGGCCAGGTCGGCGGCGGGCCCTCCGCCCGCCGCGGCGTCAAGGGCCTCCTTCATGGCGGCCACGGTACGGGCGGGGATCAGACCGGTGGAGGCGGTGTTGAGATACGTCGTCTGCGGCGCGAATTCCGCGCCTCCCAAGGGCTCCATGTGCATCCACTATGGGAGGCGTCCACCCCCGCGTCCATCGCCGAGGTCTGAAGCGTATCCCCAAGCAGTCCTTACTTGTCCCCGCTGACCTGCGACGCTTCCCAGGCCTGGCGCAGCGCCTGGGTGAAGATCTCAGCCGGTTGGCCGCCCGAGACGCCGAAGCGGCGGTCGAGGACGAAGAAGGGCACGGCACTGGCCCCGAGCTCGGCGGCCTCGCGCTCGTCGGCCCGTACGTCCTCGGCGTACGCGGTCTCGTCGTCGAGTACCGCGCGGGCCTCGGCGGGGTCGAGCCCGGCCTCCGCGGCGGCGGCCAGCAGTGTCCCGGGGTCGAAGAGGGACCGCTCGTCGGCGAAGTTCGCGGCGTAGAGCCGGTCCAGCAGGGCGCCCTGGCGTCCGCGGGCCTTGGCGAGGTGCAGCAGCCGGTGGATGTCGAAGGTGTTGCCGTGGTCGCGGTCGGAGCGGTAGCCGAGCCCGGCTTCGGCCGCGGCCTCGGCCACCCGGCCCTCCATGGCCTGGGCCTGCTCGCGCGGGACCCGGTACTTGGTCGCGAGCATGTCGAGCACCGGCACCGTGTCGCCCTTGGGGTGGTCGGGGTCGAGCTCGAAGGAGCGATGCACCACCTCGACCTGGTCACGGTGTTCGAAGGCGGCCAGGCCCTGCTCGAAGCGGGCCTTTCCGATGTAGCACCAGGGACAGACGATGTCGGACCAGATCTCTACACGCATGGGGCTCGCTTTTTCCGATCAGTCGCCGGTCGCCGTGCGCGGGGGCGGCGGCGCCCGGGGGGGGTGTCACAGTGTTGGCGGGTCAACCACGAGGCACCCCGGTTCATTCCCCACGGGGATTGCGATCACCTGATTCGGGGTGATTGTCTCCCCGCATGGCCAACCTCATCCTCCGGCTCACCGAAGCAGAACACGAGGAGATCCGGCGCCGTGCGGCAGCCGTCGGCATGACGCCCCAGGCGTACGGGCGGGCTCGGCTCGCGCTGGACCGGGACGAGACGCGGGAGGCCTTCCTGGCCGCGTTCCGGGATTCGCTGCAGCGCTGGAGGGGCGAGTTCGAGGAGCTCAACGAGGAGCTTGCGGCGCGTCCCCGCAGCACGAGCAAGGAGATGGGGTTCGACCCGGCCACGCGTCTGAAGGACGTCTGTTGACCCGGTCGGCCCGGTCGCCCCGTTCTCCAGGGCTCGCCATCGACTTCCCCACCCTGCTCCAGGCGACCGCGGACATCCCCGGCTCGCCCGCGATAGACGACTACGGGGTGCCGCTGGCGGCCATCCACCGGCACGGCGCACACATGCTGAACCAGGACGTGTACTGGGGCGCCCATCTCAAGGCGGCCGCGGTCCTCGACACGCTGCTGCGCCATCCCTGGCTCGAACACTCCCAGGCCGACGCCGCGTGGGCCGCGACCCGGGCGGTGCTGACGATAAACGGCCTGTCCGTCACCCAGGACGTCAAGGGCTCCGAGGTGCTGGCGCTGATGCGCGACATCGCGGGCCCGGGGGTTCCGCTGCGGCACATCGCCCGCGCGCTGCGCGCCTGGACGTCGGAGGTGGCGTCGGAAGGGGCGGCGGAGGGGATGTCGGACGGAGCGGGGGACGGGCCGGCCGACGGCTGAGCCGGGGCGGCCGACGGCTGAGCGCGGTGGGGCGTGCGTACGGCCCACCGCGCTTGTGGGCGCGGTGAGCCGCGGGCGGGGCCGGCCGGCCCCGCCCGCGGCGTCGCACCTCGGGTCGTCAGGCCTCCCGGCGCCCGTTCACCCGGCGGGGCAGCCCCAGCGGGTTCTCGTCGCGCAGCTCCGGCGGCAGCAGCGCGGCCGGGGTGTCCTGGTAGGTGACCGGCCGCAGCCAGCGCTCGATGGCGGTGCCGCCGACCGACGTGGAGGTGGAGGTGGTCGCCGGGTACGGGCCGCCGTGGTGCTGGGCCGGGGCGACGGCGACGCCGGTCGGCCAGCCGTTGACCAGCACGCGGCCGGCGAGCGGGGTGAGCTCGGCCAGCAGTTCGGAGGCCCGGCCGTCGCTGCCTTCGCCCTCGGCCTCGGAGAGGTGGACGGTGGCGGTCAGGTTGCCCGGCAGCCGCCCGAGCACGGCCGTGATGTCGTCCTGGCTCTCGTAGCGGGCGAGCACGGTCACCGGGCCGAAGCACTCCTCCAGCAGCACATCGTGCTGCCCCTCCTCGGCGAGCAGCCGCGCCGGGACGGTCAGGAAGCCGGCGCTGACCGCGTGCTCACCGCCGGAGCCGGGGGTGACCGGGGCGTCCACCTCGGGGAGTTCGGCCCGCTCCTTGACCCCGGCGACGAAGTTGTCGCGCATGCGGTGGTCCAGCAGCACACCGGCCTCGCTGTTACTGACCGCCTCGGTGAGGGACTTCACCAGGCGGTCGCCCGCCTCGCCCGCCGGGGCCAGCACAAACCCGGGCTTGGTGCAGAACTGGCCCATGCCCAGCGTCATCGACCCGCCCAGGCCCGCGCCGATCTGCTCGGCGCGCTCGGCCGCCGCGGCCTCGGTGATCACGACCGGGTTGAGGCTGCCGAGTTCGCCGTGGAAGGGGATCGGCACCGGCCGGGCCGCGGCGGCGTCGAACAGGGCGCGCCCGCCGCGGATCGAGCCGGTGAAGCCCGCGGCGGCGATCAGCGGGTGCTTGACCAGCTCGATGCCCGCCTGGAAGCCGTGCACCACCGAGATCACGTCCACGGGCAGCCCGGAGTCCTCGGCGGCGCGGCGCAGCGCGGAGGCGGTCACCTCGGAGGTGGCGGGGTGGTCGGGGTGCGCCTTGACGACGACCGGGCAGCCCGCGGCGAGCGCGGAGGCGGTGTCGCCGCCGGGCACGGAGAAGGCGAGCGGGAAGTTGCTGGCGGAGTAGACGGCGACGACGCCGAGCGGCACCTTGTAGCGGCGCAGATCGGGCCAGGGCGGGGTCTGGGTGGCGTCCGCGTGGTCGACGCGCACGTCGAGGAAGCCGCCCTCGTCCACGACGTCGGCGAAGGCCCGCAGCTGGTAGGTGGTGCGGGCGAGCTCGCCCGTGAGCCGGACGGGGCCCAGCGCGGTCTCGGCGTCGGCCGCCTCGACGATCCGGTCCTTCGCCTCGTCGAGCCGGTCGGCGGCGGCGCGCAGGAAGGCGGCGCGCACCGTACGGTCGGCCAGGGAGCCGCGTGCCTCGTGGGCCGCCCGCACCACGCGGTCGATCTCCTCGGCGGTGGCTTCGATCGCGACCTGTTCCCGCTGCTTCCCGGTTCGGGGGTCGACGCTCCACACTGGTGCTGACACCGCGGAATCCTCCTGCTGTGTTGCCGCTGCTTGCGTCCCGCACCTCGGCTGTTGTTCGATATGCTGAACGCTGTCCCTGATAGTGAACTCTGTCGGGACTCTATGGCTGGTCGAACAAAGGGGTCAAGGCGATGTCAACTGCCGAGACGGGTGGGGCCCAGGTCAAGTCGGCGGTCCGTACGGTCGAGCTGCTGGAATTCTTCGCCGGCCGGCCCGGCATGCACAGCCTGGCCGCCGTGCAGGATGCCGTGGGCTACCCCAAGTCCTCTCTCTACATGCTGCTGCGCACCCTGGTGGAGCTCGGCTGGGTGGAGACCGACGCGACCGGCACCCGCTACGGCATCGGCGTGCGCGCCCTGCTGGTGGGCACCTCGTACATCGACGGCGACGAGGTCGTGGCCGCCGCCCGGCCGACCCTGGACCGGCTCTCCGACGACACCACCGAGACCATCCACCTCGCCCGCCTCGACGGCACCAACGTGGTCTACCTCGCCACCCGCCAGTCCCAGCACTATCTGCGCCCCTTCACCCGCGTCGGCCGCCGGCTGCCGGCCCACTCCACCTCGCTGGGCAAGGCGCTGCTGGCCACCTACTCCGACGAGCAGGTGCGCAAGATGCTGCCCGAGACCCTCGGCGCGCTCACCGAGCACACCATCACCGACCGCGAGAAGCTCATCGAGGAGCTCCACGTCATCCGCGAGCAGGGATACGCGGTGGACCGCGAGGAGAACACGCTGGGGCTGCGCTGCTTCGGTATCGCGATCCCCTACCGCACGCCTTCGCGGGACGCGATCAGCTGCTCCGTGCCGGTGGCCAGGCTCACCCCCGCCCATGAGCAGATGATCAAGGACGCCCTCTTCGACGCCCGCGACCGCCTCACCCTCGCCACCCGCCGCCTCTGACCCGCCCCTGACCCGCCCCTGACCCGCCCCTGACCCGTCTGCGCCCCTCCGGCCCGAAGGCGCGGGGCCGCTCGCCCGTACGGCGGAGGCGGATCGTCTCACGGGAGGAAGCGCGGCAGGGAGGCCGCCGGAAGACTGGTGGGCATGAAAAGAACCCTGCGCTCCTTCGCCGTCGCCGCCCCGGCGCGCCGGGGGGCGTGACGCCCGTGGCGTGGTGGCGGCGGTGCGCCCGGGCGGCGCTGGGGCGGCGGGCCCGGCTGCGCTGGGTGCATCTGGTGCTCGGCGGGGCCCTGTTGATGCCGTACTACCTGCTGGCCTGCGTCGTCCTCGTGGCGGCCGTCCCGGGCGCCCGGCCCCTCGACTCGCTGGGGTGGCAGCTCGCCGCGTACGCCGTGGCCCTGCCGCCGGCCGTACTGACCGCGCTCTTCCCACTCGTACGCCCCCTGGAGGCCACGGCCGCGCGCTCGCTGTGCGGGCTCCCCGAGCCCGCCGAACTCGCGTCCGGGCCCGCCACGTCCTGGGACGCGCGCAGCCGCGCCTCCCTGTGGTACGGGCTGCACCTGGCGCTCGGCGGCCTCGTCGGCGCGATCACCCTCGCCCTGCCGCCCGCGGCGGCGCTGCTGGTCGCGCTGCCGTTCACCGACGCGGCGTACGCCAGGGGCGTGGTCTGGCCGACCGCCTTCGAGTCCGCCCGCGTGCTCGCCCCCGCCGCCGGAATCCTGCTGCTGTCGGCCGTGGTCGCGGCGATCGCGGGCGCGGGGGCGCTGCTGGCTCGCTGTGCGCCCGCGCTGCTCGGGCCCACGCCCGCCGACCGGCTCGCCGCGGCCGAGGAGCGGGCCGCCCGCCTCGCCTCCCGCAACCGACTCGCCCGGGAGCTGCACGACTCCGTCGGGCATGCGCTGAGCGCGGTGACCCTGCAGGCGGGCGCGGCGCGCAAGGTCCTCGACGCGGACCCGGAGTTCGCCCGGCAGGCGCTTGCCGCCATCGAAGAGGCCACGCGCGCGGCGGTCGGGGAACTCGACAGCGTGCTGGGCCTGCTGCGGGAGGGCGAGGACAACGGAGGCGGGAACGAGAGCGGGAGCGGCGGGGGCCGTGCCGCCCCCGCCCCCACCCTCGCCGGCCTGGACGGGCTGCTGGCCCGGACCCGGGCGGCCGGCGTCACCGTCGTCCTGACCGCCACCGGCGGGCTCGACCGGCTGCCGCCCGCCGTGTCCCGCGAGGCGTACCGCATCGTGCAGGAAGGACTCAGCAACGCGCTGCGCCACGCGGGCCGGGTGCCGGTGAGACTGCGGATCGCCGAGCGCACCGCACAGGACAGGGAGTTGGAGATCACCATGGAGAACCCGGTGAGCCCGGTGGACCCGGTGGAACCGGCGAAGCGGGTGGGCGGGGCCGCCCGGCGGCGGCGCACCGGCGGCGGCCGCGGCCTGCGCGGGATCGCCGAGCGCACGGCGCTGCTGCGCGGCAGCTGCGCCTGGGGCCCGACCGAGGACGGCTGGCGGCTGGCGGTCCGTATCCCCCTGGGGGCGGCCCGGTGAGCGCCCCGCCGCCCTCCGCCCCGCCGGCATCCGTCCCGCCGACATCCACCCCGGCGCCGCCTCCCCTGCGCATCGTGCTCGCCGACGACGAGCGGATGGTGCGCACCGCGCTGCGCGCGATCCTGGCCGGCGAGCCGGACCTGGAGGTCGTCGGCGAGGCGGGCACTGGCGCGGAGGCCGTCCCGCTGGTCCACCAGCTGCGCCCGGACATCGTCCTGATGGACGTCCGGATGCCCGAGATCGACGGCATCCGCGCCACCGAGCGCATCCTGGCGACCATGCCCGAGCCGCCGCGCGTGATCGTCGTGACGACCTTCGAGAACGACAGCCATGTCTACGACGCGCTGCGCGCGGGGGCCAGCGGCTTTCTGCTCAAGCGGGCCCGCGCGGACGAGCTGGTGCAGGCGGTGCGGCTCGTGGCGCGCAGCGACTCGCTGCTGTTCCCGGCCGCGGTGCGGGCGCTGGCCGCCGCGCACGCCACCGGCCGCGACGACCCGGCGCGGGCGCTGCGCGACCGGCTCTCCGAGCGGGAGGCCGAGGTGCTGCGGCTGATGGCCGCCGGGCTGTCCAACGCCGAGATCGCCGGCCGGATCGCGGTGAGCCCGGCCACGGTCAAGAGCCATGTGGCCGCGGTGCTTGCCAAGCTCGGCGTACGGGACCGCACTCAGGCGGTCATCGCGGCCTACGAGTGCGGTTTCGTCAAACCGGGCTGACACGCGGGCGCCGTAGTGGTCTGCTGTGACCGATCGAGGGAACTGGGAAACCTGGGAAATCTGGGAAAGAGGAAACGCATGGAGTACGCCCGCCTGGGACAGTCCGGGATCAAGGTGTCGCGGATCTGCCTGGGGATGATGAGCTACGGCGACCCCCAGCACCGCGCGTGGCAGTTGGACATCGACGCGGCGCGGCCGATCGTGCGCCGGGCGGTGGAGAGCGGCGTGACGTTCTTCGACACCGCCGACATGTACTCCAGGGGCAGGAGCGAGGAGGTCACGGGCGAGCTGCTGCGTGAGCTCTTCTCCAGCCGGGACGACTATGTGCTGGCCACCAAGGTGTACATGCCGATGGGCGAGGGCCCCAACGACCGCGGGTTGTCCCGGAAGCACATCCTGGCGGGCATCGACGCCTCGCTGCGGCGGCTTGGCACCGACCACGTCGACCTCTACCAGATCCACCGGTGGGACCCCGAGACGCCGATCGAGGAGACCATGGAGGCGCTGCACGACGTGGTGCGGGCGGGCAAGGCGCGCTATATCGGCGCGTCGTCCATGTTCGCCTGGCAGTTCGCCAAGGCGCAGTACACGGCAGCGGCGGCGGGCTGGACCCGGTTCGTGTCGATGCAGAACCACTACAACCTGCTGTACCGGGAGGAGGAGCGGGAGATGAACCCGTTCTGCCTGGACCAGGGGGTGGGGGTGATCCCGTGGAGCCCGCTGGCGCGCGGGCTGCTCACCGGCACCCGCGACCGGCACCGCACCGGGGCGACGGTCCGGGCGGGCGAGGATCAGCTGGTCGAGAGGTGGTACGCGGACGCCGAGTTCGACATCGTGGACGCCACCCGTGCCGTGGCCGAGGAGCGCGGGGTGAGCCCGGCGCAGGTCGCGCTCGCCTGGCTGCTCGGCAAGGACGCGGTGACCGCGCCGATCGTGGGGGCCACCAAAGCCGGCCACCTGGAGGACGCGGTCGCCGCGGTCGGGCTGCGGCTCGACGAGGACGAGGTGGCCCGCCTGGAGGCGCCGTACCGCCCGCGCCCCATCATGGGTCACGGCTGATGGGACGCGAGCGGTCCGGGGCCAGGCCCAGGCCCAGGCCCAGGCCCAGGCCCAGGCTCAGGTGAGCAGCTGCTCGATCGGGTCGATCCCGAAGTAGAGGACGAACAGCGCCGCCGTTCCCCACAGCAGCCAGTGCACCTCGCGCGCCTTGCCGAGGACCGCCTTGATGAGCACGTACGCGATGAACCCGGCGCCGATGCCGTTGGTGATGGAGTAGGTGAACGGCATCACGACGATGGTGAGGAACGCCGGGATGGCGATGTCGTAGCGCTCCCACTCGATGTGCCGCACCTGGCTCATCAGCAGGAATCCCACAGCGATCAGCGCCGGGGTGGCGGCCTGGGCGGGCACCATGGTCGCCAGCGGGGTCAGGAAGAGGGCGAGCCCGAACAGCGCGCCGGTGACCACGCTGGCGAAGCCGGTGCGCGCCCCCTCGCCGACCCCGGCCGCCGACTCGATGTAGCTGGTGTTGGACGAGGCGGACGCCGCGCCGCCCGCGGCCGCCGCGACCCCGTCGATCAGCAGCACCCGGCCCAGGTTGGGCACCTTGCCGTTCTCGTCCAGCAGCCCGGCCTCGTTGCTCACGCCGACGACCGTGCCCATGGTGTCGAAGAAGTCGGACAGGATCAGGGTGAAGATCAGCAGGACGATGGTGACCACGCCGACCTGCTCGAACGCCCCGAACAGGCTGAAGGAGCCGATCAGGCCGAAGTCCGGGGTGTCGACGACCTTGTCCGGGAAGGAGGGCACGGTCAGCCCCCACGCCTGCGGCTTGATGTCGGCGACCTCGTTGATGATGACCGCGACCACGGTCGAGGCGACGATGCTGATCAGGATCGCGCCCTTGACCTTGCGCACCATCAGGGCGATGGTCAGCAGCACCCCGAGGCAGAAGACGAGCACCGGCCAGCCGGTCAGCCGCCCGGTCGCGCCGAGCTGGACCGGCACCGAACCCTCGATGCCCGGGATGCGGGTGGCGAAGCCCGCGTCGATGAAGCCGATGAAGGCGATGAACAGGCCGATGCCCACGCTGATCGCCTGCTTCAGCGGCTGCGGGATCGCGTTCATCACCGCCTCGCGCAGCCCGGTGCCCACCAGCACACAGATGATCAGGCCCTCCAGGACCACCAGGCCCATGGCGTCGGGCCAGCTCATCTGCGGGGCGATCTGGTACGCGACGACCGCGTTGAGCCCCAGGCCGGCGGCCAGCGCGAGCGGCAGATTGCCGCCGACGCCCATGAGGACCGTCATCACACAGGCGACCAGGGCGGTCGCGGTGACCAGCTGCGCACCGTCGAGATGGGCATGGAACTTGTCCTCCGCCTTGCCCAGGATGATCGGGTTCAGCACGAGGATGTAGGCCATCGTGAAGAAGGTGGCGAACCCGCCCCGGACCTCCCGGCCGAGGGTCGAACCCCGCTCGGATATCCGGAAGAACCGGTCAAGTGCGGTGCGGGACGGCGCGGTGGGGGTCGGTGCCTTGTCGGTCACCTGTCGTGCCATGTCGTGGCGCTCCTTAAGCGTGAAACAGACGCGTGCGGGGTGACTGGATTGTGCCCACTACGCGGACCGCTCAGGTTTTCGCCGTGTTACGAGATCAACTGGCCGCGCGGCGCGGTGCGGTGGGCGCCGCGACGGGCGTCACTCCATCGTCGATCCGATCTCGGTGCCGTCGGCCACCACCAGGAAGCTGGTGACGGGCAGTGAGCCGTCCTGCCGCCGGGCGCCGAGGGCCGTGACGGGGTCGGTGGTGACGAAGGGCGGGGTGGCCGCGCCTCCGGCGCGCCAGCCGCTGCCCCGCCCGGGGCTCCAGTTGTTGCCCCGGGAGACGGCCTCCGGGCCCGCGTCGGCGTTGGCGTCGCCGTTGGAGACGGCGAGGTTGCGCTCGAGGCGGGCGCGGGAGCTGGGGAAGGAGTAGCCGGCGGCCTGGTTGCCGTACGCCGTGGTGCGCCGGACGCGGATCGCTCCGCTGTTGCCGTTGGCCGAGAAACCGTACTGGGTGTTGTCCCAGGCGGCGGAGTTCCGTACGACATGGGCGGGCGAGGGGGCGGGGGCGTCGCCGCCGAGCTGGAAGCCGCTGCCGTCGCCCCGGAAGTCGCGGATGTGCCAGCGGTTCTCGCCGTTTCCGAAGGCCCATGTGTGCTCGATGGTGACCGGGCCGGCCCATCTCCACAGGTCCACGCCGTCGTCGCTGTTGTTGAACGCGCGGACTCCGGTGATCACATTGCCGCCGCCGGAGCCGTGGGTGATGGCTATGCCGTCCGCCTGCTTGCCGCCGGTGGCGTCGTCGTGGTTGTCGTACGAGTCCAGGTTGCGGATGACGTTGTTGTCGCTGCCCTTGCCGCGCAGGGTGAGCCCGGTGTCGCCGTTGCCATGGGTGGAGAGGTTGGCGAAGACGGTGCGGGTACAGGAGGTGCAGACCAGGCCGCCGCCGGGGGCGTTGCGGAATTCGATGCCCGAGACGGTCCAGTAGTCGGCGCGGAGCGAGAGCAGCGAGGAGCCGGACGAGAGCCGCGAGCCGTCGACCCGGACCTGCTCGGCGCGGTACGGCCGCAGCTCGACGCGGTCCCGGGCGGTGCCGTCGACGGAGCTGCTGAGGGTCCGGGCGGGGTAGTAGGTGCCGCCGCGCACCTCGATGACGGTGCCGGCCTTCGCGACCGAGAAGGCCTTCTCCAGCGTGCGGTACGGGGATTCGAGCGAGCCGGAGTCCCCGTCGTCGCCCTGGGGGGACACATACACGGTCGACGCCACGGCGCTCGCGCCCTCGGGCGCCGCCGTCAGATAGACGCCCGCCACGGCCGACGCCACGATGACGGCGCTGCCCAGCGGCAGCGTACGGTCCTTCCGGCGGCGGTGGCGACCGCGCTTGCGCCTCAGCCCCATTGGCAACTCCTGTTCTGCGTCGAGGGAATGGGCCGGGGGATCCTGGTCCGACCCATTCCAAGCCGTAGTTGCCGCCAACCCCAGCTTAGGTTGCCGCGCACTCGCGAATTCTTAGATTACGAAATCGGGATGGTCGCACGAGTGGCCGGGGCAAACCTTGATCATTTCGTGTTCGGAGTAGCCTCCTCACCGGTCAGGGACGGTCAGGCCGCGCACAGGACGGATCGCGGAGCCCCTGGCGCGGCGCCGGCGTACGAGACTTCGGAACCTGATAGCCTCAGGCAACTATTTCATCCGGCCGAGGCCCGGGAGGCCCGAGATGCAGCCGCGCAGCCCCAGCCGCACCGCCCGGCGGGCCGCCGCGCTCCGCGCGGCCCACCAGACACTGGACCACGGCCAACTGTTCCGCGATCCGCTGGCCGTCCGCCTGCTGGGCGCGGACGCCGACGGACTGCTCGGCGAGCTCGACGCCACCCGCACCGCGCCGGAGCGCCGGGGCATCCGCCTGTTCATCGCCGCCCGCTCGCGCTTCGCCGAGGACCATCTGGCCGCCGCCGTGGAGCGCGGCACGCGCCAACTCGTGGTCCTGGGCGCCGGTCTCGACACCCTCGCCTACCGCAATCCGCACGAGGCGGCCGGTCTGGCGGTCTTCGAGGTGGACCACCCGGCCACCCAGGAGTGGAAGCGCGAGCGCCTGTCCGGCGCCGGCATCCCGCTGCCGCCGTCGCTGACCTTCGCGCCGGTCGACTTCGAACGGGAGAGCCTGGGCGAGGGCCTGGCGGCGGCCGGCTTCGACCCGGCGCGGCCGACGTTCTTCAGCTGGCTGGGCGTGGTGCCGTATCTGACCCGCGACGCGGTGTTCGGCACGCTCGGGTACATCGCGGGCCTGCCCGGCGGTGCGGAGGCGGTCTTCGACTACAGCGAGCCGCCGAGCGCCATGACGCCGCACGCCCGCGCCGCCCACCGCGCCCGCGCGGCGCGCGTGGCCGCGCTCGGCGAGCCCTTCCTGAGCTACTTCGCACCCGAGGAGCTGGCGGCGGACCTGCGGGAGACGGGCTTCGCCGCGCTGGAGGACCTGGACGCGGTCCGGCTGCTGGCCCGCTACGCCGACGAGCACACCGCCCGGCCCCCGGGCGAGCGCCCACGCCGCTCGACGGCACACGTCGTGCGCGCCGCGACCCGCCCCCGACACCAGTGACTTCGCGGTGAACACGGGACACGGACACGCCGTGGCGTCGGCGTGTCCGTGTCCCGTGTTCACCGCAAACCCGAATGCCGGTGCAGGGAGGAGGGGAGGCCGGGCGGGGCCAGGTGACGCCCGGCCTCCCCGCTTGGGGGGTGGCGACTGTCAGAGGCGGCCCGCGCCCGCGCGTCCGTCGACGATGCCGGGCACCGCGCGCGGCGCGTCGACGCGGGTGCGCAGCGTCGGCGTCCAGCCCGCGTCGTCGCCCAGCTGCTCGTCGGGGACGCCCGCGTTGTGGGCGGCGAGGAGGCCGACCGGCTTGCCGCCCACGTAGTTGTTCTTCTCGGTGAGCGCGGTGCCCTTCCACTTCTTGATGACCTTGGCGGGGTCGACCGCGCCGGGCAGGGTGAAGGCGTTGGCCTCGGCGTGGAGCTGGGACTCGACGCCGACGCCCCAGCTGTAGGCGTAGCCGTCGGCGGGGGCGATGTAGTGGTTGTTGTAGACGTCGACCTTGCCGAAGCGGACCCGCGGGGCGCGTTCGACGATGTTCTTGAAGACGTTGTGGTGGAGGGTGACGCGGAGCTTGCCGCGGTCGGTGGCGCCCGCGCTGTCGCTGTTGCCGATCATCAGCGTCTTGTCGTGGTCGGCGAAGAGGTTCCAGGAGGCGGTGACGAGGTCGGCGCCGCGCACCACGTCGAGTTCGCCGTCGTGCTGCTGGTAGAGCTGGCCGAAGTAGCGGGGCTGGGCGCTGTCGGGGCGGCGGCCGTCGGTGAAGGTGTTGTGGTCGACCCAGACGTGGGTGGAGCCGTGGACGACGAGGTTGTCGTACTCGGAGTTCCAGGCGCCGTCCGCTCCGTCGGTCGGGTCCCAGGCGGGGAAGCAGTCGAAGGCGTCCTCGAAGGTGAGGTTGCGGACGACCACGTTGTCCACGCCGGTGACCTGGAGGCTGGCGCCCAGCAGCCGGGCGTTCCGGCCGACGCCGACGATGGTGGTGTTGGAGGGGACGGCCAGCTTGACGCGCTTCGCCTGCAGCGCGGCGGAGGCGGCGCGGGCGTCCTCCTGTGGGCCGGACGGCTGGGCGTCGCCCCAGGTGGCCGGGTCGTACGCGGCGAGGTAGGCGTCCAGGGCGTAGCCGTCGGTGGCGTAGTCGGCGCAGCTCAGCGGCTTGCCGGCGGTGTCGGTGTTGGCGTCGATGGTGCCGTTGACGTAGATGGTCCGCGGGCTGCCGTCGGAGCCGTCCAGCGCCTTGGCGAGCTGGGCCCGGTTGGTGACGGTGAAGGTGTGGGCCTTGTCGGCGCTGGCGCCGCCGGTGGTCCCGCCCTCGGCGGAGGCCCAGCCGTCGCCCGCCGGGAGAGTGTCGCGTACGGGCGCCGAGGGGGCCGCCGTGGCGGGGGCGGCGGCCAGCACGAGGGAGGCGCAGCAGAGCGCCGAGGCGAGTGAGGCGACGCGGGCATGACATCTGGGAGTGCGCATGTTGGCGGGCTCCTTGCGGGGTGTATGGGGCGTACGGGGAAGGGACGGGCAGGAGGGCGCGGGCCGCTACCAGGTGATCCAGCTGTCCGGGATCGCCTCGCCCAGGCGCCGCAGATCGGACGGGGCCAGCACGCCCCTGGCCTTGAGCTCGCGCGCCACCAGGCGGGCCACCTCGATCGCGCCGTGCGGCTGGAAGTGGGTGTTGTCCTGCCTGCCGTCGGGGTAGTTGGGCCACTCACCCGGGTCGAGCCAGTTGAAGCAGCCCTTGGTGGCCTCGGGCCCGAGCCGCTGCCACAGGGCGATGCTCGACGCCTGTACGTCGATCAGCGGCACCCCTTCGGCCCGGGCGAGGGAGCGCACCGCGTCGGGGTAGGCGCCGTGCGTGGGCTGAGCGGTGCCCATCGCGTCGAACCTGCGGCGCTCGACGGAGGTCAGCAGGACCGGCCGGGCGCCGCGGTCGCGCGCCCCCTTCAGATACAGCCGCAGATACTGCGGATAGGTGGTGGCCGGATCGGTGCCGCGGGCCGGGTCGTCGGTCTTCTCGTCGTTGTGGCCGAACTGGACGAACAGGAAGTCGCCGGGCCGGATGGCGGCCAGGATCGCCCCCAGCCGCCCCTCGTCGTAGAAGCTCTTGGAGCTGCGGCCGTTGACGGCGTGGTTGGCGACCCTCAGCCGGTCGGCGAGGAAGAAGGGCAGGGCCATCCCCCAGCCGGTCTCCGGGGCCGCCGAGGCGGCCTTCGTAGCGGCGGTGGAGTCGCCCGCGAGGTAGACGGTCACCCCGGCGCGGGGCTTGCCGCGCCCGCCGGAGCGGGCCTGGGCGGTGCCGGGCGCGGCAAGGGCGAGCGGGACGGCGGCGAGCGACACGGCCGCGTGTCTGCGGGAGAGTGACATGGCGTGCGGATGCCTTTCGTCCGGGTCACGGGGTCAGGGGTTCACGGGTGCACGCGTTCACGGGGTTGGGGGGCGAGGGGTGGGCCGGCCGCCGGTGTACGGCGGCCGGCCCGCGACGCCGACGCGCCTCAGTTGTGCTCTTTCCAGTCCGCCTGGGCCGCGTTGAGCTCCTTGGCGACCTTGTCGCAGAACTCCTTGGCGGTCATCTTGCCGAGCAGCACCTTCTGGAAGTTCGGCTCGTTGTCCGCCTTGCTGATGGTGTTCCAGTCCGGCAGGTAGTACGGCAGCTGCACCACCTTGGTCTGCGGGTCGCTGAGCGACTGCAGCGCCGCCTTGGTCGGCGGGGCCTGCTGGATCCAGGCGTCGTTCGCGGCGTCGACATTGGCCGGGATGGCGCCGACGTCCTCGTTCCAGAGGCTGTTCATCTCCGCGGAGGCCGCGAACTCGATGAACTTCCAGGCCGCCGCCTTGTTCTTGCTCGCCTTGAACAGGCCGAGGCCGTCGACCGGGTTGGAGACGATGGTGCGCGGCTGCCCCTCGGCGGACGGCGGCATCGGCACACCGGCGATCTTGTCCTTGCCGAACGCCTTCACATGGTCGGTGTAGCTGCCGAGGTTGTGCTGCAGCATGCCGATGTCGCCCTGGTCGAACTGGGCGACCATCTTGGTGAAGTCGTTGTTCAGGTCGGCGGCCGGGGTGACCTTCTTGTAGAGGCCGACGTACTTCTCCAGCGCCGCCACGTTCTTGGGGTCGTTGAGGGTGGTCTTCTCACCGTCCCAGAAGGTGTCGATCCCGGACTGGGCGTACATCATCTCCATCGCCTGGGCGATGGACCCGGCCCCGCCGCGCAAGGTGAAGCCGAACCTGTTCTTGTCCTTGTCGGTCAGCTCGTCAGCGGCTTTGTAGAAGTTGTCCCAGCTGGTGGGCGCGGGCAGGTTCTTCGCCTTGAAAAGGTCGGTCCGGTACCAGAGGGTGCCCTGGTTGGCGGAGGTCGGGACGGAGAACATCTCCTTGTCGCCGCCGCCGGCCGCGCGGACGCTCTCCACCATGTTCTTGACCAGCTTGCCGCCCAGCGGGCTGTCCTGGATGCGGTCGGTGACCGGCTCCAGGGCGTCCTGGGCGACGAGGTTGGCCAGGTACGCCGTGCCCACGCCGCCCACGTCGGGCAGGCTGTCGCCGCCGCCCTGGATGGCCGTGTCGTACTTCGACTGGACATCGGCGATCGGGATCGGCACGTACTCGACCTCGATGTCCGGGTACTTCTTCTCGAACTTGGCGATGATCTGCTTCCAGATCGCGGTCCGCGGACCGCCGTTGTTGTCCCAGAAGACGATCTTGCCCTTGCCGGACCCTTCCGACCCGGAGTTCGACCCGTCGTCCCCGCACGCGGTGGCGGACAGGGCGAGGGCGAGCGTCACGGCCACGGCCGCGGCGCCGCGCACGGCACCGCCGCTCCTGCCGGCCCCGCGGGACATCGCTGGTATCGGGTTCTTTCTCATCGTGCGCATCTCCTAGTGAGTCTGGGGTGCCCAGCCGTCGCTGCCCGCGAGGTAGTCGGCCACCTCGTGGTCCGCGGCGTCGGCGTCCGTCATCCGCGGTCGGTCGGCGGACGGGGCGGCCCCCGGTCCGGTGTTGCGGTACTCGCTGAAACGGGCTTCCTGCCAAGGGAATCCGCTCATGTCCGTCCACGGGGCGGACTTGATCGCGGCAGGCAGCCAGGTGTCGCGGATCAGCACCTGGGCGATGGCGTCCGGCTCGCCGCCGGGGTGCCAGGGGCGGCCGAGGTGGAAGGTCTGGTCGGGCGCGTCGCTGACGATCCGGCTCCGGGTGATGAGGAATCCGTACGGATTGCCCTTCCAGGTGCTCGCGGCGGTGATGTAACCGTTGTTGCTGTCGCTGCCGCGGCTGAGCGCCTTGATGGTGGAGCGCTCGATGACGGTGGTGGCGCGCCCGTAGATGAAGTCGACGTCCCCCTCGATGTACGAGTCACGGAGGTAGACCCGGCTGACGGTGGTCAGCTTGGGGCTGTCGGTCATCAGGGTGTCCTGGTTGCCCTTGAAGGCCGTGTCCGTGAGGACGATCCGGTCACCGGTCGTCTTCATGGCCAGCGCCTGCTCGCCCTTCAGGTCGTGGGCGGCCTCGTCGAAGTCGTTGACGAAGGTGAGGTGGCGGGCCGACACATCGCTCGCGGCGATCAGAACGGTGGCGCTGCCGGTGGAGCCGCCGTACTCGGCGGGGGTGTCGTGGACGATGACGGTGTCGCCGCGGTCCCGCCCGGTCCCCAGGAAGGTGAGGAGCGGCTTGTCGGCCGGGACGCGGACCTGCTCGCGGTAGGTGCCGGGCGCGATGGCGATCGTGATCCGTCCGTCGTTGCCCGACGGGACGGCGTTGACAGCGGCCTGGACGGTACGGAAGTCGCCCGAGCCGTCCGCCGCCACACGCAGCACGGTGTCCGTGCCGAGCCGGCTCTGCGGGCCGGAGAACCTCTTCACCAGGGCGGGCACGGCGGCCGCGGGGTCCAGCCGGTAGGGGTAGAAGTCGCGCGGGTCGAAGGCGTCGCCCCGGGTGTCGTGGCGGCCCGTGGTGTCGCGGGCGATGCTGCCGCGCTGGACCAGCTCGGCGGTCTCATCGGCCTGGTAGGGGTTGCGTATTTTGTCGTAGTAGCTGTTCTCGATGACCATCTTCGTCCGGCCGCGCGACCAGTTGCCGTACGTCCACACCGGGTCCTCGTCCCGGTACTGGGCGGACAGGTAGTTGTTGTAGAGGTGGGCGTGGGCGGCGTTGTCGATGGACGGGCTGCGCTGCTTGATGCCGGTGAACCAGTTGTGGTGCACGGTGATGTTCGTGGTCACGTTGTCGGTCCAGCCGAGGCCGAACGCCTTGTTGTGGTTCTTGAAGACGTTCCAGGAGACCGTGATGTAGTCGCTGTCCTTGCGGATGTCGAGCAGTCCATCGCCCATGTGCGTGAGCGTGTTGTGGTCGATCCACACGTGGTGGACGGTGTCCATCTGGATGGCGTCGAAGTCCTGGGTCTTGCCGTCCCAGTCGCCCTCGACATAGCTGTCCCGGATGGTGAGGTTCCGGATGATGACGTTGTGGGTGCCGGGGTTGAGGTGGAGCTCGCCGTGGACGATCTCCCCGGTGGTGCCGACGCCGATGAGGGTCTTGTTCGACGCGACGACGATGTCGGAGCCGAAGGGGGCCACGTCGATCGAGCCCGCGATGCGGATGATGTACGGGTCGGGGGCGGAGGCGTACGTGGTGAGGTCTTGCTGGGTGCGGACCGTTACTACTTTGCCGCCGGCGCCGCCTGTTGTGCCGCCTGCGAGCGCGGCGAAGCCGTCTGGTTTGTCTGACCAGGTTTTGGTCGGGGTTTGTGGTTGGGCTTGTGCTGTGGGGGCTTGGAACGCGGTCAGTAGTGTCAGGAGTGTGGCCAGCAGTGCGACGGTGGCCCTAACGGGTCGCGCCGTCGCTGGTGCGGGCCGTGGCCGTCTGCGGGTGGGGTTGTGCCCACCCGTTCCTCCCCCAGCTACCGCTGGGAGGTGCCCCCTCTGCGGAACGATTGCCCACAACCGGGTCATGAGGCTGCCTCCGTGTGGAAGTTTTTGAATTCGGCGTGGCCCGGTGTTCCCTGGCCCTTGGGCGCTGTGGCGAAGAGGCCCAGGAGGGCGCCGACCCAGCGCCAGGGGGTGGCGGCGAAGACCGGGCCGGAGGGGTGCCAGCCGTTGCCGTCTCCTGTGTCGGTCAGGAAGCGGCAGCGGGCGCCGCGGGAGACGTCGATCCGTAGCAGCGCTCGTCCGTCGGGGGCCTCGCGCGGGGGTTCGGCGTCCCGTTCGCGTTCGGTGGCGACGTCGGCGAAGCGGTGGACGAGGCGGGTCCCGTCCGCCGTCCGTTCCAGGCCGATCCAGCCGAACGCGTCGCCCAGGACCGCGAGCCCCGCCTTGGCGCCCGGTACCTCGCTGTGCAGGGACAGCTCGACCGTCACCGTGAACTCCTCCGCGGGCAGCCGCTGCACCAGGACGTTCGGCAGCCGCCGCAGGTCGTGTGCGTCGGCGGTGCGGTGGCAGGTCAGCCGCAGGCCGTCGCCGGCGTGGGCGCAGGTCCAGCCGGGCGCCGGGTTGGCCGTCCACGACCACTGGCGGCCGAACCGCCCGCCCGGGAAGCCGTCGTCGGTCGCCGGGGCCTCGGGGGGCTGCGGCTCCGCCTTGGGTTTGCGGTACGAGGCGACGGGCTCGCCGCGGTCGCCCATCACGGGCCAGCCGTCCTCGGCCCACTCCATGGGCTGGAGGTGCACCACCCGCCCGTACGCGCCGCGCTGCTGGAAGTGGAGGAACCAGTCCTCGCCCGCCGGGGTGTCCACCCATGCGCCCTGGTGCGGGCCGTTGACGTCGGTGCGGCCCTGGGCCAGGACGGTGCGGTGTTCGTACGGGCCGAAGAAGTCCCGCGAGCGCAGCGCGCCCTGCCAGCCGGTCTCCACGCTCCCCGCCGGGGCGAGGATCCAGAACCAGCCGTCCCGCCGGTAGAGCTTGGGCCCTTCGAGGGTGAACCAGCCGGGGATGGCGTCCGCGTCGACGATCAGCGTGCCCTCGTCCAGCAGGGCCGTGCCATCGGGGCTCATCCGGTGGCCGGTGAGCCGGTTCTTGACTCCGGCGCGGGACTTGGCCCAGGCGTGGACCAGGTAGGCCGAGCCGTCCTCGTCCCACAGCGGGCAGGGGTCGATCAGGCCCTTGCCCGCCTTGAGCAGGTGCGGCCTGGTCCACGGGCCCCGCGGCTCGGGGGCGTTGATCTGGAAGACGCCGGCGTCGGGGTCGCCCCAGAAGATCCAGAAGCGGCCGTCGTGGTGGCGGAGGCTGGGTGCCCACACCCCGCAGTCGTGGCGTGGGGCGGCGAAGGCCTCCTCGGGTTCGAGGCGTTCCAGGGCGTGTCCGATCAGCCGCCAGTTGACCAGGTCCCGGGAGTGCAGGATCGGCAGACCGGGGGCGCGGCCGAAGCTGGAGGCGGTGAGGTAGTAGTCGTCGCCGACCCGGATCGCGTCCGGGTCCGACCAGTCGGCGTTCAGCACGGGGTTGTGGTACGTGCCGTCGCCCTGGTCGGCCCGCCACACCGGCCCGCTCACGGCCCAGGTCATGCTGTGCCTCCCTTCTTCGCTTCTCCGCACACGCGGCGCAGAGGTGCCGCTGTCGCCGCCGTCCGCGGCCCGGCGGCCGCGTGCTCGTCCGCTCATACGGTGGCTCCCTTGTCGGACAGCTGCGCCCCGATACGGGCCGCCGCCTCGCGGTCCAGACGGCCGTCGGCGACCGCGGTGACGATGCGCCGGGTGACGGTGCCGGCGGGGGCGATGGCCAGCCGGCGGTCCCAGGCGAGGGCCGAGCCGACGCCCGGGTAGTCGCCGGTGCGGACGAACCATGGGTCGGCGCGGGTGTCGCCGGTGGCCCCGGCGAACACCAGCGTCCAGTCCTCGGCCGCGAGCGCCAGCCAGTCCGAGGGCCGCCCGTGCACCGCGGCCTCGCCCTCGCCGTCCGCGCTGAAGACCCGCGGCGGCTCACTGCGGCGCGGCGCGCGCCAGAAGAAGCCGCCGTAGCCCGCGCCGGGGCGGCCGTTGGTGGCGGGGCTGCCGATGGTGACGGTCTCCCCCGTCACATTGGTGAGGGCGGTGGTGAAGTCGAGCGCCCAACAACCGTCGGCTCCGTGGGAGAGGGCGCGCACCGCGACCGTGCGCCGCTCCAGCAGGAGCTGCCGTCCGCCCGCGACCCACGACAGCTCCTCCACGAAGCCGTCCGGGTCGCGCAGCAGCCAGCCCAGGTGGCGCTGTGAGCCGTGGTTGTCCAGTTCGGTGGGGCCCTGGCCGCGCACATAGGTGCGGCCGCCCCAGAAGTTGCGCCCGGCCACGTCCGGGACGGCCACGCCGACGCCCAGGTGGTGCGGGTGGTCGGCGGGGCGCGACTCGGTGACGGTGATGCCCGCCAGCGTCCGTACGGGGTGCAGATACGGGCGGGGTGAGAGGGTGCGGGGCAGCTGCGGGCGGTGGGTGTAGGTGCCGACGGGGCGTCCGTCGCAGCGCAGGACGGTGCAGGGGGGCCGGTTGGTCAGGGAACGGTTCATGTGTGGGGGACCTCCGCGGGGGGTGCGGCCCAGGGGGCGCGCAGTTCCGAGTAGAGGGCGAGGCGTTCCGCGCCGGCGGCGACCAGGTGGTCGATGCCCGGTACGACGCGGCGTTTCGCCGAGGGCGCCGCGCCGACGCCCGGCTGGGTGCGCCAGGCGTCGGCGGGGAGCCGGACCGGATCGGGGGCGGTGCGGATGGCTTCGACGACGCGCATGAACGCGCCGGTGCGCTGTGGGGGGACGAGCAGTTCCGTGCCGTCGCGCAGATGCGCGGCCAGGTTCTCCAGGAGGTCGGTCCTGGGGTGGTCGGTGGTCTCGGGCTCGTGTCCGGGGCGCTCCAGGAGCACCCGGTCGAGCTTGTACCAGAAGGTGATCCGGCCGCGGTCGCCGTGGATCAGGACGTACGGCTCGCCGGGCTGTTCGGCACAGAGCGTGGCGGCGACGGTGACAGTGCCGGTGCCTGAGCGGGCTGCGCGGGCGGTGCGCAGCCGTACGCAGGAGGTGTCGTCGGACTCGATGTCGTTGGCCCGGAACAGCTCCAGTTCGATGGAGGTGATGTCCTCGGCGCGGTCGGCGCCGTCGATGCGCAGGGCGGTGGCGACGGCGTGGGCGAGGGGGTTGGTGAGCACGCCGTCGATGACGTCGCGGCCGTCGAGGGAGCGGTGTCCGGCCCAGGGGGCGCGGGTGTAGTAGTCCTCGTCGCGGGCCCAGGCGCCGGCCGCGCCGATGCCGGTGACCTCTCCGATGGCGCCGTCGGAGATGAGTTTCCGGATCGCGGTCAGCGCGTGGGAGCCGAGCGACTGGAAGCCGATCTGACAGGCGGTGCCGAGTCTGTCCAGGCCCTCGGTCATGCGGGTGAACTCGGCGTAGGAGGGCGTGGGGGGCTTCTCCAGCAGCAGGTGGGCGCCGCGGCCGGCGGCGGCGAGGGCGAGGTCGGCGTGGGTGTGGATGGGGGTGCAGATGACGGCGATCCGGGCGCCCGTACGGGTCACCAGGTCGGCGAGGTCGGCGGACTGTTCGGGGGTGCCGAGGCCGTCGCCGAGCTCTTCGGCGGTCAGGGGGGTGAGTTCGCAGACTCCGGCGAGCCGGACCAGGCCCTGGGCGGTGAGCCGCCGGATGTTCTCCAGGTGCCAGCGGCCGTGGCCCCGGGCCCCGGCGAGTACGAGGGGTGTGGGTTCCATGGTCGCCATCTCAGCCGATCCGTCCGGCGCCCGCGCCGCGCGCCACGTCCTGGGCCGCCTTCGCTGCGCCGTCGATCCGGCCGTGCAGGGCGGGGGTCCAGCCCACGTCGGGTTCCAGGTCGCGTTCGCTGCCGGAGTTGTAGGAGTTGTGGATGGCCAGCAGGTCGACGGGGTAGCCGTTGAACTCGGCTCCGCTCTGGTGCAGGGCGCTGCCGTTCCAGCTCTTGACCAGGTCGGCGGCCTCGACGTGGCCGGGGGTGGTGAACGCGTTGTTCTCGGCGTAGATCCGTGACTCGGTGGACACGCCCCACGAGTAGCGGTAGTCGGTGCCCTCGGGGATGTCGTAGGCGTTGTTGTAGAGGTGGACCTGGCCGAAGCGGACCCGCGGGGCGCGCTGGACGACGCCCGTGAAGCTGTTGTGGTGGAGG
Source organism: Streptomyces sp. NPDC007917 (assembly GCF_042959105.1). Taxonomy (NCBI): domain Bacteria; kingdom Bacillati; phylum Actinomycetota; class Actinomycetes; order Kitasatosporales; family Streptomycetaceae; genus Streptomyces; species Streptomyces sp. NPDC007917. Next base: position 97,091 of record NZ_JBIBKK010000027.1, read on the forward strand.
GTGACCCGCAGTCTGCCGCGGTCTGTGGTGACGTTGTCGCCGTTGCCGATGAGCATGGCCTTGTCGTGGTCGGCGAACCGGCTCCAGGAGACGGTCACCAGGTCCGAGCCGTTCGTGATGTCCAGCAGCCCGTCGTGGCGCAGGTAGTTGCGGCCGAAGTAGGTGGGCTCGGCGGCGTCGGGGTGTCCCTTGTCGCTGATGGTCACGTGGTCGACCCAGACGTGGCTCGCGCCGCGCAGCCAGATGTTGTCGTACGCGGTCTTCCAGTCGCCGAGGCCGCCGGTGTTGGGCTGCCAGACGGGGAAGCAGTCGTGGGCGTCGCGCAGTTCGAGGTTGCGGACGATGACGTTGGAGGCGTCCTTGACCTGGAGGCTCGCGCCCTTCAGGACGGCGTCCCGGCCGGCGCCGACGAGGGTGGTGTTGGAGCCGACGGCCAGTTCGACCCGCTCGGCCTGGCGCGCGGCGGAGGCGGCGCGGGCCTCCTCCTGCGGGCCGGAGGGCTTGTGGCCGCCCCAGGTGCGGGGGTCGTAGGCGGCGAGGTACTTCTTCGTGGTGTAGCCGTCGGTGGCGTAGTCCGCGCAGCTCAGCGGGCGCCCCTGGGCGTCGGTGTTGGCGTCGATGGTTCCCCGGACGTAGATGATCTTCGGTACGGGGCTGCCGCCGTCCAGCGCGGCGGCCAGCTGCGCCCGGGTCCGTACGGTGAACACGTGCGCGTCGTCGGCCGCGGCCCCGCCGGTGGTCCCGGCGCCCTCCGCCGCCCACCCGTCGTCCGCCCCGAGCACCTCGCGCCCGAGGTCGCGGCCGGGATCGCCACCGGGCGAAGGTGCCCCGGCCTGCGCCCCGGCCGGCAGGGCCAGCGCGATCAGCACGGCGGCCGGCGCGACCGCCGCGAGGGCCGTCGTGCCGAGCCGGGTCCACCCCGTGCGCTTCGCGCGCGCTGTCGCTGGAACGCCCCGTCCCTGGGGGTGCGCCATCTTCGGACCTCCTTGTCCGCGAGAGATGTGCTCCGGTCAGCCGCCGCCCGGCCGGGCGGCGGCGTGCCGGCCTAGCCCTTGACCGCCCCCGCGCTGAAGCCGGTGATCAGCCACTTCTGGATGAAGGCGAACACGATGACGACGGGAACGGCGGCGATCACTCCGCCCGCCGCCAGGGCGCCCAGGTCGACGCTGTCCGCCCCGATCAGCGTGTTGAGGCCGACCGGGATGGTCTGTTTGTCCTGGGAGCTGAGGAACATCAGGGCGAACAGGAAGTGGTTCCAGCTGTGCACGAAGGCGAACGAGCCCACCGCGATCAGCCCCGGCCGCAGCAGCGGCAGCACCACCGCGCAGAAGGCGCGGAAGCGTCCGCAGCCGTCCACCCAGGCCTGTTCCTCCAGGGACACCGGCACGTTCTTGATGAAGCCGCTGATCAGGATCATGGACAGCGGCAGCTGGAAGACCGTCTCCGCGATGACCACGCTCCCCAGGGAGTTGATCATCTGCAGGTTCTTGAAGATCTCGAAGAGCGGGACCAGCATCAGCGCGCCGGGGATGAACTGCGAGGCCAGCAGCGCCAGCATGAACCCTTTTTTGATCGTGAAGTCGAAGCGCGCCAGGGCATAGCCGCCGGCCAGGGCGACCGCCGTGGTCATCACCAGCGAGGAGACTCCGACGATCATGCTGTTCTGGAAGAAGACCCCGAAGCTGCGCTCGTTCCAGACCTTGGCGAAGTGCTCGCCGGTCATCGGCCAGGGCACCAGCGAGGTGGAGCCGGCCGGGCGCAGGGCGAACAGCAGCATCCAGTAGAACGGGATCAGGGTGAACAGCAGATAGAGGGCCAGCGGCAGATAGATCTGCCAGCGCGGTACGCCCTGGTCGATCCCGCGCCCGCGCTTCCTGCCGCGATCTGCGTCCGGAAGGGCGGCGGTGGCGGGGGCGAGGCCCTTCTCCGCGAGTGCGGTGGTCACTTGGTGTCGCCTCCGAACTTGCTCAGGCGCAGATAGAGAATCGAGCAGAAGAGAAGGATCACGAAGGCGACGGTGGTCAGCGCGGAGGCGTAGCCGAAGTCGTGTCCGTCGATGCCGGTGTTGGCGACGTACAGCGGGAGGGTGGTGGTCTGCCCGGCCGGGCCGCCGCCGGTGAGGGTGTAGAGCAGGTCGACGTTGTTGAACTCCCACACCCCGCGCAGCAGCGTGGAGAGGATGATCGCGTCCTTCAGGTGCGGCAGGGTGATGTGGAAGAACTGCCGCGCCCGCCCCGCGCCGTCGACCGAGGCCGCCTCGTACAGGTCCTTCGGGATGGACTGCAGATCGGCCAGGATGAGGATGGCGAAGAACGGGACGCCGCGCCACAGTTCGGCCAGCACGGCCGCCCAGAAGACGGTGCCGGTGTCGGAGAGCACCGAGGTTCCGTAGCTGCCGATCCCCGCGTCCGCCAGATAGCGGCTGATGCCGGTGGACGGGTTGTAGAGCAGCATCCAGATGGTGGTGGTCAGCACCCCGGACACCGCCCAGGGCGAGAAGACCAGGGCGCGGGCGATGCCGCGGCCGATGAAGGTCTGGTTGACCAGCAGGGCGAGCGCGAGTCCGAGGACCAGTTGCAGCAGCACCTCGGTGACGACCCATTTGCCGCTGAAGGCGAGGGTGTCCCAGAACTGCGGGTCGTCGGTGAAGATCTTGGTGAAGTTGTCCAGGCCCGCGAAGCCGTTCCGCCAGGGCTTGGTGACGTTGTAGTTCTGCAGGCTGTAGTACAGGACGCTGAGCATCGGATAGGCGATGAAGCCCACCATCAGCAGCCCCGCGGGGGCGATCAGCAGATAGGGGAGGCGACGGGCGGAGCCTTTGGTACGGCGCCGGGTGACCCGGGGTGGTTTCGCCACGGCGTCGGCCATGACTGCTACTCCGTTCTCAGGGTGCGCGGTCGGGCGGGTGAAGCGCTTACCGAATGTCGTTCGATATCCCGTGCAAAAAAGCCGGGGGGAAATGGCTGTTCAGAGGGGTTACTCAGGGGGTTGTTCAGGGGGGTTGTTCAGGGGGGTTGTTCAGGGGGGCGTCAGCCCGCGTACGGCTCGGGGTCCGCGCCGGGGGCGGCGAGGAAGCGGAAGTCGCAGCCGGTGTCGGCCTGGGTCATCTGTTCCTGGTAGAGCGCGCCGTACCCGCGGGCGTAGCGGGGCGGGGGCGGCGTCCATCCCGCCCGGCGCCGCTCCAGCTCGGCGTCGTCGACCTCCAGGCGCAGCGTGCGCGCCTGGACGTCGAGGGTGATCAGATCGCCGGTGTGGACGAGGGCGAGCGGCCCGCCGACGTATGACTCGGGCGCGATGTGCAGCACACAGGCGCCGTAACTGGTCCCGCTCATCCGCGCGTCGGAGATGCGGACCATGTCCCGCACCCCCTTCTTGAGGAGGTGGTCGGGGATCGGCAGCATGCCGTACTCGGGCATGCCGGGGCCGCCGAGCGGGCCGGCGTTGCGCAGCACCAGCACGCTGTCCTCGGTGATGCCGAGGGCCGGGTCGTTGATGGTGGCCTGCATCGTCTTGTAGTCGTCGAAGACGACGGCGGGGCCGGTGTGTTTGAGCAGGCGCTGCTCGCAGGCGATGTGCTTGATGACCGCGCCGTCGGGGCACAGATTGCCGCGCAGCACCGCCACTCCGCCCTCGCTCGCCCGCGGGTTGTCCAGCGGGCGGATGACCTCGGGGTTGTGGACCAGGGTGCCCTCGAGCTGTTCGCGTAAGGTGGCGTGGGCGACGGTGGGGCGGTCCAGGTGCAGGGTGTCCTTCAGCTGAGCCAATCGGACCAGGAAGCCGGGCAGGCCGCCCGCGAAGTGGAAGTCCTCCATCAGATAGCGGCCGCCGGGGCGGAGGTCGGCCAGCACCGGGACGGTGCGGGCGATCCGGTCGAAGTCGTCCAGGGTGAGCCGCACCCCTGACCGCCCGGCCATGGCGATCAGATGGATCACGGCGTTGGTGGAGCCGCCGAGCGCGAGGACGGTGGCGACCGCGTCCTCGTACGCCTCACGGGTGAGGATCTTGGAGAGCTTGAGGTCCTGCCAGACCAGTTCGACGATGCGCAGCCCCGAGGCCGCGGCCATCCGCTCGTGTCCGGAGTCGACGGCCGGGATGGAGGAGGCGCCGGGGACGGTGACGCCCAGCGCCTCGGCGGCGGCCGTCAGCGTCGAGGCGGTGCCCATGGTCATGCAGTGGCCGGGCGAGCGGGCGAGGCCGCTCTCCAGCTCGGACATCTCGCAGTCGCCGATGAGCCCGGCCCGCTTGTCGTCCCAGTACTTCCACATGTCGGTGCCCGAGCCCAGGACCTCGTTGCGCCAGTGGCCCGGCAGCATCGGCCCGGCCGGCACGAAGACGGCCGGCAGATCGGCGGTGGCGGCCCCCATCAGCAGCGCGGGGGTGCTCTTGTCGCAGCCGCCCATGAGGACCGCGCCGTCCACCGGGTAGGAGCGCAGCAGCTCCTCGGTCTCCATGGCGAGCAGATTGCGGTAGAGCATGGGCGTCGGCTTCTGGAAGGTCTCCGAGAGCGTCGACACCGGGAATTCCAGCGGGAATCCGCCCGCCTGCCACACCCCGCGCTTGACCGCCTGGGCGCGGTCCCGCAGATGCACATGGCAGGGGTTGATATCGCTCCAGGTGTTGAGGATCGCGATGACCGGCTTGCCCAGGTGCTCCTCGGGGAGGTAGCCGAGCTGGCGGGTGCGGGCCCGGTGGCTGAAGGAGCGCAGGCCGTCGGTGCCGTACCACTGGTGGCTGCGCAGCTCCTCGGGCGATCTCCGGGGGGTGGCCGCGGGGGGCTGGGGGGCCGCGGGCGTCATATCGCCCACCCCTGGACGAGCGCGGCGACCTCGGCGCGCTGCGGCTCGGCCAGCGCGCTGCTGGGCGGGCGGATGTCGCGGCGGCACAGACCGAGCGCGGCAAGCGCTTCCTTGACGACGCTGACGTTGTTGGCCGACTGGTGGGCGGCGCGCAGGTCCTCGAACGGCCGGATCTGCTCCCACACCTTCATGGCGCCCGCGTAGTCCCCGGCGCGCAGCGCGCCCAGCATGTCGAGCGAGACCTTCGGGGCGACGTTGACCAGTCCGGAGGTGAAACCGGTGGCGCCGACGGCCCAGTACGAGGGCGCGTACAGCTCGGCGAGCCCGGCCACCCACACGAACCGGTCGAGCCCCGCGTCGCGGGCCACCGCGGCGAAGCGGGCGGCGTCCGGGACCGCGTACTTGACGCCGATGACGTTGGGGCAGGCCTCGCCGAGCCGGGCGATGGCGGCCCCCTCGATCAGCGGATTGCGCAGATACGGCACCACCCCGAGCTCGGGGACGGCCTCGGCGATGGCGCGGTGGTAGTCGACCCAGCCGTCCTGGGAGACGTAGGGGTGCACGGGCTGGTGCACCATCACCATCCCGGCGCCCACCTCGTGGGCGTGGCGGGCGGCCTCGACCGCGGTGGCCACATCGTGGCCGACGCCGACGAGGACGGCGGCCCGGTCGCCGGTCTCCGCCACGGTCAGCTCGGTGACCAGCCGACGCTCGGCGAGGGTGAGGGCGTAGAACTCGCCGGTGTTGCCGTTCGGGGTGACGGCCCGCACGCCGCCGTCCAGGAGCCGGCGCAGCAGGGCGCGGTAGGTGTCCTGTTCCACGGCGCCCTCGGCGTCGTACGGAGTCACCGGGATCGCCACGACGTCCGCGAGCGCCGCCCTCAGTGGTGAGTGGTCCATACGGTGCCTGTCCCTTCTGGTCGGGCCGGTACGGCTGGTCGGGCCGTATCGGTTGGGCCTGTTGGGTCTGTTAGGCCGGTTGGGCCTGTGGTGCCGGGGACGGTGGCTGGTGTGGGTGAGGCGCGCGGGCGCGTGCGGGACCGTCCCCTCATCGCACGCGCCCACGCGGTCTAGGGGGCCGCCTCGGAGGCCTCGGGGACTCCCGCGACGTGCGCGACTTCCGGGAAGGCGCGCCGGACGAAGGAGGCGATGTGGTCGTACAGGGCGGCGGCCGCGCCGTCCGCGTCGCCGTCGAGCGCGCGGGCCAGGATCTCGCGGTGTTCGTCCGCCTCCCGCTCCCAGGACGGGACGGCCTGCCAGGCGATCGCGGAGACGAGGGCCGCCTGATCGCGCAGCTCGTCGAGGATTCCGGTCAGCAGCGGGTTGCCGCAGGGCAGGTACAGCGCGCGGTGGAAGTCGCGGTTGGCCAGCGACCGGTCGGCCTGGTCGGCCGCGGCGTCGGAGCGCTCCAGGGCGGCGCTCGCGCCGGCCAGGTCGGCGCGCGTGGTGACGGTGCGGCGCAGCGCCTCGGGCTCCAGCAGCAGGCGTACGTCGTAGACGGCGTGGGCCATGGCGGTGTCGACGGTGCGTACGGTCGCGCCCTTGTACTCGCTCATCACGACGAGCCCGCGGCCGGCGAGGGTCTTGAGGGCTTCGCGCACCGGGGTCTTGGACACGCCGAACTGGGCGGCCAGCTCCGTCTCGACGAGGGGCTGGCCGGGCCGCAGCTGTCCGGTGAGGATCGCGTGCTTGACCGCCTCCAGCACGTACTGCGTACGGGAGGGGATCGGGCTCGGCGCAATGTCCATAGGGCTCTCAGATCTCACATATCGCGTCTCATATATGACGTACGAAGTACGACGCGATGAAATTAGGGCCGCCCCGGGGGTTCGTCAACGGTTCTGACAAAAATCCCGGGGCGGCGCTGGTGAGTTGCTGGAGCGCCAGGGAGGCTCGTGGGAGTTCAGGGGAGCCGTTCGAGGGCGGTGCGTACGGCGGCGAGGTCCGCGTCGGAGGCCAGTCCGGCGTGGTACAGGCGGATTTCGTCCGCGCCGAGGCCGACCGCGTGAGTGGCGTCGGCCTCGAGCGTGGCCGGGCTGCCGCCCATGCCGGTGACGACGGTGAAGTTCGCCGCCAGGGTGGTGCGTTCGGTCGTGTGCGGGGCGAAGGGGGTCAGCACATCGGCCCGCGCCGCGTCGTTCCCGGTGCAGGGCAGCACGACGCCGTCGGCGTGGGCGAGGATGCCCGCGGGGTCCACCCCGACGTTCGCACCGAAGCGGTGGGGCGCCGGGTCGGCGTGCAGCAGCACCTGGAACTCGCCGCTCGCCGCCTCCCTCACGGCGGCGACGGCGTCCCGCTGCAGTTCGGCCGCGACCCGGTCGCGCCAGGTGGCGAAGGTGGCGGCGTGGTCGGCGCCGAGCAGCTTCTCCACCTCGGCCCACTCGGCCGCCCGGTCGCCGCCGCCCTGCGCCGCCTCCCCCGACCAGATGGGCCGCAGGGCGCGCCGCACCGCGTGCCGCAGCTCCTCCGGGTCGGCCCCGAGCGAGGCGTAGCCCGCGTGGCAGCTGTCGCAGAAGCACACCGACATCAGGTACTGGGCCGCGCCGCCGAGCGGCACGCCGCCGATCTTGTCGTGCGCGTGCAGGTGGGTGACCCCGTACCAGCCGCAGGACTCCAGTTCGGTGCCGCGGGTGCCGGGGCGCGCCGCCGCCTCGGCGGCCAGGTCGACCACGTACGCGCGCACCTCGGGGCGGGCGATACAGGGTGCCCAGGGGTAGCGGTCGCCGTAGGCGTTGCGCACGGAGGTGTGCGGAAGCTCGTCGCCCATGCGGGAGTTGTGCGCGAGGACCACCCAGGAGTGCACCTCGAGCCCGGCGTCGGCGAGGGCGTCGGCCGCGGCGCCGTACGGGTCGGCGCCGTCCACCCAGGACTGCTCGTACGGGCGCAGCGGCCGGCCCGCCCAGCGGCCGGGGTCCGGCGGGTAGAGGACGGCGGCGTGCCGGGCGGTGACGATGCGGTGGCGCGGGTGGCGCGGGGTCAGCGCGCGGGTGGAGTGGTAGGCCGAGGCGAGGGTGACCTGCCGCACCCCGAGGTCGGCGATGCGGCGGGCGGCGCCGGGGTCGCCGACGACGTCCCAGGGGTAGACGAAGGCGGAGGCTTTCAACGCGGTTTCCCCCTAGGGGTCGTCAGTCGCTCATCAGGCGCGGTCGTCGGCAACGGTAGCGGCGTCGGCCCCGGGGACCAGGGCCAGGCCGCGCTCGATCAGCTCGGCCAGCTCCTTGACGTGGGCGGGGCTGGGCTCCGACAGCGGCGGGCGCACCTCGCCGACGTCCAGGCCGCGCATCCGCACCCCCGCCTTGACCAGCGAGACGGCGTAGCCGCGCCCCTGGTTGCGCAGCTCGACCAGCGGCCGGTAGAAGCCGTCGAGCAGCGCGTTGACCGTCGCGTCGTCGCCCGTGGTCAGGGCCTTGTGGAAGGCGAGGGCGATCTCGGGCGCGAAGCAGAAGACCGCGGAGGAGTAGAGCAGCACCCCGATGCCGCGGTAGGCGAGCCCGGTCAGCTCGGCGGTGGGCAGCCCGTTGAAGTAGAGGAACTTCCCCTCGGGGTCGTCGGCGCGCACCGCGCTGACGATGCGCTGCAGCAGGTCCAGGTCGCCGAGGCCGTCCTTGAGCCCGATGATGCCGGGGACCTTGGCGAGCTCGACCACGGTCTGCGGGGTGAAGACGACGTTGTCCCGCTGGTAGACGATGACTTCGAGGCCGGTCGCGCCCGCGAGCGCGGTGTAGTGCCGCAGCAGCCCCTCCTGGTCGGCGACGACCAGATACGGCGGCATGGCCAGCAGCCCGTCCGCCCCGGCCTCCTCGGCGAGCTTGGCGTACTGGATGGCGAGGGCGGTGCCGTAGCCCGCCCCGGCGATCACCGGCACCCGCCCGTCGGCCACCTCGACGGCGGCGGCGGCGACGGCGCGGAACTCCTCGGGGGTGAGCGCGTGGAACTCACCGGTGCCACAGCACGCGAAGACGGCGGCCGCCCCCGCCTCGATCCCACCGCGCACATGCGCGCGGTACGCGTCGAGGTCCAGGGCGCCGTCGGGCCCGTAGGCGGTCACGGGGAAGAACAGCAGTCCGTCGAGGCGCTCGGCGAGTGAGGCTGAGGTCACGGGCTCTCCCTGTCCTGTGCGCCGACGTGCCATCACCTCATCGGCGCGTACATGCTTCTGATCGTCATCTACATTCGTGAACAGAGTCACCGTAGGGCAGCCCGCCCGCGCCGGTCAAGGCGGCTGCACGCACGCGGGGCCGCGCGGGACGCACCCCCGTCCCCCTCTCACGGCTCTTGACTCACCCCCGCCGCCATCCCTAGCGTGTCCATGTTCATGAACGGCATCTATGTATGAATTTCCATCCTTAATGGAGGAGATCCCCACATGCCCGCTCCCCGCACCGTTCTCCTCACCGGCGCCGCCGGCGGCATGGGCACCCTGATGCGCGAGCTGCTTCCCGCGACGTACGGATACCGGCTGCGCCTCTTCGACGTCATGCCCATCGAGGGCGAGCCGGACGCCATCACCGCGGACCTCGCCGACAAGGAGGCGCTGCGGGAGGCCGTACAAGGGGTCGACGCGATCATCCACCTCGCGGGCATCTCCCTGGAAGCCCCGTTCGAGAAGATCCTGCGGGCCAACATCGAGGGCACCTACAACCTCTACGAGGCGGCGCGCGAGGCGGGCATCCGCCGCATCGTCTTCGCCTCCAGCAACCACGCCGTCGGCTTCACCCCCCGCCCGGCCACCACCCCCGTGCCCGCCGAATCCCTCATCCCCATCGATACCCCGCGCCGCCCGGACACCTTCTACGGCCTGTCCAAGTCCTTCGGCGAGGACCTGGCGTCCTTCTACTGGGACAAGCACGGCATCGAAACCGTCGCCATCCGCATCGGCTCCTGCTTCCCCGAGCCCACGTCGGTCCGCATGCTGTCGGTCTGGATGAGCCCCGCCGACGGCGCCCGCCTCCTCCACGCCGCCCTCACCGCGGAGGACGTCGGCTACACGGTGGTGTACGGCAGCTCGGCCAACACCCGCCTGTGGTGGGACCTCGCCTCCGCCCGCGCCCTGGGCTACGAGCCGCAGGACGACTCGGAGCCGTACGCCGCGAAGCTCATCGCCGAGCAGGGCGAACTCGACCCGGACAACCCCGACCACGCCTACCTCGGCGGCCACTTCTGCACCAACCCGCCCATCTGGCCGCACTGAGCACGTCGCCTATCCTGCCCGGCATGATCGAAACCGAGTCAACTCCCTTGCTCCGTAGGGACTTCGGCGACGACACAGCCTGGCAGGCCGTCCGCGCGGCCGTGGCCGCCCCGGTGGGTGGCGGTCCGGTGGGTGGCGGTCCGGTGCGGGCCGATACGGAAACCGTGGACGACCGGCGGCCCCCACGGCCTCGATCGCAGGCTCGCCGCCCTGGCCGAGCTGCGCGGAGCCGCCGCTGCCCACCAGGGCACACCGCAGGCAGCCCCTCACGCGGAGATACCCGGCCCGCCGCCGGCCGCGGCGACCCGCGCCATGCCCGCCTCCCCGGCCTCCCGAACGGCGCCGTCCGCACCGGCGCAGCCCTCGTGTCCCCCCACGACCGGCTGAACCGATCCGGGTTCACAGGACACGGGCGCGTGCCGGGCGCGCGCCGGAAATCCATGCGCGCCCGACGGCTCCCGGGCGGTACGGTCGAGGCCCTTCCGGCGGCCGAAAGGAGCGCGCCCGATGCCCGCACCGTCCGGCTTCAGCTACCGACAGCGCGGCGACGGCAGCGTGGTCATCACCCACCACGGCAGGGCGGCCGCCACCCTGCGCGGCTCCCGGGCGGCCCGGTTCCTGGCCGAGGCCGAGGCGGGCGATCCGCAGGAGGTGATGGCGCGCTGGACCGGCAACTACCGCAGGGGCAACGAGCGCACCGCCCGCGACCACCCGCGCAACCGGCGCTGATCAGCGCAATCACCCCTGGCCGACGCTGATCAGTGCAATCACCCCTGGCCGACGCTGATCAGTGCAATCACCCCTGGCCGACGCTGATCAGTGCAATCACCTCAGGCCGGCGCTGATCAGCGCGCCCCGGGCGGCTCAGTCCCACCCCTCCCCGGTGTGAGGTTCGTGAGGTTCGGGCAGCCAGTCCCGCGCCGGGTCGTACTCCAGCCAGCGGTTGCGCCCCGCCTCCGCCGCGAGGGCGTTCAGCAGCGTGGGCAGGTGAGGGGGCCCGCTGCCGCACCACAGCAGCGACCAGGCGTACAGCGGCGTGGGGTCGACCAGCGGAACGGACCGGATTCCCGGAACGCGGGGCAGCGGCACGTCGGCCGGTATCAGCGAGAAGCGGCTCGGGTCCGCGGCCAGGTCGGCGAGGAAACCGTCCAGCCCCAGGTTGGTGCCCTCGGCATGGTCGCGGATGCCGAACCGCTCGGCGAATCGGCGCAGGAAGTCGAGCCGGCCCAGCGTCGCGGGTGTCCACAGCAGGCTGTCCCGCAGTTGCCCGGGACGCAGGGCGCGCTCACCGGCCAGGGGATGGTGCGCGCTGAGAACGGCGTCCACCGGCTCCAGCCGCACCAGACGGTGGGTCAGCCCCGCGGGCAGCGGTGGATGGACGCGGCCGAACGCGGCGTCGATGTCGCCGCGCAGCAGCGCCGCCGCCACCGACGGCAGATCACGCCCGTGTCCGAGCTCCAGCGGTGGTGCGTCGCTTCCCGCCGCCACCTGTGCCAGCGTCCGCATCGGCGCGTAGAGGTGGCCCCACACATCGACCCGCAGTGGCCGGTGTTCGTCCAGGGCCGCGGCCACGGCCCGGTCCGCGGCGGCCAGCGTCTGCCGGGCCGGTTCCAGGAAGCGGTGGCCGGCGCGGGTCAGTTCCGCCCCCTGGCCGGTGCGCCGGAACAGGGCGGTGCCCAGTACGGACTCCAGGCGCGCGATCCGCTTGGACAGCGCCTGTTGTGAGATCGAAAGCGCCGCGGCCGCCCGTCCGAAGTGCGACTCCTCGGCGGCGAGAACGAAGGCGTGTACCTGCGCCAGATCGAGGTCCATGGCTCTCACCCTAAAGGTCGAGACGGAGAGGTATGCCCTCCTCACCATGGGTGACAACCATCGGTTGTCGTCTCGCGCAGCAGGTTGTTGGCCCGTCACTTGCCGCCGCCGGTTACATGATCCGCATGCAGAGACTGATCCCCACGGGAGATCCGGCGCGCCCGGTGGAGTTCACCGAGGACGCCCAGCCCGTCCCCGCGCCGGACGAGGCATTGATCCGTGTCGAGGCGTTCGCGCCGAACCGAGGCGAGACGTTCCTCCTGGAACGGCCGGAGCCGGGCCTGCTGCCCGGCAAGGACATCGCCGGGCTGGTGGTGCAGGCGGCCGCCGACGGCTCCGGCCCGCAGGTCGGCACGCGCGTGGTGGGCCATCCGCCCCGGGGCGGGTGGGCCGAGTACGCGGCCGTGCCCACCCACTCGCTCGCCGAACTGCCCGAATCCATCAGCGCCGTCGACGCCGCGGCCCTGCCGCTGGCCGGCATCACCGCCCTGCGGCTGCTGCGCACCGCCGGCGGCGTGACGGGCAGGCGGATGCTGGTGACCGGCGCCTCGGGCGGCGTCGGCCACTACGTCACCGAGTTGGCCGCCGCCGCGGGCGCGGAGGTCACGGTGGTGACCGCCACCGCGTCGCGCGCCGAGCGGCTGCGCGCTCTGGGCGCCGCGGCGGCCGTGCACGAGGTGGCGGAGGCGCGGGGGCCGTTCGACGTGGTGCTGGAATCCACCGGCGGTGCCGGCCTGCCGGTCGCGCTGTCGAAACTGGTCGCGGGCGGCACGCTGATCTGGTTCGGCCAGGCCAGCCGCACCCCGGCGACGCTGGACTTCTTCGATCTCCTCAACGGCCCGGAAGGCGCCGTCATCCGCCACTTCCACTACGCGGGACCGCCGTACGGCGATGACCTGGCCACCCTGGTGCGCCTGGTGTGTGGCGGGCGGCTGCACCCGGAGATCGGCCGCACCACGGACTGGGCGAAGACCGCCGAGACCCTGGTCGACCTGCGGGAGCGCCGCATCCGCGGCAAGGCGGTCCTCACCACGGGGGTGCTGTCGTGAACGTCGCCGACCTCGCAGCGGAGAATCTGACGCGCGCCACCGGCGCCGGTCTTGACCCGCACGAATACCACCGTGTCACCGCCGAGTTGGCCTCGGTCGACGACTGGGCACAGGCGTTCACGCGGGCCGCTCGTCGCCACCTCGTACGCGCGGAGCAGGCCGCCTCCCCGATCTCGGCGGGCGAGCACTACCAAGTGGCGGCGCGCTGGTTCCACATCGCCACCCTGGGCCCGTACACGGACCGGACCACGGCCGAGTCCGAGGCCGCCGCAGAGGCGGCTGCCGAGGCCGATGCCGCGATGCGCCGTGCGCTGGAGATTCTGGAACCCGGCGCCCGCCGACTCGACGGGCCCGCCTTCGCCGGCTGGCTCCGCGGCCCTGCCGACGCGCCCGCCACCGTCGTCGTCGTGCCCGGCCTGGACTCCGGCAAGGAGGAGTTCCACGCGGTCACCTCGGCGCTGCTGCGCAGAGGCCTGGCCGTGTTCACGATGGACGGCCCCGGGCAGGGCACATTCGCGGCCGCCACCACGATCCGGCCCGACTATCACCAGGTCATCGGCCAGGTCGTGGACGCGCTCGGCGTCGACCGGGTCGGGCTGATCGGCCTCAGCCTGGGCGGTTACTACGTCGCGCGGAGCGCCGCCCACGACCCCCGCGTGGCCGCCGCCGCCACCGTGAGCGGCCCCTTCCGCCTCGACTGGGAAGCCCTGCCGCCCGCGCTCCGGAACATCCTCACCCGGCGCGCCGGAGGAACCCGGGCGGCCCGCGACTTCGTCGACCGGGTCGACCTGTCCGAGCCGGCGCCCCGCATCGCCTGCCCGCTCCTGGTGGTCGACGGCGGCCGGGACGACATCGCGGGAGTGACCTGCGGGGAGCCACTGGCCCGCCTGGCACCGCGCGGCGAGTACCTGCTCGTCCCCCACGGCGACCATCTGCTGGGCAACGCCCGGGCGGACTGGCTGTTCGCGGCTGCCGACTGGATGTCCGGGGTGCTGAATGTGACGATTTCCTGATCGTCGGAGTATTCCCGGGCGTGGCATGGCCTGGCAGAGTCCCGATCATGAAAGACATCCGAAGACAGCAGCTGGGGCTGGTCCCCGGAGTCGCGCTGGCCGCCGCGCTGCCCGGGATAACGCTCGACGAGACCGGCACGTCCCCGCTGTTCGGTTACATCTTCGCGTTCATCCTCTTCGCGGGCATCAGCACCGCGGTCTGGGCCACCCCCAAGGATCCGCACCAAGGGGTCCTGCTGCCCATCCTGGCCGTCGTCGGCCTGACTCAGGACACGCTGGTGTGGTACCTCATCGCCTGGCTGTCCGAGGTCCGGTTGAACAGCGTGTGGTGGGCACTGGCCGGGGCCTTCGTGGTGCGGGGGTGCTGCTGGGCCGCCGTGTGGACGCTGCCGTCCGGGACGCCCGGGACGCCGCCGGACGGCACTTCGGAAACCTAGCGGCCGCCGAGCGTACTCACCCCAGCGCCGCGGCCCACTGGTCGACGGTGCTGATCTCGGCCTGCCACGGGAACACCTTCTCGATCAGCAGCCGGTGGACCTCCGGGTCGCGGTCGCCGCAGCCGTCGGCCAGCACGGTGAGCCGGTAGTCGAGGTCGGCGGCCTGGCGCAGCGTGGACAGGACGACGCCGCTGGTCGCGAGGCCGGTGAGGACGAGACGGGTGATCCCGGCGGACCGCAGGACCAGCTCCAGATCGCTGCCGGTGAAGGCGCTGACCCGCTTCTTGGTGACCACGACCTCCCCGGGCCGGGGCGCGATGTCGGGGTGGATGGCCGCGTGGGGGTCGCCTTCGGCGAAGGCGCCCGGGGGCAGGGCGCTGAACATCCGGTTGCGGTCCGACACCTCGGGGTGGCCGGAGCGGAAGCCGATGACCACGTACACGACCGGGATGCCGGCCCGCCGGGCGGCATCGATGGCGCGGCTCAGCCGGGACAGGTAGTCCGGGTCGTCCTGGACCTGGGCCACGATGCCCTCCTGGACGTCCATCACGAGCAGGGCGGTGTTGTCGTTCACGTGCAGACTCAACCTTTCAATGCTGTTCATCAGGGAAGGCGCTGGGCAGAAGGAGACCGGTCGTCGGCCCCGATCCGGCCCAGCGAGCGGTCCACGGCCGTGACCGCCAGGAACACGGCGGCGACGGCGAGCATGAGCCAGGCCAGACCGTGCAGGCCGCCGGTGTCGGCGCGGGCGCCGTAGAAGGCGCCGTAGGCGCTGGAGGCGACGATCGCGCCGAGGTAGAAGAAGGTGCGCATCAGCCCGGCCGAGGACCCGATCCGCTCCGGGTCGGCCTGGTGGTACACCGCGTTCTGCAGGGCCAGGTTGTTCAGGCCCTGTGGCACGCCGAAGAGCAGCGCGACGGCGATCAGCAGCCACACCGGGCTGTGCGGGCCCAGCAGGAGCATCGTCGCGCACGCGGCGATCTGCCCCACGGCCCCGACGAGGAGCTTGCCGCGCACCTCGGTGCGGCGGCCGGTGACGGTGGAGACGGCGATCCCGACCAGGAACACCGGCAACTGCGCGAGCCCCGCCTGCGACGCGCTCAGCCCACGCCCCTCCTCCAGCCACTGGGGGTAGCCGTACAGAAAGACGTACGACACGACGGAGGCCAGGACGGCACGCCCGTACGTGAGGACCAGCGGCCGATTGCCGCCGAGCACCCGCAGATCGATGAACGGCTGCGCCGTCCGCAGCTCGCGCACCGCGAATCCGGCCGCCGCCACCGCCACGAGCACGGGCAGATACCAGCGGTCGGCCCGCGGCTCCATCAGAAAGACGAGCAACGAGACGAGCATCGCCGCGAACAGCCCCATGCCCGCCAGGTCCAGCCCGACCCGCCCCCCGTCACCGCGCTCCACCGGGGGCGCCTTGGGCAGCCGCCGGGCGCCGAGGACCAGCCCGGCCGCCGCCAGCGGGATGTTGACGGCGAAGGTGGTGCGCCAGCCGCCCACGCCGATCAGCAGCCCGCCCAGGGACGGCCCGATCACGGCGACGGTCTGGTTGGCGACCGCGAGCGCGGTCAGCACCCCGGCGGGGCTCGCCCGCCCCGTCCGCTCGGCCTCGCCCCGGATCAGATACATCGCCGCCGGATAGCCCGCGCAGGTACCGAACCCAAGCACCACCCGCGCGGCGATCAGCACACCCAGATTCGGGGCCAGCACCCCCATCAGCCCCGCGATCCCGCCCAGCGACATCCCGGCGAGGAAGAGCCGGCGCGGCCCGTAGAGGTCGATCAGCCGCCCCACCACGGGCTGGCCTATCGAGGTGGCCAGATAGAGCGCGGAGACCAGCCACGCCGTCTGCGCCGGCGGCGCCCCGAACGCGACGCCGATCGGCACCAACGCCACCGCGACGATGGTGGAGTTGACCGGGTTCAGCACCGAACCCAGGATCATCGGCGCGAGCAGCCTCCGGTCGAAGGCGTCCCGCGTCTCCCTCCCGGCCCTCCGCCGCGCGAGCGACCCGAGCTGCCCGAGCGAAACGAGCGACCTGAGCCGCGCGATCATGTGTGGGCGAGCCGGTCCAGCAGGGCCATGGCCTCGATGATGGTCTGCCGCTCCTCTTCCGTGAAGCCGGATTCGAGCGACTTGGCGAGCCACCCCTCCCCCGCCCGCCGCTTGTCGTCCACGTACGCGGTGCCGCTCTCGCTCAGCGAGATCAGCTGCCGCCGCCCGTCGTCGGGGTCGGGCCGCCGTTGGATCAGCCCGCGCTCGTCGAGCACACCGAGCGTGGCTGCCATCGACTGCGGCCGTACGCGCTCGGCCGCCGCCAGATCGCTGGTCGACGCGGGGCCGTCCTTGCTGAGCCTGCTGAGCACGGACGTCTGCGTGGGGGTGAGCTCTTCGTTGTCGTACGTCTCCTTGAGCCGCCGCCGCAGCCGCCCGGCCACGACACGGATTTCGTACGCGGCGCGCAGGGCGGAGGCGGACATGTCGCCTGGGGTCTCCGTCATGCCCCCACGATAATTTCTTCAGTCCAGGCTGTCCAGCCTAGGCTGATTAGTTTTGGCTGGACAGCCTGGACTGTTCAATTGGGGGCTGTCTCATTCGTGCCGACGACGCCGCGGGTCATCGCGACCGCGCTGCCCAGACAGCGGGCGGGGTCGCACAGCTCGCCGATGCGCTCGGCACCCAGTCGGCGATCAGCTGGCGGCCCTCCTCCACATCCCCGGCGACGGCCTTGGCGTCTTTGGGGCCCAGATACACCCCGCCCAGGAAACAACCTCGTCAGCGTGGCCGGGGCCCCGCCGGACCGAGGTCACCACACCTGCCTTGGACCCTCGGCCAGTCCGGTGACCTCGGTATGCCCGCCGCAACGTCTCCCGCGAGACGCCGTACTCGGCCGCCGACTCGGGCTCGGTCGGCAGCAACTCCCCCACGGGGCACATTCCGGCAGCGAGCACGGCCGACGCGAGCCCCGCCGGTGCGGGTCCGCGTCGTACGGGGTTTCAGCGGTGTGCGGCGAACCCTGTGAACTCTCAAGCGAGAGCAGCACCGAACCACGTGGGCAGGTGGCCGAGCAGGTCCTGCTGGTCGTCGCCCGCCCATGCCACGTGGCCGTCCGGCCGCAGCAGCACGGCGGGCACGTCCAGTTCCTCGCTGACATCGACGACGTGGTCGACCCGGTCCGCCCAGCCCGCCACCGAGAGCCGGCCGGTCTGGTCCAGCAGCAGTCCTCGCCCGCCGTGCATCAGCTCGTAGAGGCGCCCGCGCTTCAGCGCCACGTCCCGCATCCGCCGACCGAGCAGTTCATGACCCTCGCCGACGTCGTAGCGGACCCCGATCGCGATGATCTTCTCGATCAGGTGGCGGTTCACGTCCTCGAAGTCCATGAGTTCGGACAGCAGCCGCCGTACCGCCTGCGGCCCCGGCTCCGTGGACATCAGCTCCGCCTGCGCACGGGTGTTGTCCAGCACATCGGCGGCCACGGGGTGCCGCTCGCTGTGATAACTGTCCAGCAGCCCCTCCGGCGCCCAGCCGCCCACCTCGGCGGCCAGCTTCCAGCCGAGGTTGAACGCGTCCTGGATGCCGAGATTGAGGCCCTGCCCGCCCATCGGCGGATGGATGTGCGCCGCGTCACCAGCCAGCAGCACCCGGCCGGTCCGGTAGCGCTCGGCCAGCCGGGTGCCATCGCCGAAGCGGGACAGCCAGCGCGGTGAGTGCACACCGAAATCGGTGCCCGCGTACGCCCGCAACTGTCGCTTGAACTCCTCAAGAGTCGGCAGGACGGAGCGGTCCTCGGCCACCTTCTCGGCAGGCACAACGACGCGGTACACATCGTCCCCGAAAGGCCCGACACCGAACCTCAACTGGGTCTTGCGGACTTCGGCCACCACGGCGGCCACCGTCTCCTGTGGCACAGCCACCCCCATCTCGCCCACCAGCGTGTCGGCCCTGGAGGGCTCGCCGGGAAACCCGACGCCGAGCAGCCTCCGCACCGTGCTGCGGCCACCGTCGCAACCGACGAGGTAGCGCGAGCGCAGGGACGCGCCGCCGGCCAGTTCGACCGTCACCCCGTGCTCGTCCTGGCTCAGCCCCACCACCTCGCAGTCCCGCCGGATCTGGGCCCCCAACTCGGTGGCACGCTCGGCCAGCAGGCGCTCGGTCACGGGCTGCCGGATACCGAGGACGTACGGATGCGTGGTGTCCAGCCGACTGGGCGACGGCTTGGTGATACCGGCGAAGAAACCCCCGAGCGGGTGCTGCTTGCCGTGAGCCAGGAACCGCTTCAGCAGCCCGCGCTGGTCCATCACCTCGATGCTGCGCACATGCAGTCCGAGCGAACGGACATACGCGGGCGGCTCCGCCTCCTTCTCCAGCACCAGCACGCGCACGCCGTGCAGCCGCAACTCGCAGGCCAGCATCAAGCCGGTCGGCCCGCCACCGGCGATGATCACGTCAATCACAAAAATCCCCCATGCCACGAAATGGAACGTCGGCGTTCTGGCCTCGGCGGAGGATTCTGCGCCACGACCGGGGCCTTGCCGCAAGGCCCCCAGTGCGCTATAGGTTGAAAGTGGCGGGGAGAGTGTTCTCCTCGCCTTTTGTTGTTAGTTTGATCGGCATGGATCAGGACCGGGTGTTGGAGGCGTTCCGCGTCGAAGCGGCGGAGCTCACCAAGGCGGTTGCCGGGCTGCCCGAGGCCGAGTGGGATCGGCCAACGCGGTGTGAGCCCTGGTCCGTTCGCGAGCTGCTGGGGCATGTACGGATAGTGATCGCCTGGCTGCCGCAGATGCTGGACAGCCCGGCTCCGGACAGCGCCGAGGTCACTGCGGTGGAGTATTACCGGCCCGACGACCGCTTCAGCCCGCAGACGAACACCGCCCGCATCGACCTGGCCCGCAACCACGCGGCAGAGTGCGCCAACGGCGCCGCTCTCGCCGACGATTTCGCCGCGACGTGGCAGCGGGTGGACCGGTTGTGCCGGGACCAACCGGACAACCGTGTCGTCAGGACGCGCCACGGCGACGCGATGCTGCTCTCGGAGTTCCTGATCACCCGGGTGGTGGAGGTCGCGGTTCACGGCCTGGATGTGGCTGAGGCGCTGGGATGCGAACCGTGGCTGACCGCGGAGGCCGGGATGGTTGTGCGTGAGCTTCTGCTCGGGTCCGGCCACCAGTTGGAAGCGGTACGTGAACTGGGCTGGGACGAGCCGACCTTCCTGCACAAGGCCACCGGTCGCGCGGCGCTCAACGCGACGGAGGCCGCACAGGTCGAGCGGCTCGGTATCCAGTGGCTCACGCTGGGCTGACGCCGCCCCGGTGCGGGCCCCGCGTCAGCGGTGGCCCACGCCGTACTGGGTCAACTCCTCGACACTCCCCAGCTGCGCGGTGAACGCGGCCACGGGCTCCAAACGCTCCACGCGGGTGCCGGTTCCCGGGTGCCGGGAAATCAGCCCGCCCAGCTCCAGGCGCTTCAACGCCCGCCGCAGCGTTTCGCGCGAGACACGGTACTCGGCGGCCAACTCGGACTCGGTGGGCAGCAACTCCCCCACGGGCCACTTTCCGGCGGCGATCTTGTTCATGAGGTCGCCGGCGATCACCACGTATCGCGGCTCACCCACGAAGAACTCCTTGCCTGCTCACGGAAATCCTAGAACACCGTCACCGCGGGCCCCCGAATGCAGGGCCCGCGGCGGCGCCGTCTCGGACTCACCGCACAGTCGGGCTGCGTAGCTTGAGAATGTGTCGCGGTGAGCGGAACGGCACGGTCTTCCTGCGAGCTTCAGCAGCACTGTCGGGTGAGTCACCGACCGCTCGCCGCAAGGAGGGCGGTGTAGGCACCTTCGGCAGCACGGCCGGCAGCAGTACCACTGGGCGTGTAAGCGAAGAAGGAGTCAGTGGTCCCATGGTGGATGATGCGACCGTTATTGAGGACCGTGACGTGGTTGGCTTCCTCAGCCAGATCGGCAACATCATGAGTGGACATGAGCACCGTCACTTCACCGCTGAGGGAACTGAGAATATCTCGGAACACCCGGCGCTGCTTGGGGTCCATTCCGGCGGTGGGCTCGTCCAGAAGAAGAACCTGCGCGCCATGGACGAGCGCGCCGGCCACGCCGACACGCTGCAACTGCCCGCCGGACAAGCGGGATGTTTTCGTACCGGCTTCTGCGGTGAGTTCCACACGAGCCAGAGCCTCACGGGCCTGGGACCAGGCGTTTGCGCGGCTCATGCCTTTGAGCCAGCCCACGTACGCAACATATTCCCGAGCGGTCAGAGTGGGCATGGGGATGATGCTCTGGGGCATCCACGCCACGGCCCGGCGGTACACCTTGGTCCGGGACGGAAGCCGGCCGAGGGTAACAGTGCCCGAGCGTGGATGGGCAACGGCGGCGGCGAGTTTGAGGAGCGTCGATTTTCCGGCCCCGTTGGGTCCCAGAAGGATGGTCAGTCCACGCTCGGGTAGTTCATAACTGAGATCTTTGAGTACGGGCTTGTGCCAGCGTCGGTACGCGTAGGTACAGGAGTCCAAACGGAGGGTCACGTTGTGTTCCTCGGGGAGCGCAGGAGGCTGGCCAGACCGATAGTGAATGCCACCACGGCTATCGCAGTGGCGTGCGCGGCACCAGCGGGTTCAGGGAGAATCGCCCAGGGATAGGAGTCTTGGGGTGTGCGGTAGCCGACGAAAAGCACGGCGAGCAGCCAGGCGACGGGCATCATGACAGCTTTTTGCCCGACCAGCGGGCGGGCGCAGAGCATGAGGCCGGTCAGAAAGAGCGCGTTACGCCCGGCGGTCGGCTGCCCCAGAGCATATGCGGTGCAAACACAGGTGGATACCACAGTCAGCGCCAACCCCGCGTCAAGGAGTGGCACATGCCGGGTACTGGCGAGTTCCGGCGCAGGAAGACGCGCCTCAAGGCAGGCCATCACGCCCACTGTGATCGCCACAGGGACGAACAACATCACGCGTGTGCCGGCAGTACTGCCTGCGGTGAACGTCGGTAGCACCATCGTGCGATCGCCGACGACAGCGACAAGCACGGTGAAGAGGATGATCGTCGTCGGCGCAAGGATGTGAGCACGCCGGACCTTCAGCCACCAGTTCATGGCGTTCTACCGCATGCGGTCGCCCTCGCGCGAGCTGCCCAATCGGCCTGCTCGCGAGGCGGCAAAGACCGGACTCGTTTCACCTCGGCGCGAACCCGATCAGTGTTGGAGGATTCATTATCGAATTCCTCACGGCTCGCCCGCCATTGCTTCCGGTAGGCCTTCTCTTCGCCTGTGACGGTAGCTGCCCACCACAGCACCTCTCGGCGCTTGGTCGGGTCGGGCATGCTACAGGGGAAGCTCATGGCTGCGTTCACGAGACGGTACCGGACGTTGCCGTCCTCAAGCCCGCGCGTGAAATTCACTCGCCATTCGCGAGGTGTGGATCGCCTGGGGGTACGCCCGTCGCCCAGCGTGTCGGTGATCGTGTCAGGCGATAGGGGCACACCGGTGGCCCGTAGATCCTTCAGTACGGACTCGACGTCTCTCCTGACAGTCTGGAGGTGAGCCGCGTTGACGGTTGGCATACAGACCGCCGGTGCCGCACCCGAGCACCGCATGGGCGCCGCTCCGCCGACGACCGGCTCGGTCGGCCCCCAACCATTGACGATGTTACGGGCGGTCGCGGTACCAGCGGCCGCCACGGCCACGGCGAGCAGGACTCGCAGGCCGATCGATCTCATCGGCGTCCACAGCAGCATGGCAGCCACCGCAAGAGAGCCGGTGAACAACGCATGCGGGACCAGGGTTCTCACCGGAGCGACTTCACCGAACATGAGGGGCTCGAAAAACTGACCCGACACATGGCGGTACCAAAAAGAAGACGAGGTGACAGAGAACGAGACGCTCCCCCACACTGTCACGGCCAGCAAAGGCGCGGCGATCAGGTGTGGCACGTACAGTCCGACCGCGAACCCGATCACGGCGTGAGCTAAGCACAGCAGTAGGCCGAGAAAAAACGGCCGAAGACTGCGGAGATCCGGCAGAACCCCCTCGTCGACCAAACCGAGAACGGTCGGCAGAACCAACATGAGCCAGGACAGGGTGAGCACTGGGCCGAGAATGTTGAGCGCGACTCGATAGCGGGAGCGAGCCGGGGCCAGACTCCAGATTCCCGCCTTCTTGAGGCGACTGCTTTCCCAAGCCGCGAGCGCCGAGGCAATCGCATAGGCGAATGCGTATACGGGAGCCAGAGCATCGGCCACGACAGAAGGGGCCCACTTGTAGTAGTCGTCGAGCGGGGCCTCTCTGGCGACGGCATAGTAGAAAAGAGTCAGGCCGATGGCGAACGGCGCTGCCCACAGTGCGCTGGTGGTGCGCAGGCTGGTGAGGAGTTTCACGGGTTGTCTCCGGCCTGGTCTGGCGGGGTGAACGAGTGCGGATGAACGTGGAGAGGCGCCCGGCCGAGGCGCCCCTCCACGCGACGCTCAGTCGGCCAACATCTAATCCGCGGCAGTGGTGTCGACGATGACAGTATCGGCGCTCATACGGAGGCTTGTGCCCCCGCTGTCGTCTATCGCGGCGATTGAGAAGTAGTAATTCCTGTGCGGAAGGTCGTGCCACTGCCCTACGCTGCTGTAGTCGTAGTCATCCCAGCCGAAACAGTCGGTGAACCGCTTGTCATCAAATCCCACATCGGGCTGGTAGTCCCGCACATACCACAGCTTGACGTGAGTGCTCTCGCTCTTCCAGTTCGTCTTGCATAACTGGAATTCGACCTCACTGAACGACTCGTCCTCCCAACGCCGAGATTCGAACCCAACACCGACGGTGTCCAGGGTGCTGTGCCAGTTGGCGTGCGCATTGGGCGCTAAAGCCAGAAGCGCTACGGAAGCAAACCCAGCAACCGTCGCAAAGCGCCTTTTGTTGAACATGACTACCCCCCCAGGTTTTTGTCACGACAGATCCCTTGAAGCAGTGATCGATCGCGCAGCCTACAGACAGCATGTTCGAACGTCAATCACAGACCGTAATCATCTGATCGGTTAACGTGTCCGGAAACTGCCTCCGCCTCACCCTGCGGCCGCGCCGCCCCTCCGCGAGTCGGGCGGCTCGATCCCAGATCGATACTGGTCGGAGCCACTTGCCAGCGGGGCCCCCAAAAGCGCGAGGTGACGCTCGCCTCAAGCAGTCAGAGGCCGCCCGTCCTGAACCTGGCATCTTGGCCGAAAATTCACGGAGCAGAACTGAAAGGCGATGGGGCAGACGCCGGCCTCGCCTCACCACCAATAGCGGGCGTTCGCCGCAACGGCGACAGCCGTCAGGGAGCGTCGTGGCGCAGGCGGCGGTCTGCCATCACGGCGCCGACGAGGAGCTTGCCGCGCACCTCGGTGCGGTGGCCGGTGGCGGTGGACACCCGCCATCGACTATCTGCGTAGCGGTGAGCTCCTCGTTGTTTTACGTCTCCTTGAGCCACCGACGCAACCAGCTCTGAGCAGATCCTGCTGGTCTTCGCCAGCCGGACATCAGCTCATAGAGGCGACCCTGCTTCAGTGTCACGTCACGCCTCCGCCGACCGAGCAGTTCATGCCCCTCGCCGAAGTCGTAGCGGATCCCGATCGCGACGATCTTCTCAATCAGGTAGCGATTCACGTCCTCGAAGGCCATCAGATCCGACAGCAGTCGGCGTACTGCCTGCGGACCCGGCTCGGGGACATCAGCTCCGTCTGCGCGTGTCCTGGATGCGAGGTTGAGGCCCTGTCCGCCCATCGGCGGGTGGATGTGCGCCGCGTCGCAGGCCAGCAGCACGGCCGGTCCGATAGCGCTCGGCCAGCCGGGTGGAGTAGCCGAAGCGGGACAGCCAGCGCGGTGACCTCATCGCCAGCGAGCTGGCCACCAACGCCGTACACCACGGCCGCGCGCCCGGGCGGGACTTCCACGTACGCCTGATCGCACCGCCCGCCAACCACGGCGCCGTGATCCGGATCGAGGTGTCGGACACCCCGGCCGAGAAGCTGCCCGCGCTCACCACGGCCGGGCCGGACGCCGAGACCGGCCGTGGCCTGTACCTCGTCTCCCAGCTCGCCGAGCGCCGGGCCGTCTCGCCCCGGCCCGGCGGCGCACCTGGGAAAACCGTCTGGGCCGAGATCTCGATCGGCACGAAACCGTCGGACTCCTGCTGACAGCTCGGTTTGCGGTGAGTATGAGACAACGACACGCCATGGCGTCGGCGTGTCGTTGTCTCATACTCACCGCAAATCGATCCGGCGTCCGGGTCGCGCAACAGCCGCTCCGTGGCGATCGCATGCTGACGCACGCGAGGGTCGGAGTCCGTCATCGCGGTGCGCAGGGTCGGCATGATCACGTCACCGAGCGCGATCAGCGCCCGGCTGAGGCTGAGCTGCGTCTCCCGCTCGCCGCGCCCGAGCTGTGTCGCCAACACCCCGGCCAACTCGGCCTCTCCGCCTTCGGGCACGAGGACGACCGCTGTTCGCCAGGCGGTCCGCGCCACCTCGTCGTCGGGGTCGGTCAGGAGCGTCCGGGTGATCGCCGGCCACGCCTGCCGGTCCGCGATCTTGGACAGCGTGTGCAACGCCTGGCTTCGTGCCTGCGCACGCTCCGAGCGGAGTTCGTCGATGAGCTTGGGGACCGTCAGCGATGACGCGTGGCGGGTGAGGGCCCACGTCAGCATTTCCCGCACGTGGAACTCGGGCTCGATCGCGCATCGTTCGATGAGCGTGTCGATGAACTGGGAATCCGGGTTCGTGCCGACCGCCGGCGTCGCCTGCAGCCGCACTGACGGGCTGCTGTTCTCCAGTCCCCGGAGAGCGCGCATCGTGTTCCAAGGTCAAGCGGCGGCATGGGATCACGGGGTCACACAGCTCGGTGGAGTGCTTTGCACTGCGCCGGGCTGAGGCGGTCCGGTCTCGGGACGAGGGTGTACGTCCGGGGGCCGACGGTCCTCAGGGCGAGGGGATCGGCGATGGCCGGTTGCCGTCGGATCGTGTCCAGGGCGGCGGTGGCGCGGTCTTCGGGCCAGTCGAGCGCGGTGGCCAGCGTGCCGAGGGTGAGGGGTCGATCGGCGTGCACGAGGGCGGCCAGCACGGTCAGCGCGTCGTGTACGGCGGCCTCGGCGAGGGTGCTGCCGTTCATCTGCTCGCTGAGCCAGGCGAAGAACCGGCCCATCGTGCCGAGTCGGGTGCCGGCGGTGGTGTCGGCGCCGAAGATCTCGATGCCACGCTGTGCGGCGGTCGCGATCTCGGAGTGTGCGCCGGTGTCGGCCTGCCAGGCCCGGAGCCAGGCGTCGTCGTCGATGGTGTACCGCTCGCGGCGCCCGCCGGGATCCGGCCGGCGTACCACCAGTTCCATGGCTTCGAGGGAGCCGATGGACTTGGACACCGACGCGGGGCTGACCTGTAGCCGGCGCACCAGGTCGGCCGCCGTCAGGCCGTCGGCGTCAGCGGTGAGCAGGCAGACGAACACCCGGGAGGTCATCCGGGGCAGGCCGGTCGCGGCCAGCAGCGTCGCGAACTGGTCCATGAAGCCGCGTACCCTCTCGGCCGGTTGCTCGTCGGTCGCCGGCTCGGCGGGCCGGGCGGGCTTCTGCCTGCGGGCCCGGTGGTCGGAGACCCGCTGCGCGTGGTCGGCGGCATAGTCGCCGGAGGCGCTGTTGCGTGCGACCTCGCGGCTGATCGTGGATGTCGGCCGACCGAGCCGTCGGCCGATCTCGGCGTATCCGAGCCCTTCGGCCAGCCACGCCGCGATCCTCCGGCGGTCCTCGTGGGTCAGCCTGCCTCCTGGCACCGATGCGACTCCTTTCTTTGCGTTCAACAACAGTACATTGCAACGACTTGATTGAGGAAGTTGCATTCATTCGCATCCTTGTTGCAACGATCCTGGTTATGAAGGGATTTCCGCACCGATTCCGTTGACTCGAACAGAAACGCAACGTAGCTTTTCCTCACCTGGAAAGTGAGGACCCCATGATGTACGTGATGGCCGTGTCGACGGTCTCGGACGACGGCAAGTTCTGGAGCGGGCTGAAGAAGGCACACGCGAACCTCCCCAAAGGCGCCACGTGGAAGCTGGCGATCGCGAGCAAGGACGGGGCCACGGCGGTGAACGTCATCACCCATGACTCCCTCGACGTTGTCCGGGACTTCTTCGAGGCATACGCCGGCCCCTACGCCACGACGGAGTACCGCGAAGCGGACGCCGCGAACGCGGTCGGTCTCCCGCGATGACGCTCGACGTACCGCGCATCCGGGCCCGGATCGCGGAACTCCTGGCGGAGTACGCGGTTCCGAGCGCCGCGATCGGCGTGCTCCACGGCGGAGAGCTGACCGAACTCGCCGTCGGCGTCAAGGACGTGGAAACGCGGGAACCCGCGACGACGGACACCGTCTACCAGTGCGGCTCCATGACCAAGACATGGACCGCACTGGCCTTCATGCAACTCGTCGACGAGGGAAAAGTCGACCTCGACGAGCCGGTGCGCAGCTACCTGCCCGGCTTCGCCGTGGCCGATCCCGAGGCAAGCGCGGAAGTCACCCCGCGCCATCTGCTTCACCACACCAGCGGTATCGAGGAAGCCTACGGCGACCCCGGCGAAGGCGACGACGTCTACGCGCGCATGGTCGAGAACATCGCCGACGCGCCCCAGGTCTTTCCGCCGGGCCGCACCCACGGGTACAGCGCGGCACTGGGGTACGCGATTCTCGCGCGGATCCTGGAGGTGCACGACGGTGCGCGCTGGGACGACGTCATGCGCCGCCGCCTCTTCGAACCCATGGGCCTGACCAGCACGAACAGTTGGCAGGAACAGGTGGACGAGGCGCGCGCCGCGACCGGGCACCTGCTCCGTTCCCTGGACGAGGGCCCCATCGTCACACCGGTGCGCCACCTGCCCCGCGCATTCGGCCCCGGCGGAAACGTCACCTCGACCACCCGGGAGGTGCTCGCCATGGCGCACCTCCTCCTCAACGACGGCACGGCGCCCAGCGGAAAGCGCATCGTCTCGGCCGAGAGTGTTCGGGAAATGCTGCGGTCGCGGGTGCCCGTGCCGGACCCCCACATGTTCGGGCCGGCGTGGGCACTCGGCCTCATCGTGTGTGACTGGCACGGCGAGACCGTCTACGCGACCGACGGCAGCACGATCGGCCAGAACGCCCGGCTACGGCTCCTGCCGGACTCGGACACCGCCATCACGATGCTGACCAACGGCGGACCGAGGGAGAGCTTCTACCGCGAGGTGTTCAACGAGATCCTGACCGACCTCGGCACGGTCACCATCCCGGACCTGCCCGCACCGGACCCGGCGCTGAACCTCGACCTGACCAGGTACCAAGGCGTCTACGGGCGCCCCGGCACACGCTATGAGGTGTCAGCCGACGGCGGAAGGCCGTACCTGACCCTGGTCCTCGATCCGATGCAGGCCGAGTTCCTCCAGAAGCCGGACCGCATCAGATATGAGCTGCTTCCGGTGAGCGAGACCCATTTCCTGATGCCGCCGACGGATCCGTTGGAGGACACCCAGACGGTCGCGATCTACGACTTCGCGAACGGCGCCGCCCAATACCTCCACACCAACTGCCGGGTGCACCCACGGCAAAGCTGACCACGCCCGCGCGGTAGCGCCGGGCGGTCAGGGCGCGTCGGCGGCTTCGGGCTCGGGCTCGGGATCCGGCTCGGGCTCTGCGGACTGCGGGGCAGGCGCGCGGGACGGCCGGGGGCGGGAGCGGGAGACGGCCACGCCGGCGAGGCACAGCACACCGCCGAGCAGGGTCAGCCAGACGGGCACCTCGTCGAGGAACGCCCAGCTCAGCAGGACCACGATGGCCGGGACGGCGTAGGTCGTGGCGCCCAGCCGGCTGGCGGGCATGCGGGCGAGGGCGTAGGTCCAGGTGGTGAAGGCGAGGGCGGTGGGCACCACACCGAGGTAGAGCATGTTGAGCGTCGCGGAGGCCGGGGCCTTCGGGAGCTCGGTGGCCAGTTGCCCGGCGAAGGGGAGGCAGGCCACCGTGCCGACCAGGCAGCCGTACGCCGTGATCTGGAGCGGAGTCCCGTACGCGAGCGCGGGCTTCTGGGCGACCACGCCGGTCGCGTACGCCAGCGCCGCGAGGAGGCACAGCGCTACGCCGAGCACCGAGGTGCCGCCCTCGTGTCCGGAGGAACCCGAAGACTGCGACAGGCCGACCACCACCGCCCCGCCGAACGACACCGCCATCCCGGCGAGCAGCCGCGGCGGCAGCGCCTCGCCGAGCAGCCGCGCCGCCAGGAGGGCCATCAGGATCGGCCCGACGTTGACCAGGAGGGCCGCCGTACCGGCGTCGACCAGGCGCTCGCCCCAGTTCAAGGCGACCATGTAACCGCCGAACCAGACGACGCCCGAGACGAGGATGCCGCGCCGGGCGCCCCGGGGCGGCAGTCCCTCGCGGCGTATCGCCACCAGGGTGAACAGCACCAGCGAGGCGGCCAGCAACCGGCCGAGTGCGAGCGCGCCCGGGGAGTAGGCGGCGCCCGCGCTGCGGATGGAGACGAAGGCGGACGCCCAGGCGAGCACGGAGAAGGTGGCGGCGCCGGCCGTGAGGACGCCGGGAGAGGCGAGGCGGGAACTCATGCGGGCAGCCTAAGGTGTCTACATTTTGGTGTCCACCGAAATATTCGGCTGTGAAAAAGTTGTATCGGGTCACTGCCAGGCGCCGGGGGTGAGCCCCAGGAGCTCGCCGAAGGCCGCCTCCCCGTCGTCGGTCACCCGCAGCGCCCGCCCACCCTCTTCCGTCCGCGCCACCCACTCCCGGCGCAACGCCACGCCACACAGCCGGGCACCGGCCACCCCGCCCAGATGGCGGCGGCGCTCGGTCCAGTCCAGACAGGAGCTCGCGACCGGCCGGCGGCCCCCGTGAGCCAGGTCGACGCCCACCCGGGCGCACCACTCCTCCCCCGCTTCGGTCAGCTCGAACGCCCCCTCCGTGTCCAGCAGTCCGCGCCTGACCATGGCGTCGGTGACCGCCATGCCGAGCCGCCCCGCGAAGTGGTCGTAGCAGGTCCGCGCGCGGGCCAGCGGGTCGGACGAGGCGACGACCGGCTCCGTGTACGGCGCGTCCCGGCCGGGGACGGCGTGTGAGGCGAGGGAGTCGACGAGGCGCGCGGTCTCCGCGTCGGCGATCCGTACGTACGTATGGCGGCCCTGCCGTTCGGTCGCACAGATCCCGGCGTCCAGCAGGCGGGTCAGGTGCCCGCTCGCGGTGGAGGGCGTCACCCCGGTGATCCGGGCCAGTTCGCCCGCGCTCCACGCGCGTCCTTCGAGCAAGGCCATGCAGATCGCGGCCCGGGTCTCGTCGGCCATGGCGCCGGCGAGGGCGGCGAGGCGGGCGGCGGGCGGAGGGGAATCGGTCACACCCCCATCATGCCCCAACATTTCGGCGCATGCCGAAGCTTCACCCGGTCACGCGCCCGGACAGGGCCTAGCAACGAGGAGATCCTTCGAGTTCGGCCAGGGCGAGCTCGAAGATGCGCTGCTCGTCCTCGGTCACCGGCAGCTCCCACCTCCCGGCCTCCTTGGCACCCTCCAGCCATTCGTGAATGATCACCTCGATGATGTCCGGCACCCCCGTACCCAACAGCATCTCGACCAACGGCCAGGCGTGCGTCGTGACGGGAAACCTCGCCACCCGGTAAGCCGCCCTCGCTTCCTGCCATATCTTCCGCGCCGCCTCCGGGCCCTCGACCTGGGCCGCGTCGTGCAGCAGGCGGCACCAGCCGATGTCGATGCGGTCCACGCACCCGCTGAACTCACTGTCCCAAAGGCTGATTTCGGCGACCTCGCGGAACAACACGAGCGCCGCGGCCCGCTCGCCGGCGGAGTAGAGCTCGTGCGCCTGCCCCAGCTTCGCGTCCAGCCGACCCCGCGGCGTCGCCCCGTGCTCGGCCACATAGGCGTCCATCTCCGCGAGGTGGTCGCTGAGCTCGGCTGCGACGCTCCCTATGTGCTCGGCATACCGCCACAGCTCACAGGTCTCGTCCTCGTCGATGCCGTGGGCTTCGGCTTCCCGCAGCAGCGCGACGGCCCGGTCGCTGTCCTCGTCCATCTGGTCCGGGTCCGTGCCGTCGTCCAGGGAGTCCAGCCAGCCGTACGCTCCGGCGAGCGCCAGGGCACCTCGTACGTTCTCGTCCACGCCCGCGGTCGCCAGGTACGCCTCCACGGCTGACGCGACATGGGACCAGTCCGCGTCGTCGGTCAGCTCCGCGGCAGGGGTGAAGAAGGCGGTGAATTCCGGCGGCAGCCTTGCGGAGGTGATCAGGCTGGTGACGCTGGCGGGCACCGACGGCAGATCCATGATTCTCCCTCAACTCGGTCGATCAACGAGAGGCTGCGGTTGTAGACGCAGCGTCAAGCAAGAGGAGACGCCGCGTCAAAGACACCCGAGGCTTCTCCCACGAGCATTGACGGCGTTGGCCGAAGCACCGCACACGGAGGAGCAGCATGAACCGCATGAGAACGAGACTCGGCGTCGTCCTCGGTACGGCCGCCGTGTTCGCCGGCACCGCGCTCGTCAGTGCCGAGCCGGCGGCGGCCATCCCCTCCCTGGACGAGTTCTCTCTGACCCCCACGTGGCCGGACTACGGCCGCAACGTCATGGTCACTCTGTCCGGAGGCATCGACGCGGGATACGCGGAGTGGCGCCAGGACCCCGGCAACGGCTACCCCGGTGACGCGATGCGCGCGCACGACCGCAACGCGGACGGCTACGGGATCGAGGCCACCCTCACCTACGACAACCGGAAGGCCACGACTCGGGGTCACAACGCGCCCTACGACAGCCCCTGGGCGACGGGAAACCTGCCGGAGGACCGGAAGTACGTCATGCGCGTATGCGTGGTGCGGGGAACCGCTGAGAAGTGCGTCGACGTCCAGGTCACCTCCTGAGCCCGCTGGGCCTCAGCAGCACTGCCAGGTGAACATGGCCCTCTCGAAGCGGCCCGCGGCGAGGTCATCGGGGCGGATCAGCCAGTACAGCGCGCCGGCGTCGCCCCACATCATGTCCGCGTCGTCGTCGGAGTCGAGCTGCGCGAGCAGCACCCACCCCTCCGCCTCCTTCTCGATCCGCGGGTCCTCCCAGGGCACCTCGCCACCCAGGGCGCCATGGGCCACCACGATCTCCACGGCGGTCTGGACGGACTGGGCGTGGCCGCCGATCTGATGCGCGGCACCGCTCTGGTGCTTCCACACCGCCCGCTTGAACGCGTCCGGAAGCTCGTCCTCACCGAACGCGGCGGTCAGCGCGAGCGAGTCGAAGTCGGGCGCGCTCGGGCCCGTACGGACGGTCAGCGGCACCTCGGGAAACGGGGTGAGCCCCGCCGGCGCGGGCCGCTCGGGCGCGGTCGCGGACTCGGGCGGGAGGTGGAGGACGCGGGCACCGGCCCAGGTGTCCGGGTCGGCGGTGTCGACCAGCGCGTCGTCGTCCTCGTCGCCGTAGTAGAAGAAGGCGAGCCGGCCCTCGGCGGGCAGCGGTATGTCCAGCGCCTCCCGGGGCAGCGCGGCGCAGTCGACCGCCGCGACGAACGGCAGCGGCCCGTGCCCCTCCCACACCGGCCATTCCACGCCCTCGGGCAGCCGGGGCAGTCCGCCGAGCCGGCCGACGACCGGATCGGCGGGCTCGGCCTTCCGCAGGTGGGCGGCCGGGCGCAGCAGCGCGATCCAGCGGTCGGCGAGGTCGGGGGGCAGATGGGTGCGGGCCAGGGCGTGCAGCGGGTCAGGCGCGGTGGTCATACGGGCCATGATGGCGGGCGGGTCCGACAGGGGACGTACGGGGGTCGTGGCGGGCGCCGCACATCATGAGCCGTTTCTCAGGACACGGCCTTCGCCCAGGTGAACGACGATGCGTGGCTGCCCTTCCAGCCACCTCGGCAGGTGGCTGAACCTGTTGTCGTCCAACCGGAGCGAGGTGAGGGCCGGGAGGTCCCCCAGCCACGCGGGCAGGTCGGTGAATTCGTTGTCGCCCAGGTCAAGGCTGGTGAGCGCGGTGAGGTTGCCCATGGACGCCGGAAGTTCGGTCAGCCCATTGCCACGGAGACTGAGACTCGTCAGCGCCGTGAGGCCGCCCAGCGTTTCGGGCAGCGCCGTGAGCCGGTTGTCGCCGAGATTGATTCCTGTCAGCTTCGTAAGGTTTCCGACCCATGGGGGCAACTCGGTCAGTTCGTTC
The DNA here is from genome assembly GCF_042959105.1 of Streptomyces sp. NPDC007917. Lineage (NCBI taxonomy): Bacteria > Bacillati > Actinomycetota > Actinomycetes > Kitasatosporales > Streptomycetaceae > Streptomyces > Streptomyces sp. NPDC007917. The sequence continues at coordinate 129,578 of NZ_JBIBKK010000027.1, forward strand.
CGGTCGAGGTTCAGCCATCGGAGGGCGGTGAGCCTGCCCAGCTCCGTGGGCAGCCCGGTGAGTCGGTTGCCGCCCAGCAGGAGATGGGTGAGGCCGGCGAGATCTCCGAGCGATGCGGGCAACTGGGCGAGGCGGTTGAAATCCAGGTCGAGTCGGGTGAGGGCGGTCAGATTTCCCAGTGCCGCGGGGATCTCGACGAGCCGGTTGCCGGACAGATTGAGCTCGTCGAGGGCGGTGAGATCGCCCAATGAGCCCGGCACGGTGGAGATGCGATTGCTGCCGGCGTCGAGGCTCGTGAGGTTTTTCAAGCCGCCGAGGAACTCGGGGAGCTCGATGAGCTGGTTGTCACGGAGGTCGAGGTCGGTGAGTCCGGTCAGCTGTCGTACCCATGCGGGTAGCCGCGCGAGCCAGTTTCCGCTGAGGACGAGTTCGGTGAGCGCGCTGAGGTTGCCCAGCGACGCGGGGAGCGCCTCGAGCCGGTTGTCGCTGAGGGAGAGGTACGTGAGGCCGGTCAGGTCGCCCAGGAAATCGGGCACCTCGGAGAACGTGCCGTCGCCGAGGTCGAGTCGGGTCAGCGTGGTGGCCTCGGCCAGCGACGCGGGGACGACGGGCAGCGACAGATGGCCGAGCTCCAGGGACGTGCCGCCGTCGTCGATCACCTGGGCGATGAGTTCCTCCGCCTCCTCCAGGGCGAACGCGTCATCGTCGTCGTCCATCTCGAACGGTTCGTCCTCGAACGGTTCGTCGCACTCGGCCATGGGCGATCCCCCGGAACGGGCTGCTGCGACAGGAAGATCGAATTCTGCCGGGCCGAACCGCGGCCCGCCACCAGTTGCTCCGTGATGGGGATCGAGACGCAGGTCAAGGAACCGTAAAGCGGGGACGTTCGTTACCCCGGGCATGACCGCTATGACTCCCGGCTCGAACCTCCCCCTGCCCGTCGCGCGCGTGGCAGTGGACGTCACCGCCCCCGTGCGGCTGGACGTGTCGGGCCTGCTCCTCACCGCCAACGGCAAAGTGCGCTCCGATGACGACTTCGTCTTCTACAACCAGCCCGCCGGCCCCGGCGTGACCCACCGCGCCGGGGCGGGTGGGGCGGGTGACACGATCACCGTCGACACCGCCGCCGTGCCGGGCGACATCGAGAAGATCGTGGTGACCGCGAGCCTGGACGCGCCCGGGGCGACGTTCTCGGGCACCGAGCCGACGGCCACCGTGCGCGGTGCGGACGACGGCGCCGTGATCGCGACGTTCACCCCGCCCCGGCTGGGCGCCGAGACCGCGCTCGTGGTCGTCGAGGTGTACCGGCGCAATGGCGCGTGGAAGGTGCGCGCGGTCGGGCAGGGGTATGCCAACGGGCTGGCGGGCATCGCCACCGACTTCGGTGTGACGGTGGAGGAGCCCGCCGCGCCCGCGGCCCCCGCCCCCGCGGCCGTCCAGGCGCCGCCGCCCGCCGGCCCGCCCGCCGGTTTCCAGCCCCCGCCCATGCCCGCGGCCCCGCCGCCCGCTGCCCCGCCGGCCGCTCCTGCGGCCGCCGCCCCGGCGGCCGGCAGCGGGAAGATCAACCTCGACAAGGGCCGCGTCAGTCTGCAGAAGAACCAGACGGTCTCGCTGGTCAAGGGCGGTCGGCCGCTGCAGAGTTCGGTCAAGATGGGCCTGGGCTGGGAGCCCGCCTTCCGCAGCAAGGACATCGACCTCGACGCGTCCGTGATCGCCTTCGGTGTGGACCGCAAGAAGATCGACGCCTGCTTCTTCGGCAAGCTCTCGATTCTGGGCGGCGCGATCCAGCACTCCGGCGACAACCTCACCGGCGAGGGCGGTGGCGACGACGAGACGATCACGGTCCACCTCGGCGGGCTGCCGCCGGAGGTCACCGGCCTGGTCTTCACGGTCAACTCCTTCTCCGGCCAGAAGTTCACCGATGTCGCGAAGGCCTACTGCCGCCTTCTGGACGCGGGGACGGGCGAGGAGCTGGTCCGCTTCGACCTGACCCACTCCGAGCCGCGCACGGGCGTGATGATGGCCAAGTTCATCAGGCAGTTCTCGGGTGAGTGGGAGATGACCGCGATGGGCGAGTACGTGGACTCCCGTACGGTCCGCGGGATGGTCAAGCCCGCCGGCAAGGCCCTCTGATCAAGGCCGGGCCGCCAGCACCCGGGCCCCGGCGCCCGGGGGCCCGGGCCGGACCGCCGACGAGGGAGGAAGGTCGACGCCCCGGCCTGGGCCGTCCCGTAGCCCGTACAACGAGCGGAGGGGGCAGAGGTGTCGCAGAAGACGCGGGCCGCCCCCGCGCCTGGCGCGGGGGCGGCCCGGGGCCTGGGGGAGATCAGCCGCGGGGGCGCTGGCGGCGCCAGGGGCCGGTGATGGCCAGCATGATGCCGGGAGTCTGGATGTTGGCGTAGAGGGTGCGCCCGTCGGGCGAGAAGCAGACGCCCGTGAACTCGCTGTACTCCGGCTCCTCCGCCGTGCCGATGTTGAGTTCGTTGCGCGCGATCGGGTACGTACGGCCGTCGTCCGTGGCGCCGAACAGGTGCTGGACGCCCTCGCCGTCCTCGGCGATGACCAGACCGCCGTACGGCGAGACGGTGATGTTGTCGGGGCCGTCGAAGGCGCCGTCCTTGGAGGGGTCGGGGTTGACGCCGAGCAGCACCTTCAGGGTCAGGGTGCGCCGCTTGGGGTCGTAGAACCAGACCTGGCCGTCGTGCGCGACCGGGCTCTCCTCACGGGCGTACGAGGAGACGATGTACGCGCCCCCGTCGCCCCACCACATGCCCTCCAGCTTGCGGGCCCGGGTGATCTGGCCGACGTCGAACTGCTTGCGCACCGAAACCGACTTCGCGTCGCGGTCGGGCACATCCACCCAGTCGACGCCGTAGACCGTGCCGGTCTTGGTCGCGCGCGACAGGTCGTCGACGAAGTTGCCGCCGGAGTCGAAGCACTTGGGGGCCTGCAGCACACCGGCGTCGTCGGCGAGGGTGCGCAGCTTGCCGCGCCCGTGCTCGAAGCCGCGCGGCGGGACCCAGCGGTAGAAGAGGCCGTTCGGGCCGGAGGCGTCCTCGGTCAGATAGAGGTGGCCGCGCTTGGGGTCGACGACGACCGCCTCATGGGCGTACCGCCCCAGCGCCTTGATCGGCTTGGGGTCGCGGTTGGCCCGGCGGTCGTGCGGGTCGACCTCGAAGACATAGCCGTGGTCCTTGGTCATGCCGTTCTTGCCGGCCTTGTCCTCGGTCTCCTCGCAGGTCAGCCAGGTGTTCCACGGGGTGCTGCCGCCCGCGCAGTTGGTGGAGGTGCCCGCGATGCCGACCCACTCGGTGATGTGGTCGCCGTGCTTGGAGACCTCGACGACGGTGCAGCCGCCGGAGGCCGCCGGGTCGTAGACCAGGCCCTCGGTCAGCGGCACGGGGTGCGGCCAGTCGGCCCGCGGGCCCTTCAGCTCGTGGTTGTTGACGAGCAGCGTGGCACCGCGGGTGCCCTCGAAGGTGGCGGTGCCGTCGTGGTTGGAGGGGGTGGACTCGCCGGACTCCAGCTTGGTCTCGCCGGTGCGGGTGATGATCCGGTAGCTGAAGCCGGCGGGGAGCGCGAGGATGCCCTTCGGGTCGGCGACGAGCGGGCCGTAGCCGAGCCGGGAGCCGCCGCGCTCGGCCGCGTCGGTGGTCAGGTCCTCGGCCGGCTCGGCGGCGAGGGCGCCGGGGGCGGTGGCGAGCACCCCGGCGCTGCCGACGAGGGCGACGCCGGTGTACGCGGAACTCTTCGCGAAGTCTCTTCGGGTGAGCGGCATCTTCATCTCCTGAATGGCCAGATCTGTCCACCGACTGCGGGCCTACGCTCCCGCTCCTGGCCGAACAACAGTTGAACTGGACGCGACATCGGCGGTTCGATTGGCGCCCGGCGGTTGAACCTCCGCCCCGGCCCGCGCCGGTCCGCTTCAGCTCCGTCAGACGCGTGAGCGCGCCTTGAAGGCCGCCTTCCGCGCCTCCTTGGCCGCCTTCTTGTCCGGATGCAGCCGCCCCATCGCCTCCAGCACCTCGGCGGTCGCCGGGTGGTCCACCCGCCACGCCACCTCGAAGAAGGACCCGGACCGCTCGACGAGGCCGCGCACCAGCTCCCGCAGCTCGGCGGAGTCGCCGTCCGCGGCGAGCTGGGCCGCGATGGTGTCCACCGTCAGCCAGAACACCATCTCCTCGGACGGCTCCGGGACGTCGGGCATCGCGTGTTCGGCCAGCCACACCCGGGCCAGGCCGCCCAGGTGCCGGTCGTCCAGCACCTCGCGCAGCGCGGGCTCGGCCGCGGCGCCGACCAGCGAGAGCGTCTGCTGACAGGCCAGGCGGCGCAGCGGCGCGCCCGTGTCGTCGCCGCGCGCCGCGGCCAGCAGCTCCCGGGCGGCCTCGTCGGGCGTACGGCGGGCCAGCCACTGCTCGGCCTCGGCGCGCGCGGCGGGCTCCGGGTGGCCGGGCAGGGCGTCCAGCAGGACCTCCGCGCCCTTGTCGGCCAGGTCGCCGACGGCCGGGGCGTCGATACCGGCGTCCAGCATCCGGTTGCGCACGCCGAAGACGCCGAGCGGGGTGAGCCTGACCATGCCGTAGCGGGAGATGTCCTCCTCGTCGGGGCCGAGGGACGATCCGGCGGTCTCGGGGAAGCGGCCCTCGCCGTCGACCTCCTCGATCAGCGCCTCGTCCACCGGCTGGTACTCGACCAGGCCGGTCGGCTCCAGCATCCGGAACTGGTCGTCGAGGCGGACCATCGCCTCGGAGATCTCCTCGAGGATGTCGTCGGTGGGCTCCTCCATGTCCTCGGGGACGATCATGGCGGCGGCGAGCGCGGGCAGCGGCACGGCGCGGCCGGCGTCCTCCTCGTCCTGGGCGGTCAGCAGATACAGATTGCCCAGCACCCCGTCCAGGAAGTCGGCTTCCTCCTCGGGGTTCCAGTCGATCGCGTCGAGGTCGATCTCGCCTTCGTCGTCGATCTGGTCGACGATCTCGGCGAGGTCGGGGGCCGCCGCGTCGGCGAGTACGGTCTCGAAGCCGCCGAGCCAGATGTCCAGGACGTCGCGCGGGCTGCCCTCGGTGATCAGCCGCAGCTCCTCGCCGGGGGTGGCGATCCCCGTGGCCGCGTCCTCGTCGAAGTCCCCGCCGTCCGCCCCGTGGGCGCCCTCAGCCGTCGGCGCGGGCTCCTGGACCTCGATCAGTCCGGTGTCGACGGCCAGCTGCCAGGCCTCCGCCGCGTACCCCGGGCCGTCCTCGTCGGCGCCGAGCCCCAGGTGCTCGGCCGCCGCCCGCAGGTCGGGCTCGGTCAGTACGCCGCCCGCCGCGACCGGCCGGTGGGGCCCGGCCCAGCGGGCGAGCCGCACCGCGCGGGCCAGCAGCGGGGCGGTCAGCGCGTCCCGGGCGAGTTCGGCCTCGGAGCGAAGCCGCACGGGCGGCAGGGTGGGGCGGTCTCCGGGCATCGGCGGGCTCATCTCCTCGGGAGCGGATGACGTCGGACGGAGTCGGACGACGTCGAATGAAACTGTTGGCTTGGGAGGGGTCGCGGCGCTGCGGGCGCGACCGGTCCCAGCCTAGACGGAAGGTGGGGCGGTTTCGTCCCGATGTGCCGTCAAGGGGACGTCGGCCTGCGATTTCGGCCATCGGCCCGGCATACGACGGGAGCGGCTGACGCCATGGGCGCCGGAGCACGCCCGGCGCCGTGGCCGCACCCGGTTCACGCCTCCGACCCCGGCGGTACACCAGCCGTCCCTTGACAACTGCCCTGGCGAGGAAAGACATTGACGCGCGTAGAGGCTTGTTCACCTCTGGTCATCCGGTCACTCCTCATCGGAGGCTCCACCATGTCCCCACGCGCCCTGCGCGGACCCGCCGCCGTCACCGCCGTCGTCGCCTCCGCGCTCGCGGCCGGGCTGCTCGCCGCCCCGCAGCCGGCGGCCGCCGCCGAGATCCGGATCCATGACATCCAGGGCAGCACCCGAATATCCCCGTTCTCGGGCAAGCAGGTGTCCGAGGTCCCCGGCACGGTCACGGCGATCCGCGCCTTCGGCTCCTCGCGCGGCTTCTGGTTCCAGGACCCGCGCCCCGACCGGGACCGGGCCACCAGCGAGGCGATCTTCGTCTACACCGGTTCGACGACCCCGTCGGTCGCCGTCGGGGACGCGGTACGGGTCTCCGGTACGGTCAGCGAGTACTACCCGGGCGGCGCGGACGCCGGGCTGCAGTCGGTCACCGAGCTGACCAGGGCGACCTGGACGGTCGAGTCCTCGGGCAACGCGCTGCCCGCCGCCTTCGCGCTCACCCCCTCCACCGTCCCCGACCGCTACGCCCCCGACGCGGCGGCGGGCAGCAGCGGCAATATTGAAGGGTTGCCGCTGCACCCGAACTCCTACGCCCTGGACCGCTATGAGTCCCTGGAGGGCATGCGCGTCTCGGTCAAGGACGCCCCGGTCGTGGGCGCGACCAGCGCGTTCAACGAGCTGTGGGTCACCGCCGAGCCCGGCCGTGCCCGGACCGCGCGCGGCGGGGTGCTCTACAGCTCCTACCGCGACCCGAACGCCGGCCGGGTCAAGGTCGCCTCCCTCATCCCGTTCGCCCAACGCCCCTTCCCCGTCGCCGATGTGGGTGACCGGCTGACCGGCACCACCGCCGGGCCGCTGGACTACGACAACTTCGGCGGCTACGAGATCCAGGCCACCGCGCTCGGCGAACTCGCGGACGGGAACCTGGCCCGGGAGACCACTCGCGGGCAGAAGGCCGACGAGCTGTCCATCGCCACGTACAACGTGGAGAACCTGTCCCCCAAGACCGCGCAGGCGAAGTTCGACCGGCTCGCCTCGGGGCTGGTGCACAACCTCGCCTCCCCCGACATCGTCGCCCTGGAGGAGGTCCAGGACGACAACGGCCCGACGAACGACGCGGTCACCGCCGCCGGGGCCACGCTGAAGAAGCTCACCGACGCGATCAAGGCGGCGGGCGGCCCCGCGTACGAGTGGCGGCAGATCGACCCGGCCGACGACCAGGACGGCGGGCAGCCGGGCGGCAACATCCGGGTCGCCTTCCTCTTCAACCCCGAGCGGGTCTCGTTCACCGATGTCGCGGGCGGGGACGCCACCACCGCGGTGCGGGTGACGGACGACGGCGGCAAGGCGGGCCTGTCGGCCTCGCCCGGCCGTATCGACCCCGAGAACCCGGTCTGGAAGGACAGCCGCAAGCCGCTGGTCGGGCAGTTCTCCTTCCGCGGCCGCCCGGTCTTCGTGATCGCCAACCACTTCAACTCCAAGGGCGGCGACCAGGGCCTGGACAGCCGCTTCCAGCCCCCGGCCCGCGGCTCGGAGACCCAGCGCACCGGGCAGGCCGAGGCGGTCAACACCTTCGTCAAGAAGCTGCTGGCCGTGGACCCGCGGGCCCGCGTCGTCGTCGCGGGCGACCTCAACGACTACCAGTTCTCGCCCGCGCTGGCCGATCTCACCGCCGGCGGGGTGCTCACCGACCTGGTCACCGGGCTACCGAAGGACGAGCGCTACGGCTATGTCTACAACGGCAACTCGCAGGTCCTCGACCACATCCTCACCAGCCGCGCCGTGCGCCGCCCGGACTACGACATCGTGCACATCAACGCGGAGTTCGCGGACCAGTCCAGCGACCACGACCCGCAGATCGTGCGACTGAAGCCTTAGCGCCGCTGAACGGTCGGACCAGCACAATTAAATAGACCTGTACCCCGAAGGGGCCCAGAATCCAGCGCAGGAACCCCCTGTCCCGTCCCTCCTGCCGCACGGAGCGTGCACGCCATGTCCCTGGGCCCCTTCGGCCGTACCGCCGCCGCCATGATCACCCCGTTCACCGAGGACGGCGCCCTCGACCTCGACGGCGCCCAGCGCCTGGCCGGCCACCTGGTGGACCGGGGCGGCTGCGACGGAATCGTGGTCAGCGGCACCACCGGCGAGTCCCCGACCACCTCCGACGCCGAGAAGGAGGCGCTGCTGCGGGCGGTCGTGGAGGCCGTCGGCGACCGGGCCCGGATCACCGCCGGGGTAGGCACCAGCGACACCCGGCACACCGTGGAGCTGGCCCGCGCGGCCGAAAAGGCCGGGGCCCACGGGCTGCTGGTCGTCACCCCGTACTACAGCCGCCCGCCCCAGGACGCCGTGGCGGAGCACTTCCGCACGGTCGCGGACGCGGTCGGGCTCCCCGTGATGCTGTACGACATCCCCGCCCGCACCGGCACCGAACTCGCCGCCGACACCCTGCTGCGGCTCGCCGAACACCCGCGCGTCACGGCCGTCAAGGACAGCGCGTACGACCTGCTGAAGGCGGCCAGGGTGATGGCGGCCAGCGGGCTCGCCTACTTCTCCGGCTGCGATGAGCTGAATCTGCCGCTGCGGGCCATCGGCGGCGCCGGCTACGTCAGCGTCGTGGCCAACGTCGCCGGTCAGCAGGTGCGCGCGGTGCTCGACGCGCACGACGCGGGAGATCCGGGCGAGGCCGCCCGGCGCCATCTGGCCCTCACCCCGCTCGTCGAGCGGATGATGGCCGCCGGCGCCCCGGGGGTGGCCACCACCAAGGCGCTGCTCGGCGCGCTCGGGCTGCCCGCAGGCCCGGTCCGGGCCCCGCTGCTCCCCGCCGGCAAGGAGCTGACCGACGGGCTGCTGGCCGCGTACGGCGAGGTGGCGGGCGGCGAGGCGGGGGCGGCGGGTGGCGAGGCGGGGGCGGGCGGCCTCTGACCGGGCCGCCCGCCCCCGGCGCCCGCGGCTCAGTTGTGGCTGTGCAGTGCCTCGTTGAGGCCGCCCCACGAGCCGCTGCGCGGCAGCGCCTCGACCGCGCCGGTGGTGGAGTTGCGGCGGAAGAGGAGGTTGTTGACGCCGGACAGCTCCAGCGCCTTGTGGATCGTGCCGTCCGGCAGGGAGACCCGGGTGCCCGCGGTCACATACAGGCCCGCCTCGACGATGCAGTCGTCGCCGAGCGAGATGCCGATGCCCGCCTCGGCGCCCAGCAGGCAGCGCTCGCCGATGGAGACGGTCTGCTTGCCGCCGCCGGAGAGCGTGCCCATGATCGACGCGCCGCCGCCGATGTCCGAGCCGTCGCCGACCACGACGCCCGCGCTGATCCGGCCCTCGACCATGGAGGTGCCCAGCGTCCCGGCGTTGAAGTTGACGAAGCCCTCGTGCATGACGGTCGTCCCGGAGGCCAGGTGGGCGCCGAGCCGGACCCGGTCGGCGTCGCCGATGCGCACCCCGGCGGGGATCACGTAGTCGGTCATCCGCGGGAACTTGTCCACGCTGGTCACCGACAGCTGCAGCCCCTCGGCGCGGGCCGCGAGGCGGGCCCGCTCGACCTGGTCGACGGGGACGGGGCCGAGCGAGGTCCAGGCCACGTTGGCCAGCAGCCCGAACTGGCCGTCCAGGTTCACGCCGTGCGGCTTGACCAGGCGGTGGCTGAGCAGGTGCAGCCGCAGATAGACGTCGTGCGCGTCGAGCGGCTTGTCGTCGAGGGAGCCGATGACCGTACGGACGGCCACGACCTCGACCCCGCGGCGCGGGTCAGGACCCACGGCCTTCAGGACGGTGTCGCCCAGCAGCTCGGCGGCGCGCTCGTCGCTCAGCCGCTCGGTCCCGGCCGGGCCGGGCTCGGCGGCCAGCTCGGGGGCCGGGAACCAGGTGTCGAGAACGGTGCCGTCCTCGGCGAGGGTGGCGAGACCGGCGGCGGCTGCGCCGGTGCGGGTGGTGCTGGTGGTGATGGCTGCGTCGGTCATGGTCAGAACGCTAACCGGAGGCGGCCCCGGGAGGCGAACCGGTCTCAGGGGGCGGTCCCGGGCGGCCCGCCGGTGCCGTCCGCGCCCATGATCCGCGCCAGTGCCGCGCGAGTGCTCTCCCGGTCGTACGGGCGGTCCGCCAGCAGCACCTGCAGGGTCAGCCCGTCGATCAGGGCCACCACCGCGCGCGCCGTGGCGGCGTCGGGCACCAGGCGCGCCAGCATCCGGGCCATCTCGTCCAGGCACTCGGCGGCGAGCGGCCGCAGCCCCTCATGGCGCAGCGCGGCGAAGTACAGCTCGTACTCCAGCTCCAGCCGGGACCGGTCACCCGTGAGCAGTTCCTCCAGCCACCGGGCCAGCTCGTCGGCCGACGCCCCCTGATCGGCACTCTCCGCCCAGCGCTCCACCTCGCCCAGCCACCCGGCGTTGATCTGCCGGAGCGCGGCGACCAGCAGGTCGTCGAGGGTGGCGAAGTGGTACGTCGTCGAGCCCAGCGGCACATCGGCCGCGGCGGCCACGGCCCGGTGGCTGAGCCCCGCGATACCGCGCTCGCGGACCACGACGACCGCGGCGTCGATGATGCGCTGCCGCCGCTCGGGGTCGTAGCGGCGGGCCATCAGTGGGCCCCGCCGAGGTTGAGCACGATCACCCCGGCGATCACCAGCAGCACCCCGAGCACCTTGGCGGTGGTGGCGGCCTCGCCGAGGAAGAGCATTCCGATCGCGGCGATGACGGCCGTCCCGGCCCCGGCCCAGATGGCGTACGCGGTGCCCATCGAGACGGTCTTGAGCGTCTGCGCGAGCAGCGCGAAGGCGACCAGATAACCGGCAGCGGTGGCCAGCGATGGCCACAGCTTGCTGAAGCCCTCGCTGTACTTCATCGAGGTGGTGGCCAGGATCTCGGCGGTGATCGCACCGGCGAGCGTCAGATATCCCATGCGTACGAGTGTACACAACGATGCGTACGGCCGTACACAGCCAGCCTCCGAAACCGTCCCGAACACGCGAAAGGCCCCCGCGCGGCTTGGGTTCTAACGGTCCTCGCAACACCCGCGATCTGTGGGAGTTGCGAGGACCGTGGCCGTTGGACGCGATGATCTTGC
>NZ_JBIBKK010000028.1:0-72292 GCF_042959105.1 Streptomyces sp. NPDC007917
GGGCCAGATCTTCGTCAAGGGTGAGGTGATCAAGACGGTGCCCGAGTCGAAGATCGTGGAGACCCTGATCGACGAGGCCATGAAGATCGCCGAGCGGATGGCGGACGCCGGGGCCCCTTCGGGGATCCCCGAGGTCACCGTGAGCTGACACACGCAGATACGCAAGGAGGGGAAACCGCGCATGCCACTGCTGGAGCGCGTCGGGGGCCCACGTGACCTCAAGGCACTGACCGAGGGACAGCTGACCGAACTGGCGGAGGAGATCCGTCAGTTCCTGATCACCGCGGTGGCGAGAACCGGCGGGCACCTGGGCCCCAACCTCGGTGTCGTCGAGCTGTCCATAGCACTGCACCGCGTCTTCGACTCGCCCGTGGACCGCATCCTGTGGGACACCGGGCACCAGTCCTACGTCCACAAACTGCTCACCGGCCGCAAGGACTTCTCCAAGCTCCGCGGCAAGGGCGGGCTGTCCGGCTACCCCTCCCGCGCCGAGTCCGAGCACGACGTCATCGAGAACAGCCACGCCTCCACCGTGCTCGGCTGGGCCGACGGCCTGGCCAAGGCCAACGAGGTGCTGGGCCGCACCGACCGGCACGTCGTCGCGGTCATCGGCGACGGCGCGCTGACCGGCGGCATGGCCTGGGAGGCGCTCAACAACATCGCCGCCGCCCGGGACCGCCCGCTGATCATCGTCGTCAACGACAACGAGCGCTCCTACGCGCCCACCATCGGCGGCCTCGCCAACCACCTGGCCACCCTCCGCACCACCGACGGCTATGAGCGCTTCCTGGCCTGGGGCAAGGACGTACTGCAGCGCACGCCCGTGGTCGGCCAGCCGCTGTACGAGTCGCTGCACGGCGCCAAGAAGGGCTTCAAGGACGCCTTCGCGCCGCAGGGCATGTTCGAGGACCTGGGCCTGAAGTACGTCGGCCCCATCGACGGACACGACATCGCGGCCGTCGAGTCCGCCCTGCGCCGCGCCCGGCGCTTCCACGGCCCGGTCCTCGTCCACTGCCTCACCGAGAAGGGCCGCGGCTACCGGCCCGCGCTGGAGGACGAGGCCGACCGCTTCCACACGGTCGGCGCCATGGACCCGCTGACCTGCGTGCCCCTCGCACCCTCCGGCGGCCGGTCGTGGACCTCGGTGTTCGGCGAGGAGATGGTACGGATCGGCGCCGAGCGCCCCGACGTGGTGGCGATCACCGCCGCGATGCTGGACCCGGTCGGCCTGACCGAGTTCGCCCGGGCGTATCCGCGGCGGGTGTGGGACGTCGGCATCGCCGAACAGCACGCCGCGGTCTCGGCCGCCGGCCTCGCGACCGGCGGGCTGCACCCGGTCTTCGCCGTCTACGCCACCTTCCTCAACCGCGCCTTCGACCAGCTGCTGATGGATGTCGCGCTGCACAGGTGCGGGGTGACCTTCGTCCTGGACCGCGCGGGCGTCACCGGCACCGACGGGCCCAGTCACAACGGCATGTGGGACATGTCGATCCTGCAGGTGGTGCCGGGCCTGCGGGTCGCCGCCCCGCGCGACGCGGACCAGCTGCGCGCCCAGCTGCGCGAGGCGCTGGACGTGGCCGACGCGCCGACCGTCATCCGCTTCCCGAAGGAGTCGGTAGGCGAGCCGGTCCCGGCGCTCGGCCGCGTCGGCGGCATGGATGTGCTGCGGCACGGCGGGCCCGAGTCGGCCGACCGGGGCGGCGGCGGTGATGTGCTGCTGGTCGTGGCCGGGGTGATGGCCCAGGTCGGGCTTACGGCCGCCGAACTGCTGGCGGAGCGAGGCATCGGCTGCACGGTCGTCGACCCGCGCTGGGTCAAGCCCGTCGACCCCGCCCTGCCCGGGCTGGCGGCCCGCCACCGCGCCGTGGCCGTCGTCGAGGACAACAGCCGCACCGGCGGGGTGGGGGCGGCGGTGGCGCAGGCGCTGCGCGACGCCGAGGTGGATCTGCCGGTGCGCACCTTCGGCATTCCCGAGGCGTTCCTGGCGCACGCCAAGCGCGGGGAGGTGCTGGCCGACATCGGGCTCACCCCGTCCGAGATCGCGGGCCGGATCGGCGCGGCCCTGGCCCGTATCGACGCATCCGTCGCCGCGCCCGTCACCGCCCCCGCCCCCGCCACCACCGGAGCCGGGCGGCGCGCGGCCACCGCCCGGCCGGCCCCGCCCGCGGCCCGCAAGGAGAAGGACGCATGACAGCAGCCGAGCAGCGATCGGGCTTCGACCTGGGCAAGCTCCTGGCCGAGCGCGGGTCGGAGCGGTACGACCTGCACGCCCGGCACCTCAACCACCAGCTGCCGCGCATGCTGCACACCATCGGCTTCGACAAGGTCTACGAGCGGGCCGAGGGCGCGTACTTCTGGGACGACGAGGGCCAGGACCACCTCGATATGCTCGCCGGCTTCGGGGTGATGGGCCTGGGCCGCCACCACCCGGTCGTCCGCAAGGCGCTGCACGACGTCCTGGACGCCCAGCTGGCCGATCTGACCCGCTTCGACTGCCAGCCGCTGCCCGGCCTGCTCGCCGAGAAGCTGCTCGGCCACGCCCCGCACCTGGACCGGGTCTTCTTCGGCAACAGCGGTACGGAGGCGGTGGAGACCGCCCTCAAGTTCGCCCGGTACGCGACGGGCAAGCCGCGCGTGCTGTACTGCGCGCACGCCTTCCACGGCCTGACGACCGGTTCGCTGTCGGTCAACGGAGAGGACTCCTTCCGCAAGGGGTTCGCTCCGCTGCTGCCGGACACGGCGATTCCGCTGGGCGACCTGGCCGCGCTGGAGCGGGAGCTGCGGCGCGGCGATGTGGCCGGGTTCGTGGTCGAGCCGATCCAGGGCAAGGGCGTCCACGAGACCCCGCCCGGCTTTCTGCGCGCCGCCCAGGACCTGCTGCGCAGGCACAAGGCGCTGCTGATCGCCGACGAGGTGCAGACGGGGCTCGGCCGGACCGGGGACTTCTTCGCGTACCAGCACGAGGCGGGTGTGGAGCCGGACCTGGTGTGCGTGGCCAAGGCGCTGTCGGGCGGGTATGTGCCCGTCGGCGCGACGCTCGGCAAGGACTGGATCTTCAAGCGCGTCTATTCGTCGATGGACCGGGTGCTGGTCCATTCGGCGAGCTTCGGGGCCAACGCCCAGGCGATGGCGGCGGGCCTGGCCGTCCTCGCGGTCATGGAGGACGAGAAGGTCGTCGAGAACGCCCGGCACACCGGCGATCTGCTGCGTACCCGCCTCGCCGCGCTGGTGGACCGCTATGAACTGCTCCATGAGGTGCGCGGGCGCGGGCTGATGATCGGCATCGAGTTCGGGAAGCCGACGTCGCTGGGGCTGCGCAGCCGCTGGGCGATGCTGCAGGCGGCCCGTAAGGGGCTGTTCGCGCAGATGGTGGTCGTACCGCTGCTGCAGCGCCACCGCATCCTCACCCAGGTCTCCGGCGACCATCTGGAGGTCATCAAGCTGATTCCGCCGCTGACCATCGGGGAGCGGGAGGTGGACCGCTTCGTCGAGGCGTTCACGGCGGTCATGGACGACGCGCACGGGGGCGGCGGGCTGATGTGGGAGTTCGGGCGGACGCTCGTCAAGCAGGCGATGGCCCACCGCTGACCGCCCCCGCCTGAGCCGGCGGCGGCCCACGCCGGCTCAGGCGCATCGAACGCCTCAGCTCGCGAGCAGCCGCTCGCGCAGCCGCTCCCGCTTGGCCGCGTCGAGCCCGAGCCCCTGGGCGAGGTACTTCTCGGTGTCGCCCCAGGCCTCCTCGATGGCCTCGAAGGCGCTCGCCAGATATGTGGCGCGGGCGTCGAAGAGCGGTGCGAGCAGCGCCATGACCTCGGGGGACATCCCGTCCTCGGCATGGGCGGCGCGCCACACCTTGTAGCGGCGGTGGACGGCGGCCGACTCCAGATAGTCGGCCTCGATGGCATCCCGCTCCACGCCGAGGGCCAGCAGGGTCACCGCGATCGACAGGCCCGCGCGGTCCTTGCCGGCCGAGCAGTGCATCAGCGCGGGCGAGGCGCCGTCGGCGAGCTCGTCGAGCACCCGGCTGTGCTCGGCGGTCCGGGTGGTGATGATCAACCGATACGAGTCGATCATCCGCTGCTCCGCCCGCCCGTCCCCGAGCATGTCGCGCAGGGTGGCCAGGTTCCCCTCGCGGACCATGGTCCAGAACCCGGCGCCGTCGGCCGGGTCGGACAGCGGGAGGTTGACGGTCCGTACGCCCGTCAGCGCCACGTCCAGGCCCTCGAGCTTGATGTCGGCGGAGTTCCGGAAGTCGAAGACGGTGTGCAGTCCGAGCGAGTCGAGGAACGCGGCGTCGGTGTCGGTGGCGTGTGCCAGATGGCCGCTGCGGAACAGTACGCCACGTCCCACGCGCCGCCCGTCGACGGTCGGCAGATCGCCCACGTCCCGGAAGTTGCGCACGCCCGTGAGCTCGGGCTCGGTCGACGGAACCTGCGGCGTCTGCTGCGTCACGGGCGCTCCTTCGGCTCGGCCGCCGGCGCCGCTCTTCGGCGAGGCGGACTGTGCTGACCATACGACATGCGTGTGCGGGGACGACCCCGCCGCGACCGGGCAGCGCTCCGTCGCGGCGGTGGGCGCTTTGGGCATTGCGCGCCGGGTGCGCTACCCGGATGATGTTCTGGTCTGTGTGGAATTGGGGAGAGTAATGATTGAAATCGGTGGTAGCGGTCGGGTCTGGCTGCTGTCCGGGCGGCGCAGCAGCTATGCGCTGCACCTCACGGAGAACGACGAGTTGCTTCACCTCCACTGGGGCCCGCGCATCGCGCTCCCCGACGCGGAGGCGCTCGCGCTTATGTCCGTCCCCCTGTCCTGGGGATTCGAATCACCCTTGGACGGGCGCGAGGAGTTCCCCGTGGAAGGCGGGCCCCGCTTCGTGCGCCCCGCCCTGTCCGTGCGGTCGCAGGGCGTCAGGGGCACCGAGTGGCGCTTCGAGCGGAGCGAGGTGACCGATTCCGGCGAGGAGCTGCGGCTCCACTTCCACGATCCGCTGCACCACCTCGCCCTCACCCTCCACTACCGGATGCGCGACGACTTCGACGTGATCGAGCGCTGGACCACCGCGGCCCACGCGGGCGGCCCGGACGACGCCCCCCTGGAACTGCTGCGCATCGACTCCGCCGCCTGGTCCCTCCCCGCACGCGACCGCTGGCGACTGACCCATCTGTACGGGCGCTGGGCCGCCGAGAGCCAGGTGGCGCGCGCCGACCTCACCCCCGGCGAGAAGGTCCTCGGCAGCCGCCGCGGCCACACCAGCCACCAGCACCTGCCCTGGATAGCGCTGGACGCCGGCGAGGCCACCGAAGAAACGGGCGAGGTGCACAGCTGCGCCCTCGCCTGGTCCGGGTCCTGGCGGATCGCCGTCCAGCAGCTGCCCGTCGGCGCCGTCCAGGCGGTCGGCGGCGTCGGCCACGACGATTCGGGCCAGCTGAGCCTGGCGCCCGGCGAGTCCTTCACCACGCCCGTCTTCGCGGGCCTGTGGACCGACGGCGGGTTCGGTGCCGCCAGCCGCGCCTGGCACGCCTGGCAGCTGGCCCACGTCATTCCCGGCGCGGACAGCCACCGGCCGGTCCTCTACAACTCGTGGGAGGCCACCTTCTTCGACGTCAGCGCGGAGCAGCAGCGCAAACTCGCCCACCGCGCCGCCGAGATGGGCGTGGAGCTGTTCGTCGTCGACGACGGCTGGTTCGGGGCGCGCACCGACGACCGCGCCGGGCTCGGCGACTGGACCCCCAACCCCGACCGCTTCCCCGGCGGCCTGAAGCCTCTCGCGGACGAGGTGCACGCGCTGGGCATGCAGTTCGGCATCTGGGTCGAGCCGGAGATGGTCAACGCCGACAGCGACCTCTACCGGGCCCACCCCGACTGGGTGCAGCACCACCCCGGCCGTACCCGCACCGAGTTCCGCAACCAGCTGGTGCTCAACCTCGCCAGGCCCGACGTACGCGAGCACCTGTGGGAGCGGCTGGACACCCTGCTGACCAGCGCGCCCATCGACTATGTGAAATGGGACTTCAACCGGTCCTTCTCGGACGCGGGATGGCCGGGCGACCCGTACCCCCAGCGGCTGTGGATCGAGCATGTGCGGGGGCTGTACGAGCTCCTGGGGCGGCTGCGGGCCGCGCACCCGGGCGTTGCCTTCGAATCCTGCTCGGGCGGGGGCGGCCGGATCGACCTGGGCGTCCTCGCGCTCACCGACCAGGTGTGGACCTCGGACAACACCGACCCGCTGGACCGGCTGGCCATCCAGCACGGCTTCACCCAGCTGCACCCGGCCCGCGTCATGGCCGCCTGGGTCACCGACACCCCCAACGCCATGGGCGGCAAGCGGGTCACCTCGCTGCGCTTCCGCTTCATCAGCGCGATGGCCGGGGTGCTGGGGGTGGGCGGCGACCTGAACCGGTGGAGTGAGGAGGAACTGGCCGAGGCGCGCGACTGGGTGGCGCGCTACAAGCGCGTGAGGCCCGTCGTCCAGCACGGCGAGCTGTACCGGCTGCGGCCGCCCGGGGACGGCGGGCTCAGCGCGGTGCAGTACGTGCGCGGCGAGGAGACCGTGGTGCTGGCGTGGCTGCACGCGCAGACCCTCGGCGAGCGGCAGCCCGCGCTGCGGCTGCGCGGCCTGGACCCCGAGGGCCGGTACGAGGACCTGGAGACCGGAACCGTCCACCGGGGGGCCGTGCTCAGCCACCACGGCCTCGACACCGGGCTGGGTCACGACCTGGACGCCGCCGTATTCCACCTTCGGCGGATCTGACCGGGTGGGATAGATCACCCCTCGTCAACCCCTGCCTACGATGGCGTAGGTCACTCGTCAGGGTGGAGGATGTCGGGACGTGGCAGACGATGCGAAGAGACTCAACAGCGGTGTGATCGGGGCGTACGCCGCCATCGGGGACAGTTTCACCGAAGGCGTCGGCGACCCGGGCCCCGAAGGTGTTTTCATCGGCTGGGCGGACCGACTGGCCGTCCTGCTCTCCGACCGGCATTCCGGAGCCGGGTCCGCCGGCGGCCCGGCCCCGGCCGACTTCCGCTATGCCAATCTCGCCGTACGCGGCCGGCTCCTCGACCAGATCGTCGAGGAGCAGGTCCCGCGCGCGATCGAACTCGGCCCCGATCTGGTGACGTTCTGCGCGGGCGGCAACGACATCCTGCGGCCCGGCAGTGACCCCGACGACGTCGCCGAGCGCTACGAGGCGGCCGTGGCCGAGCTCACCTCCCACGTCGGCACGGTGCTGCTGTGCACCGGGTTCGACACCCGCGGCGTGCCGGTGCTGCGCCATCTGCGGGGAAAGATCGCCATGTACACGGCCCATGTGCGGGCGATCGCCGACCGGTACCAGTGCCCGGTGCTCGACCTGTGGTCGCTGCGCTCCGTACAGGACCGGCGGGCCTGGAGCGACGACCGGCTGCATCTGTCACCCGACGGGCACACCCGGGTCGCGCTGCGCGCCGCCCAGGTGCTCGGCCTCGACGTGCCGGCCGACCCGGACCAGCCGTGGCCGCCGGAGGGACCGCGTACGGCCGCCGAGGTGCGCCGGGACAACGTCCACTGGGCACGCGAATACCTGGTGCCCTGGATCGGCCGACGGCTGCGCGGGGAGTCGTCGGGGGACCATGTGGAGCCCAAGCGTCCGGACCTGCTGCCGCTGCGCCCCTGAGGCTCGGGCAGGGGAGTTCGGGACCACCCGAAGTGCGGCGGGGAGAAACAGCGCGGAGAATCGCCGAAGACCAAGCGGGTCGCGCCCCAGGGAGCCTAAGCTAGGTAGGCCCACACGGCGCGGCCCGTGCCATTGGCGTCCGGTCTGACGCCCCATGCCTCGGACAGGGCCTCGACCAGCATCAGCCCGCGTCCGCCTTCCTGGTCGACGCTCACCGACCGGGCCTGTGGCTCCGTGCGCGCGCATCCTTGGTCAGCCACTTCCAACCGCAAGCGCTTGCCCATGAGCTGCATGGAACACCGGACCTCCTCGCTGGAGGTGTGGCGCACGGCGTTGGTGAAGAGCTCGGAGACGACCAACTCGGCGTTGTCGCACATCTCCTGCCTGGCACCCCATGAGCACAGCCGCAGCACGACCAGCCTTCTCGCCTCCGCGACGGAAGTGCTCAGTGCCGGAAGACGAAACGCGTCCTGCGGGCACGGAGCGGAGAGCGAGCCGCTGCGCCCTAACCGGAGAGCCTCATAGGAAGGAGCCACGCCGACACTATGCTCTGCGCCACTCGCGTATGGCAAGGTTCAATCTGTAAATTGCAGAATCGAAGAGACAGTCTGTTGCTGAGGCTGAGCGCGTGCCAGACTGCTGCGATGTGAAGGTAGTTGGAGGGGGACGGTAGTGCCGGATGCGCGAGCGGGCGGCGCCCCGACCGTCCTGAGAGTCGTGCTCGGCAAACGGCTGCAGGACCTCAGGGAGAAGGCCGGGCTGTCATACGAGCGGGCAGGCCGCGCGCTCGACGTCACCCATGCCACGATCCGCCGCATGGAGAAGGCCGAAGTCGGCCTGAGGCTCCCGTATGTCGAGAAACTGCTGCGCACCTACGGGGTCACCGATCCGGAAGAGGTCGAGGGATTCCTCTCCCTCGCGCGCGAGGCCAACAAGCCCGGCTGGTGGCACCGCTTCCGGGATGTGCTGCCCGCGTGGTTCAACACCTTCGTCGCCCTGGAGGGCGAGGCCAATCTCATCCGGGCCTACGAGCCGCACTATGTCCCCGGGCTGCTGCAGACCGAGGACTACGCCCGCGCGGTGATGTGCGCCGGAATGCCGCACGCGTCAGACGCGGAGACCGAGCGCAATGTCGCCCTGCGGATGGAGCGGCAGTCCCTCCTCACCCGTCCCGACCCGCCGATGCTGTGGGTGGTGATGGACGAAACGGTGCTGCGCCGTCCCATCGGCGGGCCCGAGGTCATGCGCGATCAGATCACGCGGCTGATCGAAGCCGCGTCGATGCCCAACATCAGGTTGCAGATCATGCCGTTCGACGCCGGACCGCATCCGGCGATGTACGGCCCCTTCCATATCTTCCGGTTCCCGATCCAGGAACTGCCGGACATCGCGTACACGGAGACGCTCGTCAGCGGCTCCTACTTCGACCAGCGCGATGACGTATCGGCGTTCCTGGAGGCCTTGGACCGGATGTGTGCGCAGGCCGCGCCTGCACAGACCACTCAGGCCATTCTGAGTGGCATTCGCAAGGAGATCTGATCGATGGATCGCATTTGCAGGGACCGCGTCTACAGCGGAATGCCGGCGACGGACCTCGGTACCGAGGGCTGGCACAAGCCATGGAGCGGTGGCAACGGGGGAAGTTGCGTCGAGGCGATGAGGCTGAAGGACGGGCGAGTGGCGCTGCGCCAGTCCACGGATCCCGACGGACCTGCCCTCATCTACACGCACCTGGAGATGAAGCGGTTCATCCAGGGTGCGAAAGCCGGCGAGGCGGACTTCCTGCTCGCCTGACGCAGCCACGGGTCACACGGGAGTGAGTGACCGCGGAAACCGCAAAAACGGGAGAACGGTGTGACCGACCAAGGATTCTCCGTGCAGGAGATAGACACCAGTACGCCTCATCCGGCCCGCATGTACGACTACTACCTCGGGGGCTGGGACAACTACGAGGTCGACCGCAGGGCGGCCGACCGCATTCTCGCAACGACACCGACCATCCGCGGCACCGCCCGCGCCAACCGGGAGTTTCTGCTCCGGGCCGTGCGCACCGTCGTCGCGGGCGGGATACGGCAGATCATCGACATCGGGACCGGCATCCCGACGTCGCCGAACACCCATGAGGTTGCCCGGGAGATCGCGCCGGAAACCCGAGTGGTCTATATCGACAACGATCCGATCGTCGCCACGCACGCGGGCGCCAAACTGACCAACGCCGGCGGCACGAGCTTCGCACTGGGGGACGTGCGCAAGCCCGCCGAGGTCCTCGACCAGCCCGCGGTGCGGGAGTTCGTCGACTTCACCAAGCCGGTGGCGCTGCTGCTGGTCGCGGTGTTGCACTTCGTCAAGGACGAGGAGGACCCGGTCGGGATCCTCGCGACCCTCACCGAACGGCTGGTTCCGGGCAGCTGTCTGGTGATCAGCCACGGCACCTTGGACTTCGCCGACCGAGCCGATGTCGCCGCGGAGGTGTACCGGAAGTCCACAGCCAGCCTCAGCCTGCGCGGCCATGCCGAGATCCTGCCGTTCTTCGACGGATTCCCGCTGCTGGAGCCCGGTCTGGTCCAGGTGCCGTCATGGCGGCCGGACGGCCGCTCACCGCAGAGGAAGGGGCGCGCCGACGTCGGCGTGTACGGCGGGGTGGGGCGCAAGCCCTGAGCCCGTGCCGACGGCGGCCGGAATCCGCTCCAGCACCCCGCCCGCGAACACGTCGTACAGCGGCAGCGACTCCAGGTGCACATAGCCGATGTGGCAGTCGCAGACGGCGAGCGGGCACGGGCGGGGCGCGAGGGCCGCGCGGTACGAGCCGTCGTAGAGGTTGCCCAGCTCCGTACGGACGAAATGGCAGCGGCGCACCGTGCCGTCGCCGTCCACCGAGATCACCGAAGCGCCGGTCCGGCACGGCAGACCGGCGCTTGGGTGCGGATGGCGGCTGTAGCCGAACAGCGGGTCAAGCGCCGTCCACTCGGCCGCTTCCTCGTCCGTATAGGCGCGCCCCTCGGCGGCGTTGACCCACAGATAGACCCGCTCGGGGAGATCGGCGCGCAGCCTCCTCGCTGACTCCAGGTGCTCGGGCAGGCCGACGACGCCGACGCTGTGGCGCACCCCGCGCGCCGTCAGCTCACGGCTCTTGGCCAGAAACCGGTCGTACGGCGTCTGGCCCGGGTGGAAGGTGCACCACAGCGCCAGGGTGTCCAGATCGGCGTCCGCCATCCAGTCCGTACGGCAGCTCAGGTTTGTCTGGATCGCCACCCGCGCGATATGCGGCAGCCGGCTGAGCTCGGTCAGCGCACGGCGGTACCAGGAGCGCACCAGGCCCTCGCCCCAGGGGGTGAACAGCACCGAAAGACGGTCCCCGGTGTTCGCCGCGGCCCACGCGGTGAAGCGCTCCAGCGCGGCCCGGTCGGCGCGCAGCTGCTCCGGGGTGTCGCGCCGCTTGGCGAAGGGGCAGTACGGGCAGTCGTAGTCGCACGAGGCCAGCGGGCCTCGATACAGGATCGTCAGGTCCACGCCGCCCGCCTCACTTCAGGTCGTAGTCGGCCATGGCGGCGCGCACCGCGGGGGAGAACAGCTCGGGCCCCAGGGCGTCGGAGTACGCCAGCCCCTCGGGGGAGAGCCGCAGCAGACCGGGGGCGGCGTCCGGATCCAGCCAGCCGCGCTCGGCGAACCGCGCCAGTTCGGCGGGGAAGTCCTCGGCCGGGTCGGCGCCGAACCGGGCCCGGTAGCCGGCGACCGGCATGCCCTCCGCCTGCAGGACCGACTGCAGGAGATGGCGCCGCCGGGCCTCGTCGGAGGTCATCGCGCGGCCCACCTCGGCGCGGGCGAAGTCGGCCGCGGGCCGCGCCGTGTAGTCGTCGATGATGCCGCGGATCTCCCGCATGTCCACCGCGTAGTCGAACGAGTAGTGCAGCGCCGAGGTGTACGAACGGGCGCCGCAGCCCAGCCCCACCATGCCGTCGGTCTGACAGGCGTAGTCGTCCCCGCCGCATGGCTCCCTGCCGGTCCCCGGCGCGTCCCGGCGGCGGAACATGCGCATCGACACCTGCTCATAGCCATGGGCGAGCAGATGGTCCCGGCCCGCCCGGTACAGCCGCAGCCGCTGGGCGTCCCACTCCGCGTCCGTGGCCGCCGTGTCGCGCCGCCCCAGACCGGTCAGCGGGCGTACGTACAGCGGGTACAGATACAGCTCCTCGGGGCGCCAGGCCAGGGCGGCGTCCAGCGACTGCCGCCAACTCCGCTCGGTCTGCCCGTCGATGCCGTAGATCAGGTCGATGTTGAGCACGGGGATACCGGCCTCGCGGACGCGCCCCAGCGCGGCCTCGACGTCCTCCCGGCGCTGCGGCCGCACCGCCGAGCGCGCCTCGGCGTCCACGAAGCTCTGCACCCCCAGGCTCAGCCGGGTGGTGCCGCGCTCGGCCAGCACGGCCAGCCGGTCCGCGGTGGCGGTGGCCGGGGAGGCCTCGACCGAGAGCGGAACGGCCGCCAGATCGGCCCCCATCCGCCGGCTCGCGAGATCGCACAGCCGCTCCAGCTCCGCCGCCTCCAGGAAGGTCGGGGTGCCGCCGCCGAAGGCGGCCGTGGCGAACCGGGCCCCGTCGCCGAGCGCCTCGCGGACCGTGTCCGCCTGCCGCTCCAGGGCGTCCAGATAGGCGCCCACCAGCCCCTCGGGGGCGCCGACGCGCGTGAAGAGGTTGCAGAAGCCGCAGCGCACCTCGCAGAAGGGGATGTGCACATACAGCGACAGCGAGTCCTTGGGCTCGGCCGCCCACAGGTCGCGCAGCGCGGGGCGCGGATTCAGCGGGCGGTAGGCGGTCTTGTGCGGGTACGCGTAGACATACGACTGGTACGGGCGGACGGGAGCGGCAACGCCCGTGGCGTGGCGGGCAGGGGTGCTGGTGGTCATGAGGCCTCGAGGAAGAAGTGGGTGTACGGCACGGTCCAGACGACTTCATGGCCGAGCCGGTGGCCCGTGTAGCCGTCGTCCCCGTACGCGGTGCCGTGGTCGGAGCAGACGATCGCGAAGCCGGGGCCGCGGGCGCCCAGCGCGGAGAACAGCCGGCCGATGTGCCGGTCGACGTACTCCAGCGCGGCGGCGTGCGTGGCGCGCGAATCACCCGCCTCGCGGGTCGCGCCGGGCAGGTGGAACCAGTTGGGCTGGTGCAGCGCCGAGACGTTGACGAAGAGGAACAGCCGCCGGTCCGGCGGCAGTCCGGCGATGACCTTCTCGGCGCAGGCGACCTGCGCCTCGAAGGAGGTGGGGGACGGAACGCCGAACTCCGGCTCCCAGTGGCTCTCCTGGAAGAGGTTGGGGAGCACCGACCCCAGCGGGCCCCGCTTGTTGAAGAACCCCACCCCGCCCACGCACACCGTGTGGTATCCGACGGCCGCGAGCCCGGACACCAGGTCCGGGGTGTCGAAGACAAAGGTCCCCTCGGCGGTGGTCTCGCTGCCCGCGAAGCGGGCGGCGAACAGCCGGCGATGCGGGCCCGGCGCGGCCGGCGTGGGCAGGAACCCGGCGAACATCGCCTGGTGCGAGGCGTAGGTGAAGCTGCCGGGCGCATGCCGCTTGTCCCACACCCCGCCGGGGAGCCGGCTCGCCAGATGGGGGATCCGGCCCTCGGCGGCCAGCTCGGCCGCCACGTCGTAGCGCAGCGTGTCCAAGGTGACCAGCAGCAGATCGTGGCTGCCCACGACCTCGTTCATATCCGGCTCAGCCAAGGGCATCGGCGCCGCCCCCTTCCGTCACTTCTCCCGCTGGCTCTCCTGCCGTGGGCTTTTGCCGGCGGAGCACGGCCGCGACCTGCGCGCCGTAGGTGTCCAGGCCCTCCGCGCCGCTGCCGGGCAGTCCGGTCAGCCGGGGCAGCAGGTCGCCAAAGGCGTTGACCTCGCCGACCGAGAAGCGCCGCCATCCGGTGCCGGGCAGCAGATCGACGCCGACGCACAGGGTGCCCGGGAAGCAGGCCGCCGCGCGCTCCGCCAGGCCCAGCACGTCGCCCCAGGACACCCCGGCCGCCTCCGCCGCGGCGCGCGCGGCGGCCAGATCGCCGCGGATGCCGCCGAGGTGGAGATTGGTCATGGGGGAGCGGCTGGTGCGCACCACGGCGTGGCTCGCCCGCCCGTCGACCACCACGACGCGCAGGTCGGCGGCGCGGCCGTGCTGCGCCGCCTTGGGCACCCAGCGCTCGATGTGCAGCCCGTCGGGGGCCAGCGTGTCGACGATCGCGGCGATCTCCGCCTCCGTCTCGTACCGGCGCACCCGCAGGGAGTTGAACAGCTGCCCGTCTGCCGTGCGCTCGACCGAGGTCGCGGCGCGCACGCGGCCGTGGGCCCCCCATTCGACGGCGAGCACCCCGGACGCGGACGAGCCGTGCGCGAGCTTCACAAAGGCGCGGCGCAGCCCGCCGGAGCCGGCCAGCAGCTCCCGTACGTCCTCCCAGCCGCGGACGGGCGGCGCCTTCGGCCCGGAGGTCGGCGACGGCGGCACCGCGACCCCTGCCTCGTTCAACACGCCGTGGCACAGCCGCTTGTCGAACATGACGGCCAGCTCGTCCGGGTCGTCGAGCACGGCCGCGTCCGCCGTACGGGCCGCCGCGGCGACCTGGCGCACGGCGCCGGTGAACCGGGCGTACCAGTGCGCGGTGCCCTCGACGCGGGTCGGGTCGTCGGTGCCCCGCAGCAGCAGCTCGACCTCCTCGTCCTCGCCCGGGGAGTCCAGCCGCACCGTCTCGCCCGGCTCGAACCGGGGCCTGCCGTCGTACAGCACCTCGCGCCAGGGCAGCACCCGGGGCGCGGGCAGGCCCGCCGCCAGCACGGCGTCCGCGAACATCTCCACCCGGCGCCCACCGGGGTTGCCGACTACGGCGAAGCGCATGTCATGGCGCGCCTCATTCGGAGACGGCGACATAGCGGTGCTCCTCATTGCTGTCGTCCCACTCGTACCTCTCGCCCTGTTGCTGCTCCGAGAGATCCACCTCGACCCCCCTCGGCTCCAGCGCGTCGCGCAGCCGCTGCGCCAGCTCCTCGCTCAGGTAGTGGTGGTGGAGGTCGAGCAGCATGAGATGGGTCAGCGGCTGACCGCCGAGCAGGGCCTCGGCGCCCGTGTCGGTCAGCGTGCCCATGGACAGGTCGAGGGTGGCGAGCTGGGCGACGACGGGGGCGGCGGCGACGGCGGCGGCTATCTCGTCCTGGATCTCGCTGTTCTGCAGGCCCAGATGGCGCAGCTCGGGGAAGCGGCCGCCGGCCAGCAGCGGGGCGAGGTCGGCGACGGTCGCGTCGCCGCCGTATTGGTCGACCCCCAGCCACAGCGCGAGGTGTTCGAGGCGGGGGAGCTCGCTGTCGCAGACGGCCCGGACGACCGAGGCGGGCAGACCGCCGGACTCGAACCGCAGCGTCCGCAGCCGCTCATGGCGCACGGGACTGAAGGCCAGCGCCTCCTCGGGCCCGCCGTAGCCGCAGCCGCGCACCACGAACTCCTCGAGCAGCGGGTACGCCTCGACCACGGGCGCGACATCGGTCATCTCCAGCCAGGACAGCTCGCACTCCTCGGCCGTCACATCACCGAGAAAGATCGACCGCAGCGCCGGCAGGCCCCCGGCGGACTCCGTCAGCCGGTCGATCACCGGCTGCACGGAGTCGTACCCTCCCTCGCCCCACCAGCTGCCGATGACGATCGCGCGGACCCGGTCCGCCGGGACGGTCTCCAGGAAGTCCCGCCACAGCTTGTCGAAGGGGAGCTCGTCGTCCCAGCCGCAGGCCAGCCGCCAGGCCACGGCATCGGCGGGCGGCAGGTCACAGGCGTCGGTCCCGGAGGTGCCGAACTCGGTGACGGGGAGGCCCGCGAAGGTCTCCAGACATTCGCTGATCATGAGGCGGCACGGTCCTTTCGGGCGTCGTGGTGCGCGGCGGTCGAGGGCTCGGGTAAGGGGGTCGTCATTCGGAGACCGCGGTGTAACGCCACACCTCGACCTCTCCGTCGTCGTCCTCCTCGTCCTCGTCGCCCTTCTCGGAGAGGTCGAGCTCCACGCCGGAAGGTTCCAGGGCCTTGCGCAGCCGCTCCTCCATCGCCTCGGAGAAGAAGTTGTAGTGCAGATCGAGCGACTTGAGGTGGGTCAGCGGCTGGCCTTCGAGCAGGGCCTCGGCGCCCGCGTCCGTCAGCACGCCCATGGACAGGCTGAGGGAGGTGAGCTGGGCGACGACGGGGGCGGCGGCGACGGCGGCGGCTATCTCGTCCTGGATCTCGCTGTTCTGCAGCCCCAGGTGGCGCAGCGCGGGGAAGCGGCCTCCCGCCAGGAGCCCGCCGAGGTCCGCGACGGTCGAGTCGCCCCCGTACTCCTCCACTCCCAGCCACATCTCCAGCCGCTCCAGCGCGGGCAGTTCGCTCTCGCAGACGCCGCGCACCACCGCGCCCGGCAGCCCGCCGCTCTCGAACCGGAGCGTGCGCAGGTGCTCGTGGGTGATCGCGGGGAACACCAGTCCACTGCCGCCGCGGACGCCCAGCTCCCGCAGCCCGGGGAAGGCGTCGAGGACCCGGGTGACATCGGACTGCTCGATCCAGGAGATCTCGGCCTGCTCCGCCTCCAAGTCGCCGACGAAGACCGCCTCGAGGGCGGGAAACCGGTCCTTGGCGGCGACCAGCGGCTCGATGACCGTGCTGGAGTCGTTCGCGTACGCCTCGCCCCATACGCCGAAGATCAGCGCGCGCACCCGGGTGGTGTCCACGGTGTCCAGGAACCGCTGGAAGCAGTCGGCGAAGTCGCTGTCCGGCCCCGAGTCGCCGTACGGGTCGTAGGAGAGCCGCCAGGCCACGGCCTCCGGCTCGGGCAGCTTCGGCATCTCGTCGGGCGCCGCGAAGTCGAAGGCCGGGAGGCCGTGCAGCGCGTCGTGGTTTTCGGCGTAGTCCATGCCGGGGATCTCCTGATGCTTCGCGTGGGCGTGCCTGTTTCCGAATGGCGTGCGAAGAGTTCTACCAAGCCCCACCGACAACGGCGGCGGCGGGCGCCCCGAAGCGTTGTCAGACCCTGCGCCTAGCGTCGTGGACATCGACGGCCCCCGTACGAGCGGCGGGCCCGATCCGCTGTGCCGTGGAAGGGGAAGCGCATGTACCGACAGGGAGACGTGCTGATCGTGCCGGTGGCCGAGGAAGCGCTGCCGGTGAACACCGAATCGCTGCCGCGGCAGCCGCGGGACGCGCGGGGGCGGCTGGTGCTGGCGCTGGGCGAGGTGACCGGTCACGCCCACGCGGTGGTCGGGCCGGGCACGCTGGTGCGCGAATCGGGGCCGTTCGGCGTGTCGTATCTGCATCTGCCGGACGGCGGGCGGGTGGTGCACGAGGAACACGCGGCGATACCGCTGCCCAAGGGGTGGTACCGCGTGGTGCGGCAGCGGGAGTACGTGCCGGGCGCCGTGCGCGTCGTGGCGGACTGAGAAACGGGAGACGGAAACCATGAGCTCTGTGACGACGGCGGCGGACACCGCGGGGCCGGACACCGCCGGTGCGGACAGCACGGTGGCGGACACCGCTGGTGCGGACAGCACGGCTCCGGGCGGCGCGGAACCGCTGAGCCCGGTCGAGCGGTGGCGGGCGGTGGCCGCGGCCACGGGCCCGGCCGACCGCGAGGCCGCCGAGGAGGGCGTGCGGCTGGCCTATGACGCGGCCGGGGTGGCGCGCCCGGAGCGGATCGTATGGGTCGACTCCCCGCTGGAGGGCACGGCGGCGGCGATGCTGCTGACCGGCCAGGGCGGCGAGCTGCCCCAGGAGATCGCCGGCCGGGCGGCCGGCGCGCTGCGCGCCGCGGGGGTCGAGCCGGTCGCGGGCGCGGCGGGCGCCTGTGTCCGGGAGGCGGTGCGCACCCTTCCGTGGGCGGCCGCGCGACAGCGGCTGCACGACGCGCTCGGCAGCTCTGGCTGGGCCGAGCGATGG
Organism: Streptomyces sp. NPDC007917; assembly: GCF_042959105.1. Lineage (NCBI taxonomy): Bacteria > Bacillati > Actinomycetota > Actinomycetes > Kitasatosporales > Streptomycetaceae > Streptomyces > Streptomyces sp. NPDC007917. The sequence continues at coordinate 17,575 of NZ_JBIBKK010000028.1, forward strand.
GCCCTGACGGGCGCGCCGCTGTGGGAGGTCACCCGTTCCCTCACCGAGCGCGTCCGCACCGGAGTCGTCGAGGCCCTGGCGGCGCAGTCGGAACGGAGCCGGGAATCCGCCGTCCGGCTGGCCATGCTGGACGCGGTGCTCGGCCAGCACGACGCGCCGTGGCTGGCGGCGGTGACCGAACAGGGCGACACCGGCGCGGAGGCCGGGGAGCTCGCCGGCCAGGCCGCGGTGGCGCGGTCCGCGGGGTGGTGGTGGCCGTACGAGAAGGCCGTGGTGATCGCCGAGCGCCCGGTCACCCTGCACCGCGACGAGGCGGGCCGCCTCGACAGCGGCACCGGGCCCGCGCTGGGCTACCCCGACGGCTTCGCGCTGTACGCGTGGCGGGGCATGCCGGTGCCCGCGGCCTTCCTGGAGCAGCTGTCCGAGCTGACCGCGGAGCGCATCCGCGCCGAGGAGAACGCGGAGCTGCGCCGCGTCATGCTGGAGCACTACGGCTACGACCGCTATCTCGCGGAGTCCGGGGCGCGGCCGGTGCACCGCGACGAGACCGGCGTGCTGTGGCGCATCGAGATGGCCGGGGACGAGCCGGTGACCATGGTCGAGGTGGTCAACTCCACGCCGGAGCCGGACGGGACGCATCGCACGTACTGGCTGCGCGTGCCGCCGCGCACCGCCACCGCCCGTGAGGGCGTCGCCTGGACCTTCGGCCTGGATGCCGACGGATACGCCCCGGAGCGCCAGACCTGATCCACCGGTTCCCGCGGCCCACATCGACTTGGTCTATACCTTGACTGGTATAGACCAAGTCCGCTTCAGTGGTGTCAAGTCCCCCCTGAAGGAGGAGCCTTGATGCCGAAACGCCTCCGGGCCTGTCTTGCCGCCGCCGCGGCCGTCTGCGCCTTGCTGTTTGTCATGCCCATGGCCTCCGCTTCGGCGGCCGCCACGGCGACCACCCCCCGCGCGGCCTGCTCCTACCCGAACTGGGTCGCCGGCAAGTGGTACGTCGCGGGCGACATCGTGAAGTACACCGACGGCAGGTACTACCGCGCCGAACACGACAACCCGGGCTATGACCCCATCATCAGCACCTGGTACTGGGAGCCGTACGACTGCGGCTCCGGGGGTCAGAACCCGGCGGGGTTCGTGGTGAGCGAGGCGCAGTTCAACCAGATGTTCCCGGGCCGGAACTCGTTCTACACGTACCAGGGTCTGACCGCCGCCCTGAGTGCCTACCCCGGCTTCGCGAACACCGGCAGCGACACCGTCAAGAAGCAGGAGGCGGCCGCCTTCCTGGCCAACGTCAGCCATGAGACCGGCGGCCTCGTCCACATCGTGGAGCAGAACCAGGCCAACTATCCGCACTACTGCGACTGGAACCGGCCCTACGGCTGCCCCGCGGGCCAGTCCGCGTACTACGGGCGCGGACCGATCCAGCTCAGCTGGAACTTCAACTACAAGGCGGCCGGTGACGCGCTGGGCATCGACCTGCTGAACAGTCCGTATCTGGTCGAGCGGGACGCCGCGGTCTCCTGGAAGACCGCCCTGTGGTACTGGAACACCCAGACCGGGCCGGGCACCATGACCCCGCACGACGCGATGGTCAACCAGCGTGGCTTCGGCGAGACGATCCGCAGCATCAACGGCAGCATCGAGTGCAACGGCGGAAACCCCGGCCAGGTGCAGAGCCGGATCGACGCCTATCAGAGGTTCGTCCAGATACTGGGTACCACCCCCGGATCCAACCTCAGCTGCTGAGCGGCGGAACTCAGCGGAACAACGTCAGCGGTCTCGCGAGTTGTACTGAGCGGCGCGGCGGTCTCCGCCGCGCTGCCCCACCGCAGACCGTACCGGGGGATCCACCCCCGCACCCAGGAGGTGCCGTGACCGGCCCCAGCCAGAAACGTGCCCGGCTCGCCGCCGCCCTGCGCCCCGCCGCCTTCGGGGCGGACCCGGCCGGAGAGCGCATGGAGCGCATCCGCCGGTCGCCGAACTTCGCCAACGGTGTCTTCGTGAACCCCGTCAGCGCCCGCACCGCGCCGTCCGGCTCCATGCTGAAGTTCCTCCCCACGTACTTCCGCAAGGAGGAGCGCGTCCGCCGGGCCCCGGCCGCGCCCGTGCCGGTGCACCCCACCACCCTCGCCGACCTGGCCGCGCCGCCCGCCTCCGGGCTGCGGCTGACGTGGATGGGCCACTCCACCGTGCTGGCGGAGATCGACGGGCGGCGCGTGCTGTTCGACCCGGTGTGGGGCGAGCGCTGCTCGCCCTTCTCCTTCGCCGGGCCGAAGCGGATCCACCCGGCGCCGGTGCCGCTGCGCGAGTTGGGGCCGGTCGATGTGGTGGTGATCTCCCACGATCACTACGACCATCTGGACATGCCCACGATCCGCGCACTGGTGCGGTCCGAGGCGCATTTCGTGGTGCCGCTGGGCGTCGGCGCCCATCTGGAGCGCTGGGGAGTGCCCGCGCGGCGGATGACCGAGCTGGACTGGCACGAGTCGACCGAGGCGGCCGGCCTGCGGCTGACCGCCACCCCGGCCCGCCACTTCTGCGGTCGCGCGCTGCGCAACACCCAGCACACCCTGTGGGCCTCCTGGGTGGTGGCCGGGCCGGACCACCGCGTCTACCACAGCGGGGACACCGGGTACTTCCCCGGCTTCGCCGAGATCGGGGAGGCGTACGGGCCGTTCGACGCGACCATGATCCAGATCGGTGCTTACAGTGACTTCTGGCCCGACATTCATATGACCCCCGAGGAGGGCATGCGGGCGCATGTCGATCTCCAGGGCGGTGAGCCGGACCGGGGGATCATGCTCCCGATCCACTGGGGCACCTTCAACCTCGCCCCGCACCCCTGGGAGGAGCCGGCCGAGGGCACGCTGACCGCCGCGCGGGCGGCCGGCGCCCAGGTGGCCATCCCCCGGCCGGGGCAGCCGTTCGAACCGGTGGCGGGGTTGCCGCTCGATCCGTGGTGGCGGGCGATCGCGTCGCGGCCGGTGGCGGGCGCGGTGGCCACGGCGGCGGTCTCGCCGCAGGTACCGGGCCGTAGCGCCGCGGTGGCCGGCGGCTCCGGTGGCCAGACCGGCGGGCCCGGTGACCAGACCGCCGGCCCCGGTGATCAGACCGGCGGGCCGGGTGCGGGGGTCCCCCTTCCTCAGGCGTAGCAGACCACTTGACCGCGGCCGTGTTGTCACGGCCGCGGTCTTCGGTTCTTCGTTCCCAACCCTTGTCGCGGGCATGGCATGCTCGCTTCAATGGTTAGGAAAGGTTCCTAACGGATCGTGCTCCCATGGCGGCCCATGGCGGCCCATGGCAATCCGTGACGATCCGTGCGCGCTTCCCCCACAGTCGACAAGGAACGGAGATCCAGATGCCCAGGAGGATCGGCCTCACGGCCGCCGCCATTGCCGTCCCGGCGGCGCTCGTCCTCACCATCGTCGGAATCGGCCAGGCGGACGAGCACACGCCGCCATCGGCGTCCGCGCAGACCGGGAAGGCAGCCCAGGCCGTGCAGGCCGGAAAGCCCGAGCACCGGACGGCCGCGGTGAAGAACCTGGACGATCCCGCGAAGAAGGAGATCGCCATGAAGCTGGTCTCCAGCGCGGAGAACTCCTCGCTGGACTGGCGCGCCCAGTTCAAGTACATCGAGGACATAGACGACGGCCGCGGCTACACCGCCGGGATCATAGGTTTCTGCTCGGGCACCGGTGACATGCTCGAACTCGTCGAGTACTACACCCAGGTCAAGCCCGGAAACGTGCTCGCCAAGTACCTGCCGGCGCTGCGCAAGGTCAACGGCAGCGACTCGCACGCCGGTCTCGACCCCGACTTCACCAAGGACTGGAAGACCGCCGCCAAGGACAAGGTGTTCCAGGACGCCCAGGAACACGAGCGCGACCGGGTCTACTTCAACCCGTCCGTCCGCCAGGGCAAGGCCGACGGACTGGGCACGCTGGGCCAGTTCATCTACTACGACGCGATCGTCATGCACGGCCCCGGCGACAGCAGGTACAGCTTCGGCGGCATCCGCAAGACCGCCATGTCCCAGGCCAGGACCCCGGCGCAGGGCGGCGACGAGAAGACCTACCTCCACGCCTTCCTGGACGCCCGCAAGAAGGCCATGCAGAGCGAGGAGGCGCACAGCAACACCAGCCGGGTGGACACCGAGCAGCGCAAGTTCCTCAACGAGGGCAACCTCGGGCTCGAACCCCCGCTGAAGTGGAAGGTGTACGGCGACCCGTTCGAGATCAACTCCTGATCACCCCCGCGCCCCTGCCGGTAACTTCACAGTCATAATCGACTGTTGTTGATCAACCCTCTTATGTTCCTCTTGAGGAAGTGACATGAAGTTCCGCAAGACCCTCAGCGCGTTCGCCGTGGCCATCGCCGCGGCAGGGGCGCCCCTGCTCACCGCGCCCACCGCGAGCGCCGCCACCACCGGCACCACCGCCGACTGGTGGGACGAGCAGATGCACACCAACGACAGCGACCCGGGCGGCCGCGTCCGCTTCAAGGCGAACGGCGATGTCGTGGAGCTGTGTGACATCGAGGCCGATGGCTGGAAGGTCAACCTGACCATCGTCCACGGCTTCACCGGCAATGCGGTCGACCGCATGTCCGTGGGCGGCAACGGCAGCTGTGTCACCCACAGCGCTTCGAACGGCCACGACCTGACGGAGAACCAGCACTACTACTTCCAGATCTACCTCAGCAAGTCCGGCACCCCCCTGGACTACGACGACTCGTCGGACTGGGTGGCCTAGCCACCGCTGTCGGTGCCCCCTTGTAGGATTTCGTCTTCCGGGACGAGTGAACGAGGGGGCGCCGTGGCGGAGAAGGTCGAACTGTCGGAGATGATCCGCGAGTTGCGTGCCCAGCTGACCACCGCGGCCGCCGCCGGCGCCCAAGAGGCGCTGAAGTTCGACGTCGGCCCGATCGAGATCGAGGTCACGGTGGCCGTCACCAAGGAGGGCGGCGCCAACGGCAAGGTCCGCTTCTGGGTCGTCGAGGCGGGTGGCAACGGCAAGTACTCGACCAGCGAGACCCAGCGCATCTCCCTCACCCTCCAGCCGACGATGACCGGCCCGGGCGGTACGACCACGACCGCCCGGATCTCCGGCGCCGAGGTGGAGGGGGAGCGCTGAGGCCGGCCGCGCTCGCAACCATCGAATACAGAAGTTGACCATGGTTGTTCCAGCCTCTTATATTCCTCGCGGCAACCACTCAGCAGGCAGATGTGCCGCACTCAACTCTGGCTAATGTCAAGAGCGTTGAAAGTGCACATCCCCGGGCACACTGCTTCGCTTTGTTTCCTCTTGGGGAGTGACATGAAGTTCCGCAGGACCCTCAGCGCGTTTGCCGTGGCCGTTGCCGCGGCGGGTGTGCCCTTGCTCGGCGCGCCCACCGCCGGGGCGGCCACCACCGCTACCTGGGACAACCAGCTGCACACCAACGACGGCGACCCGGGCGGTCGGGTTCGCTTCAGGGCGAACGGCGACGTCATGGAGCTGTGCGACATCGAGGCCGACGGTTGGAAGGTCAACCTGGAGGTCAGTGGCTACCACTATTACGACGAGTTTTCCGTGGGCGGAAACCAAAACTGCGTCACTCACAGTGCCTCGAATGGCCACGACTTGACGGAGGGCGCGGGCTACTCCATCAAGATTTACCTCAGCAAGTCCGGCCACCCCTTCGAGTACGAAGACTCGGACGTGTTCTGGGCGTAGTCGGCGTCCTCTCTTCTCTTCTGATCGGGCCCGCCGGAGCTGCTCCGGCGGGCCCGATCGCCCATAGCCGGGGATCGGCGAGGCGCTGGACGTTCAGCCCCTTGCCGCGGCCGCCGCGTCGACCAGCGCACGCATGACCCGCACATCTTCCCCTGCTTCGGGATGCCACTGCACCCCGAGCACAAAGCCCGTGTCCCCCGGCACCTCCACCGCCTCCACCGTCCCGTCCTCCGTCGCGCGCGCCGAGACCGTCAGCCCCTCGCCCAGCCGGTCCACGGCCTGGTGGTGGTACGTCGGTACGGACACCGCCTCCGGCGCGATCCGCGCCAGCAGCGTGCCAGGCACCGGCTTGACCTCGTGCCGCTCGAAGACGCCCGGCGGGCCCACATGGCCCTCCAGGTGCTGGACGAGCGTGCCGCCGCGGGCGACGTTCAGCAGTTGCAAGCCGCGGCAGATGCCCAGCAGCGGCACGCCGTTCGCCAACGCCGTGTCGATCAGCGCCAGTTCCCACGCGTCCCGCTCCCGGGCGGGCGGGCCGGTGCGTTCGTGGGGGTCGGCGCCGTAGCGTACGGGCTCGACGTCGGGGCCGCCCGCGATGACCAGGGCGTCCAGACGGGACACCATGGACGCGGCCGAGGCGGGGGCGTCGTCGGGGGGCAGCATGGCGGCCAGGCCGCCCGCGCGCTGGACGAGGCGGTGGTATCCGGCCGGGAGCAGGGCCGCGGGCTGGTGCCAGACGCCCCAGCTGACCGCCGACTCCAGGTAGGTGCTGATGCCGATGAGGGGCTTTGGCAAGGAAGGATCCAATCTCAAGGGTCCAATCTCTCAGTCGCGGGACAGTTCCGCCTCCGCCTCCGCCAGCGCGGCGAACTCCTCCTCGGGAGCCGCCGCCACCAGACGGTGCCGGCTGTAGAAGGCGAAGTAGGCGAGGGCCACGGCGTAGACACCCAGCGCGATGAAGGCGGCGTCCTTGTCCACCAGGAAGGTGGCCACGAGCGCCGAGCAGGCCAGGACGAAGGCGACGGAGGAGGTCACCACCCCGCCCGGGGTCCGGTACGGGCGGTGCAGCCCCGGCTCGCGGCGGCGCAGCACGATGTGGGAGAGGGACATCAGGGCGTAGGAGATGGTGGCGCCGAAGACCGCGACGTTGAGCATCCGGGCGCCGTCGCCGGTCGCCGCCGCGAGTGCGAAGCCGAGAGCGCCGGGGACGAGCAGGCCCAGGTAGGGGGCCTTGCGGCGGCTGGTCAGGGAGAGGAAGCGGGGGAGGTAGCCGGCGCGGGAGAGGGCGAACAGCTGCCGTGAGCCGGCGTAGATGAGGGAGAAGAAGGAGGCGACGAGGCCGGCCAGGCCCGCGTAGTTGACGATGCGGGACAGGGTGGTCGCCTTACCGTCCGGCTGCAGCGCCTCGACGAGGGGGTTGCCCGCGTCCTGGACGGCGCCCGCGCCGCGCGCGCCGGTCGCGGCGAGGAAGGTGAGCAGGGCCAGCACCAGCAGGATGCCCACCGACCAGGCCATGGCCCTGGGCAGGGTGCGCGCGGGGTCGCGGGTCTCCTCGGCCGCGAGCGGTACGCCCTCCACACCCAGGAAGAACCACATGCCGAAGGGGAACGCCGACCAGATGCCGAGCAGACCGAACGGCAGCCAGGAGTTCGAGCCGAGGGCCGAGTGGTCGACCGGGATGTCGTCGAGGGAGGCGGAGTCGAAGTCGGTGAAGGCGCCGAACGCGAAGATCAGCAGCGCGGCGACGGCGATGGCGGTGACGATGAGGCTGAAGCGCAGGGCCTCGCCCACGCCCCACAGGTGGATGCCGATGAAGACGACGAAGCAGGCGAGGTAGACCGGCCAGCCGGAATCGAGGCCGAACAGCCCGAGTGATTCGACGTAGTCGCCGATGAAGATGGAGATCGCGGCGGGCGCGAGGACGTACTCGATGAGGATCGCCGTGCCGGTCAGAAAGCCGCCCCAGGTGCCGAGGGCGCGCCGCGCGAAGCCGTAGCCGCCGCCCGCCGTGGGCAGGATCGCCGCCAGTTCGGCGAGGGCGAAGACCATGCAGGTGTACATCAGGCCCATGAGCACGGCGGCGATGGCCAGGCCGCCGAAGCCGCCCTCCGCCAGGCCGAAGTTCCAGCCGGAGAAGTCGCCGGAGACGACGTAGGCGACGCCGAGACCGGTCAGCAGCAGCGGGCCCGCGCTGCCGCGGCGCAGCGTGCGGCGTTCCAGGTAGGCGTCCTCGGCGGGCGCGGCGCCGCCGGGCGGGCTGAGGGAGGTGCGCGGGGACTCGGTTCCGTCGGCCATGGATGCTCCTGGTCCACACGAGAGGCGAGGGCAATGGTTTGGAGGCATACCTTTGCCCCGTCCGGCACGCCTGCGCAAGACCTCTGCGTAAAACGCCCGTTAACCGTGCCCGTCAACCCTGCCCGTTGTCCGTGGCGTCCGCTGTGGCGGCGGCCGCGTCATCGGCCGCGCCGTCAGCCGCGTCGTCGGCCAGAAAGCCGCGCAGCAGCGCCGCCGTGCCCTCGCAGTGCTCCCGCATCACCTCGCGCGCCCCGTCGGCGTCCCCGTCCAGCACCGCCTCGACCAGCGCGGTGTGCTGCGCTTGCGAGTGCTCCAGGTTGCGCACCAGCAGCGGGATGCAGTCCAGCAGGTCGTTGACGGTGGCGCGGACGGCCGCGTACTGGGCGGCGAGCGAGGGCGAGCCCGCCAGCTCGGCGAGGGTCAGATGGAGCATCGTGTCCAGCCGGCGGTAGTCGGGGAGCGGCGCGTCGCGCGTCGCGTCGAGGGCCGCCCGCAGCCGGGCGGCCCGCTCGCCCGACAGCCCGTGGGCGGCGCACAGCCCGGCCGCGCCCACCTCCAGGACCTCCCGGAACCGCAGGGTGTCCTCGACGTCCACCTCCCGGATCCGGCGCCGCAGCTCGTCCTCGCCGGCTACGGCCGGCTCCGGCCGGGCCCGTACGAAGGTGCCGCCGTAGCGGCCGCGCCGGCTCTCCACCAGCCCCTGGTCCGCCAGCACCTTCAGCACCTCGCGCAGTGTCACCCGGCTGATCCGCAGCCGCTCGGCCAGCTCCCGCTCGGCCGGCAGCCGCTCGCCCTCGGGGACCAGGCCGAGGCGCAGGATCCGCAGTATCCGCTCCAGCGCCTCCTCGAAGCCGTTGCCGGCCCGCACCGGCCGCAGCACCGGCGCCAGCCGGTCGCTCACGGTCCCGCCCGCGGCGCCCTCGCCGCCTCCGCCGCCGTTCATGGAACCTTCCGCACCTACTTCCCAATCAATGGTCTACCCGAATACCTTATGGCTCCGGGCGCATCGAGACGTACCGAGTCGCACCACAGGAGGCATCACCGTGGCTGACCGCACGCCCCCGCTCTCCGTCGACGAACTGACCAGGCTCGTCGACACCGGAGAGATCGACACCGTCGTCCTCGCCTTCACCGATATGCAGGGCAGGCTCCAGGGCAAGCGGTTCGCCGCCCGGTTCTTCCTCGACGAGGTCCTGGAGCACGGCACCGAAGGGTGCAACTACCTCCTCGCCGTCGACGCGGACATGAACACCGTCGACGGCTACGCCATGTCCTCCTGGGAGCGCGGCTACGGCGACTTCGCCATGCATGGTGACACCGCCACCCTGCGCCGCACCCCCTGGAACCCCGGCACCGCGCTCATCACCGCCGACCTGGCCTGGCACGACGGCTCTCCCGTGCTCGCCTCCCCGCGCCAGATCCTGCGCCGCCAGCTGGACCGGCTCGCCGAGCGCGGCTGGACCGCGTACGCCGGCACCGAGCTGGAGTTCATGGTCTTCAAGGACACCTACGAACAGGCGTGGGGCGCCGGCTACCGCGGGCTGACCCCCGCCAACCAGTACAACGTCGACTACTCCGTGCTGGGCACCGGCCGCGTCGAGCCCCTGCTGCGCCGCATCCGCAACGAGATGGGCGCGGCCGGGATGACGGTCGAGTCCGCCAAGGGCGAGTGCAACTTCGGCCAGCACGAGATCGCCTTCCGCTACGACGACGCCCTGACCACCTGCGACCAGCACGCCATCTACAAGACCGGCGCCAAGGAGATCGCCGCCCAAGAGGGCATGGCGCTGACCTTCATGGCCAAGTACGACGAGCGCGAGGGCAACTCCTGCCACATCCACCTCTCGCTGCGCGACGAGTCGGGGGCGCCCGTGCTCGCCGACGGCGACGGCCCGTACGGCATGTCCAAGACGATGCGCCACTTCCTCGCCGGACAGCTGGCCGCGATGCGCGACTTCACCCTCCTGTACGCGCCGAACATCAACTCCTACAAGCGCTTCCGCCCCGGCTCCTTCGCGCCCACCGCCGTCGCCTGGGGCCCGGACAACCGCACCTGCGCGCTGCGCGTCATCGGCCACGGCCCCTCCCACCGCCTGGAGAACCGTCTCCCCGGCGGCGACGTCAACCCCTACCTCGCCGTCGCGGGCATGGTCGCGGCCGGTCTTTACGGGGTGGAGGAGGAGCTGGAGCTCCCCGAGGTGTGCACCGGCAACGCCTACAACGGCGACGCCGAGCACGTCCCGGCCACCCTGCGCGACGCCGCCGAGCTGTGGCGGACCAGCCCCATAGCGCGGGCCGCCTTCGGCCAGGAGGTCGTCGACCACTACCTCAACATGGCGCGTGTCGAGCAGGAGGCCTACGACACCGCCGTCACGGACTGGGAGCGCTTCCGGTCCTTCGAGCGCATGTGAGGAACCACCGAGTGAGCAACGAGCACCCGCACGAACACCAGGTACTCAACCCGGCGACCGAAGAGGTCATCGCGACCGTCCCCGCCGCCGGCCCCGCCGACGTCGACGCCGCCGTCACCCGGGCCGCCCGCGCCCAGGCCGGCTGGGCCGCTCTGGCACCCGGCGACCGCGCGCGGCTGCTGCGCCGCTTCGCCGCCGCCGTCGACGACCACCTCGAGGAACTGGCCCTGCTGGAGGTCCGCGAGGCCGGACATCCCCTCGGCAACGCCCGCTGGGAGGCGGGGAACGTCCGCGATCTGCTGGAGTACGCGGCCGGGGGAGTGGAACGCCTCTCCGGCAGCCAGATCCCCGTACCCGGTGGGCTGAACGTCACCTTCCAGGAGCCCCTTGGCGTCGTCGCCGTCATCGCGCCGTGGAACTTCCCCATGCCGATCGCCGCCTGGGGCACCGCCCCCGCCCTCGCGGCCGGCAACGCCGTCCTCCTCAAGCCCGCCGAGACCACCCCGCTCACCGCGCTGCGGCTGGCCGAACTCGCCACCGAGGCGGGGCTCCCCGACGGACTCTTCCAGGTGCTGCCCGGAGCCGGACCGGTCGCGGGCGAGGCGCTGGTCGAGCACCCGCGCGTCGCCAAGGTCGTCTTCACCGGGTCCACGGCCGTCGGCAAGCGGATCATGGCCAGGTGCGCGGCGGGCGTGAAGCGCGTGACCCTCGAACTCGGCGGCAAGAGCCCCAACATCGTCTTCGCGGACGCCGACATCGAGCGGGCGGCGCGCTCGGCCCCCGGCTCGTTCCTGGACAACACCGGCCAGGACTGCTGCGCCCGCAGCCGCATCCTGGTCCAGCGTGCCGTCTACGACCGGTTCATGGAGCTGCTGGAGCCCGCCGTGCGCTCCGTGGTGGTGGGCGACCCGGCCGACCCCGGCACCGCCATGGGCCCGCTGATCTCCGCGGCGCAGCGCGAGCGCGTACGGTCCTACGTCACCGAGGACGCGCGCGTCGCGATCCGCGGCGAGGCGCCCGCGGGCAAGGGGTTCTGGTACCCGGCCACCGTGCTGGAGGGCATCGGCCCCACCCACCGCGCCGCCGTCGAGGAGATCTTCGGGCCGGTCGCCGTGGTGCTGCCCTTCGAGGACGAGGCCGACGCCGTACGGCTGGCCAACGCCACCGACTACGGCCTGTCCGGCTCCATCTGGACCCGCGACGTGAGCCGCGCCGTACGCGTCTCGCGGGCCGTCGCCGCCGGGAACCTGTCCGTCAACTCGCACAGCAGCGTGCGCTACTGGACCCCGTTCGGCGGCTACAAGCAGTCCGGCCTCGGGCGGGAGCTGGGGCCCGGCGCGCTTGCCGCCTTCACCGAGACCAAGAACGTCTTCATCAGCACCGAGGAGCAGTGACGTGACCGACAACCCCGACATCCCCGAGGCCCCGGTCTGCCGCCGTCTGGTGGGCCGTACCGCTGTTGTCACCGGGGCGGGCAGCGGCATCGGCCTGGCCACCGCGCGCCGCCTGGCCTCCGAGGGCGCGCGGGTCGTCTGCGCCGACATCGACGAGAGCGCGGGCAAGGCCGCGGCCGACGAGGTCGGCGGGCTGTACGTCCGGGTGGACGTCACCGACCCCGAGCAGGTCGAGGCGCTGTTCAAGACCGCGTACGACACCTACGGCTCGGTCGACGTGGCCTTCAACAACGCGGGCATCTCGCCGCCCGAGGACGACTCGATCCTCACCACCGGCCTGGACGCCTGGAAGCGGGTCCAGGAGGTCAACCTCACCTCCGTCTATCTGTGCTGCAAGGCCGCGCTTCCGTATATGCAGCGACAGGGCAAGGGGTCGATCATCAACACGGCCTCCTTCGTGGCCGTCATGGGCGCCGCGACCTCGCAGATCAGCTACACGGCCTCCAAGGGCGGGGTGCTGGCGATGTCGCGCGAGCTGGGCGTGCAGTTCGCCCGCGAGGGCATCCGGGTCAACGCGCTGTGCCCCGGCCCGGTCAACACCCCGCTGCTGAAGGAGCTGTTCGCCAAGGACCCCGAGCGCGCCGCGCGCCGTCTGGTGCACATCCCGGTGGGGCGCTTCGCCGAGCCGGAGGAGATCGCCGCCGCGGTCGCGTTCCTCGCCAGCGACGACTCCTCGTTCGTCAACGCCGCCGAGTTCCTGGTCGACGGCGGCATCGCGGGGGCGTACGTCACGCCGGTGTGAGCGGCCGGGGGTTGAGCGGGGTACGGCCGGTGTACTGAGTGGACGTGTGCCCATAAGGTGACCGCGTGAGCATGACGACACCCCCGGGCTGGTACCCGGACCCCGGCTACACCGGCCCCGGCCCCGCCCCCGAACGCTGGTGGGACGGGTTCGGCTGGACCGAGCACACCCGCGAGGCCCCGGGGCCGACGAGCCAGACGTTCGGCCCGCCCGTGCCCGTCTATCCGCCCGGGGAGGTCGGCGCCCCGGCGCGGGGCCGCGGTCCGAAGATCGCGGCGGCCGTCGTGGTGGCGGCCGTCGTGGCCGCCGCCATCGCGGGCGGCGTCGCGCTGCTGGGCGACGACGGAGGGTCGGGCGACGGCGGCGACCGGGCCAAGCCCGGCCCGACCGCCACGGCCCCCGCCCCGGACGGCGGCGTCGGCGGGGGCGACGGCGGGAGCGGGGGCGGGGGCACCTCCGGCGGCGGGGGCGACGGAGGGAACCCGGGCGGCCCCACCGACACCCCCACCACCCCGCAGCCCAGCGACGACCCGACCATCTCCGAGGACGCCCTGAACGGCATCGGCCTGCCGGTCCTGGACGGCTGGGAGGAGTCCCGCAGCAGCGCGGGCGGCGCGGGCATCACCACCGAGGACCGCTACCCCTGCCCGAACGACCCGAAGTCCCAGTGCCTGCGCGGCGGCGTCTTCTCCATGCCGGCCACGGGCTTCAAGGCCAAGTCCGCCGAGGGCATCGCCAAGGAGGACATCAAGCAGGCGGCGGAGAGCTCCTACGGCAGGGACCCGCAGAGCAAGAAGGAGTCGTACGGCGGGATCACCTCGCACAAGCAGCTCAAGTCCGAGGCGGTCACGGTCGCCGGGCAGAAGGGCTATCTGGTGCGCTGGAAGGTGATCACGAAGAAGGGCGAGGACGGCTACGTCCAGACCGTCGCCTTCCCGTCCCCCCTCCTGCGCGACACCATGGTGCTGGTGCGCTTCGGGTTCGACGTCAGCGACAAGGCGCCGCCGCTGTCCGACATGGACAAGATCGTCAAGGGGATCAGGGCGCTGGGCGACGGCGGCGACGGCGAGTCCGTCTGACCCCGGTCCCGGGCATCCGCCGGCACGGGTACGTGCGGTTCTACAGGTACGTGCGGCCCTACAGGTAGGTGCGGCCCTCGCCCCGGTAGGTGGGCACCGAGTCCACCACCCGGTCCCCGTCGACCAGGTGCAGCACGTCGAAGCGCTCGCACAGCTCCCCGGCCTTGGCGTGCCGGAACCACACCTTGTCGCCGATCAGCAGATCGTCGGCGGGCGACCCCAGCAGCGGTGTCTGCACCTCGCCGGGCCCCTCCATCGGGTCGTAGGCCAGACCCTCGGGGAGGTACGGCACCGGCAGCCGGTCCCGCCCGGCCGCGCCCGAGGCCGGGTAGCCGCCGCCGAGCACCGTCACCACGCCCACGCCCGGCCGGCGCACCACCGGCAGGGCGAAGAGGGCCGCGGGGCGGCCGCGGAAGCAGGTGTAGTTGTCGAACAGCCGGGGCTGGTAGAGCCCGGACCCGGCGGCGATCTCCGTCACCGCGCCCTCGGCGGCGGTGTGCTGCACGCTGCCCGTGCCGCCGCCGTTCACGAACTCCAGGTCCGCCACCGCCCGTACGGCCCGCACCACCGCCCCCCGGCGCTCGGCCAGTTCACGGCGGGCGGCGGACTGCATCAGCCGGATGGCGCGGGACCGCAGCGGGCGCCCGGCCACCGCGTCGCCCACGCCCGCCACATGCCCCTCGTACCCCATCAGCCCGACGACGCGGAACCCCGGGCGGCGCTGGATCGCCTCCGCCAGCTCCGCCAGCCGGGCCGGGTCGCGCAGCGGCGAGCGCAGCGCGCCGATCCGCACCCGGCCGCCCAGCAGCCGCAGCGAGGTGTCCAATTCAAGGCAGATGCGGACCTCTTCGGTCCCGGCGCGCACACTTTCGATCAGGTCGACCTGGCTCATGTCGTCCACCATCACCGTGACGGCGGCCGCGAGCTTGGGATCGCCGGTCAGCTCGGCGAACCCTTCCCGGTCGGCGGACGGATAGGCGAGCAGGACGTCCTCGTACCCCTCGCGCGCCAGCCACAGCGACTCCGCCAGGGTGAAGCTCATGACGCCCGCGAAGCCGTCCTTGGCCAGCGCCCGATCGAGCAGCGCGCGGCACCGCACCGACTTGCTCGCCACCCGGATCGGCTTGCCGTGCGCCCGCCGCACCAGATCCCGGGCGTTGTCGTCGAAGGCCCGCAGATCGACGATCGCCAGGGGTGCGTCGAGATGAGCCGTGGCCCGGTCGTAACGGGCACGCTCGGCACGGAGATCAGTGGGGAGGCCAGCGGGGAGTGCGGACATGGGCGAAGCTTGCCAGACGGCCGTTACCACCGGGTAGAGGGCGGCCGGTGCGAATGGCGCCCGGCGCACCGTAGAGTGTCGCGCACACCACGACCGGCAGGTCAGCGGCGTGATGTCCGCATACGGACCCGCCTGTCCGAAAGGTCGCCGGGCGAGCCGGGCGGCCCGGCGCGACCAGGTGAACACGTCTTTCGAGGGTGCGAGAGGGGTGCAGGTGAGCACCGAAGCGGAACAGGCACGCACCCCACGCCGCATCCCACCGCCCCGCCCCGCCCACCCTCCGCACACCGCGCCACCGCCGGGCGCCACCCCCGGAACCGGGCCGCTGGGCGACCCGGACACCCCGATCCTGGGCGTGCCGCTGCGGACCCCCCGCGCGCACAGGGGCGGGAGCGCGACGGGGAGCGCGGCCGCGGGCAGTGGCACGGGCATACCGCGGGCGCGGACGGCCGGCCCGCCGCGCCCCACCAGCCCTCCGCCGCGCCCCACCGGCCTCCCCCCGCGCCCCGCCTCCGCCCCCTCGGTCGCCGCACCCCCGCTCGCCCCCCGGCCCGCCGCCTTCGGCCCCTGGCGCCGTGCGGACCGCTCCACCTTCGACTCCCCGTACGGCGATGCCGCACCGGACCGGCCGGCCGGCCGCCGCACCCCCGGCAGGGTCGCGGCCGCCGCCGCGAGTCTCGTCCTCGGCCTCGGACTGCTCGGCGGCGCGGCGGCCGGATCGTGGCTGACCGGCGACTCCGGGTCCCGAACCGCCGCCGGCGACAGCTACGCACGGGCGGGCGGCGCCTGGCACAGCGTCCCCGTCGACGACCTGTTCCCCCGCACCCTGCGCGGGACCGGCCCCGGCGGCGCCGACCGCACCTGGATCCGGATCGCGGTCGCCCCGGACAGCAGCTGCGGCGGCGCCTTCGACCCACTGCTCGAAAAGGCCCTGGCCCCGGTGGGCTGCAAGCGGCTGCTGCGCGCCACCTACACCGACGCCACCAGCACCGGTGTGACCACCGTCGGCCTGCTGGTGACCAAGGCCGGATCGGGTGCCATGCGGGGGCTCAGCGACCGGTTCCAGGCCGAGGGGCTCGCCGAGCGCGCCGACCTGATGCCCCGCCCGTACGCGGCGAAGGGCACCGCCGCGGCCGACTTCGGCGACGCCCAGCGCGCCAGCTGGCGGATCCGCGTCCTGACCGACGCCCCGGCCGTCGTCTACACCGTCTCCGGCTTCGCCGACGGCCGCAAGATCACCGACCCGCAGCCGGCCGGCGAGGCCACCCGGGCCGGCGCCACGACGGCCCCGGCCCAGGCGGGGCTCGGCCATGACGCGCGCGGCATCGCCGACGAGATCGAGCGCGCCTTCCGCCGCGCCCTGTCCAAGACGGAGGACCCGCGATGACGGAGGTCCCGCGATGACCCGCCGGCGGCGGCTGTGCCGGACCGTGGGCGCCGGGCTGGCCGCGGCCGGACTGGCGCTGCTGCCCGCCGCGCCCGTCCGGGCGGACGCGATACAGGCGCGGGAGTGGGCGCTGGACGCCATCCACGCCCCGACCGCCTGGCAGACGACCAAGGGCGCGGGCGTGACGGTCGCCGTGCTCGACACCGGTGTGGACGACCAGCACCCGGACCTCGCGGGCCAGGTCCTCACGGGCAAGGACATGATCGGCTTCGGCGCCGGGCGCGGCGACAGCGCCTGGGCCCGGCACGGGACCGCGATGGCCGGGATCATCGCCGGGCACGGACACGGCGCCTCCGGCGGCGACGGCGTGAAGGGCGTGGCCCCCGAGGCGAAGATCCTGCCGGTGCGCGTGATCCTCGAGGAGGCCGACCCGGCGCGCAAGAAGGCCCGTACGCAGCGCGGCGGCGCGCTGGCCAACGGCATCCGCTGGGCGGTCGACCACGGCGCCGATGTGATCAACCTGTCGCTGGGCGACGACAGCAAGTCCGCGCACCCCGAGCCCGCCGAGGACGCCGCCGTGCAGTACGCGCTGCGCAAGGGCGTGGTCGTGGTGGCCTCGGCGGGCAACGGCGGCGAGGACGGCGACCGGGCCTCCTACCCGGCCGCGTACCCCGGGGTGATCGCGGTGACCGCCGTGGACCGCTTCGGCCTGCGCGCCGTCTTCTCCACCCGCCGCTGGTACGCCGCCCTCTGCGCGCCCGGCGACGACGTGGTCATCGCCGACCCCGACCGGCGCTACTACGAGGGCTGGGGGACCAGCGCCGCCGCCGCGTTCGTCTCGGGCTCGGCCGCCCTCGTCCGCGCCGCCCACCCCGAGCTGAGCCCCCGGCAGATCAGACAGCTGCTCATCGACACGGCCCAGGACCGCCCCGAGGGCGGCCGCAGCGACGCACTCGGCGCGGGCCTGGTGGACCCGGCGGCGGCGATCGAGGCGGGGGCGAAACTCAAGCCCCAGGCGCAGCGGCCGACCGTGGGGGCCTCTCCGCAGCGCTACTTCGGCTCGGGCCCGGGCCAAGCCCGCACCGACAGCGACGAGCGCGGACCGAACCGCCTGGCGCTCACCGCCGGGGTGGCCGGGGCGGGCCTGCTGGCCGCCGCGGTGGCGCTGTGGCGCGGGAAGGGGCCGCTGCGCGGCCCGGCGGCGGGGTTCGCCCGGTGGCGGCGGGGGGCCGGCCCGCCCGGCGGGTGAGGCCTCAAAGCCCTTGAACGGGTGAGGCCGCAAAGCCTTGAAAAACGCCCACCGCCGCGCGGGCGGCGGTCTCCACGAGGGCGACGCCGCTGTCCTTGTCCTTGTTGCCGCTCGAGAGCACGGCCACGAGGTATGTACGGCCCCCCGCCGTGACGTGCCCGATGCTGTTGATGACCCACAGGCCGGTGGCGCTGCGCGGCATCCAGCCGTTCTTGACCGGGGTGCGCGTCGCGTCGTCGGCGGCGGCCGGGACACCCCAGGCCTGGCCCGCGGCGATCTGCCCCATGAGCTGCTGGACATACGCGCGGGACGGCTCGCTGAGCGCCGCCCTGTCGCCCTCCGCACCGGTCGCGAAGATCTCCCGCAGCAGCCTGACCTGATCGGCGGCGGTGGTCTGGGTGAGCCCCCACTCGCCCGACCGGCCGCCGTGCGTCTCCGTCAGGCCGAGCCGCTTGTTGGCGGCGTCGAGGCCCGGCGCGCCGCCGATCTCCTGCCACAGCGCGGTCGCCGCGTCGTTGTCGCTCCGCTGGATCATCACGGTGGCGTACGAGCGCTCCTGAGCCGTGAGCTGGCGCCCCGCGTCCTGGGCCTGCAGCAGCAGCGCGGCGAGGATGTCCACCTTCACGATGCTCGCGGTGTCGTACGCGTCGCCGCCGTACACCGCGCTCACCGTCGAGCCGGCGTCCAGGACGGCGGCCGAGAACCGGCCGTCGGTGCCGTCCGCCACGGCGTCCAGCGCGTCGGTCAGGGCGTCGGTCAGGGCCGCGGCCGGCGCGGCGGCCGGCGGCGGTGACGACGATGCCGGTGTCTGTGCCTTCTTCCTGTCCGCGCGCTCCATGCAGCTTCCTCCCCTGGTCCCGCCGCTGCCCGCCGGGAGTCCTCGCGTGCGTGCCGACGGCGACCGCACCGACCAACAGTGCCAGGGTCGGAGCCCGTGGGAAAACACCTCGGCGGCCCCCGATACCCTCGTCGGGTGGCGCTCAAGAACATTCCCGACCCCGGCTTCTCCGGCGACGACGGCTCTGCCGACCCCCGCCTGACCGCGGCGCTCGCCGCCTGGGCCGACGATCCCTCCGCCGAGCCGGAAGTGCTCGGCGCGCTCACCGGGGCGCGGCTGCTGGTGCCGGTGGTCGCGCTGCTCGGTGAGGTCGAGGAGGGCCCGGGGGGACTGCGCCAGGAGAAGACCAGCGACATGGCGGTGCCCACGCTGCAGGCGCCCGACGGCCGGCGCGCCCTGCCCGCCTTCACCTCCCTGGAGACGCTGGCCCGCTGGCGCGCGGACGCCCGGCCGGTGGCCGTACCGCTGCGGCAGGCGCTGGAGGCCGCCGCGCACGAGAAGGCGGACACCGTGGTGCTCGACCTGGCCGGGCCGGTGCCGTACCAGCTGACCGGGCCCGCCCTGCTCGCCCTCGCCGAGGGCCGGACCAGCGCCGATCCGCTCGCCGACCCCGCGGTCGCGGCGGCGCTGCGCACGGTGCTGGCCGCCGAGCCCGGTGTGCTCCGCGCCCATCTGACGTCCGCCGCGGACGCGGACGGGATCCTCGCGCTCAGCCTGGAGCCGGGCGTTCCCGCGCCGGAGACGGTGCGGCGGGTCGCTGAGGCCCTGGCCGCGGACGAGACGCTGCGGGCCCGGCTGGTGCGCGGTCTTGACCTGGCGCTGCTGCCGCCCGGGACGCCGGTGCCGGGGGAGCCCCTGTTCAGCCGCTGAGCCCCGCGACCTTCCGGAGAGCCGGGGCCCCGCGGCTTTCCGAAGGTCCGTGTCCCCGCGATCTCCGACAGGCGGAATCTCCTGTTTCGTCCCACAATGCTAGGACGACAACTGGCGATCCGATCGAGGAGTGCGCCAATGGATACGAGTACGGCGGAGACGCGAACGACGGAGACGCGGACGGTTGTGGCCGAATTCGTCGGAACCGCGATGCTGGTCTTCTTCGGCGTCGGTTCCCTGGTCCTCGCGGGCGACTACATCAACGCCGTCGGCATCTCGTTCGCCTTCGGCTTCACGCTGATCGCGGTCGCCTACGCCTTCGGCCGTATCTCCGGCTGCCACGTCAATCCGGCGGTCACTCTGGGCGTGCTGCTGGCCAAGCGCATCGACATCCGTACCGCGGTCGAGTACTGGGTGGCGCAGCTGGTCGGCGGGATCGTGGGCGCGGCCGTGCTCTTCCTGCTGGCCAAGCAGGTGCCGAGGCTGGTGACGAGCGACGCGTTCGGCAGCAATGGCTACGGGGGGCGGTCGCCCGTGGGCATCGGCGGCGGCGGGGCCTTCCTCGCCGAGGTGGTGCTGACGTTCCTGCTCGTCTTCATCTTCCTCACGGTGACCAGCAAGGTCGCGCTGGTCGGCGTGGGGCCGCTGTCGGTGGGCGTGGCCCTCACGGCGGTCAACCTGGTCGGCATCCCGCTGACGTGGACCTCCGTGAACCCGGCGCGCAGCCTGGGCCCGGCGCTGTTCGCGGGCGGCGGGGCGCTCTCGCAGCTGTGGCTGTTCCTGGTCGCGCCGATGATCGGCGGCGTGCTGGCGGCGGGCCTGCACATGCTCACCCACGGCCACCCGGTCGCCGAGGAGGAGCAGGAGCAGGTGACCGGACCCCGGCCGCATCCGCTGTGGGGCAGACGGCTCGGCGGCAGGGGCCCCGCGACGGGCGAGCCGGAGACCAAGGGGCCGGAAGCCGCGTGAGCCGCCCGCCGAACGGCGAAGCGCTCAGCCCCCCATAGCCCGCTCGGCCCGCTCAGCGCCGCTCGGCCCGCTCAGCCCCCGAAGACCGGCCCGGTGAACTTCTCGCCCGGCCCCTGCCCCGGCTCGTCCGGCACCACCGACGCCTCGCGGAAGGCCAGCTGCAGCGACTTCAGCCCGTCGCGCAGCGGTGCGGCGTGGAAGGAGCTGATCTCCGTGGCACTGGCCGTGACCAGCCCGGCCAGGGCGTTGATCAGCTTCCGCGCCTCGTCCAGGTCCTTGTGCTGGGGACCCTCCTCGGCCAGCCCCAGATTGACCGCCGCCGCGCTCATCAGATGCACCGCGACCGTCGTGATCACCTCGACCGCGGGCACATCCGCGATGTCGCGGGTCATCTGTTCGAAGTCGGGCGCGGGTGCCGGCCGGCCGGCGTTGGCGTCGCTCATGCTGCTCGAGGCTCACTTCCTGATGGGTGGTGCGACCCAGCCTAGGCGGCGCGGCGCCGGCCCGTTCCACGGGGCGCGGGGCGGGCCGGTGACCCTCCTCGTGGTGAGCATTCTCGGCCAGTCCTGGTATCGTAGGGAAACGACCGGCCGGTCACTGGTGTGTCCGGCCCGCAAGTGGAGGCTCCGAACTCCCACCTGAACCGACCCCCGGGTCGGCAGGTCATCGGTCAGGCTGCGCCCCGCGGTGATATCGCGGCGGTGCTCCCGGTCTATGAGGAGCCCCGCCTGCGTACCGTCCGGGGCGTTTTTCGCGTCGCGGCGCGGTGGTCCAACCAAAACAGACGTTACGCGGCTGTCCGCCAGGCGGTCGCGTGGTGCAACCGAGGAGGCCCCATCAGCGCCGAGCCCCGCATCAACGACCGGATTCGCGTCCCCGAGGTGCGACTCGTCGGTCCCAGTGGCGAGCAGGTCGGCATCGTGCCGCTTGCCAAGGCCCTGGAGCTTGCGCAGGAGTACGACCTCGACCTCGTCGAGGTGGCGGCGAACGCACGCCCGCCGGTCTGCAAGCTCATGGACTACGGAAAGTTCAAGTACGAGTCGGCCATGAAGGCCCGTGAGGCGCGCAAGAACCAGGCGCACACGGTCATCAAGGAGATGAAGCTCCGGCCGAAGATCGACCCGCACGACTATGACACCAAGAAGGGTCACGTCGTCCGGTTCCTCAAGCAGGGCGACAAGGTCAAGATCACGATCATGTTCCGTGGCCGTGAGCAGTCCCGGCCGGAGCTCGGCTACCGACTGCTGCAGCGGCTGGCCGAGGATGTCCAGGAGCTCGGCTTCGTGGAGTCCAACCCGAAGCAGGACGGCCGCAACATGATCATGGTTCTCGGTCCGCACAAGAAGAAGACCGAGGCGATGGCCGAAGCCCGCGAGGCGCAGGCCGCCCGCAAGGCGGGGCGCGAGCAGGGCACCAGCCCTGCGGAGGAGCCCGCCGAGGCGTGATTCGAGGCGCGAGCCTCACCCCGGGGCGCGCGCCCCGGACACAACCCGAAACATCCCGACGCTTCACCGTGCACACAGCGGCCGGACGGCGTCCCGACGAGGAGAGAACGGCGACATGCCGAAGAACAAGACGCACAGTGGTGCCAGCAAGCGCTTCAAGCTCACCGGCTCCGGCAAGGTGGTGCGTCAGCGCGCCGGTCGCCGCCACTACCTCGAGCACAAGCCGTCCACGTTGACGCGCCGCCTGGCCGGCACGACCGAGATGGCCCCGGCCGACGCCAAGAAGATCAAGAAGCTTCTCGGCAAGTGACGCCCCGCCCCGCTACGGCGGGGCGCGCACCGAGCCGACCGGGACCTATTCGTTTCCGGGCCGCGTGAGTCAGCCGCGGCCCCGTACAAGGAGTTAAACAAGTGGCACGCGTCAAGCGGGCAGTCAACGCCCACAAGAAGCGCCGGGCGATCCTCGAGCAGGCCAGCGGTTACCGGGGCCAGCGCTCCCGCCTGTACCGCAAGGCCAAGGAGCAGGTCACCCACTCCCTGGTCTACAACTACAACGACCGCAAGAAGCGCAAGGGCGACTTCCGTCAGCTGTGGATCCAGCGCATCAACGCCGCTGCCCGCGCCAACGGCATCACCTACAACCGCTTCATCCAGGGTCTGAAGGCCGCCAACATCGAGGTGGACCGCAAGATCCTGGCCGACCTGGCGGTCAACGACGCGAACGCCTTCGCCGCGCTGGTCGAGGCGGCGCAGAAGGCGCTGCCCAGCGACGTCAACGCGCCGAAGGCCGCGTAATCGCTGCGCCGAGCTGTACGGCTACGGACCCGCAGGTGACCTGTCACCTGCGGGTCCATGCGTATCGGTAGGCCCCACGGCAGGCACCGGACAACAGAACTGAGAGCACACCCCCCATGGCGACCCCCGAGCTGACCTCCCTGAAATCGCCGCGCGTCACCGCGGCGAGACGGCTCGCCAAGCGCAGCTTCCGCGGCAAGGAGCGCAGATTCCTCGTCGAGGGTCCGCAGGCCGTCCGGGAGGCGGTCGCGCACCTGGTGGAGGTGTACGTGACCCCGGAGGCGGCCGCGCGCCACGGGGACATCGTCGCCGCCGCCCGCGCCGCGGGCGCCCCCGTGCTCACCGCGACCGACGAGGTCGTCGCCGAGATGTCGGACACCGTCACCCCGCAGGGCATCGTCGGGCTGTGCCGCTTCCTGGACACGCCGTTCGAGGAGATACTGCGCGCCCGCCCCCGGCTGGTCGCGGTCCTGGCGCATGTGCGCGACCCCGGCAACGCCGGCACCGTGCTGCGCTGCGCGGACGCGGCCGGGGCGGACGCCGTGGTGCTCACCGACGCCTCCGTCGACCTGTACAACCCCAAGTCCGTACGCGCCTCCGTGGGCTCCCTCTTCCATCTGCCCGTCGCCGTCGGCGTGCCCGTGGAGCGGGCCGTCAGCGGGCTGCGGCAGGCCGGGGCGCGGGTGGTGGCCGCCGACGGGGCGGGGGAGCGGGACCTGGACACCGAGCTCGACGAGGGGGTCCTCGGCGCGCCCACCGCCTGGATCTTCGGCAACGAGGCATGGGGGCTGCCGGAGGCTACCCGCGCACTCGCCGACGAGGTGGTGCGCGTTCCGATCCACGGCAGGGCCGAGAGCCTCAACCTCGCCACGGCCGCCGCCGTGTGCCTCTATGCCTCCGCTCGTGCGCAGCGCGCTCCCGGAGGGTGCCGCTCCGTCACATCGACCTAGTAGGGTTGCCCCCTCTGGGGGCCGAGAAGGGGGGTGCGGGGATGGACGTCAGGACCTCCGGCGCCAGGTCGAGTGAAGCCTGTGTGCCCGGAGCGCGCCTGGGGGCGCCGGGCCAGGGATATGCGCGGTGGGAGCCGGACGAGGCGACGGCGGGCCTCGGCGTGCACCCGGACGACCTGCCCGACGGCCTGGTCATCGCCGATGAGACCGGCCGCGTCAGCTGCTTCAACGCCGCGGCGGCCCGGATCACCGCGACCCGCCAGGCCGACGCCCTGGGGCGGAAGCTGGAGCGCGCGCTCCCGTTAGAGGACCTGGAGGGGCGCCGCTGGTGGGCGCTGACCGATCCGTACGGTGGCCTGGCCACCCGCGTCGGCCAGCCCGAGCGGAACCTCCTGCTGCCCGGCGGCCGTGAGGTGCTGGTCTCCGCCCGGTATGTGCGCGAGCGGCCGATGGGGCCGGTGCGCCGGGTCGTGGTCTCGCTGCGCGGCACCGAGGCGCGCCGCCGCACCGAGCGCAGCCACGCCGAGCTGATCGCCACGGTCGCCCATGAGCTGCGCTCCCCGCTCACCTCGGTCAAGGGGTTCACGGCGACGCTGCTGGCGAAATGGGAGCGCTTCACCGACGACCAGAAGCGGCTGATGCTGGAGACCGTCGACGCCGACGCCAACCGCGTCACCCGCCTGATCGCCGAACTCCTCGACATATCGCGGATCGACTCCGGCCGGCTGGAGGTGCGCCGCCAGCCGGTCGACATCGCGGCCGCGGTCCGGCGCCACGTCCAGGCGCTGACCGCCGCGGGTCACTCCTCCGAGCGCTTCCTCATCAAGGTCAGGGAGCCGCTGCCGGGCCTGTGGGCCGACCCCGACAAGGTCGACCAGGTGCTGGGGAACCTCCTGGAAAACGCGGTGCGCCACGGCGAGGGAACCGTCACCATTGAGGTGGCCCCCGAGCAGGTCAAGCCTGTCGGGGAAGGCCCCGCTGTCGAAAGGACCGCCGTCACCGTGAGCGATGAGGGCCCCGGTATCCCCGAGGAGTCGATGAGCCGCGTCTTCACCCGCTTCTGGCGGGGCAGCAAGCGCGGTGGCACCGGCCTGGGCCTGTACATCGTCAAGGGCATCGTCGAGGCACACGGCGGGACGATCACCGTCGGCCGGGCCCACGGCGGCGGCGCGGAGTTCCGATTTACCCTGCCCGTGGGTACCCCGGCCTACCTGGCCTGAGGAGCCCACGGGCCCACCACCCGACCGGGGCCCGGGGCGTCCCCCGGAACAGCGCGGTCCAGCGCCCTTTAGACTCGGCTTTTGGCACCTTTGGCGCGCCAGTGGTCGAGGCAGGCCGCGCACAGCCAATCGGAAGCACGGGAAGAGATGTCGGCACCCAATAAGTCGTACGACCCTGTCGAGGTCGAGGCATTGAAACCAGAAGAGGTCGCCCGGATGCGCGACGAGGCGCTCGCCGCCGTCGCCGCCGCCGCGGACCTCGAGGCGCTGCGCGAGGTGAAGGTCGCGCACACCGGCGACCGCTCGCCGCTGGCGCTGGCCAACCGCGAGATCGGCGCGCTGCCGCCGCATGCGAAGGCGGACGCGGGCAAGCGCGTCGGCCAGGCGCGCGGGGCGGTGAACAAGGCGCTGGCGGCCCGGCAGGCGGAGCTGGAGGCGGAGCGGGACGCCCGGGTGCTGGTCGAGGAGGCGGTGGACGTCACGCTGCCGTACGACCGGGTCCCGGCCGGCGCCCGCCACCCCATCACCACGCTCTCCGAGCGCATCGAGGACGTCTTCGTGGCCATGGGCTACGAGGTCGCCGAGGGGCCCGAGGTCGAGGCGGAGTGGTTCAACTTCGACGCGCTCAACTTCCCGCCGGACCACCCGGCCCGCGAGATGCAGGACACGTTCTTCGTGCAGGGCCCCAAGGGCGCGGAGTCGGGGGTGGTGCTGCGCACCCACACCTCGCCCGTGCAGATCCGGTCGATGCTGGACCGGAAGCCGCCCATCTATGTGATCTGCCCCGGCCGGACGTTCCGCACCGACGAGCTGGACGCCACCCACACCCCCGTCTTCCACCAGGTCGAGCTGCTGGCGATCGACGAGGGCCTGACCATGGCCGACCTCAAGGGCACCCTGGACCACATGGTCACGGCGCTGTTCGGGGAGGGCATGTCCACCCGGCTGCGGCCGAACTTCTTCCCGTTCACCGAGCCGTCCGCCGAGATGGACATGCAGTGCTACGTGTGCCGCGGCGCCTCGGTCGGCAACCCCGACCGGCCCTGCCGCACCTGCTCCAGCGAGGGCTGGATCGAGCTCGGCGGCTGCGGCATGGTCAACCCGCGGGTGCTGATCGCCTGTGGCATCGACCCGGAGAAGTACAGCGGATTCGCCTTCGGGTTCGGCATCGAGCGGATGCTGATGTTCCGGCACAACGTGGAAGACATGCGAGACATGGTCGAGGGTGATGTGCGCTTCACCCGGCCCTTCGGGATGGAGATCTGATGCGGGTCCCGCTTTCTTGGCTGCGGGAGTACGTCGACCTGCCGGCCGGTGAGACCGGCCGCGACGTGCAGGCCAAACTCGTCTCGGCCGGGCTCGAGGTCGAGACCGTCGAGCAGCTCGGCGCCGGACTCAAGGGCCCCCTGGTGGTCGGCCGGGTGCTGGCGATCGAGACGCTGGAGGGCTTCAAGAAGCCCATCCGCTACTGCCAGGTCGACGTGGGGCAGGCGAACGGCACCGGCGAGCCGCAGAACATCATCTGCGGCGCGACCAACTTCGCGGTCGGCGACAAGGTCGTCGTCTCCCTGCCCGGCGCGGTGCTGCCCGGCGGCTTCGCGATCTCGGCGCGCAAGACGTACGGCAAGGTCTCCGAGGGCATGATCTGCTCGGCCGCCGAGCTCGACATGTCCGACGACCACCAGGGCATCATCGTGCTCCCCCCGGAGTACGAGGTGGGCACCGACGCGATCGAGCTGCTGGAGCTCGTCGACGAGGTCCTGGACATCGCCGTCACCCCGGACCGCGGCTACTGCCTGTCGCTGCGCGGCATCGCCCGCGAGGTCGCCACCGCCTACGGGCTGCCGCTGCGCGACCCGGCCCTGCTGGACGTGCCCGCGCCCAACGCGCACGGCTACCCGGTCCAGGTCGCCGACCGGATCGGCTGCGACCGCTTCACCGCGCGCACGGTCACCGGTCTCGACCCCGAGGCGCACTCCCCGATCTGGCTGCGGCGCAGGCTGCAGAAGGCCGGGATGCGGCCGGTCTCGCTCGCCGTCGACGTCACCAACTACGTGATGCTGGAGCTCGGGCAGCCGCTGCACGCCTACGACCGGTCGCGCGTCAGCGGGACGATCGGTGTGCGCCGCGCCGAGCCGGGCGAGAAGTTCACCACCCTCGACGGCACCAAGCGCGTCCTGGACGCCGAGGACCTGGTGATCACCGACGACAACGGCCCGATCGGGCTGGCCGGCGTCATGGGCGGGGCCAACACCGAGATCGCCGACGCCCAGGCCGACCCCGAGACCGGCGCCGTGCGGGGCACCACCGATGTGGTCATCGAGGCCGCGCACTTCGACGCGGTCTCCATCGCCCGTACCGCCCGCCGCCACAAGCTGTCCTCGGAGGCGTCCCGGCGCTTCGAGCGCGGCGTCGACCCCGAGGCCGCCTCGGCGGCCGCCCAGCGCACCGTCGATCTGCTGGTGCTGCTGGCGGGCGGCACCGCCGAGGCGGGCGTCACCGAGATCATCGCGCCCAGCGCGCCCCGTACGATCACGGTGAGCGCCGACCACCCGGACAAGGTCGCGGGCCTCGCCTACGGCCGGGAGACCGTGGTGCGCCGGCTCCAGCAGGTCGGCTGCGACGTCTACGGCGCCGACACCCTCACCGTGACCGTCCCCAGCTGGCGGCCCGATCTGCGGGACCCCAACGACCTCGCCGAGGAGGTCATCCGGCTGGAGGGCTATGAGAACCTGCCCTCGACCCTGCCCCAGCCGCCGTCCGGCCGCGGGCTGACCGAGCGCCAGCGGCTGCACCGCCGGGTCGGCCGGGCGCTGGCCGGCGCCGGCTATGTGGAGGCCCTGAACTACCCGTTCATCGGCGAGGAAGTGCTCGATCAGATGGGCCTGGCCGCGGACGACCCGCGGCGCGATCTGGTCCGCCTGGTCAACCCGCTCTCCGACGCCGAACCGGCGCTGCGCACCACCCTGCTGCCGGGGCTGCTCGCCGCGCTGCGGCGCAACGACGGCCGCGGGACGCACGACCTCGCGCTGTTCGAGACGGGTCTGGTCTTCCGCGCCACCGGCGACGAGCCCCCGGCGGCCGTCCTGCCGGTGGACCACCGTCCGTCGGACGAGGAGATCGCCGCGCTGAACGCCGCACTGCCCAGCCAGCCGCGGCGCGCCGCCGTCGTGCTGGCGGGCGCCCGCGAGCAGGCCGGCTGGTGGGCCAAGGGCACCCCGGTGAGCTGGGCCGACGCGGTCGAGGCCGGCCGGATCGTGGCGCGTGCGGCGGGGGCCCCGCTGATCGTCCGCCAGGACCAGCAGGACCCCTGGCACCCCGGCCGGTGTGCCGCGCTGCTGACCGTCGTCGACGGCCAGGAGATCCTGGTGGGCAACGCCGGAGAGCTGCACCCCCGGGTCACCAAGGCCCTCGGCCTGCCCGACCGCACCTGCGCGATGGAGATCGAGCTCGACCGCCTGGAGCGGGCGGTCCCCGGCCCGGTCCAGGCGCCGCATGTGTCCACCTTCCCGGTGGCCACCCAGGACGTCGCCCTCGTCGTCGACGCGTCGGTCGCCGCGGCCGATGTCGAGGCGGCGCTGCGGGCCGGGGCGGGTGAACTCCTGGAGTCGCTGCGGCTGTTCGACGTCTTCACCGGCGAACAGCTCGGCGAGGGCAGGAAGTCCCTGGCCTACGCCCTGCGCTTCCGCGCCCCCGACCGCACGCTGACCGCCGAGGAGGCCTCGGCGGCCCGTGAGGGGGCGATCGCCTCGGCGCGCGAGCGCACCGGCGCCGTCCTGCGCGGCGTCTGAGGTTCCGCCTGAGCCTCCTCGTTGAGGCTCGGTTCTCCTCCGGGGCGCATCCCGTACGCGGGGTGCGCCCCACCCGCGCGCAGGGCCCCTGTTCCGCCGCTTCGGCGCTGCGTTCGACAACACGGTGAAGTCCTTCTCACCCGATCAGGTGAGAATCGGAGTGCGGCTACTCATTTTGGCAGTGGCTGTCGCCAGAATCGTCCCGGTCGTACGGCCCGTGCAGCACCGACCCATCAGGGCTTGGCCGACCGCCTCGTTGGCCGGCGTTGGGGGGCGACACATGATCGGGACATGGGCAGTCGGCGGCGCGTACGTGTCAAGAGCACGGGCCCGGCGGGCCTTCACCAAGGTCATCCCCTGTCTGTGGGTGCTCGGTGCCCTCTGCTGGGAACTGCTGACCCCGCATGACACCGAAGTGGTCCCGCTCCTCGCCGCCGCGCCCGCCATCGCCTGCGCCAGCAGCGGGCGCCGCAGGTGCATCCTGCTGCTCGGCGGCGCGAGCATGCTGTTCGCCCTCGGCCCGCCGAGCACCCTGGAACCCGACGGCGACGTGGAGGAGCCGCACGCGAGCGTGGTCAGCTGCGGCGCCATCCTCGCCGTGGCCGTCGCCAGCTATCTCACCAACGGCCGCAGACTGCGACTGGTCCGCGAACTGGAGCAGCTGCGGGCGGTCGCGGCCGCCGCGCAGGACGCCGTGCTGCGGCCGCTGCCGGCCCGCCTGGACGGCATCGAGATGGCGGTCGGCTATCTGTCCGCCAGCCGGGGCGCCGTGGTCGGCGGCGATCTGTACGAGGCGCTGGCCACCGCCCACGGCGTCCGCCTGATCATCGGGGACGTCCGCGGCCACGGCCTCGGCGCCATCGGCACCGTCGCCGCCGTGCTCGGCAGCTTCCGCGAGGCCGCCCACGACGAACCCGAGCTCACCGGCGTACTGCGCCGCCTGGACCGCGCCCTGCAGCGCCATCTGCGCGAGCGCGCCCTGGGCGATCCGCCGGCCGGCGGGGGACCGGAGAGCCCGGTCGCGGAGGAGTTCGTCACCGTACTGCTGCTCGAGGTGCGTCCCGACGGCGAGCTCACCGCGCTCAACTGCGGCCACCCCTGGCCGTATCTGCTGTCCGAGGACACGACCGGCGAGGCGCGGGCGCGCCGGCTGCCCCTGGGCGACGTGCTGCCCCCGCTCGGCCCCTTCCCGCTGCCCGACGACCTCCCCGCCACCCTCGGCGCCCCGCTGCGGCCCGGCGAGGCGCTCGTGCTGCACACCGACGGGGCCGAGGACGCCCGCGACGCGCGGGGGGCCTTCTTCGAGCTCGGGCCCGCCCTGGCCCGGGCCGCGGGCACCGGGCCGATCGTCCCCGCGGCGGTCATCGACGGGGCGCGGTCCGCGGTGCTGCGGCACACCGGCGGCCGACTCGCCGACGACGTCGCCCTGCTGGCGCTGCGCCACGAGGCGAAGACCGTCTGAACCACCGCCTGCGCCCGGTCACTTCACACCCCGTGCGAATCGACCTCCACTACGCTGGCAAAGCGGGGACACGCGGCCGGGGGCGCATCAGGAGGGGGCCATGGAGCCCAACACACTGCTCGACTCCGTACTCGACGAGGCCGGGATCTCCCATGCCGGGCTCGCCGCGCACATCAACGAGGCGGGCCGGGCCCGTGGCATGAAGCTGCGGTATGAACACACCGCGGTCGCCCGCTGGCTCAAGGGCCAGCGCCCCCGCGGCCAGGTGCCCGACCTGATCTGCGAAGTGCTCGGCGAGCGGCTGCACCGCGCGCTCACCCTCGACGACATCGGCCTCGGCACCCCCGGCTCGCCGCGCGCCCCCGCCACCCCGCTGTCCGGCTTCGTCGAGCGCGCCACCGCGCTGTGGCGCTCCGACGAGCAGCAGCGGCCCCATGTCGTGGCGGCCCCCGCGGTCACCGGCACCCCCGCCGTGATCCCGGTGTGGGAGTGGGAGAACCCGCCGGAGGACTCGGACGTCTCCCGCCGCGGCCTCACCCGCGTCAGCATGGCCGACATCGACATGCTGCGCGCCGCCCGCGCCCACTACGAGCAGATGTACCGCAAGGCCGGCGGCGTGGCGACCAGAGCCCGCGTCGTGGGCTTCCTCAACGCCGAGGCCGCGCCGCTGCTGCGCGGCAGCTACCCCGACGCCACCGGCCGCCAGCTGCACCGGGCGACCGGCGGCCTGGTGGCCATCGCCGGTATCTGCGCGTATGACTCGGACGCCCATGGCCTGGCCCAGCGCTACTTCCACCAGGCGCTGCGGCTGGCCAAGGCCAGCGGGGACCGCGGGCTCGGCGCGTATGTCATCGTGCTGCTGGTCAACCAGTCCCTGTTCATGAAGGAGTACCGGCAGGCGGTCGCGTTCGCCGAATCGGCGCTGCGCGCGTCCGGCTCGCACATCACCCCGGCGCTCGCCTCCGACCTGTACGCCATGCAGGCCAAGGCGTACGCGCGGCTGGGCGACGGGGCCGGGGCGCTGGCCTGCATCCGGCGCGCCGAGACCGCCGCCGACCGGATCCGCCCGGGACAGGAGCCCGACGAGACCGGCTACGTCCAGCCCGGTCTGGTCAACGTGCAGGTCGCGGAGGCGCTGCTGAGCCTGGGCGACCTCGGCGGGGCACGGGAGAACGCCACCGCCGCGGTCGGCACCCCCGCGCACGACCGGGGCCGGGTGCACCGGCTCGCGATGCTCACCCATATCGCGCTCAGACAGGGCGACGCGGACCGGGCGGTGGCCACGGCGGTGGAAATGACCGAGCGGGCCCGCGGCATGGAGTCCAGACGCTTACGCGACCGGCTCCGCGCCGTGCGGGAACACCTCGCCGAGAGCGGGAGCGCGGCGACTGCCGAGGCCGCCGAACTCATCGACGGGGCGCTGCGCGTGCCCCTCTGAGTCCGGTCCGCGCCCTCGTCGACAGCCTTGCCAACTGTGCGGCGAAAGGTGGCTGACAGTGCGATGGAAGAACCTCAGGGAGCGGACCGTGTACGAGAACCGGTGGTTCTCGGTGAACCTCGCAGACGTCAGACTCCCCGACGGCCGTCACCTGGACCACTATCTGATCCGGCTGCGCCCCGTGGCCGTGGCCACCGTGGTCAACGCGGCCAATGAGGTACTCCTGCTGTGGCGGCACCGCTTCATCACCGACGCCTGGGGCTGGGAGCTGGCGGCAGGCGTCGTCGAGGACGGCGAGGACATCGCGGTCGCCGCGGCGCGCGAGATGGAGGAGGAGACCGGGTGGCGCCCCGGCCCGCTGCGCCATCTGCTCTCCGTCGAGCCGTCCAACGGGCTCACCGACGCCCGGCACCACATCTACTGGGCGGAGGAGGCCGCGTACGTCGGGCCGCCGGAGGACGACTTCGAATCCGACCGGCGCGCGTGGGTGCCGCTCAAGTCCGTGCCGGACATGGTGGCGCGCGGCGAGGTGCCCGCCGCGAACATGGCGGCCGCGCTGCTGCTGCTCCACCACATCCGCTTCGGCTGACCGCCGGCGTCGCCCCCGCCGGCGGCCCGCCGACCGCGTATCCCCCCGGCCGGGCGTCAGCGGCCGACGGCCTGCCACAGGGCCAGCGCCAGGGCGCACACCCCCGTCAGCGCGGCGATGGACGTCAGCGGCCAGCGGCCGTGCTCCAAATGGCGGACACGTGCGGCCAGTTGTTCCACATCCTCCTCGGACTGTTCCCCGCGGTGGTCGAGCAGGGCGAGTTGTCCGTCGACACGGGCCAGGCTGACATCGACCCTGCGGCGGATTTCCGCGAGCTCCACGGCTAACGCGGCGTGCTCGGGCTCGGTGGTCACGGGCTGTTCCCCTTCCGGAATGTACTTCCGTGCACTTTCGACAATCCGAGTCAACCGTGTCGCGGGGTGGCGCGGGAGAGTGTGTGCAGGACGGACGCGGGTCACCGGCGCACACCCCGTGTGAAAACCGGGTGAGTGAGTTGTGCGATCGGGTACATCGAGAACGGGAGAAGGCTCACGGTGCGTGAGCACCCACCCGCCGGAAGGAGAATCCACCATGTCTGCCGCCGACCAGGACGCCCCCGGGGACGGGGAGGAGTTCACCCGCTCCCGCCCGCACTTCGCGGACCGGATCACCACCGACGGCCGGGACGGCTGGCCCACCGAGGCGGGGCGGTACCGGCTCGTGGTCAGCCGGGCCTGCCCGTGGGCGAGCCGCGCGCTGATCTCGCGGCGGCTGCTCGGCCTGGAGCCCGCACTCTCCCTGGCGGTCACGGACCCCATCCAGGACGAGCGCAGCTGGCGGTTCACCCTGGACCCGGGGGACCGGGACCCGGTGCTGGGCATCGCGTTCCTCAGCGAGGCGTACGACGCCCGCGAGACCGGCTATCCGGGCGGGGTGAGCGTGCCCGCGATCGTGGACGTGCCCAGCGGCGCCCTGGTCACCAACGACTTCCACCAGATCACCCTGGACCTCGCCACCCAGTGGACCGCCCTGCACCGGCCGGGCGCGCCGGACCTGTATCCCGAGGCGTATCGCGACGAGATCGACGAGGTGGCGGAGGGGGTCTACCGCGATGTGAACAACGGGGTGTACCGGGCGGGCTTCGCCGAGCACCAGCGGACGTACGACGACGCCCACCGCCGGCTCTTCGCCCGCCTCGACCAGCTCTCCGAGCGCCTGTCCACCAGGCGGTACCTGGTCGGCGACACCATCACCGAGGCCGACATCCGGCTGTTCACCACGCTGGTGCGGTTCGACGCGGTCTACCACGGCCACTTCAAGTGCAACCGCAACAAGCTCAGCGAGGACCCGGTGCTGTGGGCGTACGCCCGGGACCTCTTCCAGACACCGGGCTTCGGCGACACCGTCGACTTCGACCACATCAAGCGCCACTACTACCAGGTCCACACCGACATCAACCCCCGGCGCATCGTCCCGCTCGGCCCCGACCTCTCCGGCTGGCTGACCCCGCACCACCGCGAACAGCTGGGCGGCCGCCCCTTCGGCGACGGCACCGCGCCCGGCCCGGCGCCCACGGCCGAGACGGTACCGGCGGCGGGCCGGGCAGGGTGAGCGCGTCCGGCCCGGCGGCCTGGCGCGGGTCAGGCGTACTCGTAGAAGCCCGACCCCGCCTTGCGGCCCAGCCGCCCCGCGTCGACCATGCGCAGCAGCAGCGGCGGCGGGGCGTACAGGGGCTCCTTGTACTCGGCGTACATGGAGTCGGCGATCGCCGCGATCGTGTCCAGGCCGATCAGGTCGGAGAGCTTGAGCGGGCCCATGGGGTGGGCGCAGCCGAGTTCCATGCCGTTGTCGATGTCCTCGCGGCTCGCGATGCCGGATTCGAACATACGGATGGCGGAGAGCAGGTACGGGATCAGCAGCGCGTTGACGACGAAGCCGGAGCGGTCCTGGGCACGGATGGCGTGTTTGCCGAGGACGTCGTGGACCAGCGCCTCGGCGCGCTTGATGGTCTGGTCGCCGGTGGTGAGGGCCGGGATCAGCTCGACGAGCTGCTGGACCGGGGCCGGGTTGAAGAAGTGGATGCCGATGACCTGGTCCGGGCGGGAGGTGGCGACGGCCAGTTTGACCAGGGGGATGGAGGAGGTGTTCGAGGCCAGGATGGCGTCGGGGCGGGTCACGACCTGGTCGAGTACCTGGAAGATCTCGGTCTTGACCTGCTCGTTCTCCACGACCGCCTCGATGACCAGATCGCGGTCGGCGAACTCGCCGAGGTCGGTGGTGAAGGTCAGCCGTTCCAGCGTCGCGTCGCGCTCCGCCTCGGTGATCTTGCCGCGCTCGGCGGCCTTGCCGAGGGAATTGGTCAGCCGGGTACGGCCCAGCTCCAGGGCCTCGCCGGTGGTCTCCGCGACCTTGACCTCCAGGCCGGAACGGGCGCATACCTCCGCGATGCCCGCGCCCATCTGGCCGCAGCCCACCACTCCGACGCGTTCGATGTCGGTCACCTCGTGCCCTTCCGCTGATCCGCTGGTCGCCCCCGACGTTACCCTCCGGTCCGGTCCGGGGGACGGGCCGGGGGCCGGAACCATGTGGTCCGGCCCCCGGCCCGGGATCTCGCCCGGGATCTCAAGTGGGCGGGCGCCGCGCTCCGTTGGAGCGGCCGGTGCCCGCGGTCACGCCGAATCGCCGCGCAGGATGCCGCGTCCGTTCGTGCTCACGTACACCCGCCCGTAGACCCGCGGGTCACCGGTGATCGCGGCGCCGGTCCAGGCCCACTGGTGCGCGTTGTCGTTGATCCGCACCCAGCTCGCCCCGGCGTCCGTGGAGCGGAAGATCCCGCGGACGCCGCCGATCTTGGCGCTGGTGTAGAGCGCCTGGTACGAGGCGCCGGGGGCGGCCTTGCCGAAGCCGATGGTGTCGGCCTGCTGGACGTCTCTCAGCTTGGTGAAGGTCGCGCCGGAGTCAGTGGAGTGCCACAGCCCGTACGCCCCGTTCGCGGAGCCGCCGGCAAGCCAGATGTCGCCCTCGGTGCCCGGCAGCGCCTTGAAGCGCACCGGGCCGTCGGTGGGCAGCCCGGTGGCGGCCTTGGCGGTGAAGCTGGCGCCGCCGTCGGTGCTCACATAGAACGTGCCGGACTTGAAGCCGTAGAACTTCTTCGGGTTCTTGCGGTCCGATTCGACGACCGCTCCGGCCGGGATGCCGCTGGAGGCGGTCCAGGAGTTACCGAAGCCGGCGGTGTAGTAGACGGCGGAGGTGCCCTCGGGGCTCCAGACGAAGCCGCTGCCGTCGGCCGCCGCGGCCACCGTGCCACCGCCGGTGACCCCGGACGGTTCGCTGCCCTGCCACCAGTTGGCGCCGTTGTCGGTGGAGAAGGCGATCCGGGGCGCGGCGTCGTTGTTGCCGACCCGCACCACCGTGTTCGGGTTGGCCTCGGCGTAGTCCAAGCTGGTGGTCGTGGTGAAGCTCGGCGAGGTGAACATCTTTGTGGGCACCGCGTCGAGGTCGGTGTGGCGGAAGCCGCCGATGTCCCCCAGGGCGCTGAGCAGCGGGGCGCCGGAGGGCGGGCTCGCCAGGTCGTTGACCGCGGTCTCCTCCAGGCCCCTGACCATCGGCGTGAT
This sequence comes from Streptomyces sp. NPDC007917, assembly GCF_042959105.1. Classification (NCBI taxonomy): domain Bacteria; kingdom Bacillati; phylum Actinomycetota; class Actinomycetes; order Kitasatosporales; family Streptomycetaceae; genus Streptomyces; species Streptomyces sp. NPDC007917. The sequence goes on from NZ_JBIBKK010000028.1 coordinate 53,115, forward strand.
CTTGATCTGGCCGCCGGAGTCCCAGGACGAGAGGTTCTCGGTGCCGTAGACCGTGGCGCCGGTGCCGTACATCATCCGGTTGGAGTCGAACGGGTCGATTTCCAGGGCCTCGGTCATCCAGCCCAGCTTCGGGGTGACCTCGGGCGGGGACGGATTGGTGCCGAAAGTCAGCCAGGGCACGGACGAGATGTCCTGGGTGTAGCGGAAGGAGCGGTTGGGGTAGCTGGTGAAGTCCCAGGCGCGGGTCCAGGTGGCTCCCGAGTCGGTGGAGCGGAAGATCTGGGTGTCCGGCCACCAGGAGCTGTAGCCGGTCACCATCAGGGTGCCGGGCGTCGCGCGGTCCACTGTCAGCCCGCTGTAGCCGAAGGAGGTGTCGGCGTCCGTCATCGGGCTGATGTTCTTCCACTCCCCGGTGGCCGTGGCGTACCGCCACACCTGGCCCTTCTCCCCGTCGTACGGGCCGCCCTTGTCACTGGTGGTGAGGTACAGGTAGCCGTTTTTGGAGTCCAGGACGCCCTTGTGGGAGAGGTAGCCGGTCGGCTGGCCGGCGACGCGCGACCAGGTGGCGCCGGCGTCGGTGGAGCGGTAGACGGTGTTCTGCTTGTCGGCCACGCCCACGTAGATGGTCTTGGTCGCGGTGCCCGACGAGCCCGTGCGCTCGTCGAAGGTCACCCACACCACGCCCTGGTTGTCGCTCAGATAGCCGCTGGAGTCGCTGGGGTCCTGGGCGTAGTTGCCCGCGTTGGGGAACGCCGTCACCTTCGACCAGGTGACGCCGGAGTCGGTGGAGCGCCACAGGCCGTTGCCGCTGGGCGCGCCGAAGTACAGCACGCTGTTCTTGTTCGGGTCGACCGCCAGCCGCTCGCCCATGCCGCGGCCGGGCATGTTGCCGCCGACCTTGAAGGGCAGGGTGGTGGTCTGCCAGGTGGCGCCGCGGTCGGAGGAGCGCAGGATCGCGCCGTTGGCCGGGTCCCAGCTGTTGGTGTACGTGCCGACGGCCGCGTACACCTTGTTCGGCTCGACCGGGTCGCTGGCCAGGCTCGCCACCCCGCTCCAGCCCCAGTGGTCCCCGTCCACCCAGTCGAGCAGCGGCACCCACTGCTTGCCCGACTGGTCCCAGCGGTACGCCCCGCCGATGTCGGTGCGGGCGTAGGCGAGGTTCTTCTCCTTGCGGTTGAAGATGATGCCGGGGACGAAGCCGCCGCCGTCGACGCGGACGTTCTTCCAGGTGGCGGCGGCCAGGCCGGCGGTGGGCTTGCTCGGGGTGTCGTCGGGGCGGGCGGCGGCGGGGGCGGCGGCCGCGGTCAGTAATCCGCCGACGAGTGCCAGCGCGGCCATGAGCGCGCCGAATGGTCTGCTTCTGCCGTTCGAACGGACGGGAATGTCATGGAAACGCACGGGAACTTCCTCTCCGGGCATCCGCCGCGGGCCGCGGCGGTACGGGGACGGGTCTGTGCGGGTCTGTCCGTGTCCGGTTGGGAGCGCTCCCATTGTGCGTGACACCGATGCTAGCGGCCCGATGACCGGGCGAGAAGAGTGACGTCAAGGGGGCGTGGCGGCCGCTTTTTCAGGCTCGCCCGACTGAGCCAACTCGTCCGGAAGAGTGGGAAGGATTGCCGCGCGCCCGTAAGACCCGCATCATCGGCGGGAGTTAGCCACGATGCCGAGCCAGGAACAGTGAGGAGCGAGGATGGGGCAGATCACGCGCAGGGGCCTGACGGCCGCGGCCGCGGGGGCGCTGGCCGCGACCGTCACGGCGGGTTCGGCGGCGGCGTACGGGCGCGAGGAGGCGCGGGGCGGCGGGGGGCACCTCAGGCGCCAGTTCCGCGGGATGTGGCTGGCCAGCGTCGCCAATCGGGACTGGCCCTCCAAGCCCGGTCTGACCGCCGCCGAGCAGCGCGCCGAACTGCTCGCCTTCCTGGACACCGCGGTCGACCGCCGGCTGAACGCTGTGGTCTTCCAGGTCCGGCCGACCGCCGATGCGCTGTGGCCCTCCCGGTACGAGCCGTGGGCCGAATACCTCACCGGCGTCCAGGGCCGTGACCCGGGCTGGGACCCGCTGGGCACCGCCGTGCGCGAGGCCCACCGGCGCGGCCTGGAACTGCACGCCTGGTTCAATCCGTACCGCGTCGCCAACCACACCGACCCCGCCCGGCTGGCCCCCACCCACCCGGCGCGGCTGCACCCGGAGTGGGTGGTGCCCTACGGCGGCAAGCTCTACTACAACCCGGGCCTGCCCGAGGTCCGCCGCTTCGTCCAGGACGCGATGCTGGACGCGGTGGCGCGCTATGACGTCGACGGCGTCCACTGGGACGACTACTTCTACCCCTACCCGGTGGCGGGCCAGGTCTTCGACGACGACGCGGCGTACGAGCGCCACGGCGCGGGATTCCCGGACCGGGCCGCCTGGCGACGGGACAACATCGACCGGCTGGTGCGCGAGACCGCCGGGCGGATCAAGCGTCTGAACCGGCGGGTGCGGTTCGGGATCAGCCCCTTCGCCGTCTGGCGCAACCAGGCCACCGACCCGCTGGGCTCCGACACCCGGGCCGGGGTGCAGACCTACGACGACCTCTACGCGGACACGCGCACATGGGTCCGCGAGGCGTGGATCGACTACATCGTTCCGCAGGTGTACTGGAACATCGGCTTCGCCGCCGCCGACTACGCCAAGCTGGTGCCCTGGTGGGCGGAGGTGGTGAGCGGCACCGGCGTGAACCTCTACATCGGTGAGGCGCTGTACAAGGCGGGGGACCCGGCGCAGCCGGCGCCCTGGCAGGACCCGGCGGAGCTGTCCGGGCACCTCACCTTCGACCGGGACTATCCGCAGGTGCGGGGCAATGTGTACTTCTCAGCGAAGGAAGTGGCCGCCGACCGCAACGGCGCCATGGCGCGCGTGGTCGCCGACCACTATCCGTATCGCGTGCGTCCGCCCCGCTGACGGCCTGGGCCGGTGCTACGGCCGCGGGCGTCCGGTGGGCAGGTGGCGCACGACCGAGTCCGGGCCGGGGGAGACAAGGCACTCGTGACCGTCGTCCTCGTAGCGGACGCGGTACGGCGGGGTTCCATGGTCCCCGAGTACCTCGATGATCTCGGCGGTCCGGTCGTGTATTCCGACAACCCTGCCGTGTACCAGCAGCTTGTCGCCTACGGTCGCCTCCATACGCGTGACCTCCTGTCCGGTGCCCCGGAGGGTTTTGCGGTCCCTGTGGCCAGTTTATGGCCGCTCCTCCGGGTTTGCGCCTGACCGGTTCGTATCTGACGGGTTTGCGTCTACCGGTGCCCGCTTCGCGCCGGTCGATGCCCGCTGGGTCACGCCGATGCAGACCAGGACGGCGACCGCGGCGGCGGGCGCGGCCCAGGTCAGGTGTTCGCCCAGGAGGAGTACGGACCACACCAGGGTGAGCAGGGGCTGGGCCAGCTGGAGTTGGCTGGCCCTGGCCACACCGATGGCGGCCATCCCGCGGTACCAGACCACAAGACCCAGGAACTGGGAGCCCAGGGCCAGCCACATCACCCCGGCGACGGCGTGCGCCCCGAGGTGTACCGGTTCGGTGGTCAGGGCGAGGGCCGCACCCGGCACCGACAGCGGCAGACAGGCCACCAGCGCCCAGCCGATCACCTGCCAGCCCGGCATGTGGCCCGCCAGCCGGGCGCCCTCCCCGTAGCCCGCCGCGCACACCAGCAGCGCGCCGAACAGATACAGATCCCCGGCTGACGGCGCGCCACCGCTCTGCTGCAGCGCGAAGGCGACGATCACCGCCGCGCCGATGACGGCCGCGGTCCAGAACGTGCGGGTGGGCCTTGCGCCGGTGCGCACCGCCGCGTAGACGGCCGTGGTCAGCGGGAGCAGGCCGACGACCACGGCGGCGTGCGAGGTGGTGGAGGTCCGCAGCGCGAGCGTGGACAGCAGCGGGAAGCCGATGACGACGCCCCCGGCGACCACCAGCAGACCGTGCCAGTGGCGGCGGGCGGGCGGCGGGACGCGCAGGGCGGCCAGCGCGCCGCCCGCCACCAGCCCGGCCAGGGCGAGCCGGCAGGCGACCAGCGACCAGGGGCCCAGGCCCTCAAGACCCCAGGCGGTGGCGGGGAAGGTCAGGGAGAACGCGGCCGTGCCCAGCGCGGCCAGGAGGGTGCCGAGGGCGCCGCCCTGGCGGTCGGGGGACGGCGCGGGGCGGGTGAGCGGGGGCCGGGCGGCGGTGCGCGGCTCGCCCCCACCGCTCACCGCTATCGTCTCACTCGCAGTAGCGCTATCTTCTACTCTCATGCATGAGCGTAGCAGTGTCGCCGAACTGGCAGGCATCCTCCGTACGGAACTGAACCGCTACTCTCCCGGGGAGAAGCTGCCGTCCAGCCGGGCCCTGGTGGACCGCTACCGGGTGAGCCCGGTGACCGTCTCCCGCGCGCTCGCCGCACTCCGCGCCGAAGGCCTCGTGGTCACCCGCCCCGGCGCCGGGGCCTTCCGGGCCGCCCGGCCGCAGGGGGCCGAGGAGGCGCCGCGCCCCGCAGACACCTCCTGGCAGGAGGTGGCCCTCAGCGTCGAGACGTCCGGGGAGTCGGTTCCGCGCTCCGTCGACGCCTCCGGAGTGCTGATGACCCTCGCCGCCCCGCCGTCCGGCGCCCTCGAACTGCACGGTGGCTACCTTCACCCCTCCCTCCAGCCGGAGCGGGCGCTGGCCGCCGCCCTCGCCCGCGCCGGGCGGCGGCCCGGCGCATGGGACCGCCCGCCGATCGAGGGGCTGACCGAGCTGCGCGCCTGGTTCGCGGCCGAGATCGGCGGCGGGACACTCGCCCACTCCGAGGTGCTGATCACCGCGGGCGGCCAGAGCGCGCTGACCACCGCGCTGCGCGCCCTCGCGCCGCCCGGCGCGCCCGTGCTCGTGGAGTCCCCCACCTATCCCGGCGCGATCGCCGCCGCCCGCGCCTTCGGGCTGCGCCCGGTCCCGGTCCCCGTGGACGCCGACGGGGTCCGCACCGATCTGCTCGAACAGGCGCTCCGGACGAGCGGGGCGCGCGTCTTCCTCTGTCAGCCGCTCTTCCAGAACCCGACCGGCGCGCTGCTCTCCGCCGAGCGGCGCCGCGAGGTGCTGCGGGTGGCCCGGGAGGCGGGCGCGTTCGTGATCGAGGACGACTTCGCCCGCCGCCTCGCCCACGAGGACGCGGGGCCGCTGCCCGCGACCCTCGCCGCCGAGGACCCCGACGGCGTCGTCGTCCACGTCTGCTCGCTCACCAAGATCACCTCGGCCAGCCTGCGGGTGGGCGCGCTGACCGCCCGTGGCCCCGCGCTGGAGCGGCTGCGCGCCATCCAGGTCGTCGACAGCTTCTTCGTGCCGCGCCCGCTGCAGGAGGCCGCGCTCGAGCTCGTCGGCTCGCCCGCCTGGACCCGCCATCTGCGCACCGTCGCCGCCGAGTTGCGCAGCCGCCGCGAGGCCCTGGCCACCGGCGTGCGGCGGGACTTCCCCGAACTCGCCCTGCGCCATGTCCCGTCCGGCGGCTTCCACCTGTGGCTGCGGCTGCCCGACGGGGCCGACGAGGCCGCGCTGACGGCCGCCGCCCTGCGCGCAGGGGTCGCCGTCGCACCCGGCCGCCCGTACTTCTGCGCCGAGCCCCCCGCCCCGCATCTGCGGCTGGCCTTCGCCTCGGCGGCGGGCGCGGGCGAGCTGGCGGAGGGGCTGCGCAGGCTGCGCACCGCCTGCGACGAGGTGCTCGGCTGACGGCACACCGGTTTCCCGCACACCGGATTTCCCGCACACCGGATTCCCCGCGTGCCGGATTCCGCGCGCGCCGGAAACCGCACGCCGGATCGCCTGCGTGCCGGATGCCTCACGTGCCGAAAACCCCTCGACGCGGCCACCTCGACCTGCGAGCCTCGCGCCATGAGTGACGCGAACGGTCAGCCGATGCCCGAGGGCTACGAGATATCCACCGACCCCTCCCGCCTCGACGCGGCCCGTATCCACCACTGGCTGTCGACCGACGCGTACTGGGCGCTGGGCCGCAGCCGCGACAAGCAGGACCGGGCCATCGCCGGCTCGCTCAACTTCGGCGTGTACGAGACGGCCTCGGGCGCCCAGGTGGCCTACGCCCGGGTCATCACCGACCACACCACCTTCGCCTGGCTGTGCGATGTCTACGTCGACCGGTCCGCGCGCGGAACGGGCCTCGGCACCGCGCTGGTCACGGCCGTCCGTGACCACCTCGCGCCCTTGGGGCTGCGGCGCATGCTGCTGGCGACGCACGACGCCCACGGTGTGTACGAGAAGATCGGCTTCTCGCTCCTGGAAGACCCGGAGCACTGGATGAGCCTGTACTTCCCCGGCATGGACACACCGGGGAAGTGACGCGGCCGGGCCGCGGGCCGGTCAGCGGCCGCCGCGCCGGTCCACCGCCTCCACCGCCTCCCGCGGCTCCTCGGCGGCTCCGTCGGCCCGGTCCGCCTCGGCGCCGGCGGCCTGCGCGGCGGGCTTGCGGCGGCCGGTCAGCGCCATGGCGAGGGGCTGGGTGTAGCGGGCGGTCAGCGGGCCGAGGATCACCAGGATCAGTACGTACGCCGTGGCCAGCGGGCCCAGCTCCGGTTCGATACCGGCCGTGACGGCGAGCCCCGCGATGACGATGGAGAACTCGCCCCGGGCGACCAGGGTGCCGCCCGCGCGCCAGCGGCCCTTGGCGGAGATCCCGCCGCGCTTGGCCGCCCAGTAGCCGGTGGCGACCTTCGTACAGGCGGTGACGGCGGCCAGCGCGAGGGCGGGCAGCAGCACCGGCGGGATGCTGGCGGGGTCGGTGTGCAGGCCGAAGAAGACGAAGAACACGGCCGCGAACAGGTCCCGCAGCGGGCTGAGCAGGTTGTGCGCGCCCTCGGCGACCTCCCCGGACAGCGCGATGCCGACCAGGAACGCGCCGACGGCCGCGGACACCTGCAGCTGCTGGGCGAGCCCGGCGACCAGGATGGTCAGCCCCAGCACCACCAGCAGCAGCTTCTCCGGGTCGTCGCTGGAGACGAAGCGGGAGATGACACGGCCGTAGCGCACGGCGAGGAAGAGCACCAGGCCGGCCATGCCGAGCGCGATGGCCAGGGTGAGGCTGCCCGCCGCCAGGCTCACCCCCGCCAGCAGGGCGGTGATGATCGGCAGATAGACGGCCATCGCCAGGTCCTCGAGGACCAGGATGGACAGGATGACCGGGGTCTCGCGGTTGCCGAGACGGCCGAGGTCGCCCAGGACCTTGGCGATGACGCCGGAGGAGGAGATCCAGGTCACCCCGGCCAGCACCACCGCGGCCACCGGGCCCCAGCCCAGCAGCAGCGCCATGGCGGCGCCCGGCAGGGCGTTGAGCGCGGCGTCGACCAGCCCAGCCGGGTACTGGGTCTTGAGATTGCTGACCAGGTCGCTGGCGGTGTACTCGAGCCCGAGCATGAGCAGCAGCAGGATCACGCCGATCTCGGCGCCGATCGCCACGAACTCCTCACTGGCCCCCAGCGGCAGCAGACCACCCTCGCCGAAGGCGAGACCGGCCAGCAGATACAGCGGGATCGGGGAGAACTGAAAACGTCCGGCCAGCCGGCCCAGCAGCCCCAGGCCCAGGATGACCGCACCGAACTCGATCAGGAAAACAGCGGAGGAGTGCATGGGTCACTCCCGCCCGAGTATCGCCGCGGCCGTCTCCACACCCTCGCGGGTGCCGATCACGATCAGGGTGTCGCCGCCGGCCAGCCGGAAGTCCGGCGCCGGGGAGGGGATCGCCTCCGCGCGGCGCAGCACCGCCACGATCGAGGCGCCGGTCTCCGTCCGCATCCGCGTCTCGCCCAGCACCCGCCCGTTCCAGTACGAGCCCGACGACAGCTCGACGCGCTCGGCCACCAGCCCCAGCTCGGTCGTGGACAGCAGCGTCGGGCTGTGGTGGGAGGGCATCAGCGCGTCGATGACCGCCTCCGCCTCCTTGGCCGTCAGCCGCACCGACAGCGCGCACTCGTCGGGATCGTCCCGGTGATACGCGCTCAGGGTCCGCCCGCCGTCGCGATGCGCCACCACCGACAGCCGGCGTTGTTCGCGCGTCGTCAGGTCGTAACGGACACCGATTCCGGGCAACGGCGTGCTGCTGATCCGGGGAGCGCCCACGGCCATCCTTCCGTCGTAGTGCCACTTACCGGTGGACGTACGACGGACCGTGTCGGCCGGTGACGTCCCCCGTACACCCTAACGAATGGCAAAGAAATGGTAATGCGCGGGGTCAGGGGGGTTGATCAAGCGGGGGCGGCCCAGGTGCGGGAGCACAGCACCAGGCGGTAGCCGTCCGGGTCGGCGATCGTCACACCGTGCTCGTCCCAGTACGGGTTGTGTGCCGGAACACGGGTACCGCCGGCCGCGACCAGGCGGTCGATCAGGGACTCGTCCACCGGCTTGCCGAGGTAGACGACGAACAGGTCGTCCACCGTCGGGGTCGGCTCCAGCGGCCGCTCCGGGGCGTGCGTCAGCTCGAAATGCCAGGCAGCGCCGGGCGGGCCGACCATCAGCAGGTCGTGCTCGCCGGGCACGAGCTCGGTGGTGCGCCACAGGACGGCCAGGCCGAGGCCGTCCACGTAGAAGCGTTCGGCGGCGGCGAGGTCCCGCGAGGGCCGGGCCAGCCGGACCGGGACGGTGGGGTCGATCACGCTGAGACCTCCAGGGCAGCCTGCCAGACGGGGCTGTCGACGTAGTGGTTGTCGAACCGCTCCGCGGAGGCGGCGATCTCCTTCGCGTCGGCCTCGCCACGCATCACCCGGCCGAGCAGGCGCAGGTAGTCGAACCGGCCCATCCCCGGCGTGAACACGAACAGCACGTCCGCCTCACAGCCGGGCGCCGCGGCGAAGGCGTGCGGGGTGTGGGGCGGCACGGCCAGGAAGTCGCCCGCCTCCAGGACGGTGACCTCCTCACCCACCAGCACCTGGAGGGACCCGCTGATCACGAAGAACAGCTCCGTCGCCTTGGTGTGGAAGTGGGCGGGTGCCCCCACGGCTCCCTTGGCGAACGTGGACCGGTAGCTGGTGAAGCCGTCGGTGGTGCTGTCCGAGTCGGAGAGCAGCGTCATCACACTGCTCGGGTCGGCACAGGTCTCGGCCTCGGCGTGACGGGTCAGTACCGGCCGTCCGCCGGTCACTGCGATCTTCATGTCGTGCCCTTTCCAGGGGGTAGGGGAGTTGCGGGAGTCGAGAGGGCCTTGAGCTCTCCGGATCAGGGAGGCCCTTGTGCGGTTGTGCGGGGCGTGTGTCAACCGAAGATCACGGTGGGTTCGCCGGTGTACCAGGTGTTGTCGATGCGAAGCCGACGGATGACCCAGCGGTCGCCGTCGCGGACCAGGTCGACGTCGTAGGGGTTCTTCAACAGCGCGTGTGTGGTGGGGTCGGCGATGAGCAGGTGCTGGGCTTCCACCAGGGCGGTGAGCCGGGCGGTGTCGCCATCGATCGTGATCCGCGTGTTGGTGATCTGGTGTGTGGTGTCCACCCGGCCGGTGAACATGGCCAGAATGGTGGTGACGATGGTGTCGCGCCCGGACATCAGCGGCGGCTTGGCTCCCCACTTGGAGGCGGCGGGGCGGAAGTCCAGCTCGGCGTCGGCGGCGAAGGCCGAGGCGAACAGCTCCTTGTCCTTGAGGTCCTGGCCCAGGCCGAAGCGGTAGAGCGCGTCGGTGATCTCCGCCCGGTCCCTGAGTTCCGCGACGGCCGCGGCGGTGTCGTGCACAGGGGCGGTCAGGGCGCGGTCGCGGGTGACGTACATGATGTTCTCCTGGGCAGGTGAGGTGGCCTTTCAACGCCTCTGATCCTGCTGCGGTCCGGATAGGGCATCAATGCGCACCTGCGCAACGATCCTGAAGCCTCGATTAACGATGGGAGGGTGCGGGGATGCTGGAGCGGCACGAGCTGGAGGCGTTCCTGACGCTCGCCGAGGAGCTGCACTTCGGCCGCACCGCCGAGCGGCTGCACGTCTCAACTGCCCGGGTCAGCCAGACCATCGCCAAACTGGAGCGCCGCATCGGCGTCCCGTTGTTCAACCGCACCAGCCGCCGGGTGGAGCTGTCCCTGGTGGGACGACAACTGTATGAAGAGACACGCCCCGCCTGGTCCCGGATCACCGACGCGTTCGAGCGGGCCGTCGACGCGGGGCGGGGGCTGACCGGGCTGCTGCGGGTCGCTTTCACCGGGCCGGCGGCGGGCCAGCTGCTGGTCGGGGCCACGCAGGCGTTCCGCACCCGGCACCCCGACTGCGAGGCCCAGATCAAAGAGGCGCACCTGCCGGAAGTCCTGCCGTGGCTGCGCAGTGGCGAGGTGGACATCGCGCTGACCTGCCATCCGATGCACGAGGAGGGCATCGTCATGGGGCCGGTCCTGGTGCGGGAGGCACGCATGCTCGCCGTGCCGACAGGGCATCCGTTTGCCCGCCGCGCAACCGTCTCCGTCGAAGACCTGGCTCGCGTGACCGTGCTGCAGATTCCCGAGACGCTGCCGGAATCCCTGCGCGAGGACCGCGCACCGTGCCGGACCCCCGCTGGGAGACCGATCGCACTCGGTCCGTCGGCCATGACGTTCAACGAGACGCTGACGCTCGTGGGCGCCGGGGAGGGGGTCTTCGCCGTCGGCGCCCACACAAAGCGCTACTTCGCCCGCCCCGACGTCGTCTATGTCCCCTTCGTGGACGCCGCACCAGTGGACTGGGGCCTGGTATGGCCCGCCGACGGTGCGACAGCCCGCGTTCGCGCCTTCAGCGAGGCAGCACTCAACCTGGTGCAGGCACCTGCACCGAACCCCTGACCGTCACCGACACCGCGCCCCGACCGGGGCGCGGTGTACGTCGGCGGGGACGACGTATGGGCCCTGCTCGCCCGCCCGCACCGCCGCCCGCCCGCACCGCCGCGGTGCTCCAGGACTCCGGCGGCGGCCCGGCCGGGCTGTCCGTACGGGAGGTGGTGGCGCTGGGCCGCACCCCGCACCACGGCCTGCTCGGCCGCGACGGTCCCGAGGACGGTGGTGCTGCACGGTGGCGCGGTGGTCGCCGCGGGCCCGGTGCCGGACACCCTCACTCCCGATCTGCTCCGTGAGGTGTTCGGCGTGGCCGCCATCGCGGAGCGCCACGCCGACGGCGTCGTACGCAGCACCTACGCGGCCCGGCCACTCGCCCCCTCCTGAGGAGGTGTGCGTCACGCGTCAAGCGGCTCGTCGGCGAGGTAGGGCGGCGCCGGCTCGTACTGGATGTAGCGGCGGACCGCGCGCGCGTGGTCCCGGCCGTGGAGGCGGCCGACGAGCCACAGCGCCATGTCGATCCCGGCCGACACGCCCTGGCTGGTGACCAGGGCACCGTCGACCACATAGCGGGCGTCGCGCACCACCGTGACCTCGCCGCGGGCCTCCAGCGCGTCCTCGAAACCGTGGTGGGTGGCCACCCGGCGACCGCGCGCCGGGCCCGCCTCGTGCAGCAGCAGCGCCCCGGTGCACACGCTGGTGGTCCACTCGGCCTGCGCCGAGGCCTTCCGGAGCCAGTCGATGACCGCCGGGTTGGACACCTCGCGGCGGGTGCCCATGCCCCCGGGCACCAGCAGGACGTCCAGCGGCGGATGGTCGTCCAGCGTGTGGTCCGGCACCACCCGCATGCCCTTGTTGCAGCGGACGGCGTCGGGGCGTTCGGCGATGAGCACCGCGGTGTCGGCGCGGTCGCGCAGCATCGACGAGACGGTGAACACCTCCCAGGGGCCGACGAAGTCGAGCTCCTCGGCCCCGTCGAACACCAGCAGGCCGTATGTGGTCATGCGTACTCCCTCGTGGATCGGAAACGGTCCCGGTACTCGGACGGCGTGACGCCGGCATGGCGGTGGAAGGCGCGGCGCAGGGTCTCGGCGGTGCCGAAGCCGTACCGCCGGGCGATGGCCTCGACCGGGTCGTCGCCCTCGGCCAGCGCGCGCTGCGCCGCCTCGACACGCACCCGCTCCACATAGACCGCGGGCGGCGTGCCGAGCTCGGCGGTGAACCTGCGCTGCAGATGGCGCGTGCTCAGCCCGGCACACCCGGCCAGATCCGCGACCGTGTGCCGGGCGCCCGGGTCGGCGTGGATCGCCGACACCACGGCGCGGATCGAGTCGGTGGCCGGCTGCGCCGTCCACAGCCCCACGCTGAACTGGGACTGGCTGCCGGGACGGCGCAGGAACAACACCAGATGCCGGGCCACGGTGTGGGCCGCCTCCCGCCCCAGATCCGCCTCCACCAGGGCGAGCGCGAGATCCATCCCGGCGGTCACGCCCGCCGAGGTCCACACCCGGCCGTCCCGGACGAAGATGGGGTCGCAGTCGACCCGCACCTCCGGGTGTTCCCGGGTCAGTTGCTCCGCGCGGCCCCAGTGGGTGGTGACCCTCAGCCCGTCCACGAGCCCGGCGGCGGCCAGCAGGAACACCCCGCTGCACACCGAGGTGATCCGGCGGGCGCCGGTCGCGGCCGCCGCGATCCAGCCGGTCAGCTCCGGATCGTGGCGGGCCCGGTCCACCCCTGTGCCGCCCGCCACCACCAGGGTGTCGATCCCGCCGGGGTCGAGATCGGCCACCCCGTGCCCGGCGTGCACCGGCAGGCCGCTGGAGGACCGCACCGGGCCCGGGCGGGGCGCCACGATCCGGCAGGAGTAGCCGCCCACGAGCCGGTCCGCGTGCTCGAACACCTCGAGCGGACCGGCCAGGTCGAGTGACTGGAACCCCTCGTAGATCACGAAGACGACATGTCGCTGGGTCACCCCTCCAGCCTGCGGTCTGTCCGGGATGGCGGCAACGACACACAGCCCACACATCGCGCCACCATTTCCACACGGCCGAACCCGCGCCGACGGAAGCCGCCCGCGATCCAGGCGCCTTAGCATGCCCGGATGAACTTCCGGCTCACCCTGATCGCCTCCGGCCGCAGGTCCTCCCGGCTCGCCGAACGCTTCGACGACGACCGGCCGCTCGACCCGGCGGGCTGGCGTGAGGTGGAGCGCGTGGCGCCCGCGCTGCTTCCGCTGGCCGCCGCCGAGCTGCGCTACTGCTCGCCGTCGGCGCGCAGCCGGGAGACCGGAGACATCCTCGGCTTCATGCCGCTCGCCCAGACCTCCCTGCGCGACTGCGACATGGGCAGCTGGCGCGGCCGCACCCTGGAGGAGGTGAAGGAGCGCGAGCCCGAAGCGGTCGACACCTGGCTCGCCGATCCCGGCAGCGCGCCGCACGGTGGCGAGTCGCTGTCCGCGTTCATCAACCGCGTGGGCAGGTGGCTGGACAACCGGCCCGTCGAAAGTGACGGCCGGATGCTCGCCGTCGCCGACCCGGGCGTGATCCGCGCCGCCGTGACCCATGCGATGCGGGCGCCGGCGCACTGCTACTGGAACGTCGATGTGCTCCCGCTGTCCACCGTCACCCTCAGCGGCGGGGCCGGGAACTGGCGGCTGTGCGTGGACCGCGAAGCGCAACTGTAGAAGCGCGACGCCGAGGGCGCGGCGCGGTCGGGCCACACACTGGACGGGCCACACACTGGAAACGTCGCGGTTACGGCATGTCGGCATTGGGTGCGTACGTTCGAGGTACACGTCCTCGACGAAGAGGGAACCCACCCCGCCCGACCGCCCGGAGGACACCGTTGCGCACACCGCACACCTCGCCCGCACCCCCCAGCTGGCTCACCCACCCGCTGCACGGCGCGCGGGGGCTGCGCGGACCCGTGCCCTGGGCGGCGGTGGCGCGCGGCGCGCTCGGCGTGGGACCGGTGCTGGCGGCCGGAGTGGCCGCGGGACAGACCTCCGCCGGGGTGACCGCGGGCCTCGGCGCGATGTTCGCGCACATCAACGACCGGCCCGCCACCCGCGCCACCCGCCTGGTGCGCATCGGCCTCCCCGTCCTGGCCGGGGCCGTGGGCATGCTGATCGGGGCGTGGCTGGGCACGCTGTCACCCGGCGCCTGGATCGCGCTCGCGCTGGCGGGGGTCGGTCTGGTGTCCGGCGCGATCAGCGCGATCGGGCCGGTCTGCTCCTCCGCCGGGGTCCAGCTGATGGTGGTGTGCGTGGTCGGGGCCGGCATGCCCGCCCCCGAGCCCCCGCCGGTCCGGGCCGGCCTGCTGCTCGCCGGCGCCGCGTGGGTACTGGCCATGGCATGGCTGCTGCCCCTTTTCACGGGCTCGGTTCGCCGCTTCACACCACCGCTGGGAGGCGCCCCCTCACCGGGCAGAACGGGGCCGGGCCTGCCCGACGAGCGGCGCGCGGTCGCCGCCGTCTACGACGCGCTCGCCGACCTGATGGCGGCGGTCGGCACCGAGCGCGGCCATGCGGCCCGGCGCCGGCTGACCGCCGCGTACGACGCCGCCTACGAATCGCTCTACGGACACCGGATCCCGCTCCACCGGCCCGACGCCGGCCTGCGGCGGCTGCGCGACCTGCTGGCGGTGGCCGGGGCGCTGAGCGAGACGGCGGTGACGCTGCTGTGGGAGGGCGAGCCACTGCCCGCCCGGGTGGCGCGGACCCCCGCGCTGCTGGCCCGCTCGGTGCGTACCGGCCGCCCGCCCGGCCCTCTCCCCGCGCCCGCGCCGCACACCGCCGGCGGCCTGGCCGCACACCGCGCGGTACTGCTCGCCGCCCGCGTCTTCGACGGCGAGCCCGCCCCGGCGGTCGGCGCGGTCGGGCCGGGGCCCCGGCAGCGGCTGCGCCGGGTGCTCGGCCCGGCGGGCCGGGAGTACGCGGCCCGGGTGGCGCTGTGCGTGGGCGTCGCCACCGCGCTGGCCACGTCGCTGCCGGGCGAACACTGGTACTGGCTCCCCGCCACCGCCGCCTTCCTGGTCAAGCCCGACATGGGCCCCCTGGTGTCACGGGCCGTCTCCCGGGCGTTCGGCACCGCCGTCGGCGTGGCCGTCTTCGCCGGGCTCGCCGCGCTGCTCGGCCCGCTCGCGGGGGCCGAGCAGGTGTGGCCGGTGGCCGTCGCCGCGGTGTGCTCGGCGCTGATCCCGGTGTCCGTACGCCACTTCGCGCTCCAGACGGCGGTGCTCACGCCTCTGCTGCTGTCCCTGGTGTACCTCGGCGGCGACCGTGGCGCGGAGTACGCGCGGCTCGCGGACACGCTGCTGGCCTGCGCGGTGGTGCTGGCGGCCGGGGTGCTGCCGGGTCTCGGCGGCCCGCGCGCCCAGGTGTCCGTACGGCTCTCGCTCGCCGTCCGCGCCACCCGCGACCACCTGGACCGGGTGCTGGCCGCCGACGCGCCCTACGAGGTACGGCTGCGGCTGCGCCGCGAGGCGTACCGCGCCCTGGCCGATGCCCGCCGCGCGGTCGAGGTGGCCGGGGCCGAACATCCGCCGTTCGGGCGCGACCTGGCGGCGTGGGCCCCGGTGGTCGCGGCGCTCGAGGAGATCGTGGACGCGGCGACGGCGTGCGGGGTCCGGCTGGACCACGGCGCGCAGCCCCCGGACAAGGCCCTGGCGGACTGGCTGCGGACCGCCCTGTCGGACCTGGCCGACGCGGTCGCCGCCCGCCGCCCGCCCGCCGACCTGCCGATGCCCGCCGGGGCGTCGCTCACCGTCCCCCAGCTACCGCTGGGCGGGGCCCCCTGCGCGACACTCGCCGACGTCACCGCCGGCCTGCACCGCGCCCGGCACTTCGCCGGGTCCCGCTAGGCCCTGTCGCCCCCGGGCTGCCGGTGGCCGTCCCGGACCTGGGCCAGCCAGGCAGCCGGGTCCAGGGCGGCGAGCTCCGCGGTCTCACGGCTCCGCGCGGCGGCGAACAGCCCGAGCGCCGTACGCCAACTGTCCTCGGCGGCCCGCGGATCCGTGGGGAACTGCGCGGCCGCGAGGTCTCGCAGAGTCCTCGCCTGCCACAGGGGGAGGCCGAGCTCCGTCCACAGGCCGAGCGCTTCGGTGAGCGACGCGCGCGCCGACTCCAGCTCTCCCCGGGCGAGCGCGGACTCGCCCCGCGTCCTGGTCACCAGCGCGACGCCGAACCGGTCCCGCTGCTGGGCGCAGACCCGCAGAGCGGAGTCGAGCAGGGGGTCGGCCTCGGCGCCGCGACCCTGCCGGATCATGGCCTTGGCCAGTGACTGCCGCGCATACGCGGCGCCCAGCGCATCGCCCGCGGCCAGCAGTATCCGTTCCGCCCGGCCGCTGAGCTCGGCGGCGGTGTGCGGTTCATCACGGGCCCGGTGGCACAGGCCCAGGCCGCGCAGGGAGACGGCCTCGCCCCGCGGGTCGCCGATCTCCCGGTAGATGTCGGCACACCGGTTCAGGGACTCGGCCGCCGCCTCCAGGTCGCCGCCGTCCCGGCGGATCGCCCCCAGGCCGTAGTGGGCGGCCGCGAACACGCTGCGGTCGCCGACCCGCTCGGCGATGGAGGCGGCCCGCTCCAGGTCGTCGGCGGCGTCCTGGAATTCCCCCAGATCCCGGCGGACCGTCCCGATCCCCACCAGCGCGATCGCCTGCGTGGCGTGGTCCCCGACAGCCCGTGCCAGCTCCAGGGCGTGGCGGAAGTGGTCCAGGGCCGCCGGGAAGTCGTCCTTCTCGTAGAAGAGCTGGCCCAGCCCGGCCAGCAGGATGGTCTCGGCCCGCCGGTCCTGTTTCTTCCGCGCCGCGAGGAGGGCGGCCTCATGGGTCCGCTGCCAGCCGTCGAACTCGTTGCGCGCCGCGAACGGCGACGACAGCAACGAGGTGATGAGCGTCGTCGTCGCCCCGTCCAGGCCCAGCTCGTGCGACCGTTCCACGGCCCGGACCAGCGCCGGGGTCTCCGACTTCAGCCATTCCACCGGGTTGTTCTCGACTTCTGCCAGGAGCGCGGGGGAGAGCGCGGTGGCCGGAGAGGGGGAGGGCCGCAGCCCGAGCGTGACCCGGGGCAGCCGCTCGGCCCCCGCCTCGACCAGGGCCATCCACGCGGCCATGGTGCGCTCCAGAGCCGCCTCGATCACCTGCCCGGGTTCCTCGGCCAGGGCCAGCTCGGCTCCGAAGAGCTGCACCAGGTCGTGGAAGCGGTAGCGCAGCCGTCCCAGGGCGTCCGCCCCGGCGACGTCCAGCAGCCGGAGGTCCACCAGGTGCTCGACGACGTCCTCCGCGTTGTCCGGCGCGATGTCCAGCAGCGGGGAGGCGAGCCATGAGCCGAAGTCGGGCAGGTCGAGCAGGGTGAGCAGGTGGAAGGCGCGGCGGTGCGGCTCACCGAGGTCCGCGTAGTTCAGCCGCAGGGACGAGCGGATGGCGACATCCCCGACGGTGAGTTCGTCCAGTCTGCGCCGTTCGTCGGAGAGCCGGTCCGCGAGGGAGCGCAGCGGCCAGTGCGGCCGGGCCAGCAGCCTGGCCGCGGCGGCCCGGATGGCCAGCGGGATACCGCCGCACAGCCGCGCGATGGTCCGGGCGGACTCGGCGTCATCGGCGATCCGCGCCCCCCCGACGATGGTGCTGAGCATGTCCACCGCGGCCTCGGTGGAGAAGAAGTCCAGCTCGACCGGTTCCGCGCCCTCCAGCCCGGTCAGCCGCGAACGGCTGGTGATGATCACAAAGCAGCGCGGGGAGCCGGGTAACAGCCGCCGCACCTGCTGCTCATGAGACGCGTTGTCCAAGACGATGAGCAGCCGCCGGTCCGCCATCTTCCTGCGGTAGAGCTCGATCCGGTCGTCGAGCGCCTCCGGGAGGTCCGGGCCGGTCACCCCGAGCGCCCCGAGAAACCGGCCGAGCACCTCATGGGCGGTGATGTTCCGGTCCGAGCCGCGGAGGTCGGCGAAGAGCTGTCCGTCCGGATAGTGCTCCCGCAGCAGATGGGCGGCGTGCACGGCGAGCGCCGACTTGCCGACCCCGCCGAAGCCGGACACCACCACCGTCGGTGTCGCGGTGCGGAAGGCCGTGTTGTCCCGGCCCGCAAGCCTGATCAGCGCTTCGAGCTGCTCCGCCCGCCCGGTGAAGTCCCCGATGTCCGGGGGCAGATGGCGCGGAGCGACGTAGTGGTCGAGGTGTGCCACGAGCGGTGCGGCTGGCTGCTCGCCGCCCGCCGTGACCGCGGCGCGCACCTCCTGACCGGCGCCCGCGGTCACGGGGGCCGGGGCCAGGGGCGTGAGCGTTCCTTCGAGGATCTTGCTGTGCAGTCTTCTGAGCTTCTCACCCGGCTCGACGCCCAGTTCGTCGATCAGGTGCTTGCGGCCGTCCCGGTACGCGGCCAGGGCATCGGCCTGTCGGCCGCTCTCGTACAGGGCGCGCATCAGCAGCCCGCGGGTCTCCTCCCGCAGCGGATGGGCGGCGGCCAGACCGACGAGGCGGGACGTCGCCTCCGTGACCCTGCCCTGGGCGAGTCGGCAGCGCGCCAGACCCTCCTCGGCCGCCAGCCGGTCCTCTTCCAGCGAAGCGGCCCGGCTGCGGGCGAACTCGGCGCGCACCCCGCCGAACGCCGGTCCTCGCCAGAGCCCGAGCGCCTGCCCGTACCGCTCGGCCGCGGACACGTGGTCGCCGCCGCGCTCAGAGCTCCGGGCCGCGTCGAGGCGGTGCTGGAACACCTCCAGATCGCTGTCGTCGGGGGTGAGCGCCAGGACGTACCCGGGGGAGCGGGTGGTCAGCAGCGACGGCTCGCCGATCGACGAAAAGCTCCGGCGCAGCGCGGAAGCATAGGTGTACACGAGCGCGGTGGCGGACTGCGGCGGAGCGTCGTCCCAGATGAGCGCGACAAGGCTCTCGATGGAGACCACTCGCCGGGGCTGTAACAGCAGCGCGGCCAGCAACGCCTTCGGCTTGGCCCCGCCGAGGTTCACCTCGCGGCCGCCCGCTCTCACCTCGACCGGACCCAACATCAGGAAGCGCACCCGGACCCCCAAGAGCACTCGCCCATTCCCACCCCACGCGTGGGGGGATTTTGTCAGACGGCCAGGTGCGGCACAACGAGGACACGCCGCACTCCCGGCCTCCGGTTACGGGTACGGGCCAGGGCCCGTACCGGGGCGGGATGCCGGTACGGGCCCTGCTGAGGGGTTCGGCTCAGGCGAAGTGGACGTTGTCGTTGGTGAAGCCCTGGCCGATGATGAGGTCCTTGTCCCAGGGCATCGGGGAGAAGCCGCGTCCGTTGTGCCAGGCCTTTACGTCGCCGTTGTCGAGGACGGTGACGAGCTCTGACTTGCCGTCGCCGTCGAGGTCGGCGAAGTGGACGTTGTTCTTCGAGAAGCCTTGGCCGATGATGAGGTCGTTGTCCCAGGGCATTTCGGTGAAG
>NZ_JBIBKK010000028.1:72391-132965 GCF_042959105.1 Streptomyces sp. NPDC007917
GCCGCGTCCGTTGTGCCAGGCTTTGACGTCGCCGTTGTCGAGGACGGTGATGATTTCGGACTTGCCGTCGCCGTCGAGGTCGGCGAAGTGGACGTCGTCCTTGGTGAAGCCTTGGCCGATGACGACGTCCGCGTCCCACGGCATTTCCGCGAAACCCGCGCCGTTGCGCCAGGCCTTCACATCACCGTTGTCCAGGACCGTCACGATGTCCGCCTTGCCGTCCCCCGACACCGAAGAACCGTGGGGCCCGCCGTCCACGATGTTGCGGTAGCGGTACGGCTTGTAGTCGCCCGGGGTGCTGGAGTACGGATACGGGATCTTGCGGTAGATCGTGCCGGTGCCGCCGGCCTGCTCGTATCCCCAGTAGGACGTGTGGGCGGCGTCGGCCCACTTCTCGAACAGCACCGCGTGGCGGGTGTTCTCGTTTCCGCTGGCGTCGATCAGCGCGTCCCCGGCCCTCAGGTCCTCCTTGCCGATGGCGTCACTGATCTGCGTGAGCCCCACGGTGTTGGTCCCGCCGTTGGGGTCCTGCGGCTTCCCGGGCAGACCCCAGGTCATCGACACATAGCCCGAGCAGTCCGTGCGATAGGTGCCGTACTGGTTGCTGTGGTAGGCGGACTGGCTGTAAGGCACCGAAGGGATCAGCCAGCTCTTGGCCCGGGTGATGACCTCGTTCCGGCTGATCGGCTGGGCTGCGGCCGCAGCCGCGGCCGTGGGACTCTTCTGGGCATCAGCGGCTCTCTCGGCACGGGCCGCCGGCGCGGCGGTGGACGCGGTTCCGGAAGCCGTCCCGCCTGTGGCCGCCTGCGCGGTGGCGGCTGTGGACATCAGCGCCGCCAGTGCCGCCGTCGTCGCGACCGCGAGTTTCACGCGGCCGGAATTCCCCCTCGCGAGCATTGGATCTCCTCTGCCATGAATCGCCCGAGGCGATGTGGTCCGTTTCCTGGCAGGAAAAACACTCGCGGTCGTGGCTTCAGGAGACCTACAACGCTTCTGCAAGTCCGCGCGGGGCCATGCGAATTCCCTATAGGCCGTCTAGAAGCGGCCCAGAGAACCGCCGATTCCGCCTCCTCAGGCCCCGGCTCACCCGCCGGACCCGCCCGCATAGCATCGGGCCATGAACCGGACGGCGAATCTCGTACTCATCAGCGGCAGCCTGCGCGAAGGCTCCACCAACACGGCGGTGGTGCGCACCCTGTCCGGGCTCCTGGGCGACCGGGCCCGCCCGCTGGAGTACCGCGGCATGGCGGCGCTGCCGCACTTCAACCCGGACGACGACATCGAGCCGCTGCCCGCGGAGGTGACCCGGCTGCGCCGGGTGGTCGCCGAGGCCGACGCGGTGTTGTTCTGCACGCCCGAATACGCCGGGGATCTGCCCGGCTCGTTCAAGAACCTGCTGGACTGGACGGTCGGCGGGGCGGAGATCGGGGACAAACCGGTGGGCTGGATCAACGCTTCCTCGTCCCCCACGGGGGCCGAGGGGGCCCACCGCGCCCTGCGCACGGTCCTCGGGTACACGGGGGCGCGCCTGGTGGAGGAGGCGTGTGTGCGGGTGCCGGTGGCCCGGGCCGCCGTCGACGCCGCCACCGGCACCGTCACGGATCCCGGGGTGCGCCAGGCCCTCGCCGATGTCGCTCGCGCGCTCGTCGACCATGTGGCGGCCGGCTGGGGGCCCTCGGCCACGGAAGAGACCACGGAAGAGACCACGGAAGAGACCACGGAAGAGACCACGGAGGGAGCCGCGGGCGGGGCCACGGGCCCCGCCGTCGCGTCCTAACCGGCGTCCCATTCCCCCGTGGTGGCGAACCGCTCCACGGCGTCCGCGTACGGCCCCGGGTCGAGCCCCCGCGCGCGTACCCACTCCGGGTCCAGGTGGGTGCCGCGGTACGGCTCGGCGTGGTCGCCGACCAGGCCGACCACGCTGCCCCGCACCCCCGCCGCGCGCATCCGCGACACGAGGTGGCACACGCCCCACAGGCCGGTCCCTGCCGCCGGGCCGGCCGGGACCCCGGCGGTGTCGTGCAGCCACCGCAGAGCCGCGATGGACGCGGCGTCCGGGACCGGGATCACCAGGTCGATCACGGTCGGCAGGAAGCCGGGCTCGGTGCGGGGGCGGCCGATGCCGGGGATCCGGGAGGGCATACCGGTGGCGTAGTCGCGGCAGTCGCTCGCCCAGGCGGGGAAGTAGGCGGAGTTCTCCGGGTCCACCACGGCCAGCCGGGTGGGGTGGCCGTGGTGTCGCAGATGGCGGCCGATCGAGGCCGAGGTGGCGCCGGTCCCGGCGCCCGTCACGATCCACGTGGGCACCGGATGGGGCTCGGCGCGCAGCTGCTGGAAGATCTCGTCGGCGATCGTCGGCTCGCCGCAGCCGGCCAGGGCCGGTGCGGCGTCGGTGAAGTGGTCGAGGAAGTGGCCGCCGAGGCGCGCGGCCAGCGCGGCGGCCTCCTGCTGCACGGCGGCCGGCGGCTGTTCGCCCACCTGCCACCGACCGCCCTCCCGCTCGATGCGGAGCAGGGTGTCGGCGGGGGTCTTCGCCGGTACGACGGCGAGGAACGACAGGTCGAGCAGGCGCGCGAAGTGGGCCCCCGCGACGGCGACGGCGCCGCCGGTGGCGGCGACCACCGTGGTGTCCGCCGCGATCCGGCCGTTGGTGATCGCCTGGCAGAACATGGCCCGTACCAGGCGGTGTTTGACGCTGCCGGTGGGGTGCGCGGACTCGTCCTTGAAATAGACCTCGACGTCCCGCAGCGCGGGCAGCGGAAGCCGGCGGAGGGGGGTCGGGCCGTGTGCGCGGCCTTCCGCGTGCAGGCGCCGAATCGCCTCCGCCGCCCAGGCGTTGGGGTGCGCCGAGGTCATGGACACCGACCCTACCCTGGGGCCAGGACGCGTTGTCGGTGCCGTATGGCATCGTCGAAGGCGTCAAGTACGGTGCGTTTACGGGGGGTTGACGTGACGGTGATGCTGGACGGCGAGCGGCTGGTCGAGGTGGCGCGGCGCCTGAGGGAGGCCGACACCGGAGGGTGGCGGGAGCCCGCGCTGCGGGCGCTGGTCTCGTCGCTCGGGTGGGAGTGGCGCGAGGCCGCGGGGGAAGCGGGCGAGGCGTGGCTGCGGCCGACGGGGAGGTACGAGTCGCCGTTCACGCATGACGGGGAGGAGTTCGTCGGGCTCCATGTGCCGGTCGAGCTGGTGGAGGGCGGGGCCGCCGCCAAGGCGGAGAGCTTCCGCAGGGCGGCGGAGACGCTGACGGAGGCGTTCGCGCGCGCGTCCATCATGGGCGCGTACGGGGACCTCGGGCCGTTCTACGAGTCCACGCCGCTGTGGGGAAGCCCCTTCCTGCGGTGGCGCGGGAAGCCCGACACCCTGGAGCTGCGCGCGGGGGAGCGGGGGCCGGAGCTGCTGCTCCAGCCGACCGACCCGGTGGAGAACTGGTTCTGGCGGCAGGGCCACGGCGAGGCCCACGCGCTCGGCGGCTTCTTCGGCTCGCGCCGGGTCCCGGCCAACGGCGGCCTGGGCTTCCCCGGTTACTGGCACACGGACGACTGGGACGTCTACACGACCGCGCTGAGCGATTTCCTGGGCTCGCTCCCGGCCGAGACCAGCGCCCTGGGCATCGAGCTGGACCTCGGCATCCATGCGCTGGTGCCGGGCACCTACGGGCCGGTTGTCTTCCATATGGTCTGCGGCGACCAACTGGAGATCGTCTACAGCACGGAGGAACTGGACGGCGCGGGCTCCGGCACCGACCCGGCCTCCCTCGGCTGGACCCCGGAGGCCACCACGCCCGCGCGGCTCTCCCACTGGATCGACTGGACACACCACTCCGGCGTCTTCGGCCCGGACGACACCGACGGCCCCCGGCTGGCCCGGTTGCTCGTCGACACCCTCCGCGGCCTGGGAGTGTCGTCGCCGAAGGACCTGAGCCTTTCGGACCACGCCCAGACCGTGGACGAGTACCAGGTGGACTTCTACGGGCTCACGCTGCGGGAGAACCCCTAAGAGCCGCGGAGCGGGCGTATGGCGCGGCGGTTCAGGGGGTGGCGGTTCAGGGGGCGGCGGTGAACACGAGCGAGGTGTTGTGGCCGCCGAATCCGAAGGAGTTGGTCAGCGCCGCGGCCGGTGCCGCGCCGCGCCGGGGCTGCCCCGTGACGACGTCGAGCTTCACCTGTGGGTCGAGGGCCTCGATGTTCTGGGTCGCGGGGATCACCCCGTCGCGCACCGCGAGGATCGCGGCGAGCGCGCCGACCGCCCCCGCCGCCCCGAAGAGGTGGCCGGTCATCGACTTGGTCGCGGTCACGGACGGATGGACGCCGATGGCCTCGGCGATCGACTCGGCCTCGACGAGATCGCCCATGGGCGTGGAGGTCGCATGGGCGTGGATGTGCTCGATCGCCAGCGGGGTCAGCCCCGCGGCGGCCAAGGCCAGGCGCATGGCGCGGATCTGACCCTCGGGGTGCGCGGCGGTGATGTGGTGGGCGTCCGAGGTGACGCCGGCCCCGGCGAGCGTCGCATGGGCGCGGGCCGCCCGGGCGGCGGCGAACTCGGCGCGCTCCAGGACGACCACGGCCGCTCCCTCGCCGATGACGAAGCCGTCGCGGTCGACATCGAAGGGCCGGGACGCCCGCTCGGGCTCGTCATTCCGCGTGGAGTGGGCCCTGGCCTGGGCGAACCCGGCCAGCACCAGCGGGTTGACGCAGGCCTCGGTGCCGCCCGCCACGACCACGTCGGCCCGGCCGAGGCGGATCAGGTCTAAGCCCAGCGCGATCGCCTCGGCGCCCGAGGCGCAGGCGCTGACCGGGGCGTGGGCGCCGCCGCGCGCGCCGAGTTCGATGCTGACCAGGGCGGCGGGGCCGTTGGCCATCAGCATCGGGACGGAGTGCGGGGACATCCGCCGCATCCCGGAGGAGTCCATGACGTCGTTCTGGCGGAGCATGGTCAGCGTGCCCCCGGTGCCCGTGCCGATGGCCACGGCCAGCCGCTCCGGATCGACCTCGGGGGCGCCCGCGTCGGCCCATGCCTCGCGGGCGGCGATCAGTGCGATCTGCTGGCAGCGGTCCATGCGCCGGGCCTGCACCCGGTCCAGGACCTCGGACGGCTCGACCGCCAGTTGGCCCGCGATCCGCACGGGCGCGTCGAGAGCCCAGTCCTCCTCGATCCCGCTGATCCCGGATCTCCCCGCCAGCATCCCGGACCATGTCGAGGCCACGTCCCCGCCGAGCGGTGTGGTGGCCCCGAGACCGGTGACCACCACCTGGTCGGTGTCTGCGCGCATCGGAACTACCCCCGTGTAGTGGACACACAACTCCCGCAGAAAGTACGGGAGGAGATCGACTTGTCGGCCACTCTGTCAGGGGGATTCCACCCGGGTAGATGTTGTGATCCCAGCAGTCCGGGGTCGGGATTTTATGGGGATCGGCTATTGAGCGGCCAGGCGGTGACCGAGGAACCGCGGAGCGTGAGAAAAGGGACCGCCCCGGCCGGACGGGTGTCCAGCCGGGGCGGGAAAGGGGCTGAGGCGGCGGGCCGCCGGATCAGCCGAGGGTGGCGAGGGCCTGGTTGAAGGTCGCCGAGGGACGCATCACGGCGGCGGCCTTGGCCGGGTCGGGCTGGTAGTAGCCGCCGATGTCGGCCGGCTCGCCCTGGACGGCGATCAGCTCGTCGACGATGGTCTGCTCCTGGGCGGTGAGCGTCTCGGCGAGCGGGCCGAAGGCCTTGGCCAGGTCCGCGTCGTCGGTCTGCTTGGCCAGCTCCTGCGCCCAGTACAGCGCCAGGTAGAAGTGGCTGCCGCGGTTGTCGATGCCACCGACCCGGCGGCTGGGCGACTTGTCCTCGTTGAGGAAGGTGGCGGTGGCCCGGTCGAGGGTGTCGGCGAGCACCTGGGCGCGCCCGTTGCCGGTGGTCTTCGCGTACTGCTCGAGGGACGGCACCAGCGCGAAGAACTCGCCCAGCGAGTCCCAGCGCAGGTAGTTCTCCTTGACCAGCTGCTGGACGTGCTTGGGCGCGGAGCCGCCGGCGCCCGTCTCGAACAGGCCGCCGCCCGCCATCAGCGGGACGACCGAGAGCATCTTGGCGCTGGTGCCCAGCTCCAGGATCGGGAACAGGTCGGTCAGGTAGTCGCGCAGCACATTGCCGGTGACCGAGATGGTGTTCTCGCCGCGGCGGATCCGCTCCAGGGAGAAGGTGATCGCGTCGACCGGGGCCTTGATCTCGATCTGCAGGCCCTCGGTGTCGTGCTCGGGCAGGTACGCCTTGACCTTCTCGATCAGCTGGGCGTCGTGGGCGCGGTTCTCGTCGAGCCAGAAGACCGCCGGGTCGCCGGTGGCGCGGGCGCGGGTGACGGCGAGCTTGACCCAGTCGCGGATCGGCAGGTCCTTGGTCTGGCACATGCGGAAGATGTCACCGGCGCCGACGACCTGCTCCAGGACCACGTTGCCGCCCTCGTCGAGGACGCGGACGGTGCCCGTGGTGGGGATCTCGAAGGTCTTGTCGTGGCTGCCGTACTCCTCGGCCTTCTGCGCCATCAGGCCGACGTTCGGCACCGAGCCCATGGTGGCGGGGTCGAGGGCGCCGTTGGCCCGGCAGTCGTCGATGACGGCCTGGTAGATGCCGGCGTAGCTGCTGTCGGGGAGGACGGCGAGGGTGTCGGCCTCCTGGCCGTCGGGGCCCCACATGTGGCCGGAGGTGCGGATCATGGCCGGCATGGAGGCGTCGACGATGACGTCGGAGGGGACGTGCAGGTTGGTGATGCCGCGGTCGGAGTCGACCATCGCCAGGCGGGGGCCCTCGGCCAGCTCGGCCTCGAAGGACTCCTTGATCTTCGCGCCCTCGGGCAGCGACTCCACGCCCTTGAGGATGCCGCCGAGCCCGTCGTTGGGGGTCAGGCCGGCCGCGGCGAACACCTCGCCGTACTCGGCGAAGGTCTTCGGGAAGAAGGCCCGCACCGCGTGGCCGAAGACGATCGGGTCGGAGACCTTCATCATCGTGGCCTTCAGGTGCAGCGAGAACAGCACGTCCTCGGCCTTGGCACGGGCCACCTGCGCGGTGAGGAACTCACGCAGCGCCGCCACCCGCATCACGGACGCGTCCACGACCTCGCCCGCCAGTACGGGGACCGACTCGCGCAGGACGGTGGTCGAGCCGTCGTCGCCCGCCAGCTCGATGCGCAGCGAGCCGGCCTCGGAGATCACCGCGGACTTCTCGGTGGAGCGGAAGTCGTCGACGCCCATGGTGGCGACGTTGGTCTTCGACTCGGGGGACCAGGCGCCCATGCGGTGCGGGTGCGTCTTGGCGTAGTTCTTGACCGACGCGGGGGCGCGGCGGTCGGAGTTGCCCTCGCGCAGCACCGGGTTGACGGCGGAGCCCTTGACCTTGTCGTAGCGGGCGCGGATCTCGCGCTCCTCGTCGGTCTTCGGGTCGTCCGGGTAGTCCGGCAGCGTGTAGCCCTGCTGCTGCAGCTCGGCGATCGCGGCCTTCAGCTGCGGGATCGAGGCCGAGATGTTCGGCAGCTTGATGATGTTGGCCTCGGGCGTCTTGGCCAGCTCGCCGAGCTCGGCGAGGGCGTCGGGGATCCGCAGGCCCTCCTCCAGGTACTCGGGGAAGACGGCGATGATGCGCCCGGCCAGCGAGATGTCACGGGTCTCCACGGCGACGCCCGCCGTCGACGCGTAGGCCCGGACCACCGGCAGGAACGAATACGTCGCCAGGGCCGGGGCCTCGTCGGTGTGCGTATAGATGATGGTCGAGTCAGTCACCGGGTGCTCCGCTCCACGTCTGCAACATTGCTCGACATCAAGATATCTCGTCACGGGCTCCCTCTCGAAGGGGCCCTCGAAAGCCCTCATTGCATAAAGCTTCGGTCGGCCGTATAGTCATGCCATCAAGAGGGAGGCATCGATGGTGGTACGTGCGGCGGTGGCCGGAGCGAGTGGATACGCGGGCGGCGAGGTGCTGCGCCTGCTGCTCGCCCACCCCCAGGTGGAGATAGGCACCCTGACCGGAAACTCCAACGCCGGCCAGCGCCTCGGGGCCCTGCAGCCGCACCTCCTGCCGCTGGCCGACCGGGTCCTCGAGCCCACCGCCCCCGAGACCCTGGCCGGCCACGACGTGGTGTTCCTCGCGCTGCCGCACGGCCAGTCCGCCGCCGTCGCCCAGCAGCTCGGCGACCAGGTCCTGATCATCGACTGCGGAGCCGACTTCCGGCTCCAGGACGCGGGGGACTGGGAGAAGTTCTACGGTTCGCCGCACGCGGGCACCTGGCCCTACGGCCTCCCCGAGCTGCCCGGGGCCCGCGACGCGCTGGAGGGGTCCAAGCGCGTCGCGGTCCCAGGCTGCTACCCGACCGCCGTCTCGCTCGCCCTGTTCCCGGCGTACGCGACAGGCCTGGTCGAGCCCGAGGCCGTGATCGTCGCCGCCTCCGGCACCTCCGGCGCCGGCAAGGCGCCCAAGCCGCATCTGCTGGGCAGCGAGGTCATGGGCGCCATGAGCCCGTACGGCGTCGGCGGCGGCCACCGGCACACCCCCGAGATGATCCAGAACCTCTCCGCGGCGGCGGGGGAGCCGGTCTCGGTCTCCTTCACCCCCACCCTCGCCCCCATGCCCCGCGGCATCCTCGCCACCTGCAGCGCCAAGGCCCGGCCCGGGGTGACGGCCGAAGCCGTCCGGGCCGCGTACGAGAAGGCGCTCCGGGACGAGCCGTTCGTCCACCTCCTCCCCGAGGGGCAGTGGCCGTCCACCTCCGCCGTGTACGGATCGAACGCCGCGCTGATCCAGGTCGCCCACGACCCGGCGGCGGGCCGTGTCATCGCCATCAGCGCGATCGACAACCTCACCAAGGGCACCGCGGGCGGCGCGGTCCAGAGCATGAACGTCGCGCTCGGCCTCCCGGAGGAGCTGGCGCTCGCCACCACCGGAGTCGCGCCATGAGCGCCGTACACCACTCAACGGGTCCCCACGCTGGGGCGAACAAGGAGTCACAGTGAGCGACGCACGCACGGCAGCCGGGTTGCAGCCGAAATCGAAAGCCGCACCTCTGCGCCGTGCGGGCGACAGCAACATCAGCCGCTGGCGCGGCGGGGCGAACAAGGAGTCACAGTGAGCGTTACGGCAGCCAAGGGCTTCACCGCCTCCGGCGTCGCCGCGGGCATCAAGGAGAACGGCAACCCCGACCTGGCCCTCGTCGTCAACAACGGGCCGCGGTCGGCCGCCGCCGGTGTCTTCACCTCCAACCGCGTCAAGGCCGCCCCCGTCCTGTGGTCCGAGCAGGTGCTGAAGGGCGGCACGGTCAGCGCGGTCGTCCTCAACTCCGGCGGCGCCAACGCCTGCACCGGCCCGCTCGGCTTCCAGGACACCCACGCCACCGCCGAGAAGGTCGCGGAGGTCCTGGGGCACAGCGCCGGTGAGGTCGCCGTCGCCTCCACCGGGCTCATCGGCATCCGGCTGCCCATGGACAAGCTGCTCCCCGGCGTGGAGAAGGCGGCGGCCGAGCTGACCGCCCTCGGCGGCGACAAGGCCGCCATCGCCATCAAGACCACCGACACCGTGCACAAGACCGCCGTGGCGCAAGGGCCCGGCGGCTGGGTCGTCGGCGGCATGGCCAAGGGCGCGGGCATGCTCGCCCCCGGCCTGGCCACCATGCTCGTCGTGCTCACCACCGACGCCGACGTCGAGGCCCAGGACCTGGACGCGGCGCTGCGTGCCGCCACCCGCACCACCTTCGACCGGGTCGACTCCGACGGCTGCATGTCGACCAACGACACCGTGCTGCTGCTGGCCTCCGGCGCGTCCGGCGTCACACCCCCCGCCGAGGAGTTCGCCGAGGCGGTCCGCGAGGTCTGCGCCGACCTGGCGCGGCAGCTGATCGGCGACGCCGAGGGCGCCTCCAAGGACATCCGCATCGAGGTGGTGGGCGCGGCCACCGAGGACGACGCCGTCGAGGTGGGCCGCTCGATCGCCCGTAACAACCTCCTCAAGTGCGCCATCCACGGCGAGGACCCCAACTGGGGCCGGGTGCTCTCCGCGATCGGCACCACTTCCGCCACCTTCGAGCCCGACCAGCTCAACGTCGCCATCAACGATGTCTGGGTGTGCAAGAACGGCTCCGTCGGCGAGGACCGGGAGCTGGTCGACATGCGCTACCGCGAGGTGCGTATCACCGCCGACCTGGCCGCGGGCGGCGAGTCCGCCGTCATCTGGGCCAACGACCTGACCGCCGACTACGTCCACGAGAACAGCGCCTACTCGTCATGAGCCAGCCGACCGCCCGTAAACACACCGCCCTGCCCAAGGCCCGCATCCTCATCGAGGCGCTGCCCTGGCTGACCCGCCACCACGGCAAGACCGTCGTGATCAAGTTCGGCGGCAACGCCATGGTCGACGACGAGCTGAAGGCCGCCTTCGCCCAGGACGTCGTCTTCCTGCGCCACGCCGGGCTGCGCCCCGTCGTGGTGCACGGCGGCGGCCCCCAGATCAGCGCCCAGCTCGACCGGCACGGCCTGGTCAGCGAGTTCAAGGCGGGGCTCCGGGTCACCACCGACGAGGCGATGGACGTCGTACGGATGGTGCTGGCCGGACAGGTCCAGCGCGAGCTGGTCGGGCTGCTCAACCGGCACGGGCCGCTCGCCGTCGGCATGACCGGCGAGGACGCGCACCTGATGTCCGCCACCAAACACTTCGCCGAGATCGACGGCGAGCAGGTCGACATCGGCCGGGTCGGCCAGATCACCGAGATCGACACCGGCGCGGTGCAGGCCCTGCTGGACGACGGCCGCATCCCGGTCGTGTCCTCCATCGCCCGCAGCGCCGATGACGGCCACGTCTACAACGTCAACGCCGACACCGCCGCCGCCGCGCTCGCCGCCGCGCTCGGCGCCGAGACGCTGATGGTGCTCACCGACGTCGAGGGCCTGTACGCGGACTGGCCGAACAGCGACGAGGTGATCAGCAAGCTCACCGCGAGCGAGCTGGAGAAGCTGCTGCCCGAGCTGGCCAGCGGCATGGTCCCCAAGATGGAGGGCTGTCTGTACGCCGTGCGCAACGGCGTCACCACCGCGCGCGTCATCGACGGGCGGGTGCAGCACTCCATCCTGCTGGAGATCTTCACCGACGAGGGCATCGGCACGATGGTCATGCCCGACCCGGACAACGCAAACGACAAGGCCGAGGGGGCGGACCGGTGAGCAACGAGCAGCTGACACAGCGCTGGCAGGGCGCGCTGATGGACAACTACGGCACGCCCCGCGTCCCTCTCACACACGGCGAGGGCGTCAAGGTCTGGGACGCGGACGGCAAGGAGTACCTGGACTTCGTCGGCGGCATCGCCGTCAACGCCCTCGGCCACGCCCACCCCGCCGTCGTCCGGGCCGTGTCCGACCAGATCGGAACCCTCGGCCATGTCTCGAACCTGTTCATCGCCGAGCCCCCGGTGGCCCTGGCCGAGCGGCTGCTGCAGATCCTCGGCCGGCCCGGGCGGGTCTACTTCTCCAACTCCGGCGCGGAGGCCGTCGAGGCCGCCTTCAAGATCGGGCGGCGCACCGGCCGTACCCACATGGTGGCCACCACCGGTGGCTTCCACGGCCGCACCATGGGCGCCCTCGCGCTCACCGGCCAGCCCGCCAAGCAGGAGCCGTTCCTGCCGCTGCCCGGCGAGGTCACCCATGTGCCGTACGGGGACGTGGACGCGCTGCGCGCGGCCGTCACCACCGACACCGCGCTGTTCATCGTGGAGCCGATCCAGGGCGAGAACGGCGTGATCGTCCCCCCGGAGGGATATCTGGCGGCGGCCCGTGAGATCACCCGGGCCACCGGCACCCTGCTGGTCATCGACGAGATCCAGACGGGAATCGGCCGCACCGGCCACTGGCTCGAATGCCAGGCGCAGGGCGTCGAGCCCGATGTGGTGACCCTCGCCAAGGGGCTGGGCGGTGGCCTGCCCATCGGCGCGACCGTGGCCTTCGGGCCCGCCGCCGAGCTGCTGACCCCTGGTCAGCACGGCTCGACCTTCGGTGGCAACCCGGTGGCGTGCGCCGCCGCGCTGGCCGTGCTCGACACCCTCGCCGCCGATGACGTCCTCGAGGGGGTCAAGCGGGCCGGGGAGCGGCTGCGTGACGGGATCGAATCGCTCGGCCACCCGTTGATCGGCCATGTCCGCGGCTCGGGCCTGCTGCTGGGTATCGTGCTGACAGAGTCCCTTGCGCCACAGGTGCAGCAGGCGGCTCAGGACGCGGGACTCCTGGTCAACGCGGTCGCGCCGGATGCGGTCCGGCTCGCCCCGCCGCTCGTCGTCGGCGACGAGGAGGTGGATGCGTTCCTCGGGGCCTTCCCCGACGCCCTGGACGCCGCCCAGGGGAGACACGGGCACTGACGGACCGGAGACTGACGAGACGATGACCGAGGCGCAGCACACCGAGGCGCAGGCCAACGGCCCTTCCCACGGGAACGGCCCGGCCGTGCCGCAGACCCGCACCGCCCGGCACCGCCGGATCGTGGACATCCTGAACCGGCAGCCGGTCCGCTCCCAGAGCCAGCTCGCGAAGCTCCTCGCCGACGACGGGCTGTCCGTCACCCAGGCGACGCTCTCCCGCGACCTGGACGAACTGGGCGCGGTGAAGATCCGCAACACCGGGGGCGAGCTGATCTACGCGGTGCCGGCCGAGGGCGGCGACCGTACGCCCCGGGCCCCGCTCGGCGAGTCGGCGAGCGAGGCCCGGATGGCGCGGCTGGCGGGTGAGCTGCTGATCTCGGCGGAGGCGTCGGCCAACCTCGTGGTGCTGCGCACCCCGCCCGGCGCCGCCCAGTTCCTGGCCTCGGCCATCGACTCGGCGGAGCTCCACGCGATCCTGGGCACGATCGCGGGGGACGACACGGTGCTGCTGATCAGCCGTGAGTCGACGGGCGGCCAGGCGCTCGCCGACCATCTGCTCCGCCTGGCCCAGAAGGAGAGTTAACGCCCTTCCGGCGGCGGGGCCGTGGAGCCGCGGACGACCAGGCGGGTGGGGACGCGGACGCGCGGCGGGCGCTCGCCCGCGTGCGGGGCCTCCCGCACCAGCCGGCACGCCGCGGCGCCCGCCTCCTGGAGCGGGACGTGCAGCGCGGTGCTGCCCGGCTGGGTCATGCCGATGACCGTGAGGTCGTCGGACGCCGCGAGGCTGATGTCCTCGGGCACCCGCAGCCCCGCCCCGCGCAACCCCATGAGCAGGCCGAGCAGCACATAGCTGCTGTACGCCATGACCGCGGTGACCCGCTCCGCCCGCCGCACCAGGTGCTCGGCCGCCGCGAGGCCGGCGTCGACCTGGGGCGGCACGGGGTCCAGCACGGTCAGCTCGCCGCCGCCGTCCTCGACCGCCTTGCGGGCGGCCCTGGTGCGCTGCCGGTCCATCCACGAGCCCGGCGGGCCGCCGAGGTAGGCGATGTGCCGGTGGCCGAGGCCGAGCAGATGCGTCATCAGCTCCCGTACCCCGCCGGGGGTGTCCACGACCACCCCGGGCAGACCAGGGGTGGTGCGGTCGACCGTCACGACCGGCAGTCGCTCGGCCAGTTCGCGCAGAGTCGCGTCGCTGCTGACCGGGGCGACGAGGACGAGCCCGTCGACCCGCGAGCCCAGCTGCGCCGCCAGCTCCCGCTCGCGTTCCTCGGAGCGGTCGGACACCCCGAGGAGGACGTTTCCGCCCGTCTCGGTCAGTGACTCCTGGACACCGGTGACGATGGGCGGGAAGAACGGGTTGGCGAGGGTGGGGACGATGACGCCGACCAGCCCGGTGTGGCCGGTGGTCAGGGCCCGCGCGGTGGCGTTGAGCGTGAATCCCATCTCGGCGGCCGCTTTGGCAACCCGCTCCCGGGTCTCCGCCGCCACCATGTCGGGCCTGCTGAGGGCGCGGGACGCGGTGGACGTGGACACCCCCGCGGCGCGTGCGACATCTGCCAGCCGAACCATCCGCCCCTGCCTTCTGTCGATCCGTTGCCCGTTTCCGGCCCGTTGTTGGTTACACGTTCTTTACCGGCAGCCGTTGACGGGCTCGCCGGGTCCAGCGTAGCTTGCCTGCAACCGGTTGCCGCAACCGGTTGCAGACGATGTATCAGTAACATCTAGGAGGGTCCGGCTCGTGTCACGCAGAGCGGCTTCTGGCCTCTTGCTCCTGCCGGGCGTGGCACTTCTCGCCTTCGGCTTCCTCTATCCCTTCGGCGTCACCCTGTTCGCGCCGCCCGCCGCCGAGGACCCCGACGTCCTCGGCAAGCTCGGCGGCATGCTCGGCGACGGATACGTGCTGGAGGTCGCGGCCCGCACCGTCCGGGTCGCCGCCCTGACCACGGCCATCTGTCTGCTGCTCGGCTTCCCGGTGGCGTATCTGATCGCCCGGGCGCCCCGTCGTCGCCAGGGGCTGCTGCTGGCCCTCGCGGTGTTCCCGCTGCTGCTCAGCACCGTCGTACGGACCTTCTCCTGGCTGGTCATCCTGGGTCGCAACGGACTGATCAGCGACCTGCTGACCGCCCTCGGCCTCGCCGACGGCGGCACCCAGCTGCTCTACACCGAGTTCGCCCTGATCGCCGGGCTCACCCAGCTCTTCACCCCGATCATGATCCTGACCTCGTACAGCTCGCTGTCGCATATCGACGTCAAGCTGGAGGAGGCCGCCCGCGGGCTCGGGGCGAGCCCCGGCCGGGCCTTCCGCCGGGTGGTGCTGCCGATCGCGCTGCCCGGTGTGCTGGTCGGCGCGATGCTGGTGTTCGCCGGCGCGGTCACCGCGTTCACCACCCCGCTGCTGCTGGGCGGCACCCGCAACCGCACGCTGGCCACCCTGCTGTACGACTACGCCAACGTGAAGCTCGACTGGGGCGCGGCCAGCGCGGTGGCCCTGATCATGACCGCGCTGGTGGTCGTCGCGGGCCTGATATCCGGCCGGCTGTCGAAGGTGGGTGCCGTCTGATGCGCGGACGTCCGCTGCTGACCGCCGTGGCCGCGCTGGCCCTGGTCTTCCTCCTCGGGCCCATCCTGCTGGTGGTGGCCATCGCCTTCTCCTCCGGCGACACCGTGGAGTTCCCCCCGCCCGGCCTGTCGGGCAAGTGGTTCACCAAGGCGCTGGCCTACCAGCCCTTCCAGGACGCGCTGACCACCAGCGCGCTGGTGGCGGCCGGGGCCACGCTGCTCGCGCTGCTCGTCGGCATCCCCGCCGCGCTGGCGATCCAGCGGCGGCGGTTCCGCGGCCGCAAGGCGGCCGAGGCGCTGTTCCTGTCCCCGGCGATCGTCCCCGAGCTGGTCCTGGGCTTCGCGCTGTTCCAGCAGCTGATGGTCACCCTGCGGATCACCGCCCTCGGGGCGCTGCTGATCGGCCACACCGTGCTGCTGCTGCCGTACGCGGTGCGGGTGACCGGTGCCTCGCTCGCCATGGCCGACCCCGCGCTGGAGGAGGCGGGGCGGGGGCTCGGCGCGGGACCGCTGCGGACCTTCTTCCACATCACCCTGCCGGTGATGACGCCCGGGATCGTCTCCGCGGCCGTGCTGTCCTTCCTCACCTCCTTCAACAATGTGCCGCTGTCGCTGCTGCTCAACGGCCCCGGTGTGACCACCCTCCCGGTTCAGATGCTCAATTACGTCGAGTTCTCCTTCGACCCGGTCGTGGCGGCGGTGTCCACCCTGCTGCTGGCGGCCACGGTGGTCGTCGCCCTGGTGACCGAGCGGCTCGTCGGCTTCAACAAGGTCTTCGGCAAGTAGGGACGCACGCATGACATCGACGATGACGACGACCAAGACGACGACGCCAGTGGTTCAACTCCAGTCCATCACCCGGGAGTTCTCGGGCTCGGTGGCGGTCGACTCCATCGATCTGACGGTGCGCCGCGGGGAGTTCACCGCGCTGCTCGGCCCCAGCGGCTGCGGCAAGACCACCACCCTGCGGATGATCGCCGGCTTTCTGCCGCCCACCAGCGGCACGATCCTGCTCGACGGCCAGGACGCCACCACCTTGCCGCCCGAGCGCCGCAACATCGGCATGGTGTTCCAGTCGTACGCGCTCTTCCCGCATCTGACCGTCGAGAAGAACGTCGCCTTCGGACTGCGGATGCGGGGTGTGCCCACCGCCGAGATCCGCACCCGCGTGGCCGAGGTGCTCGACCTGGTCGGCCTGGCCCACCTGGCCGGGCGCAAGCCCAAGCAGCTGTCCGGCGGCCAGCAGCAGCGGGTCGCGCTGGCCCGCGCGGTGGCCATCCGCCCCTCGGTGCTGCTGCTCGACGAGCCGCTGTCCAACCTGGACGCGCGGCTGCGGGTCCAGATGCGCCAGGAGCTGCTGCGGGTCCAGCGCGAGACCGGGCTGACCGCCATCCTGGTCACCCACGACCAGGAAGAAGCGCTCGAACTGGCCGACAACATGGTGATCCTCGACCGCGGCCGGATCGTCCAGCAGGGTCCGCCGCGCGAGGTGTTCCGGGCGCCCGCCACCCGGTTCGTCGCCGAGTTCCTCGGCTACGAGAACTTCCTCGACCTCCCCGGGCGTGGCCCGGTCACCATCCGGCCCGAGCACATCGGCGTCCTCGGCCCGGACGCCGAGCCGCCCGCGGGCGGCGAGGTGGTCGAGGCGACCGTCACCGCGGTCCGCTTCCGCGGCACCGACTTCGCGGTCACCGCCGCCGTCGGCGACCGCACCCTGCACGCCATCACCACCGACGAGACGCTGCGCGCGGGCGCGTCGGTGCGGCTCCACCTGCCCCTGGGGCAGGCCATCCCTCTGCCTGGCGACGACGGCGCCGCTCGGCTCGGCAAAAACCCTCGTCAGGAGTGTCCCGCATGATCCGCACCGCCAGACTCACCACCGGCGCCCTGGCCGCGTCCCTGATCGCCTTCACCCTCTCCGGCTGCGCCGAGAGCGCCAAGGCCGACCCGAAGAAGCTGACGGTGAGCACCTTCGGCTTCGGGGCCGACCGCTTCGAGGAGACGGTGATCAAGCCGTTCGAGAAGAAGACCGGGATCGATGTCACCCTGGAGACCGGGGCCAACGCGGACCGGCTGACCAAGCTGCGGGTCAACAAGAACGACCCCACTGTGGACGTCGTGATGATCTCCGACCTCTTCGCCGCCATGGGCCAGAAGCAGGGTCTCTTCGACAAGGTCGACCC
Source organism: Streptomyces sp. NPDC007917 (assembly GCF_042959105.1). Taxonomy (NCBI): domain Bacteria; kingdom Bacillati; phylum Actinomycetota; class Actinomycetes; order Kitasatosporales; family Streptomycetaceae; genus Streptomyces; species Streptomyces sp. NPDC007917. Next base: position 89,489 of record NZ_JBIBKK010000028.1, read on the forward strand.
CGAGAAGGTCCCCAACATGGCGAAGATCTACGACTTCGCCAAGAGCCAGGACGGCTACGGCCCCGCGTACACGTACCAGCTGCTCGGGATGCTCTACCGCACCGACAAGATCAAGCAGCCGCCCACGCTGGAGACCCTGTGGGACGCGAAGTACAAGGGCAAGGTCGCCGTCCCCGACCTGTCCACCAGCGCCGGCGTCCCGTTCCTCCAGGCCGTCTCCGCGACGTACGGCTCGGGCCCCAAGGACACCGACACCGGCTTCAAGAAGCTCTCCGACCTGAAGCCCAATGTGCTGAAGTTCTTCAACCGCTCCACCGAGCTGGTCAGCCTCCTCGACCGCGGCGAGGTCGAGATGGCCCCCGGCCTCGACCTGTTCGCCGTGGACCCGGCCAAGGCCGGCAAGCCCATCGGCTGGGTGCCGTTCGACAAGGGCCGCTACGTCGCCGCCAACACCGCCCAGATCGTCAAGGGCGCCAAGAACAAGGCGGGCGCCGAGAAGTTCCTCGACTACCTGCTGTCCGCCGACGTCCAGGAGAAGGCGGCCGCCTCCTTCAGCGACAAGCCGGTCAACAAGGACGCCAAGGTCCCCGCCGCCATCACCAAGGTGTCCGGCAAGGCCGCGAGCGACCCGGCCGCCGCCGGGTTCACCTCGCCCGACCTGAAGTACTCCGTCGAGCACAACGACGCGTGGGTGGACCGCTTCCAGCGCGAGGTCTCCGGATGAGCCAGGCCCCCAGACGGGTCATGATCGACTGCGACCCGGGCATCGACGACGCCATCGCCCTCTTCCTGGCGTACGCGTCGCCGGAGCTCGAGGTCGCGGGCGTGACCACGGTCGCGGGCAACGTCGGCCTCGACCAGGTGGTCGACAACGCCCTGCGGCTGTGCGACCTGATCGGCGGACCCGCCGCGGCCACCCCCGTGCTCCGCGGCCACGCCGGGCCGCTGGCCCGGGTGGTGCGCCACCCCGACGAGCCGGTCCACGGCGCGCACGGCCTCGGCGGAGTCGAACTCCCCGCGGCCGCCCGCGCCGCCCACCCCGGCCACGCCGTGGACTGGATGGCCGAGCAGCTGCGCGGCGCGAGTCCCGGGGAGATCACCCTCATCGCCACCGCGCCGCTCACCAACGTCGCCGCGCTGCTGCACACCCACCCCGACAGTCGCGGACTGCTGCGGGAGATCGTGGTCATGGGCGGTGCGGCGTTCGCCCCGGGCAACACCACCCCCGCCGCCGAGTTCAACTTCCACGCCGACCCGGAGGCCGCCCGCTACGTCACCGAGTCCGGCGTCCCGCTGCACATCGTCGGCCTCGATGTCACCCGCAAGGCCCTCACCCCGCTCGCCGACGCCGACGCGCTCGTCGCCGACGGCGCGCCCGTCACCACGGCGGCCGGGCAGATGCTGCGCCACCTCATCGACCGCTACGCCCGCCGCCACCAGGTGCGCGCCTGCGCGGTGCACGACGCGCTCGCCGTGGCCGCCGCCGTCCGCCCGGAGCTGCTGGAGTGGACGGGGGCGTGGGTGACCGTCGAGTGTGCGGGCGAGTTCACCCGCGGCGCCCTGGTGGCCGATGTACACGGGCGCACCGGCCTCGCGCCCAACGCGCGGGTGGCGACCGGCGTGGACGCGGAGGCGTTCCGCGCCTTCCTGATGTCCCGGCTGCGCGGCCACTACGGCGCGGACACCACCGTCGCGCCGTAGTGGCCCTACCCCTCACTGACCCCCCAGAGCAGGAAGCGAGCAGGAGACCCCATGCCGATGCCAAGCCGCTGCGACCTCCTCATCCGTGGCGCCGGCGTCTTCTCGGTGCACACCGGCGAGATCCTGCCGGCCGACGTGGTGGTGACCGGCGACCTCATCCGCGCCGTCGCCGCCCCGGGTGTACGGATCGAGGCCGAGCGCGTCCTGGACGCCGACGGGCTGATCGTCGCGCCCGGCTACATCGACGCCCATATGCACATCGAGAGCTCGCTGCTCACCCCCGCCGAGTTCGCCCGGATCACCCTGCTCCGGGGCACCACCACGGTCCTCGCAGACCCGCACGAGATCGTCAACGTCGCCGGACGCGATGCCATGGCGTGGATGATCGAGCAGGGCCGCGGGGCCGCCCAGACCATGCTGTGGGCCGTGCCCTCCTGCGTGCCCGCGCTGGAGGGCTTCGAGACCGCGGGCTCCTCGCTGACCGCCGAGGACATCGCCGAGATGCTCGACTGGGACGGGGTGACCACCCTCGGCGAGGTGATGGACTACCGCGCCGTGGTCGCGGGCTCGCCGCGGATGCGCTCGATCGTCGACGCGGCCCGGCGCAAGGGCGTCCGACTGGACGGCCACTGCCCCAACCTCACCGGCGACGACCTCGGCGAGTACCTGTGGGCCGGGATCGACTCCGACCACACCAAGAACACCCCCGAGGTCGCGGTCGAGAAGGCGCGGCTCGGCATGCTGCTGATGCTGCAGGAGAAGTGCCTGAGCGCCGAACTGGTGCGCCGCCTCCACGAGCTCCCCGTGCTGCCCGACTTCTGCCTGGTCACCGACGACCTGGCGGCCGACGCGATCCTCGACCGCGGACACCTCGACCACATCGCCCGCGTCGCGCTCGACGCCGGGATGAGCCCGGCCACCGTACTGCGCGCCCTGACCCTGCACCCGGCCCGCCGCCTGGGCCTGGACGACCGGGGCGTGGTGGCCCCCGGCAAGCGGGCGGACCTCGTCCTGCTGCGCGCCCTCGACGACCCGACACCCGTGACGGTGGTCTGCGGGGGCCGCGTCGTGGCCGGGGACGAGTCGGCCGGGCCGGTCCCCGACAACCCCTTCGCCGACTCCGTGCGCCTCACCCCGCTGGAGGAGACGGACTGCGTGTGGCGCGCCGACCTTCCCGACGGGGAGCACACCTTCCGGGCGCTGCGGGTCAACCCCGTCGACACCTTCACCGAGCCGGCCGAGGTCGTGCTGCCCGTACGGGACGGCGTCGTGCACTGGGAGGGCAGGACGGCCGTGCTCGCGGTGTACGAGCGGCACCACGGCACCGGCCGCCGGACGATGGCCCCCGTGGTGGGCTTTGACCTCGCCGAGGGCGCCACCGCCACCACGTACGCGCACGACAGCCACAACCTGACCGTGGTGGCCACCGATGCGGGCGCGTTGCGCCGGGCGGCCAACCGCGTCATCGGCTCGGGCGGCGGGATCTGTGTGGCGGTGACCGGGCGGCCGGACGTCCATCTGCCGCTGCCCGTGGGCGGCGTGATGTCCACCGCGCCCGCACCCGAGGTCGCGGTCGGCGCGGGTGCCGTACGCGAGGCGCTGCACGGGTGGGGCTGGCTCCACCGCAACGCCTTCATGAGCGTGTCCACCATGACGCTCCCGGTGTCGCCCCAGATCAAGCTGACGGACCTGGGTCTGGTACGGGTGGTCGACCGGGCCTGGGAGGACCCGGTCGTCACGTGACACCCGCCGTCAGCCCTCCGCGCGGCGCGAGCGGTGGGACATCCAGGCGGCGACCAGCGCGCCCGAGATGTTGTGCCAGACGGAGAAGACGGCGGCCGGCAGCGCGGCCAGCGGGCTGAAGTGCGCGGACGCCAGGGACGCCGCGAGGCCCGAATTCTGCATGCCGACTTCGAAGGCCATCGCCCGCCCGGCGGGCTCGCCGAGGCGGGCGGCCCGGCCCGCCGCGTAGCCGAGCGCGAGCCCGAGTCCGTTGTGCAGCACGACGGCCAGCAGCACCAGCGCGGCCGCCGACTTGATGGCGTCCGCGCTCGCCGCCACCACGACCGCCACGATCACCGCGATGGTGACGGCCGACAGCCAGGGGAGCAGCCCCAGCACGCGGCTGATGTAACGCCCCGCCAGCAGCCGTACGACCAGGCCGCCGATGACCGGCAGCAGCACCGTCTTGAGGATGTCGGTGACCATCGACCCGGCGTCCACCGGCAGATACTCCCCGGCCAGCAGCAGCGTCAGCGGCGGGGTGACCAGCGGGGCGAGCACCGTGGAGACGGTGGCCACCGAGACGGACAGCGCCACGTCGCCGCGCGCCAGGTACGTCACCACATTCGAGGCCGTACCGCTCGGGGCGCAGCCGACGAGGATCACACCGGCCGCCAGCTGCGGTGACAGGCCGAGGGCGTGGGCGATGAGCCATCCCAGGCCCGGCATGATCACATAGTGCGCCACCAGGCCCAGCGCCACCGCCCAAGGGCGCTTGACGACGCCGGAGAAGTCCTGCGTGGTCATGGTCAGACCCATGCAGAACATGATCGTGCCCAGCAGGTAGGGCACGTTCGGCGCCCATCCGCTGAAGGTGCCGGGCGTGGCCAGGCCCGCCGCGCCCGCGGCGAGGACCAGGAGGGGGAAGACGGTGACGGCCCGTCTGGCCGCCCGGTCGGCGGCGGCGGGCTGCGGCGGTGTCGGCGGCGCTGTGGCGTCCGCCCTGCGGCTCGTATCTTCGGATCGCACCGCGTGATCGAACGCCCTCGGCGGGGCGCCGCGCAACACCGTCTCGTTATATGGTCGCTACACGCAAATTGGGCGCCCGCACGCAAACGGGGCCTCAGACCGCGCTTCGGCCGCCTCCGGCCGTGCTTCGGCCGAAGCCGCGGGCGGCTTCTCAGGCCGTACGGGGCGGCAGCGGGAGCGGGAGGCCGGGCAGCCCGTCGATGCTCGAGGCCACGTGCTCCTTCTTCTCGAAGTACGCGCTCAGCGTGTCGTCGGTCTCGCGCCGGAAGCGGTCGCCGTGCAGTGTGCGGTCCTCCCGGTAGTCCATGAAGGGGACCGCGAACCCACAGGTGTCCCGGATCAGCTCCGCCGTCACCACGATGATCGCCCGCAGCCCGTGCTCGGTCACGTCGATGTCCGGGAAGTGCTTCAGCAGGGCAGGGAACCGGGGGTCGTCACGGAAGACGGGCTCGCCGCGGCCGTGCACGCGCACGATGTTCGGCGGGCCGGTGAAGGCGCACCACATCAAGGTGATGCGGCCGTTCTCCCGCAGATGGGCGATGGTCTCCGCGTTGCTCCCGGCGAAGTCCAGATAGGCCACCGTCAGCTCGTCGAGGACGGCCAGGCAGCCGGTCAGCCCCTTCGGGGAGAGATTCACCGTGCCGTCCCCGGCGAGTGGGGCGGTAGCGGTGAAGAAGATCTTCTGCTCTTCGATGAAGGTGCGGAGCCTGCCGTCGATGCGTTCATAGACCTTTCCCATGAGCCGCATTATCCGGGCGGCGCGGTGGCGCGGCCGATGTTTTCATGGAGGCATGCCCAGGGACAGAGGCAGGACCGAGGCACGACCAGGGACAGAGGCATGACCAAGGACACCGGGAACGGGATTCGGATCCGGCGGGTCTACGAGGCGCCGGAGCCGGACGACGGCGCTCGTATCCTCGTGGACCGGATCTGGCCGCGCGGCCTGGCCAAGGACGAGGCGCGGCTGGACGAGTGGGCCAAGGCCGCCGCCCCCTCCACCGAACTGCGCCGCTGGTACGGCCACGCCCCCGAGCGGTTCAAGGAGTTCGCCGAGCGTTACCGGGCGGAGCTGGCCGAACCGGAGCGCCGCGAGGCCGTCGACCACCTGCGCGACCTGGCGGCGGCCGGGCCGCTGACCTTGCTCACCGCGACCAAGGACCCGGACCGGAGCCATCTGCCGCTGCTGGCCGAGGCGGTCGGCGGCTGAGCCTGTCGGGCCTCAGACGCACATCGCCGCGTCATACCGGGCGAAGCCGCTGGTCTGCCAGCTCGTGCCGTCGGACGTGACGGCGAAAGCCGCCGCCCCCGGCAGCCGCTGCAGCCAGGGCCGGGCCCGCTCGGCGCCCATCGCGCACGCCGCGGTGGCCCAGGCGTCCGCGTCCGTGAGGCTCCGGCACACCACGGTGACCGAGGCGAGCGGGTCCGCGGGGGGCGCGCCGGTGTACGGGTCCAGGATGTGGCAGCCGCGCTCGGCCGGGCCCGAGGTCGCCACGGCCAGTTCGCCGGAGGTCTCCACCACGGCGGCCAGCTCCCCGGGGCGCAGCGGATCGGCGATGCCCACCCGCCACGGCCCGCCGTGCGTCTGGATGTCCCCGCCGCCGTTCACACACACCGACCCGGCCCCCGCCGACGCCAGCATCTGGGCGGCCCGCTCCACGGCCCAGCCCTTGACCAGGCCGGTCGGGTCCAGCTGTCCGGCGTGGCGGGCGCTGAACCAGCCGTCGCTGAGCCGATCGGCCTCCTCGGACAGCCGCAGCACGTCCCGTACGTCCGCGTCGCAGCGCGTCAGGTCGAGCTCGCCGCGGTGCAACCGGCTGATCTGGCTGTCCGCCCGCCAGGTGGAGAAGAGCTCGTCGACCCGGTGCAGCCAGGCCGCCGCCCCGTCCAGCGCGGCCCGCACCCGGGGCCGGGCGGCGTCGGGCACCTCACGGACGTCGAGGGAGAAGACCGTGCCCATGGCCTCCTCGACATGCAGCATCCGCCGCGGCTCGCCGTCCATCACAGACCGGCCTTGTCCAGCGCGCTCTGCAGGGACTTGCGGTAGCCCTCGCTGGTGTAGGTGGCGCCGGAGACGGTGTCGATCTTCGCGCTCTGGGCGGTCAGCGCGGCCTGGTTCAGCTTGGGCACGGAATCGGCGGCGATCTGCTCGCTCCGCGGGCCGGAGTCGGGGGTCTTGACGGCCGTGGCCCCGGTGATCTTGCCGCCGCTGACGGTGACGCTCACCTGGACCGGGCCGTACTGGGTCTGGGCCGCGTCGCCGGTGACCGTACGCGCGCCCGCGCCGCCTCCGCCTCCGCCGCCACCGCCTCCGCCACCACCACCTCCGCCGCCGGGTGCGGCCGGTGCGGTGGCGGGGGCCTGTGGCGCCTGTGCCGGGTTTTGCGGCCCGGCCGCGGCGACCGGCTCCGACCCGGGCTGCTTCAGGGCGAGCAGCAGCACGACCCCGGAGACGGTGGCCGCGGTGCCCAGGATGATCCGGCGCAGCGGATGTTTCCTCTTCATGACTGACTCCGCCTCCCTTGCGTTTCGCAGGACTACATTTCGAAGGACTCGTGGTGGATACGGCGGTCGGGCACCCCGGCCTCGCGCAGCGCCGCATAGGCGTGCTCGGCCAGGCCGGGCGGCCCGCACAGAAAGACGTCGTGCCGGTCGATGTCGGGCAGCACCGAGCGCAGCCGCTCGGAGGTGATCTCGGGGCGCGCGCCGTCCGGCCCGTTCACGGCGTACAGCAGCCGGGCCCCGCGCTCCTCGGCGATGCGCTGGAGCTCGTCCCACAGCGCCAGGTCCTCCATGCTGCGGGCCCGGTAGAGCAGCGTGATGTCGCTGCCGCGGCCGGGCAGCGTCTCGAACAGCGCCCGCAGCGGGGTGATCCCGGCCCCACCCGCGATCATCAGCACCTTGCTGCGGCTGCGCCGCCCGGTGGTCATCGCCCCGTACGGCCCCTCGGCCCACACCCGCGTCCCCGGCTCCAGCGTGGCGAGCGCCGTGCTGTGCCCGCCCACCGCCTTCACCGTGATCCGCAGACGCTCCTCCTGCGGGGGCGCGGACAGCGAGTAGGGGTGGGAGCCCCACCGCAGCCCCGGCGCCAGGAACCGCCAGCGGAAGAACTGCCCCGGCTCCGCGCCCAGCCGGTCGAGATTCCGCCCGCCGATCACCACCGAGACCATGCCGGGCGCCTCGGGGACGACGGCCAGCACCCGCATCCGGTGCCGCAGGTTGAGCCCCACCGGGACCAGCAGCCGGTACCACACCATGGCGACGGTGACACTGCCGTACAGCACGTACCAGCCGGTGCGGGCCATCTCGTCGGCGGCGAACTCGGCGCCGGCGGTCAGCTGGTGCCAGAAGGCCAGGAACACGCCCGCGTACGTCAGCAGATGCAGGTAGTACCAGGCCTCGTACGGCATCCGGCGGCGCACCGCCCCCGCGGAGATCAGGCCGATCAGCAGCAGCAGCCCGGTGCCGATCACCGCCTTGATCATGTCCGGGTACTCGGTCACCACCGTCACGGTCTGGTCGACGACGCTGGTCTGTGCCTGGGCCGCGTATCCCCAGATGATCAGCACGATATGGGCGAGGATCAGGCACAGCGTGTACCGGCCGCTCATGGCGTGCCACCGCGCGACCCGGTCCGACCCCACGCGCCGCTCCAGCGCCGGAACCCGCGCCATCAGCAGCACGACCAGCGCGATGGAGTACCCGCTGAGCAGCCCGGTCAGCCGTCCCCCGCCGACCAGCCACTCGGCGTTGCCGACCACGTTCGGGGTGTTCTGCCACCACAGCATCACCACCGCCGCCGCCCCCGCCCAGCTCAGCAGGAGCAACGGCACCGCGGGAGAGCGGCGGGGACGGATGCGCCGCATCACCTCCCGCCGGTCGGTCCGGCTGTTCGTCACCGTCGTCAACGGCCTGTCCCCTTTCGCACGCGTCCGCGCGGTACCGGACGGCTCCGGTGACGAGGGATACGGCTCAGGGGCGCCGGCGTCTCAACGGGCGCCGAGGATTCGTGGAATCCGGGCGGTGAACCATGAGGTATCGGGCGAATCGTCGCGTCCGCGCCGCGTCGCCGTGCGGCGCCCTCGGAGGTCTTTGACGAAACATACGGGGGAGTGCATACTTATGCTAGCTAGTGCATGAATCCTAAGGAGCATCCCGTGACCGAGCGCGTCGTACTCGCCTATTCGGGCGGCCTTGACACCTCCGTCGCCATCGGCTGGATCGCCGAGGAGACGGGCGCCGAGGTCATCGCCGTCGCCGTCGACGTCGGCCAGGGCGGCGAGGACCTGGACGTCATCCGCAAGCGCGCACTCGCCTGCGGGGCGGTCGAGGCGGAGGTCGCGGACGCCAAGGACGAGTTCGCCGAGGAGTACTGCCTCCCGGCGATCAAGGCCAACGCGCTGTACATGGACCGCTATCCGCTGGTCTCGGCGCTCTCCCGGCCCACGATCGTCAAGCATTTGGTCGCCGCCGCGAAGAAGCACGGCGCGACGACCGTCGCCCACGGCTGCACCGGCAAGGGCAACGACCAGGTCCGCTTCGAGGCCGGGATCTCCTCGCTGGCCCCGGGCCTGAAGTGCATCGCCCCCGTCCGGGACTACGCGGTGACTCTGCGAGGCGAAGAAGCTGCCGATCGCGACCACCAAGAAGTCCCCGTACTCCATCGACCAGAACGTGTTCGGGCGGGCCGTGGAGACCGGCTTCCTGGAGGACATCTGGAACGCGCCGATCGAGGACGTGTACGAGTACACCTCGAACCCGGCCACCCCGCGCGAGGCCGACGAGGTGATCATCACCTTCGACAAGGGCGTCCCGGTCGCGATCGACGGGCAGCCGGTCACCGTCCTGCAGGCCATCCAGCAGCTCAACGAGCGGGCCGGGGCCCAGGGCGTCGGGCGGATCGACATGGTCGAGGACCGGCTGGTCGGGATCAAGTCGCGGGAGGTCTACGAGGCCCCCGGCGCCATCGCGCTGATCACCGCCCACCAGGAGCTGGAGAACGTCACCGTCGAGCGCGAGCTGGCCCGCTACAAGCGCCAGGTCGAGCAGCGGTGGGGCGAGCTCGTCTACGACGGGCTGTGGTTCTCCCCGCTCAAGCGGGCCCTGGACGGCTTCATCGCCGAGGCCAACGAGCATGTCTGCGGCGACATCCGGATGACCCTGCACGGCGGCCGCGCGGTGGTCACCGGCCGCAGGTCCGAGCAGTCGCTGTACGACTTCAACCTGGCGACCTACGACACCGGCGACACCTTCGACCAGTCGCTGTCGAAGGGCTTCATCGAGATCTTCGGCCTGTCCAGCAAGATCGCGGCCGGGCGGGATCTCGAGCAGGGCTGAGCAGAGCTGAGCAGAGCCGACCGCGGGCAGCCAGTAGCCTGCATGTCATCGCCGCCTCCTCGCCCCCGGTGGGGAGGCGGCCGCACATCCACACCCTTCAAGGAGCAACGCGTGAGCAACGGCAACAACGGTGATGTACGCCTGTGGGGCGGGCGCTTTGCCGACGGGCCGTCCGAGGCACTGGAGAAGCTGAGCGCTTCCGTGCACTTCGACTGGCGCCTGGCGCCGTACGACATCGCCGGCTCCCGCGCCCACGCCCGCGTCCTGCGCGGGGCGGGGCTGCTCACCGACGACGAGCTGGAGCGGATGCTGGCGGGGCTCGACCGGCTGGAGGCCGACGTCGCCTCCGGCGAGTTCAGCGGCACCATCGCCGACGAGGACGTGCACACCGCGCTGGAGCGCGGCCTGCTGGAACGGCTCGGCCCCGAGCTCGGCGGCAAGCTGCGGGCCGGGCGCTCCCGCAACGACCAGGTCGCCACGCTCTTCCGGATGTATCTGCGCGACCACGCCCGGATCATCGGCGGCCTGATCGCCGAGCTGCAGGGCGCGCTGGTCGGCCTCGCCGAGGCCCACCCGGACGTCGCCATGCCCGGCCGCACCCACCTCCAGCACGCCCAGCCGGTGCTCTTCGCCCACCACGTCCTGGCCCACGCCCAGGCGCTGTCCCGGGACGCGGAGCGGCTGCGGCAGTGGGACGCGCGCACGGCCGTCTCGCCGTACGGGGCGGGCGCGCTGGCCGGCTCCTCGCTGGGCCTGGACCCGCAGGCGGTCGCCGCCGACCTGGGCTTCGAGGGCGGCTCTTCGGGCAACTCCATCGACGGCACGGCATCCCGTGACTTCGTCGCCGAGTTCGCCTTCATCACCGCGATGATCGGCATCGACCTGTCGCGGATCGCGGAGGAGATCATCATCTGGAACACGAAGGAGTTCTCCTTCGTCACCCTCCACGACGCCTTCTCCACCGGCTCGTCGATCATGCCGCAGAAGAAGAACCCGGACATCGCCGAGCTCGCCCGCGGCAAGTCCGGCCGGCTGATCGGCAACCTGACCGGTCTGCTCGCGACCCTCAAGGCCCTGCCGCTCGCGTACAACCGCGATCTCCAGGAGGACAAGGAGCCGGTCTTCGACTCCTGTGACCAGCTGGAGGTCCTGCTCCCCGCCTTCACCGGCATGATGGCGACCCTCACCGTCAACCGCGAGCGCATGGAGGAGCTGGCCCCGGCCGGGTTCTCGCTCGCCACCGACATCGCCGAATGGCTGGTCAAGCAGGGCGTGCCGTTCCGTGTGGCGCACGAGACGGCGGGGGAGTGCGTCAAGGAGTGCGAGCGGACCGGCATCGAACTGGACCAGCTCACCGACGAGCAGTTCGCGAAGATCTCGCCGCATCTGACGCCGGAGGTCCGCACCGTCCTCAATGTGCCGGGCGCCCTCGCCTCGCGCAGCGGCCGCGGCGGTACGGCCCCCTCCGCGGTGGCCGTGCAGCTCGCCGAGGTGAAGGCGGACCTGGCGGCGCAGCGGGAGTGGGCGGACGCCAAGCGCTGACGGGCCGCTCGGCACGGGCCCGGCGGCGCCGCACGGCACACTGATCGGATGGCCGTCCGACACACGGCCATCCGACCCAAGGAGCAGACAGACATGCCGTTCGCGCGCCTCGCGGAAGTCACCACCCCCACGGCCCGGATCGGCCTCGGCCTGGCCGCCGTGGGCCGTCCCGGCTACATCAACCTCGGCCGGGAGCGGGACCTCCCGGCCGAGCGCACCGTCGAGGCCATGCGCGAGCGCACCTATGAGGTGCTGGACGCCGCGTACGCGCGCGGCGTGCGCTATCTCGACGCCGCGCGCTCGTACGGGCGGGCCGAGGAGTTCCTGGCCGGCTGGCTGGACCTCCGCCCCGAGGCGCGGGACGTGGTCGTCGGCAGCAAATGGGGCTACACCTACGTCGCCGACTGGCGCACGGACGCACCGACGCACGAGGTCAAGGACCACGGCGTCGCGACGTACGAGCGCCAGAGCGCCGAGAGCCGCGCCCTGCTCGGCGACCGGCTCGACCTCTACCAGGTGCACTCCGTCACCCTCGGCAGCCCCGCCCTCACCGACCCCGAGCTGCACGGTCGGCTGGCCCGGCTCGCGGCCGACGGGGTCACGGTCGGGCTGTCGACCAGCGGACCCGCCCAGGCGGACGCGATCCGCGCCGCGCTGGAGGTCACGGTGGACGGCGAGCCGCTGTTCCGTACGGTCCAGTCCACGTACAACCTGCTCGACCCCTCGGCGGGCACGGCCCTGTCCGAGGCGCATGAGGCGGGCCGCGCGGTGATCGTCAAGGAGGCCGTCGCCAACGGCCGCCTCGCGGCGCCCGACCAGCTCCCGGAGGCGCTGCGCCACGTCGCCCAGGAGACGGGCGCGGGCCCCGACGCCGTCGCCCTCGCGGCGGTGCTGCACCAGCCGTGGGTGAGCGTCGTCCTGTCGGGCGCGGCGACGACCGCCCAGCTGGACTCCAACCTGGCGGCGGCGCGGCTGAGGCTGGACGACGCGCAGCGGGAGGCTCTGGGCGCCCTGGCCGAGCCCCCGGAGCAGTACTGGCACCACCGCGCGCGGCTGCCCTGGTCCTGAGAGGCGAACACCGGGGCGGCCCACCGGGTTTCGCGGGCGGCGCCCGGACGCCACACGCGGCTGGCGAGGGCGCACGGGGACGGAGACGATGGGGCTGACCATGACATAACCCCTGCCGTCAGGCGAGGTCCCGAATGCCCATACGCACCGCCTCGGCCACGCGCACCGCGGAGCCCGGCACCAAGAATCGCGCGAGCGCCCTGCACAAGGTCCGGTACGCCGTACGCCACCCCGAACGGGTGCCACGCTATGTGCGGCGGCTCGCCCGGGATCTGCGGCTGCGCGCCTCCACCCGCGATCACATCGCCTACTACCGGGCGGTGATGCGGGACGACACCGCCCGCAACCCCGAGGCGGCCGTGGGCAGCGCCTCGCACGAGCGGTGGCTCGCCCTGGGCGAGATGCAGTACGACTATCTCCTGCGGCACGGTCTTCGGCCCGAGGACCGGCTGCTGGACATCGGGTGCGGCAATCTGCGCGCCGGGTGGCGCTTCATCGACTACCTCGACGCCGGCCACTACCACGGCATCGACATATCGCCGGACATCCTCCTCGCGGCCCAGGAGGTCGTGACGGGCCGTGGCCTGCAGGCCAAGCTGCCCTCGCTGAGCCTGGTGCGCGATCTGCGCCTGGCGGCGCTGCCCGAGGCGCACTTCACCGTGGTGCACGCGCACAGCGTCTTCTCCCACTCGCCCCGGGAGGTCATCGACGAATGCCTGGCTCATGTCGGGCGAATGCTCGCCCCGGGCGGATACTTCGACTTCACGTTCAACCGCACCGAGGGGCCCGAGCACCACGTGCTGCGCGAGGACTTCTACTACCGAACGGCCACGCTGGTGCGGCTCGCCGCGGACCATGGGCTCACCGCGCGGCTCATGGACGACTGGGAGGCACTGCCCCACCGGCAGTCGAAGATCCGCGTCAGGCCGGAATGAAGAGGGGAACGACCCGGTCAGGCGGCCTTCGCCTTGGTGGCGTACATGTCCACGTACTCCTGGCCGGACAGCCGCATGACCTCGCTCATGACCTCGTCCGTCACCGCCCGCAGCACAAAGCGGTCGCGGTCCATGCCCTCGTAGCGGGTGAACTCCAGCGGCTCTCCGAAGCGGACCGTCACCCGGCCCGGCCGCGGCAGCCCCTTGCCGCCCGGCTGGAGCCGGTCCGTGCCGATCATCGCGAACGGCACCACGGGAGCACCCGTCATCAGGGTGAGCCGGGCGATACCGGTGCGGCCGCGGTAGAGGCGGCCGTCGGGGGAGCGGGTGCCCTCGGGGTAGATGCCGAAGATCCTGCCCTCCTCCAGCACCCGGCGGCCGGTCATCAGCGCGGCCACGCCGCCGTGCCCGCCGTCCCGGTCCACCGGGATCATGCCGACGCCCGTGAAGAACCAGGCCATCAGCCGGCCCTTGAGGCCCTTGCCCGTGACGTACTCGTCCTTGCCGATGAAGACGACCTGACGGTCACAGACCAGCGGCAGGATCATCGAGTCGATGAAGGTGAGATGGTTCCCCGCCAGGATGACCGGGCCGGAGCCCGGGATCCGGTCCGCCCCCTCGACCTGCGGGCGGAACATCAGGCGCATCAGCGGACCGAGCACTGCCTTCAGGAACGCGAATCGGGACAACGGGCCCTCCGGTCGGGGTCATGGTCTGGGGCGCCGGCGTACGGGAGGTCGACCCAGGGTGAGTCAACCCGATACCGCACACTTGCGCCGATGAGACGATACTCGCCGGTCACGCCCCCACGCACACCGGGTTCACCCACCTGATACGCACTGTTGACCTACGTTTCCCACGCGTTCTGCCCAACGTCTCCCCCGGGAAAGCCGCTCCACCCTACGATCAGGCCGTCTTTTGATCGGGTTTTGGCAGGTAGCGGACTCCACAGCGAGGAGTGTCATGGAGCGGGAGCAGAAGCCTGGACGGCGCGCCATCCTGGGGGCGGCGGCCCTCGGCGCGGGGGCGATGGCGCTGGGCGGGGCGGGCACGGCCACGGCGGCTGAGGCGTCCGGGGCGGCGTCCGGGAAGGGCCGCGGCCTGCCGGTGCCCACCGTCATCGGGCACCGCGGGGCCAGCGGTTACCGGCCCGAGCACACCTTGGGCTCGTACCAGCTCGCCCTCGACATGGGCGCCGACATCATCGAGCAGGACCTGGTCCCCACCAAGGACGGCCACCTCGTCTGCCGCCACGAGAACGACATCACGGCGACCACGGACGTCTCCGCGCACCCGGAGTTCGCCGACCGCAAGACCACCAAGACCGTCGACGGCACCGCGCTGACCGGCTGGTTCACCGAGGACTTCACGCTCGCCGAGCTGAAGACCCTGCGCGCCAAGGAGCGCATCCCCGGCACCCGCCAGCGCAACACGCTCTACGACGGCCGCTGGGAGGTGCCCACCTTCGAGGAGGTGCTGCAGTGGGCCGAGCGGGAGGGCCGCGAGCGGGGCCGCCGGATCTGGCTGTATGTCGAGACCAAGCACCCCACCTACTTCCGCAAGCTGGGGCTCGACCTGGAGGAGCGGCTGGCCAAGCTGCTGCGCACCTACGGGCGGCACCGCAAGGACTCGCCGACCTTCCTGCAGTCGTTCGAGCCGAGCAGCATCCAGCGGCTGCGCAAGCTGGTCACCACCCCGGCGGTCGTGCTGCTGTCCACCGCGAACAGCCGCCCCTGGGACTTCGTCGAGGCCGGTGACCCGCGCACGGTCGCGGACCTGGTCAAGCCCGAGGGGCTGAAGTGGATCTCCGGTTACGCCGAGGGCATCGGCCCCGACCTGTCGCTGATCATCCCGCGTGACTCCAGCGGCAAGCTCACCACGCCCACCACGCTGGTGAAGGATGCGCACGCGGCCGGTCTGGTGCTGCACCCCTACACCATGCGCAACGAGAACTCCTTCCTGCCCGCCGACTTCCGGCGCGGGACCGACGCCAACGCTTACGGTGACGCCTTCGGCGCCTTCAAGAAGTACTTCGAGACGGGCATCGACGGAATCTTCTCCGACAACCCGGACACCGCGCTGCTGGCCGCGGAGGACTTCCGCAAGAGCCGCTGAACACCCGCCCCGGCGCGCGGCGGTGCCCTGCTCGTACGGGGGACCGCCGCGCGCCGGGGCGTTTCCGGACACCGGCGTGACGCCGTCAATCCTCGTCCGCGCGGCCGCCCTGTCGAGTGAGAGACCGGCGCACCGGCAACCGGTCCCGTCCGGCCCACGTCCGGCCAGGTATGGACCTTCTGGAGAAACTCCGTCCGCTGCTCGCCGCCGAGGCGGCGGCCGAGGCCTACGGCGCGGGCATCGAACCGGCCGAGCTGGAACAGGCGGTGTGGCTGCGGCTGCTGGAGCGCACCCGCGCGGACGGGCCGCCGTCCGAGCCCGCGGCCTGGCTGCGCGGCGCGGTCCGGGCCGAGGTGCGCGGGGCCAGGCGCCGGGCCCGGCGGGAGGTGCCGTACGACCCGGTGGGCGACGGCCCGCCCAGCGGCCCCGACCCCCGGCCCGCCGAGCACGCCGTGCTCCGGGCGGAGACGGGCCGCGCGCTGCGCGCGGCAGTGCGCCGGTTGCCCGGCCGTTGCCCCCTTTTACTGAGTGCGCTGCTGTCCCGCTCCGACCTGACGTACCGCGAGATCGCGGGGGAGTTGGGAATGTCACAGGGCAGCCTGGGCCCGGTACGTTCCCGATGTCTCGGTTGCCTGCGCAGAATGCTCACGGCGGAGATTGCGGCTCCTGAACTCTGGGGAAAGGAGCGTTAGACAATCGGCGCCTCGGAGGCGGACGTGCATCCTCACGACGGCTCCAGTCAGGCCAACACCCCGGTCGCATCCCTCACCCTCACCCGCGGCCGGTGGACCGATACAAGGGGAGGCATGCGCACATGGGCATGAGCGTGACCATCTCTGCGGCGACCGCGGACGACGCCGAGCAGATCCTCAAGTTGCAGTACTTGTGCTACCAGCGGGAAGCCGAGCTCTACGGGGACTACTCGATCGAGCCGCTGACCCAGTCCCTCGACGACCTCCGTGCCGAACTGGGCGAGGGCTGTGTGCTCGTGGCCCGGCTCGGCGCGGAGGTCGTCGGGTCGGTCCGCGGCATGGTCGACGACAAGGGCACCGCCGCCATCGGCAAGCTCATCGTGCACCCGCGGATGCAGCGGCACGGCCTGGGCGGGAGGCTCCTCGCGGCGATCGAGGAGCGGCTGGCCGAGGAGCGGGACGCCAAGCGGTACCGGCTGTTCACCGGCCACCGCAGCGAGGGCAATCTGCGGCTGTACCGGCGGTACGGCTATGCCCAGGTGGGCACCGAGGAGGTCAACCGCCGGCTGAGCCTGGTCACCCTGGAGAAGGAGGCCACGCCCTCGGCGTACGCGGCCAGCGCCTGACGCCGCTCGCCTCGAGACCCCTGGGCCCGCCGGGACTTCAGTCCTGGCGGGCCTTGCGCAGCCAGATCAGCCCGGTGACCGGCAGGAAGATCGGGATGAACAGATAGCCCATGCCGTAGTCCGACCACACCGTCTCGTCGGGGAAGGCGGAGCGGTCCGCGAGCGTCCAGGTGCCGATGGTCAGCACGCCAAGCAGCTCGGCCGCGCAGCAGACGAACGCCGCCTTGCGCGCCCCCTCCCCGCCGCGTACGAGCGAGACGGTGATGAACGCGTACACAACCGCGGAGACCGCGGAGAGGATGTAGGCCAGCGGGGCCTCGTGGTACTGCGCGGCCAGCTGGTAGATCGAGCGGGACGCGGCCGCGACGGTGAACACCCCGTAGAGCAGCACCAGCAGCCGGCCCGGCCCCTGGCCGAGCCCGGCCCGCCGGGCCGCGGTCGTCTCGGGCGCTGACTCAGGCACCGGTGCCTCCCCAGATGTCGTACAGCCGCACCTCGAGCACGGCCAGCACCACGGCGGCCGCGGCCACCGTCGCCGACCCCCACCGGGTCCGCTCCGCCAGCGACATGAACGCCGCGACCGGCACGGCGAGCCCCGAGCCGACCAGATACGCCACGAAGATCGCCACACTCTCGTCGGGCCGCTGCCCGCGCGCCAGCTGCACGATCCCTATGACCAACTGGGCCAGGCCCAGCAGGGTCACCACGGCCATGCCGATGAAGTGCCAGTCCTTGGTGGGCTGGTCGCGGTAGGCGGCGAATCCGCACCACGCGGCGAGTGCGAGGGCGGTCACACCGAGCGCGACCGTCAGCGCGTCGATCAACGGGACCTCCGCGCGGTGCGGCGGCGCACACAGGGGGTGGCAAGCATGGGACGAGGGTAATCGGCCGGGGAGGGCGCCCTGTGCCCGGCCCCGAGGCCCCCGTACGCTGAAGCGATATGAAGCTCTCCGCTGACGCCCTGCTGTTCGACAACGACGGAACCCTCATCTCGTCCCTGGAGTCGGTTCACCGTTGCTGGAGCCGCTGGGCGCTGGAGTACGGAATCCCGGCGGAGGACTTCGCGCGGGTCGAGCTGCACGGCCGCCCCGCCTCCGACATCATCGGCGATCTGCTCCCCGCGCACCGCATACCCGAGGCCCGCGCCCGCATCGACGAGCTGGAGCTGGCGGACGTGGCGGGTGGCGGGGTGGTGGCGCTGCCCGGCACCGTAGAGCTGCTGGGGCGGCTTCCCGTGGACCGGTGGGCCGTGGTGACCTCCGCCAACCGCCAACTGGCCGAGGCCCGTCTCGCCGCGGTCGGGATCTCCGCGGCGCTGCTGATCAGCGCGGATGACATCACGCGCGGCAAGCCGGACCCCGAGCCCTTCCTGCTGGCCGCCGACAAGCTCGGCTTCGGCCCGGCCCGTTGTGTGGTCTTCGAGGACGCCCCGGCCGGGCTCGCGGCGGGCCGGGCGGCCGGGATGCGGACCGTGGCGTTGACCACAACCACCGACCGGGAACAGCTGGTCGCCGATGTCGTCGTCAAGGACCTGTCGGCCGTGTCCGTCCAGGCCCTTGAGGGCGGACTGGAGATCACGGCGGCGGAGTGAGCCGCCCCGTACCGTCCACAACGTGATCCGACAAGTCCGCTATTCGGACAAGTTTGATCGGCCCGCACAGGTGTCTGCTTTACTTACGCCCATGACCACGACGAGCAGCCGCGCCACCGCGACCGAGGCGATCCAGACGCCCGGTGCTCGCTGTATGTGTCGAATGTGTGACCGCTGAGGGCCCCTGCCTGAGCCTCGCGCCCCGAAGCGAGACCCGCTGAGCCGAGCCGTGCCCGCACCGATCCGTGCGGACCCGCGCCGCCCCGCGTCACCGGACCCCGAAGCCGCGCCCGCGCTCGCGTGCGCCTCGGGCGCTCCACGCCGCGTTCCGCAATGAACGAACCGTGCCCGGCGGCACCATCCGCCGTGCACTCGACAGTGACGGAAACCCCTGTGATCACCACGACAGGCCTGACCAAGGTCTACCGCTCACGAGGCCGCGAGGTCACCGCCCTCGACGGCGTCGACCTCCATGTCCGCGAGGGCGAGGTGTACGGCGTCGTCGGACAGAGCGGCGCCGGCAAGTCCACCCTCATCCGCTGCGTGAACCTCCTGGAGCGCCCCACCTCCGGCACGGTCACCGTGGCCGGCCAGGACCTCACCGCGCTCGCCGGGCGCGGAACGAGGGCCGGTTCGGCGCTGCGCAAGGCCCGCACCGGGATCGGGATGGTCTTCCAGCACTTCAACCTGCTCTCCTCGCGCACCGTCCGGGACAACGTCGAACTGCCGCTGGAGATCCTCGGGGTATCGGGCAAGCAGCGCACCCGCAAGGCCCTGGAACTGCTGGACCTGGTCGGCCTCGCCGACAAGGCGAAGGCGTACCCCGCGCAGCTGTCCGGTGGCCAGAAGCAGCGCGTCGGCATCGCCCGGGCGCTGGCCGGCGACCCCAAGGTGCTGCTCTCGGACGAGGCGACCTCCGCCCTCGACCCGGAGACCACCCGCTCGATCCTCCAGCTGCTGCGCGATCTGAACCAGCAGCTCGGACTGACCGTCCTGCTGATCACCCACGAGATGGACGTCGTCAAGTCCATCTGCGACTCGGCGGCGCTGATGCGCGGCGGACGGATCGTGGAGTCCGGCACGGTCGCCGATCTGCTCGCCACGCCGGGCTCCGAGTTGGCGCGGGAGCTCTTCCCGGTCGGCGGGGAGCTGCCGGGCACCGCCCGGACCGTGGTGGACGTCACGTTTCACGGTGACGCCGCGACCAAGCCGGTCATCTCCCAGCTGGCGCGCACCTACAACATCGACATCTCGATCCTCGGCGCCGCGATGGACACCGTCGGCGGCCGGCAGGTCGGCCGGATGCGGATCGAGCTGCCCGGCCCGTTCGAGGAGAACGTCGTGCCGATCGGGTTCCTGCGCGAGCAGGGACTGCAGATCGAGGTGGCGAGCGGCGCCGAGGCGGCGCTCCGCGGGGCGAATGACGTCAAGCTGACCAAGGAAGGTGCCAAGTGACCTGGTCCGAGATGCAGCCCCTGCTGGAGCAGGCCTGTTGGGACACGCTCTACATGGTCGGCTGGTCGGCCCTGATCGCGGTCGTCGGCGGACTGCCCCTCGGGGTGCTGCTGGTGCTCACCGACCGCGGCGGGGTGCTGCAGAACGTCGTGGTGAACAAGGTCGTCGGCCAGATCGTGAACATCGGCCGTTCCATGCCGTTCATCATCCTCATGGTCGCGCTGATCTCCTTCACCCGCTGGATCGTGGGCACCACGATCGGCCCCGAGGCCGCGATCGTGCCGCTGGCGATCGGCGCCATCCCCTTCTTCGCCCGGCTCGTGGAGACCTCGGTGCGCGAGGTGGACGGCGGGCTCGTCGAGGCGGTGCAGTCGATGGGCGGCTCCACCTGGACCGTCGTACGCAAGGTCCTGCTGCCCGAGGCGCTGCCCTCGCTGATCTCCAGCGCCACCACCACGATCGTCGCGCTCATCGGCTACTCGGCGATGGCCGGCACGGTCGGCGCCGGCGGTCTGGGCGACCTCGCCATCCGCTACGGCTACCAGCGCTTCGAGACCGAGCTGATGTGGATCACCGTGGCGATCCTGGCGGTGGTGATCTCCATCATCCAGTTCGCCGGTGACTTCGCCGCCCGTGCCCTGTCGCACCGCGGCCGCTCCTCGGCCTCCTCGCGGCTGCGGCCGGCCCGTGCGCGGAAGCGGGCCGAGGAGCCCGGCCCGGTGGCCAAGGTCGCCGAGGCCTCCGAGGCCCCCTGAGGCCCCGGCCCCAGCCGCGTCCCCCTCCCGCCGAACTCCGCCCCCCTCAACTTCTCTCACACCTCCCCTCCGCGCAGAGCGCCCCGCACCCGCAGCGGCCTCGCGCGCCCTAAAAGAAAGGCACTTTTCGTGCGTAACACTACAAAGACCCTCGCCATCGCCCTCACCGCCGGTGCCCTCACCCTGGGTCTGGCCGCCTGCGGCAAGGACTCCGGCTCCGACAAGAACGGCGCGCTCGTCGTCGCCGCGAGCCCCGTTCCGCACGCCGAGATCCTGAACTACGTCAAGGACCACCTGGCCGAAAAGGCGGGCCTCAAGCTCGAGGTCAAGGAGTTCACCGACTACAACACGCCGAACACGGCGACCGAAGACGGGTCGGTGGACGCCAACTACTTCCAGAACCAGCCGTTCCTCGACGACTTCAACAAGAAGAAGGGCACCCACATCGTGCCCGTCGTCACCGTGCACCTGGAGCCGCTCGGCCTGTACTCGCACAAGGTGAAGAAGGCCGACGACCTCAAGAGCGGCGCGACCGTGGCCATCCCCAACGACACCGTCAACGAGGCCCGCGCCCTCAAGCTCCTGGACGCCAACGGCGTCATCAAGCTCAAGAGCGGCGTCGGCAACGAGGCCACCCCGAAGGACATCGCCGACAACCCCAAGGACCTGAAGTTCAAGGAGCTGGAGGCCCCGCAGCTGCCGCGCGCCCTGGACGATGTGGACGCCGCGGTCATCAACGGCAACTACGCCATCGAGGCCGACCTCAAGCCCGCCAAGGACGCCCTCGTCCTGGAGTCGCCCGAGAACAACCCCTACGGCAATTTCCTCGCCGTGAAGAAGGGCAACGAGGACGACCCGCGCGTCAAGAAGCTCGCGAAGCTCCTCACCTCCCCCGAGGTGAAGAAGTTCATCAAGGACAAGTACGACGGCTCCGTCATCGCCTCGTTCTGACCGCGGGCCCGGACCGCGTGACCCCAAAGGAAGCCACAACATGCGCAAGATCGCGCTCCCTCTCGCCGCCGCCGCGCTCGCCCTCGGGCTGACCGCGTGCGGCGCGGGCTCCGGCAGCGGCTCGGACGACGACACGCTCGTCGTCGGGGCCACCGCCGTCCCGGCAGGCGAGGTGCTGGACTACATCAAGAAGAACCTGGCGGACAAGGCGGGCCTCAAACTCGAGGTCAAGGAGTTCACCGACTACGTCCTGCCGAACACCGCCCTCCAGGAAGGCTCGCTGGACGCCAACCTGTACCAGAACGTCCCGTTCCTGGAGAATTTCAACAAGACGAAGGGCACCGACCTGGTGTCCGTGGCGGACATCTATCTGCCGCCCATGGGCGCCTACTCCAAGCGCCTCAAGGACGTCTCCGA
Organism: Streptomyces sp. NPDC007917; assembly: GCF_042959105.1. NCBI lineage: Bacteria > Bacillati > Actinomycetota > Actinomycetes > Kitasatosporales > Streptomycetaceae > Streptomyces > Streptomyces sp. NPDC007917. Next base: position 111,422 of record NZ_JBIBKK010000028.1, read on the forward strand.
CCTCAAGACCGGGGCGACCGTCGCGGTGCCCAACGAGACCACCAACGAGGGACGCGCCCTCAAACTGCTCGCCGCCAAGGGGATCATCGAGCTGAAGAAGGGCGCGGGAGTCACCGCGAGCCCCGCCGATATCACCGCCAACCCGAAGAAGCTCACCTTCAAGGAGCTGGAGCCGGCCCAACTGCCGCGCTCTCTCGACGATGTCGACCTGGCCGTCATCAACAGCAATTACGCGCTCGACGCCGGACTCGACCCGGCGAAGGACTCGGTGCTGCTGGAGTCGGTGAAGGGAAACGAATACGCCAACGTCCTCGCCGTGAAGAAGGGCAATGAGGACGATCCGCGGGTGAAGAAACTGACCAAGCTCCTCACCTCGCCCGAAGTGCGGAAATTCATCCAAGAGAAGTACAAGGGGTCGGTGCTGCCGGTCACCGGCGGTTAGCCGACACCCGAGCGAGGGCTCCGTATCCGAACGCCACAAACGGATACGGAGCCTTCCGCTTGGCCACCCCGTGCTGCATTTCTCTCGGGCGATGCTGCATGCTGGGCTCTTCCCGAACCCTTGGACCCTTGGACCCTGGACCCCCGGTTATGGAGCGGCGCATGACATCCACCTTCCCGGACATCTCCATCAGCACGGAACGGCTGGTGCTGCGCCCGTTCGAGGAAGCGGACGTGCCCGCGCTCGCGGAGATGATGAACGACGAACTCGTCATCGCGTGGACCTCGGCGCCCCATCCCTACACCACCCGCGACGCGCGCGACTGGGCGCTGCGCGCCGCGCCCGCCGAACGCACCTCTGGCCGCGGCATCGTCTTCGCCGTCGCCGAATTCCTCACCCAGCGCCTCGTGGGCATCGTGCACCTGAGCAACACCGACTGGCGCGTGCTGGCCACCGAGATCGCCTACGTCACCGCCCCCTGGGCGCGCGGCGAGGGCTACGCCTCGGAGTCCGCGCTGGCCGTCGCCCGCTGGCTCTTCCAGGACCAGAAGTTCGAACGGCTGGAGCTGCGCACCGCCGCCGACAACGCCGCCTCCCAGCAGGTCGCCCAGAAGATCGGCTGCATCAGCGAGGGCGTCCTGCGCAACGCCTGGATAGCGCGCACCCAGACGGAAGACGGCGGCTGGACCGAGCTGCGGACCGACGTCATCGTCTGGAGCCTGTTGCCCGAAGACCTCCACGGGGTGCACGGCGGCCCGATGGCGGAGGCGGACGGTTTCAGCGCGTACCCGACGTACTCCGACTGGAACTGACCGCCCCAGCGCGAGACGCACCCCTGGCCCACCCGGCCCGCGCCCCGGCCCCGGTCCGCGCCCCGGCCGCGGCGTGTTCTCGCCCTACGGCGTGTTCTCGCCCTACGGCGTGCGATGCCCTGGCGTGCGTCGCGCCTCGCCCGTGGGTGCCTGCCTCACCTCTGGCTCGTGGCGTGCCTCACCCCATCCCCGCGGCGCGTCCTACCCCTGGCGCGCCCCGAACTCACGCTCCGCGCCTGCTGTCCGGGCCGCGCGCCCCCGGGCGCACGCGCCCTGCGTCCGGAGGTCCGGACCAGGCGGGATAATCTCTCCAGGCCCGAGCACCGCGCCCAAGCACCTCGCTCGGGCACCGCGCGCCCCGCGCGGCGGCGAGCGCACCGGCGCCACCCACCTCCGCGGCCACCCGCCGCCCACCCGCGACACCCTGGGAGACACACGACGATGGCCGACCGCGTCACGGTGATCGGTTGGGACGGCTCCCCGCTCACGGACGTGGCCCGCTCCGCTCTCGGCGCGGCCACCCTCGTGGCCGGCGCCGCCCACCACCTGGCGCTGCCCGAAGTCCCGCCGGGCGCCGAGCGGATCAGGCTCGGCAGCGTGGACCTCGCCGCGCGCCGCATCGCCCAGCACCGGGGCTCCGCCGTGGTGCTGGCCGACGGCGACCCCGGTTACTTCGGCGTCGTACGCGCCCTGCGCGCGCCCGAGCACGGCCTGGAGGTCGAGGTCGTCCCCGCGGTCTCCTCCGTCGCCGCCGCCTTCGCCCGGGCCGGGATGCCCTGGGACGACGCCCAGGTGGTCGTCGCCCACAGCCGAGACCTGCGCCGCGCCGTCAACGTCTGCCGGGCCCACCCCAAGGTCGCCGTGCTCACCTCGCCCGGCGCCGGCCCCGCCGAACTCGCACTGCTGCTCGGCCCGGTGCACCGCACCTTCGTCATCTGCGAGGCCCTGGGCACCCGGCACGAGCGGGTCACCGTACTGACGTCCGACAAGGCCGCCGACCACACCTGGCGCGACCCCAACGTCGTCATCGTCATCGGCGGCTCCGGCGCGGCCGCGGTGCGCAGTGCGCCCGCCCCGGGCGCCGCGCGCGGCGCGCTGCAGGGCGGAGGGTGGCTCGCCGGCCGCGACCCGGGCTACCCGGGCGCCGTACGCGGCTGGGCGCTGCCCGCCGCCGCCTACGCGACCGTCCTCGGCGACAGCGAGTCCCCCCAGCTGCGCGCCACCCAACTGGCGCGCCTCGGCCCCCGCGTCGGCGACCTGGTCTGGGACATCGGCGTGGGCAGCGGCGCGGCGGCGGTCGAGACGGCCGGATTCGGCGCCGCCGTCATCGCCGTGGACCGCGATCCGGACGCCTGCGAGCGCGCCGCGGCACTCGCCCGCCGCTTCGGCGTACAGCTCCAGGTCGTCCACGGCACCGCGCCCCAGGTCCTCGAGGACCTGCCCGAGCCGGACGTGGTGCGGGTCGGCGCCGGCGGCCCCGCCGTCGTCGCCGCGTGTGCCGACCGCCGCCCCGAGCGGATCGTCACACATGCCGCGACACGGGACGAGGCGGAGGCCGTCTGCCGGGTGCTGGAGGAGGGCGGTTACGCGGTCGAGTGCGCCCTCGTGCAGTCGGTGGAACTGGACACCAGGGTGTGGGCCGAACGCGAGCGGGCAGTGGCCTTCCTGGTGTCCGGTCACCGCCCGCACCTGTGATTTCGCCCTGCGGTACCGTCCCCGGCCACCACCGGGAGGTACCCCTGTGACCCTCGCCCCGATGAGCGTCGCCGAGCGGCGCCCGAGGTAGGCTGGCAGATCGTTGTACTGCCTGTGCCGCTGCCCGGCGTTCGGCGCTTTATCGGCCAATGGCCGGAAAGCGTCCCCCTCTTGACGGGCGGCGGTAGGCAATGCCTCGGGCGTGCTACGTGCCGCGCACCGCGTGCGCTCGTTCTTGCCTCTGAGGCTTGCTCTAGGCGGTAGGCGGTTGGAAGGAGCACTAGCGATGGGCGAGGGGTACGCATGACCGACACCGGCCAGGTCCCGGGCGAGGGACTGCCGGAGAACGCGGGCGGACGACTCGGACAGCCGCATCCCACGGATGTCCACACCCCCCCCGCCGACGCCGGCTTCATCGAGCAGCCGCAGTCCGCGTACCCCTTCCTCGACACGCACGACGCCGGCGCCGAGGAGGACGACCTGCTCCTCATGCCCGGCGCGCAGGGCGCGTGGAGCGAGCACCAGCCGCACTACCAGGCCCCGCAGACCCCCTACCAGCAGCCCATGACCCACCTGCCCGGCGGATACGAGACCGGGGGCTACGAGATGGGCCCGGCGGGAGGCTACGACGCGGGGCCGGCGCAGGGCTACGCCCCGGCGCCGGCCGACCCGTACGACCAGGGGCAGGCGGAGCCCTACGCCCAGGGACAGGGCGGCCCCTACGACCAGATGCCCGGCGGAACCTATGACCAGGTTCCGGGCGGGGGCTATGGCGCGGGGCCGGCCGAGTACGTGGACGCCGGGCCGGCCGAGTACGTCGACGCCGGGCCGGGCGAGTACGTCGACATGGTGCACGCGGTGCCGGGTGAGTTCGGGAGCGCGGGGCAGGTCGAGTTCGAGAACGCGGGACAGGTCGAGTTCGAGAACGCGGGACAGGCGGCGTACGGCGACTCCGGGCCTGTCGCGTACGGGGACGCGGGACCGGAGGCCGAGTACGCGCACGCGGGACAGGCCGAGCACCAGGACGCCGGATCGGCCGGGTACGAGGACGTACAGCCGCCCGAGCCCCAGACTCAACCCCAGCCCGTATCCGCTGAACCCGCGCCTGCACAGGCCGCGCAAGGCCAGCCTGCGCAAGGCCAGCCCGCGCCGGCCCAGGCCGCTTCCGCCCGCCCCGCCCCCGCCCGGACCGCCGCGCCGTCGCCCAGGCCGCTCGCCCAGGCCACCCCCACCCCGCCGCGGCGCCCGCTGCACATGGGCCCGCCGGTGCCCGACCCGACCAACGGCATCGTGCGTTCTCTCGCCGACCGCGGCCCGGCTGGAGCCACTGCTCCCGCCCCGGCCCCTGCTCCCGCTCATGTCGCGCACGTCCGGCAGGCCGAGCCGCCTGCCGCCGGACCCCAATACATCGATGAACCCGGGGACGACGCGGGACCGCTCCCCGGCCCGCAGCCCGGCAGCCCCTGGGGCGTCCAGCCTCCACAGGCCGCGCCCGCGGCGGAGGACGTGGCCGACGCTGCCGAAGAGCACCAGGCGCAGGGCCCGTACGAGCCGCAGGAGTCCGCCGAGCCCGCCGCGGAGCAGACCGCCGTCGCCGAGGAGATCCCCGAGGCGGCCGAACTCCAAGGAGCCGACCCGGCCGTCGGTATCCCCGCGCAGGTCCACCCGGACTCCGTCCCACCGCGGCAGGACCTGGGGCACGCTCCGGGCGCGGACCCCGTTCCGGGCGCGGACTCCGCACCGGGCGCCGCCGCGGAGGGCCTCGCGGGCCCCGCGGCGGGTATCCCCGCCCAGAGCCGTCCGCAGGCCGAGCCGTCCGCGCAGCCGACCCCGGCCATCACCATCCCGGCCCAGGCGGACGGCACCGCGCCCCCGGCCGAGCCCGCCCCACAGCCCGTACCCGTGCCCCCGGGCCACGCCATAGTCGCTGAGGCCCCCTCGTCCGACGATCCCGCGCAGGACCGGCCCGAGCAGCCTCAGGAGACGGCGGAGGCCGCGCCGGACGCCCCCGCGGCGCCGGCCCCCCAGGGCCGCGCCGCACGCCGCCGCGCGGCCCGGGGCCGGACCGCCGCACAAGGCGCGGCCACGGCGAGCGAGGCTCCGGCCGAGCCCGCCGCCGACCCCGAGACCCCTGCGGCTCCGGCCCCGCAGGGCCGCGCCTCCCGACGCCGTGCCGCGCGGGGCCAGGGCCAGCGTGCACAAGGCCGGGGGACGACCCCCGAAGCCGCCACCGCGACGGCTGGGGGCGCGGCCACCCCCGCGTCGGCCGATGACTCAGCGGAAGCAGCAGGGGCCGAGGCAACTGTGGCCGAGGGCGCAGCACCTGTGGCTGATGCTCCCGCCGCGGAGCCCGCCGCCACGGCCTCAGCGGAGGCTGCGGCCGCCGCCGCGCCCGCCGGAGACGCGGCGGCGCTCGCGGATGGTGCAGCCGTCGATGCGTCAGCCGCTGCCGGAGCGGCCGACGACGCAGCCGGAACCGAGTCTGTCGCTGAGCCCGGCGGAGATGCCGTGGTTGAGGCTGCGGTTGGCGGCGCGTCGGGTGGCGACGCCACGGGCGCCGAGTCTGTGGCCGAGCCCGGCGGAGATGCCGTGACCGAGGGTGCGGTTGGCGATGCGCCGGGTGGTGCGACCGCCGTGCCGACGGCTGAAGCGGCAGCGGCTTCTGCCGTACAGGCCGGGGAAACCGCTCCTTCGTCCAACGCCGACCCGTCTGCCGCTGTGGCAGCGGCTGCCGCTACGCCCGGCGGGGAGGCCTCAACCGCCGCGTCGGCGGCCGACACGGCTGCGTCTTCTGCCGTGTCGGCTGAGGAAGCCGCCCCTCCGCCCGCGGGCGACCCGTCTGCCGCTGATGGCAACGCTTCTGCCGACGCAGCGTCCGCTGCCGCGCCTACCGGCGCTGCCGTAGCTGGTGCGGACGCGACTGCGTCGCCTTCGGGCGCCGTTTCCGGTGCGGTCGGAGCTGAGTCTGTCGCTGCGCCTGGGGAGGATGCTGCCGCCGCTGACGGTGCGGTTGCTGGTGCCTCGGCTGGGGATGGCGTGACCGCCGCGCCCGACGGGGGCTCTTCGGCTGCGGCCGAGGGAGCCGCGGCGGGTGGCGACGCTGCCACTGCTGAGGCAGCTGTCGCCGGTGCTGCCGTGTCGGCTGGGGACGCGACTGTGTTGCCTGCGGCCGATGCGCCGGGCGGCGACGCTGCCCCGGCGTCGGCGGATGGCGCCACTGGGTCGGACGGAGACGAGTCGACTGCTCCGGCTGAAGCGCCGGGCGATGCGGCTGCGGCCGCGCCTGCGGGCGCCGTTTCCGATGCGGCCGGAGCTGAGTCTGCCGCCGCGCCCAATGGGGACTCTGCTGCGGCTACTCCCAGACAGGACGGGTCGGGTGGTGACACTGCCGCCACTGCGCCCGTCGCTGCGGCGGCTGGCGAAGGAGCCGGTGGGGACTCTTCGGCTGTGGTCGAGGAGGACGCGGCGGGCGGCGACGCGGCTGCCTCGCCTGCGGCCGACGCACAGGACGGCAGCGCTGCCCCGGCGTCGACGGATGACCCAACTGGCGCAGACGGAGGTGAGTCTGCCGCTGTGGCCGAAGCGCCGGGCGATGCGGCTGCGGCCGCGCCTGCGGGGGCCGCTTCCGATGACGCCGCCGGAGCCGAGTCTGCAGCTGCGCCCGACGGAGACGCCGCTGACGGTGCGGGCGCCGATGCGTCGGCTGAGGATGGCGCGACCACCGCGCCTTCGGCTGATGTGGCTGCGGCCAACGCCGCGCCAGATGGGGACTCTGCTGCCGCGCCGATCGCGGACCAGGGTGACGCGCCAGGTGGTGACGCTGCCGCCGTTGCGCCTGCCGTTGCCGCGGCTGGCGATGAAGCCGACGGGGACTCTGCCGCGCCGATCGCGGACCAGGGCGACGCGCCGGGGGACGACGCTGCCGTCGCGTCCGGCGCATCGCCCGCAGCTGCTGTCGTGTCGGATGGCGAGGCCGCCGCCGCGCCCACGGCTGACGAGGCCGCCGCCGCGCCGGCGGGCGCCGAGTCCGGTGCAGGCCAGGCCGCTGAGGCGGCGACGGACGCCGCTACCGCCGACGCCACCGCAACGCAGGACGCACCTGCCGCCGCCCCTGCGGGTGACGCGGCCGACGCTCAGGCGCCCGGTGCCGCGTCTCAAGAGGCAGCCCCCGCGGAGCCCGCTGAGACCTCGACCGATGGAACGGCCGCCGCGCCGACTGCCGGTGAGGGGCCTGCAGCCGACGCATCCGCGACTGACGCCTCCGCCACCGAACAGGTCGGCACCGCGCCGACCACCGACGACGGTGCCGACAACGCGCCCGCCGGACAAGCGGTTGACGCCGACGCGCCCGCAGCCGAAGCGGCCACAGGCGACGAGTCCGCGACCGCCGCGCCAGCCGCCGCCAACGCCGACGCTGCCGCCGCCAACCTCAACGCCGCCGCCGACGCCGACACCAACGCCGCCGACGCCGCGACCAACGCCGCCGCCAACGCCGAGGGCGCCGCCGACACACCCGCCGACAACGCACCTGAGTCGCCTCAAACCCCTCAACCCCCCGAAGAAGGCACTCAGCCGGCGCACCCCACCCCCGCCGCGCCCCCCGCCGAGGGCTACGCCGAGGCCGAGCGTGCCGCCGTGCACCGGGTCATCCGGGACCGGCGCGACGTCCGCAACGGCTTCCGCTCCGATCCCATCCCGCACGAGGTGCTGCTGCGCGTGCTCGAGGCCGCGCACACCGCGCCCAGCGTGGGGCAGTCCCAGCCGTGGGACTTCGTCGTCATCCGGTCCGAGGAGACCCGCCGTACCATGCACGAGCTGGCCACGCGCCAGCGCGACGCGTACGCCAAGTCGCTCCCCAAGGGGCGGGCCAAGCAGTTCAAGCAGCTCAAGGTCGAGGCGATCCTCGAGACGCCGGTCAACATCGTCGTGACCGCCGACCCGACCCGTGGCGGCCGCCACACCCTCGGCCGGCACACCCAGCCGCAGATGGCGCCGTACTCCTCCGCGCTCGCCGTGGAGAACCTATGGCTCGCCGCGCGGGCCGAGGGTCTTGGGGTCGGCTGGGTCAGTTTCTTCGACGAGCGCGAGATGGTGCGCGCGCTCGGGCTGCCCGACCATCTGGAGGTCGTGGCGTATCTGTGCGTCGGGTACGTCGACGAGTTCCCGGAGGAGCCGGAGTTGGCGAAGGCGGGGTGGTCCAAGCGCCGCCCGCTGTCGTGGGTCGTGCACGAGGAGGCGTACGGGCGGCGTGCGCTGCCCGGCGAGGACCCGGCGAATCTGCTGCAGGAGACTCTTCGCGGCATCCGCCCGCTGGACGCGAAGGCGCTCGGCGAGGCGTGGGAGCGGCAGAAGCGCATGACGAAGCCGTCCGGCGCGCTGGGCATGCTGGAGATCATCTCGGCGCAGCTGAGCGGACTGTCCAGGAAGTGCCCGCCGCCGATCCCCGAGCCCGCCGCCGTCGCGATCTTCGCGGGTGACCACGGGGTGCACGCGCAGGGCGTCACGGCCTGGCCGCAGGAGGTCACCGGCCAGATGGTCGCCAACTTCCTGGGCGGCGGGGCGGTCTGCAACGCCTTCGCGAGCCAGGTCGGCGCCGAGGTGTGCGTCGTGGACGTGGGCGTGGCGGGCGAGCTGCCCACCACCCCGGGGCTGCTGCCGCGCAAGGTGCGGGCGGGCACCGGTGACTTCACCGTGGGCCCCGCGCTGACCCGCGAGGAGGTGCTGCGCGCCATCGAGGTGGGCATCGAGACGGCCCGCGACCTGGTGGCGGCCGGGAACAAGGCGCTGCTCACGGGCGAGATGGGCATCGCGAACACCACCGTGTCGGCCGCCTTGATCTCCGTCTACACCGACGCCGACCCGGCCGAGGTCACCGGGCGTGGCACCGGCATCAACGACGAGATGCACGCCCGCAAGGTCGATGTCGTACGGCGCGGTCTGGAGCTGCACCAGCCCGATCCGGCCGACCCCATCGCCGTCCTCTCCGCGTTCGGCGGCCTGGAGCACGCGGCGATGGCCGGACTGCTGCTGGGCGGCGCGTCCCTGCGCACCCCCGTCATCCTGGACGGGGTGAGCGCGGGCGCGGCGGCGCTGGTGGCCCGGGCCATCGCGCCGGAGGTGCTGGCCGCCTGCATCGCCGGGCACCGCAGCGCCGAGCCCGGACATGTGGCCGCCCTGAACAAGCTGGGACTGCGGCCGCTGGTCGACCTCGATCTGCGCCTGGGGGAGGGGACGGGCGCGCTGCTGGCCCTGCCCGTGGTGCAGAGCGCCGCCCGGGCCATGCACGAGGTGGCGACCTTCGATTCCGCCGGAGTCACGGAGAAGAGCTGACGTCCGCCCCCGCCACGTAACCCGCCACGTAAGGTGTGCGCGGGGGCACATCCCACAGCCGGTCAGCGCCGATCACCTCGATCAGCACCAGATCAGCCCGATCACCGATCAGCACTGACCAGCCCGATCACCGATCAGCACCGATCAGCGATCAGCCGCTCCAGCGCCGCAGCGGCAGCGCATTCGCACGAGGAGAGCCGCATCGCCATGTCCGAGAACTTTGCATACCCCGTGGGACTGCGCCTGTCCGGGCGTCGGGTCGTCGTCCTCGGGGCCGGCCAGGTCGCCCAGCGCCGGCTGCCGGCGCTGATCGCGGCGGGCGCGGACATCGTGTTGATCTCGCCGTCCGCCACGGCGTCCGTCGAGGCGATGGCCGAGGCCGGCGAGGTGCGCTGGGAGCGCCGCAGGTACCAGGACGGCGACTTCGAGGGCGCCTGGTACGCCCTGATCACCACCGACGACCCGCAGGCCAACGCCGCCGCGTCGGCGGAGGCCGAGGCGCGCCGGGTGTGGTGCGTACGCAGCGACGACGCGGAGGCGTCCACTGCCTGGACCCCGGCCACCGGGCGCAGCGAGGGCGTCACCGTCGCGGTGCTGACCGGACGCGACCCGCGCCGCTCCGCCGCCGTGCGCGACGCCGTCGTCGAGGGGCTGCGCGACGGCACCCTCGCCGCGCCCCGGCACCGCGCCCGGGGGCCGCATGTCGCCCTGGTCGGCGGCGGCCCCGGCGACCCGGACCTGATCACGGTGCGCGGCCGCCGTCTGCTCGCGGAGGCGGACGTGGTCGTGGCCGACCGCCTGGGCCCCCGAGATCTGCTCGACGAGCTCCCTCCCCACGTCGAGGTGATCGACGCGGCGAAGATCCCGTACGGCCGTTTCATGGCGCAGGAGGCCATCAACAACGCGCTGATCGAGCACGCGAAGGCGGGCAAGTCGGTGGTCCGGCTCAAGGGCGGCGACCCCTTCGTCTTCGGGCGCGGCATGGAAGAGGCCCACGCCCTCGCCGAGGCGGGCATCCCCTGCACTGTCGTACCGGGCGTCACCAGCGCGATCAGCGTGCCGGCCGTGGCCGGCATCCCGGTGACCCACCGGGGCGTCGCTCATGAGTTCACGGTGGTCAGCGGGCATGTCGCGCCCGACGACCCGAGCTCGCTCGTGGACTGGGCGGCGCTGGCGAAGCTCCGCGGCACCCTCGTCCTCCTGATGGCGGTCGAGAAGATAGGCCCCATCTCCGCGACGCTCATCGAGCACGGCCGGGACGGGAACACCCCGGTCGCCGTCGTCCAGGAAGGCACGACCGCCACCCAGCGGCGGGTCGACGCGACCCTGGCCACGGTGGCGGAGCGGGTCGCGGCCGAGGGGGTGCGGCCGCCCGCGGTCGTGGTGATCGGCGATGTCACCGCCCTCGCCTCGGGTAACCATCGGTAACGCATCGCGTCGGCGTCATTGGCACGACCTCCAGGACAAGGCAGTATCACCCTGTGGCTGATCTCATCACCGTCGATGACCCCGACGACCCGCGGCTGCGCGACTACACGGGTCTGACCGATGTGGAGCTACGGCGCAAGCGCGAGCCCGCCGAGGGCCTGTTCATCGCCGAGGGCGAGAAGGTCATCCGGCGGGCCAGACAGGCCGGTTACGAGATGCGTTCCATGCTGCTGTCGGCGAAGTGGGTCGACGTCATGCGGGACGTCATCGAGGACGTCCCGGCGCCGGTCTACGCGGTCAGCCCCGACCTCGCCGAACGCGTGACCGGCTACCACGTCCACCGGGGCGCTCTCGCCTCCATGCAGCGCAAGCCGCTGCCCGAGGCGGAGCAGCTTCTGGAGGGCGCCCGGCGCGTGGCGATCATGGAGTCCGTCAACGACCACACCAACATCGGCGCGATCTTCCGCAGCGCCGCGGCGCTCGGCATGGACGCGGTGCTGCTCTCCCCGGACTGCGCCGACCCGCTGTACCGCCGTTCCGTGAAGGTCTCCATGGGCGCCGTCTTCTCCGTCCCGTACGCGCGCCTGGAGACCTGGCCGCGCGGTCTCGAAGCGGTCCGGCACACCGGCTTCAAGATCCTCGCCCTCACGCCCGACGAGAAGGCCACCTCCATCGACGACGCCGCGCCCCACCGCATCGAGCGCGTCGCGCTGATGCTGGGCGCGGAGGGGGACGGGCTCTCCGTGCAGGCCCTTATGGCAGCCGACGAATGGGTGCGCATCCCGATGGCGCACGGCGTCGACTCCCTCAACGTGGGCGCCGCGGCGGCGGTCGCCTTCTACGCGGTCACGGCGGGTCGCCCGCAGGACTGAAGTCGCCCGCAGGAACGGAAGTCGCCCGCAGGACTGAAGGGGAGCCGAGAGAAAGGCACCGCGCCCCGCTCACGTCATCGGTGCGGCGGCGGCGCGGCATCCTGAGACGGCGCCGTGAGCGCGGGCTTCGGCGCCCCCAGCCCGTAGGACGGCCCCTGGCAGCCCTGGGCCGCCGCGATACCCAGCGCGACCAGCAGCGTCACCACGACGAAGACGATCAGCCGCTGGCGCATCAGCCGGCGGTCCGGCCCGACCGGCCGGCGTCCGTTCCGCGATGTACGGAGCGTACGGACGGGCGGCCGCGCGCCGTTGCGCCCCGAGGGACGCGGGGGGGTCGGGCGGGCGCCGGAGTTACGGCCGGTGGAACCGGCGGACCCCGCGGACCCGGCCGAACCGGCGGACCGGCCCCCCGTGCCCGGCCCAGGGCGCGGCGAAGAGGCGCGCGGAGCCTGGGCGCGGGGCGCGGGAGGAGGAGTGCCACCGGGGCGCCGCTCCGTGCGCTGCCGCGCGTACTCCTCGGCGCGCCGACCGCTCAGCCGCTCCGACGGCTGCCGCGGCCCGGGGTGGTGCCCACCGGACGAGTGGCCCCCTGAGTGCGGACCTCCGGCGTGCTGACCTCCCGGATGCTGACCACCCGGGTGGTGACCGCCGGAGTGGTGTCCGTCGGGCTGCCCGGACCCACCGGAGCCAAGCCCCCCATGGAGGCCAGGACCACCGTGCCCCCCGTGCCCGTGAGCCTCCCGCGCCGCGATCTCCTTCAGGCGCAGGGACAGCTGCAGCGTGCTCGGCCGGTCCTCGGGGTCCTTCGCGAGACACGCGTGGAGCAGCGGCGCAAGCGCGTCCGGCACCCCGGCCAACTGCGGCTCCTCGTGCACCACCCGATAGAGCATCACCTCCGAACTCCCCTGCCCGAACGGGGAGTCCGCCATCGAGCAGTACGCGAGCGTCGCGCCCAGCGCGAAGACGTCGGTCGCGGGGGTCACCGTCGCCCCGCGCACCTGCTCGGGCGCGAGAAAGCCGGGGGAGCCGACCGCCGTGCCGACGTGCGTCAGCGTGCTGGCGCCGGTCGCCCAGGCGATACCGAAGTCGATGATCCGCGGGCCCTTGGGCGACAGCAGGATGTTCGACGGCTTGAGGTCCCGGTGCACCACGCCCGCCTCGTGCACCGCCAACAGCCCCTCGGCCAGCGCCGACCCGATGGCGGCGACCTGCGCGGCGGGCAGCGGGCCGTCCTCGTTCACCTTGTCGTGCAGGGACGGCCCGGGCACGTACTGCGTGGCGAACCACGGCCGGTCGGCCTCCAGGTCGGCGGCCACCAGGCGCGCCGTACAGCCCCCGCGGATCCGCCGCGCGGCCGAGACCTCGCGGGCGAACCGGGACCGGAACTCGCGGTCCTCGGCCAGATCCGGCCGGATCACCTTCAGCGCCACGCGCTGCCCGCGCCGGTCGGAGCCGAGGTAGACCACCCCCATGCCGCCCGCGCCGAGCCGCCGGTGAAGCCGGAAGGAACCGACGACACGCGGGTCCTCGCGCCGGAGCCGCATCATCGCCATGTCCGTCCCCTACCTCCGGTGGTAGGCCCCTTCCCAGTACCCCTGGCGGGGAGGCCCCATCCGTGCCGCCGTCTGACGTGCACAGCTTACGGATTGACGGCCCGGCGCGCTGAGAGGCCGCGCATGCGTCGGCAGATGGATTGTCAGTGGCGGGTGGAATCCTTGGAGAAGTGGGGCGGAATCGCGGCAATCCGCGCTCCGCTCCGCGATGCGAGTTCTCAAGGGACCGTCGCAGAAGGGGGATTGAGCCCGTGAAGGGTGATCGTGTGGAGATAGTCGTGGACGCCGGTGACACGACGCGGACCTATGAAGTGGTGGCGAGCCGGGCGGGCCGCAGGGTGGAGACGGCGGTGCGCCGGGGCGTGGTGGAAGTGAGCGAAGTCACCCGGAGCGGATCAGTGGTGCGCACCGCCCGTTTCATGGCCACCAGGGTGCTGGCGCTGGTCGAGCAGCCGGTGCCGAGGATCGAGGGCGAGGAGCGCGAGGAGGGCCCCCTCAGGGAAGACCCCAAGTCCTGACGGCGGGTCTCCACCCAGGGGAGTAGTCGCCCGCGCGGGACGTCATCCTCCGGGAGGCCCGGCATCGGTACGAAGGCATGACGCCGTCCCCGGTCCCCGCGCCTAATGTTGAGGTCAAGCGGCGGGCGCAGCACTCGTCCCCCGAGGTCAGACGCTCGCCGCCCCAGATGTGACAGGAGAGGGACGATGGCGGATGCGGCTGGAGGGATGGCCACCCGAGCGCGCGGGCACCGCGCGGCGGATGTGTCCGTCGGCCAGCGGTCCGGCAGGCGTCACCCGTTGGTCGCGGCGGCGATGGCGCTGCCGCCGGCCGCTCTCCTGACCATCGTGTTCGGCGGCTGGGAGGCCGTCGTCACACAGGCGTCGTCCGTGGCGGGAATGCTGGGGCGCTGAGCGCCCCAGGCCCGGGAGAGCGGCCCGGGCGGGGACATCCCGTCATCAGCCCCGTGGGGACGGGGGTGCGGCGGACGGCACGAGTGCCCGGACAGCTGGGGAGCTGTCCGGGCATCGCGCCGTTCGGGGGCCATGCCCGGGCAGAACGGGGACGCGACCTGACCTAGGATCCAGCTCGGAAGGCGCACCACGTCTGTGAGATGGGAAGCCGTGAGCGGAACCGTACGGGAGGACGTCGTCCCGCAGCTGGTCGACGTCGTCCACCACCGGTCCGCAGCGCATCACGGACCCGTCGGCGAGGCGGTCGTGCTGGCGGACCGCCACGACGCCACCGTCATACGACAGGGTCCGGTCGTCGCGAAGGCACACGACCCCGGCGCGGACCCGGGCGAGCTGGCCGTCAGGGTGCGGGTGGCCGGGCATCCGAGGTGTGCCGGCATCCTGCTCCCGCCGCTGGGAGAGCCCGAGGCGCTGCCCGGCGGGCGGCCGGTGACCCTGTGGCCGTACGGGGAGCCGGTGTCGCCCGAGCACCCGGAGGCCGCGCCGTGGGCGGAGGCCGGGGCGCTGCTGGCGCGGCTGCACTCCGTGGAGCCCGCCGTACTGCCCGGCCCGTTGCCGCCGATGCGCGGGCCCGTCAAGGCCGCCCGCGCCATCGCCCGGCTGCGCGCCGAGGTCGGTACGGGGGCAGGTACCGGGGCAGGTACGAGGGCCGGCGCGGGAGCGGCCGTGGAGGCGGTGGCGCGGGCGTGGGGCGCGCTGCCGGGCTGGGCGCGGGGCGAGGGGGCGGCGCCGCAGGGTGGCTCGTTGTGCCATGGCGATCTCCACCTGGGCCAGTTGGTGAAGTACGCCGGCTCCCCCGAACACCCGGGGCCTCCCGCCCCTTCCAACGCCCCCGCCCGCTGGCTGCTCATCGACGTCGACGACCTCGGCCTCGGCGACCCGGCATGGGACCTGGCCCGCCCCGCCGCCTGGTTCGCCGCGGGGCTGCTGGCGCCGGACGACTGGGAGCGCTTCCTGGGGGCGTACCGCGCGACGGGCGGCCCCGCTGTACGGGACTGCCACGAGGACCCCTGGGCGCGGCTGGACGTGCCCGCCCGCGCGCTGACCGTGCAGATCTCCGCGCTGGCGCTCGTCAAGGCGGCGGGGGAGGGGCGCCCGTTGGACGAGGCGGAGGAGTCGATGGTGCAGGCCTGCCTGCGCATCGCGCGGCTTGCCGGAGCGTAGGGTGAAGTCAACGCCGCCGGACGCCCGTTCCGGCAGCGCTTTTGTCTGAAAGCTGAGGAGTTGAGCGGACCATGCAGTGTCCCAAGTGCGGTGCGCCGATGCACACGTACAACCGAAATGGTGTCCAGATAGAGCAGTGCAGCGGCTGCCGGGGGATCTTCCTGGACTACGGGGAGCTGGAGGCGCTGACCCGGCTCGAGTCGCAGTGGTCCACGCAGGCTCCGCCCGTGCCCCCGGCGCCGCCGGCCGCTCAGCCGTACCCGGCCGCCCCCGCCTGGGGCGCCCCTCAGCACGGTCACCACGGGCACGGGCACGGGCACCAGAAGCACCACCGTGGTTTCGGGCACATGCTCTTCTCCTCCTGAGCGCGCCCGGCCTGAGGGCACATGGCCTGAGCGCACACGACTGAGGGCCGGGGCGAGATGCCCCGGCCCTCGGCCGATCATGTGGACGATACTGGGATTGAACCAGTGACCTCTTCCGTGTCAGGGAAGCGCTCTCCCGCTGAGCTAATCGTCCCGGGGAACCACGATGAAGATCGCGGAACCGCGGTGTGCGCGATACTGGGATTGAACCAGTGACCTCTTCCGTGTCAGGGAAGCGCTCTCCCGCTGAGCTAATCGCGCGGGCGGGCCCACAAGGGCCCGAGTGGACGATACTGGGATTGAACCAGTGACCTCTTCCGTGTCAGGGAAGCGCTCTCCCGCTGAGCTAATCGTCCGAGGTGGAGACGGGATTTGAACCCGTGTAGACGGCTTTGCAGGCCGTTGCCTCGCCTCTCGGCCACTCCACCAGACGCAGGGGCCGAAACCCCCACTCCGAGCGGACGACGAGATTCGAACTCGCGACCCTCACCTTGGCAAGGTGATGCTCTACCAACTGAGCCACGTCCGCAGGTGTCGTTTCTCCGGGGCGCTCCCGCGTCCCGGCGACGTGTTGAACTCTAGCGGATTCCGGGGCCAGCTCAAATTCCGTTTGCTCACGGTGCTCCCTCCGTTTCCGCAGCGTGCCGCAGTGGCCCGCGGCCGGCACGCCCTGCCGCCACACCGCCGGGGCGCCCGCCATAGACTCGCAACCGTGTACGAGCTCCCCCCTCTGGCCCGCTTCGGCGGCCTCGTCGCCACCGAGCTGCGTGATGTGACCAGCGACCCCGCGGCCCTGGACTCCGAGGGGTTCTGGGCGGTGGTCGCCGACTTCGAGGGCGGCCTCGTCTGCGCCCGGTTCGCGGACGTACGGCCCGAGCCCGTGCCGGCCCCGACGCCCGGCGGCTGGGCCGGTCCCGCCCCCGCGGACTGGACCTCGTCGCTGGACCGCGCCGCCTACACCGAGGGCGTACGGCGCATCCGGCGGTACATAGCGGCGGGCGAGGTCTACCAGGCGAACCTGTGCCGGGTGATGACCGCGCCGCTGCCCGAGCCGGACCGCGCCGATGTGGACGAGCTCAGCGCGCTGCTGGCCCTGGGCAACCCCGCCCCGTACGCCGGCACCGTCCGTCTGCCCGCCCACGGCGTGGAGGTCGCCACCGCCTCGCCCGAGCTCTTTCTGCGGCGGGACGGGCGGGTCGTCGAATCCGGCCCGATCAAGGGCACCGGGCGCGAGGCGTCGGATCTGCTGGAGAAGGACCACGCCGAGAACGTGATGATCGTGGACCTGGTCCGCAACGACCTGGGCCGGGTCTGCGCCACCGGATCGGTGACCGTCCCCGCGCTGTGCGCGGTCGAGCCGCACCCCGGTCTTGTCCACCTCGTCTCCACCGTGCGCGGCGAGCTGGCGGCCGGCGCGGGCTGGCCGGAGCTGTTCGCGGCCGCGTTTCCGCCCGGGTCCGTGACCGGGGCGCCCAAGTCCAGCGCGCTGCGCATCATTGAAGAGCTGGAGACGGCGCCCCGCGGCCCGTACTGCGGAGGCATCGGCTGGGTGGACGCCGACCGCGGCACCGGCGAGCTGGCGGTGGGGATCCGCACCTTCTGGATCGACCGCGCGATCGCAGGCGGCCCCGTGCTGCGCTTCGGCACCGGGGCGGGCATCACCTGGGGCTCCGACCCGGAGCGCGAATGGGACGAAACCGAACTCAAGGCCGCCCGGCTGCTCAAGGTGGCGTCGGGCGCATACCAGCCGACGGGAGGCATCGCACGATGACGCTCGCCATATGGCTCGACGGTGCGCTGCGCGAGGCCGACAGCGCACAGGTGTCCGTCTTCGACCATGGGCTGACGGTCGGCGACGGCGTCTTCGAGACGGTCAAGGCCCTCGACGGACGCGCCTTCGCGCTCACCCGCCATCTGCACCGGCTGGCCGGCTCGGCGCGCGGCCTCGGGCTGCCGGAACCGGACCTCGACGAGGTGCGGCGCGGCTGCGAGGCGGTGCTGCGCGCCAACCCGGCGCCGCTCGGGCGGCTGCGGATCACCTACACCGGAGGGGTCTCACCGCTCGGCTCCGACCGGGGCACGGCCGGTCCCACACTCGTCGTCGCGCTCGTCGAGACCGAGCGGCGGCCCGATACGACGGCGGTGGTCACCGTCCCGTGGACCCGCAACGAGCGCGGGGCGCTGACCGGCCTGAAGACCACCTCGTACGGCGAGAACGTCGTGGCGCTCGCCCGGGCCCGGGAGCACGGCGCGAGCGAGGCGCTGTTCGGCAACACGGTCGGGCGGCTGTGCGAGGGTACCGGCTCCAATGTCTTCGTGGTCCTCGACGGCGAGCCGCACACCCCGCCGCTGGCCTCCGGCTGCCTCGCGGGCATCACGCGGCAGCTCGTACTCGACTGGGTGGGGGCGAAGGAGACCGATCTGCCCTTCGACGTACTGGAGCGGGCGGAGGAGATCTTCCTGACCTCCACCACCCGGGACGTCCAGGCCGTCCACCGGCTGGACGAGCGGCCGCTGCCGGGCGCGCCCGGCCCGGTCACCGCGGAGGCGATGCGCGTCTTCGCCGAGCGGGCGGCCGACGACCTCGATCCCTGAAAACCTGGTGACGATCGCCCACAGGGCAGGTACAACACCATTCGTGACCACCACACTGCGGCCCACCGGGCCGGAACAGCGCACCGAGAACGGCGGGCGGGCCCGCTCGTACGAGGTAACCGTCAACGGCCGCCGCGTCGGCTCCCTCGACCTCGCCACCGACGAGCGGCTGGGCGCGGAGGTCGGGCGGATAGAGCGGCTGGACATCGACGCGCCGGACCGGCACCGCGGCCGCGGCACGGTCGCCGCGCTGGCCGCCGAGGAGGTGCTGCGCGGCTGGGGCTGCACGCAGGTGGCGGTGAGCATCCCGGCGCAGGCCACGGCCGGGCTTGGGCTCGCGGGGGCGCTCGGCTTCGGCGAGCGCGGCCGCAACATGGTCAAGGAGCTGAGCGAGGTGCCCGAGCTGCCGTCGGGCAGCGAGGTACGGGCCATGGGGGAGGCGGAGTACCCGGCCTGGTTGGAGCACGAGCGGGCGGGCTACATCCGCGACTGGCTGGAGCGCGGGGTGCCCGAGGAGGCCGCCCGGGCCAAGGCGGAGTCCGCCTACGCGACCCTCCTGCCGGACGGGCCCGCGACGCCCGGCGCCCTGCTGCGCGTCCTCGCCCACCACGGCGCGGACGTGGGCACCATATGGGTCGCGGTGCGCCCGGAGGAGAGGGAGGAGACGGAGGACGCCCTGGAGGCGTGGGTCTACGGCGTCGAGGTCGCCGAGGAGCACCGCGGCCACGGCCACGGCCGCACCCTCATGCTGGCCGCCGAGCGCGACGGACTGGCGGCGGGGGCCCGCACGATGGCGCTGCACGTCTTCGGCGGCAACACCCCGGCCCTGCGGCTGTACGAGTCGCTCGGCTACCGGCCGACCCAGTACCACCTCTACAAGCAGCTGCTCTGAGCCCGCGGCCGCTCTGTCCCCGGGCCCCGGCTCACCCGGCGAGCAGCCGGTCGGCGATCTCCTCGATGCGCTCGCGCAGGCCCTCCTGGCTCTTCCCGCCGTCCAGCCGCTCGCCGCCGATCACATACGTCGGGGTGCCGCTCACCCCGATCGCCTTGCCCTCGGCCTGGTCCGCGTCCACGATCAGGATGTGCCGCCCGTCGATCAGCGCGGTGTCCATCTCCTCGGCGTCGAGACCCAGCTCCCGCGCCACCTCCACCAGCAGCACCTCGCCGCGCGCGCCCAGCTCCTCGGCACGGGCCAGGACGGCCTCGGCGTACGGCCAGCCGCGGCCCTGCACGATGGCCTCCTCGAGGGCCTGGGCGGCCGCGTGGGCGTGCTTGTGCCTCTCCAGCGGGAAGTGCCGTATGCGGATCTCCAGGGCGTCGCCGTACCGGGCGCGCAGCGCGTGCAGATCGGCCAGCGAGCCACGGCAGTCGGGGCACTGGAGCTCGCACCACACATCGAGCACGAGGGGTTCGGCGCCCTGGCCGGCGGCGGCGCCGGGGGAGGGGCGGTCAGGCTGGGGGTCGCTCATGGGGTCAGTCTTCCAGCCCGGAGCCGCCTCCTCCGAATCAGGACCGGGCGCCTCGGCCCGGGAGGGCCGCGACGCGGACTCGGCCCAGCGACTCGGCCCAGGGGAGGAGCCGTCCCCCGGAGATGTCCCTGATCCTCACCTCCGGGAAGGCCGGTATGCCGCAGTCAGGGTGCACGATGGATGTCCAGGACCCGACGACCCCCGGTATCCGATCGCCAGGAGGACCCCGATGCTGACCGACACCGTCTGCGCCGCGGCGTCCGCGGCGGGCCTCGCGGTCGCCTTTGTGACGGCTTACCGCAAGCGTTTCCTGGCCGCGACCCGCATCGCCGCCTATGCGCTGCTGCCGGTGGGGCTGGCGATGACGGGCATCCTGGACTGGATCGCCGACCTGGTCTTCAAGCCGAGCGTCTGGCTGGGCTTCGGGGTGCTCGGCCTGTCCTGGCTGCTGTTCATGGTGACCCGGGCGGTGGAGCGCCGGGGCGGTGGCACCCGCAAGGAGCGGCGCGCAGCGGCGGCGGAGCGGGGCGGGGCGGCGGCCCCCGCGCTGGGCGCGGGTGGCCGGACGCGGGGAGCCAGGGGCGCGGCCAAGTCCGGAGGCAGCTCGGGCACGGACGACTTCGCGGATATCGAGGCCATTCTCAAAAAGCACGGAATCTGACGCCCAACCGGTCAATAACAGCTCTCCGGTCGCAGGCGGGGTCCCCCTACGCCATGATCTTCCGCGAGATGCTGCAATCACCCGGGGAGCGATCCCCTATCGAAGGACCCCCCGCACCGCCGAGCGAAGAGCCGCGTGGCTGTCTCTTCGCCCTTTCCCAGCCACCGCTGATGCTCTTCCTCGCGTTCATAGGCACCCTGCTCGTCGTCACCGCCGTCCACGACCTCTACCGGTGGTGACCGCCTCCGCCCGCACCGCCTCCGCCCGCACCGCCCCTGCCCGTACGGCCGTCGGCTCGGCCTCAGCCCGCGGCCGCCTCCCGGCGCCGGGCGCGATAGGCGGCCACATGCAGGCGATTCCCGCAGGTGCGGCTGTCGCAGTAGCGCCGTGAGCGGTTGCGCGAGAGGTCGACGAAGGCGTGCCCGCAGTCCGGTGCCTCGCAGCGCCGCAGCCGCTCCCGCTCTCCCGCCACCACGAGGAACGCGAGCGCCATGCCGCCGTCGGCGGCAAGGTGCTCGGCCAGGGACGCCCCGGGGGCGAAGTAGTGCACATGCCAGTCGTAGCCGTCGTGGTCGGTGAGCCGGGGGGTGGTGCCGGCCGCGGCGACCATCGCGTTGAGCAGTTCGGCGGCGCGCCGGGAATCGGCCGCGGCGAAGACCTCGGCGAACCGGGCGCGCACCGCCCGTACGGCCACCAGGTCCCGCTCCCCGAGCGTGCCGACGTCGCTGATGGCGTGCTGCGCCACGAAGCGGCGCAGCGCGGCGACGTGCGCGAGGCCGTCGGGGCCCTCGCCTTCGGGCGTGGTGTTCACCAGAGCGACGACCGCGTCGAGCGCGCACCGGGTGTCGTGGTTGATCAGCACGCTTGGCTCCCTGGCCGGCCGGATCGGAGGCTGCTGCCGCCTGCCCTTCGATCTGACCGACTCTAGCGGCGTCACCCCCCATGTGTGACAACTACGGCCCGTATGACAACCACCTGTGACAAGTGGTGACCGCTGGCCACGTTGATCATCGGCAGCCCTCGGCAGCCCCCGGCGCCGGCCGGTGACGCCGTACGAGACGGCGGTGGGGGGGGGGGGGGGGGCGCCGCCCCCCCGCCCCCCCCCCCCCCCCGGGGGGGGGGGGGGGGGTGGGGGTTGTTTGAGGTTGTGGTTGGGGGGGTGAATGGCGGGGGGGGGCGGGCCGGGG
>NZ_JBIBKK010000029.1:0-131696 GCF_042959105.1 Streptomyces sp. NPDC007917
ACCGCCCCGGCGCCCCCCGCCCCCCGCCCGCCCCAGTCGCCGGCCCGCCCGCCCACCAACTCGCCGGGCAAGGGGGGCCCCCCCCCCCCGGGGGGGGGGGGGGGGGCGGGGGCCCCCCCCCCACCGCCGCGTGATGTGCCGACAACGGCCGCGTGGCTCAGGACCGCGGCGGCATCGCCAGCTCGAACCACACGACCTTGCCGGTGCTCAGCCGCGTCGCGCCCCACCGCCGCGCCATCCGGTTGACCAGGTACAGCCCGCGCCCGCCCTCGTCGGACGGCCGGGCCTGCCGCAGCCGGGGCAGCTGCGGCACATCGTCCCCGACCTCGCAGCGCAGCACGTCCGTGCGCAGCAGACGCAGCGTCACCGGCCGCTCCGCGTACCGCACGGCGTTGGTGACCACCTCGCTGACCAGCAGCTCCACCGCGTCGGTCAGATCGTCCAGGTCCCACCGGGCCAGCGCCCGCCGCGCCAGCCGGCGTGCCTGCCCGGCCGTCTGCGCCTTGGGGTCCAGGAACCAGTAGGCGACATCGCTGGGCGCGATCCCCTCGAACCGGGCCGCCAGCAGCGCCACGTCGTCGTCCCGGTCGCCCGGGCCGAGCATGTCGAGCACCTCGTCGCACAGCGGCTCAAGCGGCGGCGGGTTGGGGCCGGTGAGCCGGGCGGTCGCCGTCAGGCGCTCGCGCAGCTGCTCGATCCCGGTCCACACATCGCGCATCCGCGATTCGACGAGACCGTCGGTGTAGAGCATGAGGGTGGCGCCCGCGGGCGCGTCCAGCTCGACCGCCTCGAAGTCGACGCCGCCGACCCCGATCGGTGCGCCGGGCGGCACCCGCAGCACCTCCGCGCGGCCGCCGCGGTGCAGCAGCAGGGGCGGCGGATGGCCCGCGTTGGCGACCACGATGCGGTGCGCGACCGGGTCGTAGACCGCGTACAGGCAGGTCGCCATGCGGTCCGTGCCAAGACGCTGGGCCTGCTCGTCGAGGTGGTGCAGCACCTCCTGCGGCGGCAGGTCGAGCCCGGCCAGGGTCTGCGCGGTGGTGCGCAGCTGACCCATGATCGCGGCCGAGGTCATGGAGTGGCCCATCACATCGCCGACCACCAGCGCGACGCGGTTGCCGGGCAGCGGGATCGCGTCGTACCAGTCGCCGCCGACCCGCGCCGTCTCGGCGGCCGGGAGGTAGCGGCTGGCCAGCCGCACACCCGTGGGCTGCGGCAGCGAGTCGGGCAGCATGGTGCGCTGCAGCTCGTCGGCGATGTACACCTCGCGGCCGTAGAGCACCGCCTTGTCGACGCCGAGCGCGGTGTGCGTGGCCAGCTGGGCGGCGACCAGCAGATCGTCCGGCTCGAACGGCGGCCGGTCCGGGCGGCGTACGAACACGGCGGCGCCGATCACCCGGCGCCGCCCCCGCAGCGGCGCCAGGACCGTGCGCTGGCCCGTGGCCACCGACGTGTGCTCACCGAGCAGTTCGGGCAGCGCGGCCCGGGCGGCCGAGGAGTCGCCGAAGACCGGCCGCACCCCGCGCAGCACCTCGTTCAGCGGGCCGCCCGCCTCCACCTCGCACAGCTCGGCCGCCGGGCCGCCGCCCACGGCGGGCGACAGGTCCGGCTGCGAGGGCAGCAGCGGCAGCCGCCCGCTCTCGGTGTCCGGGTCCAGCGGGATGCGGTCGGTACGGCGCAGCCGCAGCACGACCGGGCCGACCGGGCGCTCGTCGCCCACCGGCAGCGGGTCGCGCAGATAGACCAGGATCGCGTCGGCGAAGGTCGGCACGGTGGCCCGGCACAGGCCCAGCACGATCTCGTCCAGGTCGATGCCGCGCGCGATCCGGCGGGTCGCCGCGCCGACGAACCGCAGCCGGTCCCCGCTGCGGTCCCGCGCGGCGGCCGCCTCGGCGGCAAGCGGGCTGCCCGGCGGTGGTGTCGGTGGCGCCGCGGGCGCTCCGCCCTCGGGCGTGCGATAGCCGACCTCGGCCGCGGCCCGGGCGTCGCCCGCCTCGGCCGGCGGGTGCTCGCCCGCGGCAGGGCCGCGCCGGGCGGCTCTCCGGGCGTCACGGCCGCGCCGCCCGCCCGTGCCGTCGCTCCCCGCGGCCGGGGGTTCGGTGCCGGGGCCGGGATCGCCGTCCCGTCCCCCGGGGCGGTGTGCCGCGCCCCTGGCGGCATTGTGGTCCGCGTCCCACACAGGCTCGCCCTCCGGTGTGCCGTGCTCCGGCTGCGCCGGGTGCTCACTTACCGCGTCACTGGCCGAATCGCCGGCCGCCTGGCCCCGGCGGTCCGAGCCCGCCCCGCCCCGCCGCCCCGCCGTACCGCCACCGCGCTGCCCGGCCGTGCCGCCGTCGCGCCGCGCGGCCCCCTGGCCGCGGCCCCGGCGCCGGCCCTCGGCGGGCCGCCCCTCGGGCGTGGCCTGGCCGCGCGGGCGGGCCGCACCCGGCTCGGCGGCCGCGGAGCCGGGGTCCGCGGCCGGGCCCTGGCCCGAGTCCGGGCCGCTCGCCGGTCCGGCCGTGGGGAAGGCGGGACGTGGTCGCCCGCCGTCCGGCTCCTGGCCGGGGGCGGCGGCCCGTCGCACGGCGGTCCGCGGGTCCGGGACCGCGCCGTGCGCGTCCTCGGGCGAACCCGAGGCGGCGGCTTGGCTGGTGGCCTGCCGCTCGTTGTGGGAGGTGGGGTGCTCCGTCACGCGTGGGTTTCCATCCGTCCGGGGCCATGCGCCCTGTTCGTCCGGGCGCACCGAGTGTCAGACACGTCGTCGGCAGTGCAGATAGAGCTGGATCTCGGGTGGTACGTCCGTGCTGGCCGGGGCGTACGAGTGCGAGTCCTCCCCGGTGATCTCGAAGCCCGCGTCCTGCACGACCCGCCGCAGTTCTTCCCGCAGGTAACCGGATACCCGCACCGAGTTGCCCAGGAACGGGATCGCGAAGTCGTCCACGTCCGCCTCGACCATGGCCAGGGCCAGCAGGCCGCCGGGTCTCAGCAGCCCGCGCAGCGCCCGCAGGGCGTACGGGATCTCCGGGCGGGGCAGCATCAGCAGCGAGAAGAAGGCGACGACCGCGTCGAATTCGCCCAGGTCCCGCGATCCGCCGGGCCCGTAGCGGCCGCCGGAGCGCAGATCGACGATGTCCACCTGGTGGAAGGTGGCGGTCGGGACGTTGCTCCGGGCCAGCTTGAGCATGCCCGGGGAGATGTCGATGCCGACCAGCTCGTGTCCGGCGTCCACCAGCTGACGGGCCGTGGGAAGCCCCGTGCCGCAGCCGACGTCGAGCACCCGGGAGCCGGGCGTGAGGGCGTCGGCCAGCCATTGGCCGACCGCGAGCTGCCCGTCCTTGTGCGGGAACGCCTCGTCGTAGCGGTCGCCGATCGCGTCGAAGGCCTCCGCCTGTCCGCTGCGGTCCAGCGCCAGGCGGTCGAAGTCCTCGAACCCCTCGTAGTCGTCGGCGTAGTCGTCGCCGTCGCCGTCCGCGCTGTCCGTACCGCCTGTGCCGCCTGTGCCCGCTGGACCTTCCGGGCTTTCCGCCACCGTCACCGGCCCCCCGTCTCCCGCGCCGTGGACGTGCCGGCCTCCCTCACCGCTCACGTCTCCGCCCCCTCCTGTGACCGCGTCAGATGTCACGCCTCATTCGTGAGTTGCGCCGCTGTCTGGTTTTCACGAGTGCAGTCTTCCGGACGACGATCCTACGTTTGAAACACTGGGGCGCAGCAAGAGGTTCAGGACCTCGAGTGCGCCGACGTGCGATACCGGTCGGTACGGACAGCCGGCCGCCGCCAGTCCGCCGGCAGCGCGGGGACGGTCCACGCCGGGTCGGGACGCCAGTTCTCCCAGTCCTCCCGGAACGGCGCTCCCCAGGATTCGATGAGACCGACGGCGGCCCGGCCCGCGGCCCGTACGCGCTCGGCCTGCTCGGGGGTCATCAGGCCGACGCGCTGGGCCTCGCCGAACTCGTCCTCGTCCTTCCATTCCCAGCTGCGGTCCGGGTAGACCGCGATGTCCAGGAAGTGGTCCTCCGAGTCGATGCCGCCGCTCCAGCGCAGCCGCGGCTCCTCCAGGTTCACGTACCAGTTCTTGAACCGCCAGTCGTGCTCCCAGAACAGCCACACCGACCACGGCTCACCGGGCCGGGCGAGCTTGAGGACGCCGGTGCCCAGCCAGGTGGACAGCGCGGTGGTGCGCGGTTTGGTGTAGCGGGTGGACAGCGGCTCGTGGTGGACCGAGGTGCCGTCGGTGAGCTGCGGTTTGACGCAGGCGGTGCCGGGCGCGAGCCAGACGGCCAGCAGCTCGGCGGTGTCCCGGACGACGGTCACGGGGCGACAGATGTGGATGTTCGTCTCGGCGTTGGCGCGGTAGCGCCACAGAATGTGGTCCCCCGGCGCCCATCGAGCGGTGTCCGCCGTCCCCGTCGTCTCCACGATGTCCGCTGTCATGAGCAGATCTTAGGTGGGCCGGCGGCACCACGCCGTGACCTGTACCGCAACACCGCGTTACGGGTGGGTCATCCGCAACACGTCCAGCGCCTCGTCCAGCTGCTCCAGGGTCAGCAGCCCGCGCTCCACGTACCCCGACTCCAGGACCACCTCGCGGAGGGTCTTCCGCTCGGCCAGCGACCTCTTGGCCACCTTCGCCGCCTCCTCGTAGCCGATGTAGCGGTTGAGCGGGGTGACGACCGAGGGGGAGGACTCCGCGTACTCGCGGGCGCGCTCCACGTTGGCGGTGATCCCGTCGACCGTACGGTCCGCCAGCAGCCGGGAGGCGGCCGCCAGCAGCCGGACGGACTCCAGCAGGTTCTTGGCGATGACCGGGAGCATCACATTGAGCTCGAAGTTCCCGGCCGCCCCGGCCCAGGCCACGGTCGCGTCGTTCCCGGTGACCTGGGCGGCGACCATGAGCACCGCCTCGGGGATCACCGGGTTGACCTTCCCCGGCATGATCGAGGAGCCGGGCTGCAGATCGGGCAGGGCGATCTCGGCGAGCCCGGTGCGCGGCCCTGAGCTCATCCAGCGCAGATCGTTGGCGATCTTGGTGAGGGAGACCGCGAGGGTGCGCAGCTGGCCGGAGGTCTCCACCAGGCCGTCGCGCGCGCCCTGCGCCTCGAAGTGGTTGCGGGCCTCGGTGAGCGGCAGCCCGGTCGAGCGGGCCAGCTCGGCGATGACGGCGGCGGAGAAGCCGGGCGGGGTGTTGATGCCGGTGCCCACGGCGGTGCCGCCCAGCGGCAGTTCCGCCAGCCGGGGCAGCGCGGCGCGCAGCCGCTCGGCCCCGTAGCGGACCTGGGCGGCGTAGCCGCCGAACTCCTGGCCCAGCGTCACCGGCGTCGCGTCCATCAGGTGCGTACGGCCCGCCTTGACGACGTCCGCGAACTGGGCGGCCTTGCGCTCAAGCGCCGCCGCGAGGTGGTCGAGCGCCGGGATCAGATCGGCGGTGACGGCCGCGGTGGCCGCGATGTGGATGGAGGAGGGGAAGACGTCATTGGACGACTGGCTGGCGTTGACGTGGTCGTTGGGGTGGACGTCGCGCCCCAGGCGCTCGCTCGCGAGGGTGGCCAGCACCTCGTTCATGTTCATGTTGGAGGAGGTGCCCGAGCCGGTCTGGAAGACGTCGACGGGGAAGTGCTCGTCCCAGCGGCCCTCGGCGACCTGCGCCGCGGCGTCCGCGATCGCCTCCGCGACCTCGGCGTCGACCACGCCGAGCGAGGCGTTGACCGTGGCGGCAGCGGCCTTGATCCGCGCCAGCGCCTCGATGTGCGCGCGCTCCAGGCGCTGCCCGCTGACGGGGAAGTTCTCCACCGCCCGCTGGGTCTGGGCACGCCACTTGGCGTGCGCCGGCACCCGCACCTCACCCATCGAGTCGTGCTCGACGCGGTACTTCTCCTCGGACAACTTCTCGTCGGTCATGGAAGACCCACCTCCACCACGAACAGCATCCGCTCCGCCCGCCGTGTTCCCGCTTCCGCGCAGGTGATCGCGTGAGCCGGGTCACCGTACGGCCTTGGGCGCCGGCGTGCGGGGCGAGTCCACCTCGCCGGTGCGGCGCAGCTTCTGCCACGGCAGCAGGGCGCCGGACGCCGCGGTGACACACGAGTGCAGCAGCACCACATACATCAGCTGCCGGTAGGCGATCTGCTGCAGCGGCAGCGCCAGCAGCGGGCGGTACCGCTCGCCGTCCAGCCGGAAGGCGTACGCCGCGCCGAGCAGCTGCGCCAGCATCAGCGCCGACCACGCCAGCAGCGCCTTCACCGGGTCGATGAAGACCGCCCCGTACAGCGTGAACAGGTCGATCAGCGGTGCGCACAGCGGCGCGACCACCTGGAAGAGGACCACCAGCGGCATCCCGACCCGGCCGAAGCGCCCCGAGGGGCCGCGGTCGACCAGCGAGCGGCGGTGCTTCCACAGCGCCTGCATGGTGCCGTAGCTCCAGCGGTAGCGCTGCCGCCACAGCTG
Organism: Streptomyces sp. NPDC007917; assembly: GCF_042959105.1. Classification (NCBI taxonomy): domain Bacteria; kingdom Bacillati; phylum Actinomycetota; class Actinomycetes; order Kitasatosporales; family Streptomycetaceae; genus Streptomyces; species Streptomyces sp. NPDC007917. The sequence goes on from NZ_JBIBKK010000029.1 coordinate 6,421, forward strand.
GCCGAGGGTGCCGGGCGCCTCGGTCCAGGCGCGGGCGCTGTCCTGGTAGACGACGCGCCAGCCGGCCCGGTGCAGGGCGATCGTGACGTCGGTGTCCTCGGCCAGGGTGTCGGCGCTCATACCGCCCACGTCCAGCAGGGCGCGGCGGCGGAAGGCGCCGATCGCGCCGGGGATGGTGGGCATGCAGCGCAGCAGGTCGTACATCCGCCGGTCGAGGTTGAAACCCATCACGTACTCGACGTGCTGCCAGGCGCCGATCAGCCCGGCGCGGTTGCCGACCTTGGCGTTGCCCGCGACCGCGCCGATGCCCGGGTCGGCGAAGGGGCGGATCAGCTCGCGCACGGTGCCGGGCTCGAAGACGGTGTCGCCGTCCATCATCACGATCAGGTCGAAGCGGGCCTCGGCGATGCCGCGGTTGAGGGCCGCGGCCTTGCCCGCGTTCTCCTGGCGCAGCACCCGTACGTTCGGCAGGTCCAGGGCCTGGGCGATATCGGCGGTGCCGTCGGTCGAGCCGTCGTCGACGACCAGGATCTCGATCGGATGGGTGCTGGCGGCCAGCGACCGCACCGTGTTGGCGATGCACTCCTTCTCGTTGTACGCGGGCACGATCACGCTCACCGGCTCGTCCACCGCCCGGCCCCAGGTGAAGCGGCGCCGGTCGCGGGCGCGCCGGTGCCACCAGGCCAGCACCACCATCATCAGCAGCCGGGCGAGCACCGCCAGGCCCACCACGGCCAGCAGCCAGGCCAGCCACGGCATGGCGATCTGCGTGAGCGCCGCCGCCCAGATCAGGGCCCGGCCCTGCCAGACGCGCGCCCCGTCGACCGGGTGGACGGCGGCTTCGGCGCCGAGCGCTCCGGTGACCGTGGTGAAGGTGTAGCCCTTGGCCTTCATCCGCTCGATGTACGTCCCCAGCGCACGGACGGTCCGCGAGCGGTCGCCGCCCGCGTCGTGGAAGAGCACGGCGGCGCCCTTCCCGGCCGCGGGGGTGGCGTTGCGGACGATCCGCTCGACCGTCGGGCGCTGCCAGTCCCGGCTGTCGACGTCGATGAACGCGCTGATGTAGCCCCGGTCGCCCAGATACCGCTGGACCGGCCAGGTCCGGTCGTCGAGCGCGCCGAGCGTCGAGGCGTACGGGGCGCGGAAGAGCGAGCTGTTGACGCCGGCCGCGCCGGCCAGGGCCAGCTGGGACTGCGCCAGCTCGCGGTCCACCCGGTCGCTGTCCTGGTAGGCGAGGTCGGCGTGGGTGAAGGTGTGCACGCCGATCTCATGGCCGTCGGCCCGGATCCGGCGCACCAGGGAGGGGTTGCGGACCACCATCTGGCCGAGCACGAAGAAGGTGCCCGGCACGTCGTGTTCGCGCAGCACCTTCAGGATCTTCGGCGTCCAGCGGGGGTCCGGGCCGTCGTCGAAGGTCAGCGCGATGGTCCGGGCCGGGATGCGGTGGCCGGTGGGCCTGCCGTGGTCGTCGAAGGTGAGCACCGGGCCGCCGGTGCGGACCCGGTGGGGGACGTCGTAGGCGTGGTACGAGCTGTGCACCCGGGCGTCGTTGCCGACCTCGGCGTGCAGATAGCCGTCCAGCAGCATCCCGCAGACCAGCGCGGCCAGCGTGGCCACGCCGAGCACCATGCGCAGCCGGGGGAGGGCGTGCCGCCCGGCGGCGGCCACCCGGGACACCGCGCGCCGGGACACCCGGCGGGACACCGGCCGGGAACGGGACCGGGCCCGGGCCTGGCCCTGGGCCTGGGTCTGCGGCGCCGCCGGGTGCCTGCGGCGGCGCGGGCGCGGCAGCCTCGGCTGCCTGCCGCCGCTCATCGCGCCTCGGCCCCCGTCCGGCGGTCGGCGTGGCCGCCGGCGTGCCGGTCGGCTCCGGCCCCGGCCGAGGGCGTACGGGCCGAGGGCTTGCCGGGGGAGGGCTTACGGGTCGGGGGGCGGCCGCGCCGGGCGTCCTTCGCGTCCCGGTCGGCCCGGTCGGCGGCGGCGCCGGGGGCCAGGGTGTCGGGGGCGACGGCGGTGCCGCCCGAGAAACCCGCTCCCAGGAGGGCCGTGTATCCGATGACCGCGGCCCCCGCGACCACGCCCGCCTGGCGCAGCAGGCGGGCACGGCGCCCGGAGAGGTCCACGAACACGGGCCCCGCCGTGGCGTCGTCCGCGGCGAGGAGGCGCGCCGGCGTGCGCTCGGCCACGTCTGACTGAGGGTCCATGAGCCAGAGGCTAATGCAGCAAATAGGATTTTCCGGATATAGGGAAACGGTGCGGTGTGTCATAGCTCATGACGGTTCGTTCGATGTGCGAGCTTGGAATGGCGGCCGAAGCGCCGCGGCGGGGGCGCCTCCCGGCGGGCCGGGGGAGCACAGGGCATCCGGCGGCCCGCGCCCGGCTTCCCGTACGGAAGGAGAGCACATCGCGTGAGGGCCATCTCCACCCTGCGCCTGGGCGGCTGCACCACCCTCGCCGCAGCGGTCTGCGCCGCCGTCGCCGTATGGGCCGGAGGAGAGCGGCCACCCCCGCGGCTCGCGTCCCCCACCGCGCACCCGCCCACACACTCACCCGCCCCCTCGCCCGCTCCCCGCCCCGAGGTCCCCTTGGTGCCGTACGTCAGCGCCTGGGCGGCCACCGGATACGACATGACCGCGGCCGCGGCGCGCGGCGTCAGGGAGTTCACGCTGGGGTTCGTCATCGCGGGCGGAGGCTGCGTCCCCGTCTGGGACGGCGGGATCCCGCTGGCCGACCGGACCCTGGCGGCCCGGATCGCCGCCGTGCGCCGGGCCGGGGGCGATGTACGGGTCTCCTTCGGCGGCGCTGCGGGGCGGGAGCTGGCCACGGCCTGCGCCGAGGTGCCCGAACTCGCCACCGCCTACGCCTCGGTGATCGACCGTTACGGCTTCACCAAGGCCGACTTCGACATCGAGGGCGCCACCCTCGCCGACCCCGTCTCCGCCACCCGCCGGGCGCGGGCCATCGCGCTGCTCCAGCGCGCCCGCCCCGGCCTTGAGGTCTCCTTCACCCTGCCCGCCATGCCCTACGGCCTGACCGACGACAGCAGCGCCCTGCTCGCGGACGCCAGGGCCCAGGGGGTCGACGTCTCGGGCGTGAACATCATGGCCATGAACTACGGCGGCGAGCACACCGGCGACATGGGCCGGTACGCCGTCCAGGCCGCCATCAACGCCCACGGCCGGATCCGCGGCGTCCTCGGCCTCTCCGAGGCCGACGCCTGGAAAACGCTGACCGTGACCCCGATGATCGGGGTCAACGACGTCTCCGGAGAGGTCTTCACGCTCGAGGACGCCGCCGGGCTCGCCCGGTTCGCCGCGGCCAAGGGGATCGGCCGGCTGTCCATGTGGTCCGCGGAGCGCGACCGCCCGTGCCCCGCGGGCGAGGGCGCCCCCGGGCCGGACCCCGCCTGCAGCGGTGTGGCCCAGCGCCCGGGGGCGTTCGAGGCGGTGCTGGCCGGCTGAGCGGACCCGGCCGGGCGGTGCGTCCGGGCGGCGCCGCGTCCGGGCGGCGCCGCGTCCGGCCGGGCGCGTGCGATCAGGCTCCCGGGCGGACCGGGATGCTGCTGACGAAGGGCTGGGACGGGCCCGGGTCGGTGAAGAAGTCGTTCCCCTTGTCGTCGACCACGACGAACGCCGGGAAGTCCTCGACCTCGATCTTCCAGACCGCCTCCATGCCCAGCTCCGCGTACTCCAGGGCCTCCACCTTCTTGATGCAGTCCTGGGCCAGCCGCGCCGCCGGGCCGCCGATCGAGCCGAGGTAGAAGCCGCCGTGCGCCTGGCAGGCATCGGTGACCTGCTTGGAGCGGTTCCCCTTGGCCAGCATGACGTACGAGCCGCCGGCCGCCTGGAACTGCTCCACGTACGCATCCATGCGGCCCGCCGTCGTCGGGCCGAAGGAGCCGGATGCGTAGCCCTCGGGGGTCTTGGCCGGGCCCGCGTAGTAGACGGCGTGGTCGCGCAGGTACTGCGGCATCTCCTCGCCCGCGTCCAGCCGCTCCTTGATCTTCGCGTGCGCGATGTCGCGGGCGACGACCAGCGGGCCGGTGAGCGAGAGCCGGGTCTTGACCGGGTACTTGGTCAGCTCCGCCCGGATCTCGTCCATCGGCCGGTTGAGGTCGATGCGCACCACGTCGTCGTCCGACAGGTGCTCGTCGGTGGTCTCCGGCAGGTACCGGGCCGGGTCGGTCTCCAGCTGCTCCAGGAAGACGCCCTCGGGCGTGATCTTCGCCAGCGCCTGGCGGTCGGCGGAGCAGGAGACCGCGATGGCCACCGGGCAGGAGGCGCCGTGGCGGGGCAGCCGGACCACCCGTACGTCATGGCAGAAGTACTTGCCGCCGAACTGCGCGCCGATCCCGATCCGCTGCGTCAGCTCGAAGACCTTCTCCTCCAGCTCCTTGTCGCGGAAGCCGTGACCGGTGGGGGAGCCCTCGGTGGGCAGCTCGTCCAGGTAGTGCGCCGAGGCGTACTTCGCGGTCTTCAGCGCGTACTCCGCGCTGGTGCCGCCGACCACGATCGCCAGGTGGTACGGCGGGCAGGCCGCGGTGCCCAGCGAGCGGATCTTCTCCTCCAGGAACTTCATCATCGAGGCCTCGTTGAGGACCGCCTTCGTCTCCTGGTAGAGGAAGGACTTGTTGGCCGAGCCGCCGCCCTTGGCCATGAAGAGGAACTTGTACGCGCCGCCGTCGGTCGCGTACAGCTCGATCTGGGCGGGCAGGTTGGAGCCGGTGTTCTTCTCCTCCCACATGGTCAGCGGGGCCATCTGGGAGTAGCGCAGATTGAGCTTGGTGTACGCGTCGTACACGCCGCGCGACAGGGCCTCCTCGTCGCCGCCCTCGGTCAGCACGTTCTGCCCTCGCTTGCCCATCACGATGGCCGTGCCGGTGTCCTGGCACATCGGGAGCACGCCCGCGGCCGCGATGTTGGCGTTCTTCAGCAGGTCAAGCGCGACGAAGCGGTCGTTGGGGCTGGCCTCGGGGTCGTCCAGGATGCGGCGCAGCTGGGCGAGGTGCGCGGGGCGCAGATAGTGCGAGATGTCGTGCATCGCCTCGGCCGCGAGCCTGCGCAGCGCCTCCGGCTCGACCTTGAGGAACGTACGCCCGCCGGCCTCGAAGGTGCTCACGCCCTCGGAGGTCACCAGGCGGTACGGCGTGGTGTCTTCACCAAGGGGCAGCAGGTCCGAATAGGCGAACGCTGGGTGGGCGGGCTGGGAGACAGGGGGCATGGCCTGGCCATTCCTCACTCGACGGGGCTACGGCTGACTTCGTCGACAGCGCACACCAGCGTAGAACGGGGCGGATGGGCCGGACCTGTGAGGTCGGGCATACGAACCCTTCGGCCGGCCGCGCCGGACTCCGTCCGCCGACTCGCCACGACCCCTAGTCGCGATACATCGCGACTGGGTACTCTGGCCGGGTGACTGAGCAGCAGCCGGTGCCTCTGACGAAAACCGACCCCGTGCCCGCGACGGTGCCCGCTCCCGCGCCCGTGTCCGCCGCGGAGCTGCGCGCCTCGGACGCGGACCGCGACCGGATCGCGGACATCCTGCGCGAGGCGCTGGCCGAGGGCAGGCTCGACCCCGAGGAGCACGCCGAGCGGATCGACGCGGTCTACCGGGCCAAGACCGTGGGTGAGCTGGACCCCTTGGTCCGCGATCTGCCCGCGGCCGCGGGGACCGGCCGCGCCGCCGCCCCGGTGCCGGTCCCGGGCGACCTGGGGCCGCGCGGGCCCCGTGCCCTCCCCGCCTCCGACAACCTGACGGCCGTCTTCGGTGGCGCGGTGCGCAGGGGCCGCTGGCGGGTCAGGCGCACCACCCATGCCTTCGCGCTGTTCGGCGGCGTCGAAATCGACCTGACCGAGGCGCTGTTCGAGCATCGGGAGGTCGTCATCAACGTCTGTGCCATCTTCGGCGGAGTCGAGATCAAGGTCCCCGAAAACGTGACGGTCAGCGGCAACGGCGGGGGCATTTTCGGCGGATTCGACATCAAGACGTATGAGGCGCCGGATCCGGAGGCCCCGGCCGTCGTGGTGCGGGGATTCGCTTTCTTCGGCGGTGCCGAGGTCAAACGCAAGCGCGGAAAACGCCTGAAGAACCTACGTTCATATTGAATTCTCGGCCGGGGCAACGGTGTGCATAAGCACGCGCACAGCGGGTAAGGCTTGGTGCATCGTCTCTCGTACGGCTGATGGGGGTGCTAAGGGGCCGTGCGGGCCAGGCGGGCAAGGGTGACCACCGGAGCCGTCGTCAGGAGTAGACCGTGCTGCAACCGCATCAGCCCCTGCTGGACGCCGCCGTGCCCCCGCAGCGCATCCCCGCTCGGGATCAGGCAGGCCCCTGGCACTCGGAGGCGGTGTGCCGCCGGGACGAGGCCGGGCTGTTCTTCGCGCCCTCGAAGGAGCCCACGGCTGCGCGGCTGTCGCGTGAGGAGGCCGCCAAGCGCGTCTGTGCGCGCTGCCCGGTCATGGTCGAGTGCCGCGAGCACGCCCTGCTGCAGCCGGAGCCGTACGGGGTGTGGGGCGGGCTGACGGCGGCCGAGCGCCGCGTCGTACTGGCCCGCCGGCGGCGCCGCGAGGCGGAGCTGCAGCGCGCCGTGCGGGTGGCGGCCGCCGGCTGACTCGCGAACGCCCCCGGGGCACCTCCCAGCTGGGGGAGAACCGAGCCATCAAAGGGGGGAGTCGGGCCCCGCCGGGGAGGAGGGGCCCGTCCGTAGGGACGTACCGGCGGTGCGGCTAGCGCGCGCGGTCGAAGTCGACCGAGGCGTAGGCGCGCAGCTTGGACAGCCGGTGGACCGAGTCGATCTGCCGGATGGTCCCCGACTTGGAGCGCATCACCAGCGACTGGGTGGTCGCGGTCTCCGCGCGGTACCGCACCCCGCGCAGCAGATCGCCGTCGGTGATGCCGGTGGCCACGAAGAACACGTTGTCGCCGCTGACCAGGTCGTCCGTCTCGAGCACCTGGTCGAGGTCATGGCCCGCGTCGATCGCGCGCTGCCGCTCCTCGTCGTCCTTGGGCCACAGCTGGGCCTGGATCGTGCCGCCCAGACACTTGATCGCGCAGGCCGCGATGATGCCCTCCGGCGTACCGCCGATGCCCAGCAGCAGATCCACGCCGGCGCCCTCGCGCGCCGCCATGATCGCACCGGCCACGTCACCGTCGGAGATGAACTTGATCCGGGCACCCGCCTCCCGGATCTCCTTGACGATGTTCTCGTGCCGGGGCCGGTCGAGCACGACCACCGTGACGTCCTCGGGGCTGGACCGCTTCGCCTTCGCGATCCGGCGGATGTTGACGCCCGGCGGCGCGGTGATGTCGACGAACTCGGCCGCCTCGGGACCGGTGGCCAGCTTGTTCATGTAGAACACCGCGGACGGGTCGAACATGGTGCCGCGCTCGGCGACGGCCAGGACGGACACCGCGTTCGCCATGCCCTTGGCGGTGAGCGTGGTGCCGTCCACCGGGTCCACGGCCACGTCGCACTCCGGGCCGGTCCCGTCTCCCACGCGCTCTCCGTTGAAGAGCATGGGCGCCTCGTCCTTCTCGCCTTCGCCGATCACCACGACACCGTTCATCGACACGGTGTGGACGAGGGAGCGCATGGCCTTCACGGCGGCGCCGTCGGCGCCGTTCTTGTCGCCGCGTCCCACCCAGCGACCGGAGGCCATGGCACCGGCCTCGGTGACCCGGACGAGCTCCAGGGCCAGGTTGCGGTCGGGGGCCTCGGGGCTGACTTCCAGCTGGGACGGCAGATGATGCTCGGTCATCGGATCGCACCTTTCTGTACGGCGACGGCCGGATGTGAGGGTGATTCGTGCTTTGTGGGTGAGCCGGGGACAGCCCCCCGAAAAGCACAGTATCCGCTGATTAGGAATGTGAGCAGAGGGCCCCACGCATGAGCACGACTGCCATGAGGGACGATAGGGGGCGTGGCAGGTATGCGAGGCAAAGAGACGGTGCGGGACATGGTGCTGTCGCTGGCGGCCATAGGCGTCGTCGCAGCGGGCATCTACGTCTTCGCCATTCCGCACGACGACAGCAAGAATCCGCTGAAGACGGTCGACTACAGGGTAGAGCTGATCACCGCCCGGCGCGCGGCGCCGTACCCGGTGGCAGCGCCGGAGGCCGGCAGCCTGCCCAAGGGCTGGCGCGCGACCTCGGTGACCTACGGGCCCGCGGCGTCGTCGCAGGCGGAGGGCACGGCCTGGCACCTCGGCTTCCTCACCCCGGAGGAGGACTACGTCGCGGTCGAGCAGAGCGACGCCAAGGCGGGGCCGTACATCGCCGATGTCACCCAGCAGGCGAAGAAGACGGACAAGACGCAGCGGATCGACGGCAAGGAGTGGGTCCGCTACGAGGGCGAGAAGTACGACGCGCTGGTGCGTACGGAGCCGGGCGTGACCACGGTGGTCACCGGCACGGCGTCGTTCGGACAGCTGACGGACATGGCTGCCGCGCTCGATGCGAGGAAGGGCTGAGCGCGACGGCCTTCCGGCCCGCCCGGGACGCTCGCGGGCCTCGGCCGAGCGGACCAGTACGACCATGACCGGCGGGGGCGACGGGTGCTCCCCCTCACAGCTCGCAGCAGCCCGAAGCGCGCGTGCCGCCCCCAGGCCCGCCGCCCGTCAGCTCCCGCCGTCCCCCTCGGCCCTCGTGTCACCTCGCGTCACCGCTCGTCCCCGTCCGCCCCGCCGTCGTCCCCCTCCGCCGTCTCGGCCAGCGCCGCGTCCAGCCGCGCCCGGGCGCCTTCCAGCCAGCGGCGGCAGACCTTCGCCAGCTCCTCGCCGCGCTCCCAGAGGGCAAGCGACTCCTCCAGGCTCGTCCCGCCAGCCTCCAGGCGGCGCACCACCTCCACCAGCTCGTCGCGCGCCTGCTCATAGCCGAGCGCGGAGGCGCCGGCCGGGTCCCCGGCCGCCTGCCCCGCCTCGGACTTCTCCGCCTTCACGTCCCTCTCCTGGGTCTTTGCCATGCCGCACAGCCTATTCAGAGGGGCTGACAACGGCGCGGACCGTGAATTCGCCCTCGGCGACCCGCGCCCTGAGCTCTTCGTCCGCGCTCACCTCGGCCGCCGCCCGGACCACCGACCCGTCCCCGCGCTGCAGCACCGCATAGCCGCGCCGCAGCGTCGCGGCGGGGGACAGGGCCACCACCCGGGCGTGGGTGTGCGTCAGCTCCGAGTCGGCCCGGTCCAGCAGATGCCCGAGACAGCGCCGACCGCGGTCGAGCAGCCCCGAGACCTGCTCGGCCCGCTCGTCCACCATGCGGTGCGGCTGCCGCATACAGGGCCGGGCCAGCGCGGCCGCGAGCCCCCGCTCCTCCCGGTCCAGCAGGCCGCGCACGCTGCGCAGCGCGCGCTCGCGCAGCTGCTGGATGCGCACCAGCTCCTCGCCCACGTCCGGCACGACCTTCTTGGCCGCGTCGGTGGGCGTGGAGGCGCGCAGATCGGCGACCAGGTCCAGCAGCGGCGAGTCCGGCTCGTGTCCGATCGCCGAGACCACCGGGGTGGCGCAGGCCGCCACGGCCCGCACCAGCTGCTCGTCGGAGAAGGGCAGCAGATCCTCCACGCTGCCGCCGCCGCGTGCCACGATGATCAGGTCCACCTCCGGCAGCGCGTCCAGCTCCTGGACCGCCTCGATCACCTGCGGCACGGCATGGACGCCCTGCACCGCGACATTGCGCACCTCGAAGCGGACCGCGGGCCAGCGCAGCCGCGCGTTCTCCAGGACGTCGCGCTCTGCGGCCGAGGCCCGCCCGCAGACCAGCCCTATCAGCTGCGGCAGGAACGGCAGCGGCTTCTTGCGGTCCGCCGCGAACAGCCCCTCCGCCGCCAGCGACTTCTTCAGCAGCTCCAGCCGGGCCAGCAGCTCCCCGACCCCGACCGGCCGGATCTCGGCGGCCCGCAGCGACAGCTGGCCGCGCGGCGCGTACCACTCCGGCTTGGCATGGACCACCACCCGCGCGCCCTCGGTGACCGTGTCCGCGACCTTGTCGAAGACGGCGCGGAAGCAGGTGACGGTGAGCGAGATGTCGTACGAGGGGTCGCGCAGCGTCAGGAACACCACCCCGGCGCCGGGGCGCCGGGACAGCTGGGTGATCTGCCCCTCGACCCACACCGCCCCGAGCCGGTCGATCCACCCCCCGATCAGCCGGGACACCTCGCCGACCGGGATCGGCGTCTCCGCGGATGTGTTGACAGCCATGTGCGCGAGCGTATCGGCCGCCACTGACAAAGCCCGGGGGTCAGGGCCCCCTACCATGGTGAACATGACTGCAACGACAGCCCGCCGGGTCCTGCTCGCGGCCCCCCGCGGTTACTGCGCCGGCGTGGACCGTGCCGTGATCGCCGTCGAGAAGGCCCTCGAGCAGTACGGGGCGCCGATCTACGTGCGCAAGGAGATCGTCCACAACAAATACGTCGTGCAGACCCTCCAGAAGAAGGGCGCGATCTTCGTCGACGAGACGGAGGAGGTGCCCGAGGGGTCCATCGTGATCTTCTCGGCCCACGGCGTCGCGCCGGTCGTCCACGAGGAGGCCAGACAGCGCCGGCTCGCCACCATCGACGCGACCTGCCCGCTGGTCACCAAGGTCCACAAGGAAGCCGTCCGGTTCGCCAAGGAGGACTACGACATCCTCCTGATCGGTCACGAGGGCCACGAGGAGGTCATCGGCACCAGCGGCGAGGCGCCGGACCACATCACCCTCGTCGACGGCCCGAAGGACGTGGAGAACGTCAGGGTCCGCGACGAGTCCAAAGTCGTCTGGCTGTCCCAGACCACGCTCTCCGTCGACGAGACGATGGAGACCGTGGACGCGCTCAAGGAGCGGTTCCCGGCGCTGGTCAGCCCGCCCAGCGACGACATCTGCTACGCCACGCAGAACCGCCAGACCGCGATCAAGCAGGTGGCCGCCGAGGCCGACCTCGTCATCGTCGTCGGCTCCAAGAACTCCTCCAACTCGGTGCGGCTGGTCGAGGTCGCCCTCGGCGCCGGCGCCAAGGCCGGTCATCTGGTCGACTTCGCCGGCGAGATCGACGAGGCCTGGCTGGAGGGCGTGTCGACGGTCGGCGTGACCTCGGGCGCCTCGGTGCCGGACGTGCTGGTCGAGGGCGTGCTCGAGTGGCTGGCCGAGCGTGGCTTCGGGGACGTGGAGGTCGTCCAGCCGATGCGGGAGAGCCTGACCTTCTCGCTGCCCAAGGAGCTGCGCCGCGACCTGAGGGCCGAGGCCGGGGCCGCGGTGGCGGGCACCACTTCCGCCGAGACCGTCTAGCCTTTCGATCATGGAATCGACGCATACCGCACCGCAGCAGCAGGCGCAGTCGCAGCCCGGGCCCGTCGCCCGCCCCGGCGACGCCATCGGCGTCCTGGGCGTGGACATCGGCGGCTCGGGCATCAAGGGCGCGCCGGTGGACCTGGTGCGCGGGGATCTGGCCGAGGAGCGCTTCAAGGTCCTCACGCCGCAGCCGTCCACGCCCGACGCGGTGGCGGAGAGCGTCAGGGAGGTCGTCGACTCCTTCGGCTGGTCCGGGCGGCCGGTCGGGGTGACCTTCCCGGGCGTGGTGACGAGCGGGGTGACGCGCACCGCCGCCAACGTCGACAAGAGCTGGATCGACGTCGACACGGCGGCGCTGCTCGGCGCGCGGCTGGGGTCGCCGGTCACGGTGGTCAACGACGCGGACGCGGCCGGCATCGCGGAGATGACCTTCGGCGCCGGGCGCGGCCGTACGGGCACGGTCATCCTGCTCACCTTCGGGACCGGCATCGGCAGCGCGGTCTTCACCGGCGGGCGCCTGGTGCCCAACACCGAGCTGGGCCATCTGGAGCTCGGCGGTCACGAGGCGGAGAAGCGGGCCTCGACCAAGGCCAAGGACGACCACAACCTGAGCTGGCACAGCTGGGCGCACCGGGTGCAGAAGTACCTCGCGCACGTGGAGATGCTGTTCTCGCCCGAGCTGTTCGTGATCGGCGGCGGGGTGAGCCGCAAGGCGTCGAAGTTCCTGCCGCTGATCGAGGGAATCAAGGCCGAGGTCGTGCCTGCGCAGCTGTTGAACAACGCGGGGATCGTGGGGGCCGCGATGGCTGCCCGGACCGCTCTGGCCGGTCCGGCCGCGACGGCTGATCGGGCCGCGATCCGCGACTCTGCTGCCGCTCCCACTGCTGCCGCTGGTTCCGCCGACTGACCAGGGCGCCCTTGCGCGCCAGGACGATCAGCGCGGTCAGCAGCGTCCCGGCGTAGAGCCAGCCGGCGGTCAAGGACAGCGAGGTGAAGATGCCCATCGTCTGCCCGGCCAGGCCCGCCGTCCCCTCATTGATCGGCAGCAGCCCGGACGCGAACGCGATCGGCACCCCGACCGGCGCCGCGGCCAGGTCCACCGGCCGCACCCACAGCCCGCAGGCCGTGCTCACCAACAGGAAGACCACGCCGTACGAGGTGGTGGAGCCGGAGAACAGCAGCGCGTCCAGGCATCCGAAGGCCAGCATGGCGACGGTGGCCAGCAGCCCCGCCCCGAAGCCGGTCAGGCGCGGGGTGGGATAGCGCAGCCCGGCCGCCGCACGCCGCACGGCCGGCCCCACGGCGCCCGCCGCCGTCGCGGGCGCCGGTCCGGGGCGGCGCGCCGCCACCGGCCCGCGCGCCGCCGCGCCCGCGCCGCCTCCGGGCCTGTCCCGGCTCTCCCGGCTTTCCCGGTTCTCCCGGCTGCCTCGGCTCATGTCTCTGTCGTCCGCCGCCGGGCGGGGCGAGGGGGCGTAGGAACGGCGCGGGGGACGGGTGCTGTAGTGCTCCACGCGACCAACGTAGGTCGAGGGGCGACGAGAATCCGGTGTTGGACACGCCCTTCGCAGGACCTTGGCAGTGTGTTCGACCGATTGTCGGTCCGGCCGGGTGACGCGGAGCGGCCCCGTAGACTGGTGCATCGGCCCCGTCGCGGGCCTCGTCCCTGTCGTCACATTCTCGCTACGGGAAGTTACGGGAAGTCGCCAACGTGTCGCTCACGATCGGAATCGTCGGTCTGCCGAATGTCGGCAAGTCGACCCTGTTCAACGCCCTGACCAAGAACGACGTCCTGGCGGCCAACTACCCGTTCGCCACCATCGAGCCCAACGTCGGCGTGGTCGGCGTCCCCGACCCCCGCCTCGACACCCTCTCCGAGATCTTCGGCTCGGCCCGCAAGCTCCCCGCCACGGTCGACTTCGTCGACATCGCGGGCATCGTCAAGGGCGCCTCCGAGGGCGAGGGCCTGGGCAACAAGTTCCTGGCGAACATCCGCGAGTCCGACGCGATCTGCCAGGTCATCCGCGCCTTCAAGGACGAGAACGTCGTCCACGTCGACGGCAAGGTCTCGCCCAAGGACGACATCGAGACGATCAACACCGAGCTGATCCTCGCCGATCTGCAGACCATCGAGAAGGTGCTGCCGCGCCTGGTCAAGGAGTCGCGGATCCAGAAGGACAAGCAGGCCCAGGTCAAGGCCGTCGAGGAGGCCAAGGCCATCCTCGACGAGGGCCGCACCCTCTTCTCCGCCGGCATCGTCCAGGGCACCGAGCGCGCCGCCGTCCTCCACGAGCTGCACCTGCTCACCACCAAGCCCTTCCTCTACGTCTTCAACGTCGACGAGGACGAGCTCACCGACGACGCCTTCAAGGACGAGCAGCGCGCCCTCGTCGCCCCCGCCGAGGCGATCTTCCTCAACGCCAAGCTGGAAGCCGACCTCGCCGAACTCGACGACGAGGAAGCCCTCGAACTCCTCCAGTCCGTCGGCCAGGACGAACCCGGCCTCGCCACCCTCGCCCGCGTCGGCTTCGACACCCTCGGCCTGCAGACCTACCTCACGGCCGGCCCCAAGGAGTCCCGCGCCTGGACCATCAAGAAGGGCGCGACCGCCCCGGAGGCGGCCGGTGTGATCCACACCGACTTCCAGAAGGGTTTCATCAAGGCCGAGGTCATCTCCTTCGAGGACCTGGTCGCCACGGGCTCGGTCGCCGAGGCCCGCGCGGCGGGGAAGGCCCGGATGGAGGGCAAGGACTATGTGATGCGGGACGGGGACGTGGTGGAGTTCCGCTTCAACGTTTAGCAGCCGCCTTAGTATCGGCGTGGCGATCTGGCAAACACGCAGGTCAAATGGGGTCGGCCCGCAATGGGATCGACCCCGTCGCCGTACCCGTTGCTGGATCCGTGCTGGATCGAGCTGATTTTGAACCGTCGGACCACGTCGTCGCAGCCGTCTCGCCGGGGACGTCGCTGCTGTTGCGCGAGGTGCGCGACGGTGGCGATCGCCGACTGCTGGATACCTGCTGGATCGGCACCACGGTGGGACGTTCTCGCAGGTCACTGCGGAGAGGTTGCGGGGCAGTCGAGCAGCGGGGGCGGTCGGACCAGGCGATGGTCTGGTGACACAAGCGCACGGTCGCCCGTGCAAGCATCGTCCGGTCGACCCCATCGGCCACACCGACTGGATGGCCTTGCCCTGGCGAGGGACGGGGAGGCACCGTTCGACCGTGCTCGGGACAAGGCGATCGCGGATGGCAAGGGATGGTGTCGATGGCGCCTTTGAGGGGATGCTGCAACGGGCCTGGGACCGGGGGCTGGAAACCAAGCCGGTGCTGCTGGTCCTCATCGCTCGGATCTGTCGATGATGGAGGCGCCGCTCACTCTTCGCGTGCCGACTGTTGTGCGGGTCGGCCCGGGCTGAGGGCGGCTGCGGTGGCGGTGACGTTCCCGTTGCCTGGCAGCTGCTCGCCGAGCTGCATGGCCGCTCAGGAACTTCAGCTGTCGGTCGCTCGAGTGATCGATGGACCATCGTCCGTCCGAATGCCCACCATCCTATCGGCTGTTTGTCCACCAGAGGTGCGTCTAAATGACCATTGATCTTGGCGGTGGTGGCACTCTGTGATGCATGGCAACTTGCAATGATCTGGTTCGGCGCCATGCCGAGAGCCTTGTCGCGGAAGCGCTCGATGACACACGCGTGGTGCTGGTCAACGGCGCCCGTCAGGCGGGGAAGTCGACCTTGACCCGCCTGACCGCCGCGCGTCGACGCGACCCCGTCCTGCGTCTGCTCGACGACGCGGCGACCCTGCGTGCCGCGATGGACGATCCCACGGGATTCGTCGAGCACGACTCGATGATGCTCATCGACGAGATCCAGCTCGCGCCGGAACTCCTCCGTGCGATCAAGGTGGCCGTCGACCTCGATCCGACGCCGGGGCGCTTCCTGCTGACCGGATCCTCGCGGATCCTTGCCATGCGGACGCTGCCGGATGCGCTGCCCGGCCGTATGGAGGTCATCGAACTGTGGCCGTTCTCGCAAGGGGAGATCAGCGGCGGTCCGGACCGGTTCGTCGACGCGGCGTTCACTCACGGCCCCGGCCTCAGCCGCACCTCCGCTCTGCGTAAGCGCGACTATCTGGACCGCGCGGTCGTCGGCGGATTCCCCGAGGCCGTCAAGCGCACGCCCCGGCGCCGGACCGCGTTCTTCAACGCCTATCTTTCGACGCTTGTCGAACGTGATGTGCTGGAGCTCGCCAGTATCGAGCGGCATGGCGAGATCCTGAAACTCCTCGGTCTCCTTGCCGGGCGGACTGGAGGGCTGCTGGTCCCTGCGGCGCTCGCCACCGCCTCGGGTATTCCCCGCACCACGCTGGTGCGCTACCTGGAACTGCTTACCTCAGTCTTTCTGATCAAGACCATTCCGGCCTGGACCTCCGGGCTGACGGGAAGGACGGTGGGGACTGGCAAACTCGCCTTCGTCGACACCGGGATCGCCTGCCATCTGACGGGCCAGGACGCCGCCCGGCTCGCTGAGCCCGACGGCGCGGCCGGTGCCATGTTGGAGAACTTCGTCGTCATGGAGCTCGCCCGCCAGCTGACCTGGTCCGAGCAGCAAGGCCGCCTCTTCCACTATCGGACCAAGGACAAGGTCGAGGTAGACGCGGTCATCGAGACACCGCGAGGCGACGTGATCGGCATTGAGGTCAAGGCCGGGGCCACCGTGCGCACCGAGGACCTCTCGGGGCTGCGCAATCTCGCCAACCTGCTCGGGGACCGGTTCGTCGCCGGCTACGTCCTCTATACGGGACAGCAGACCTTGCCGTTCGGCGACCGGATCCGGGCTCTGCCCATGGACGCCCTGTGGCAGCTGAGCCCCTGACGGGCGGTGGGGCCGGTGGGGTGATCCAGCGATTCCATGCCTGTTGCTGGATCGGCGCTGGATGGTCCGGCCGGATTTGCCGTTTCCGCAGGTGACTGCGCTGTTCCCGACGTTCCGCTTCAACGTCTGACATACGAAGAGGGTCCGCACTCGGCGAGTGCGGACCCTCTTCGTTCTCGCGCCGGGTGACGCCTTACGGTGTGAGCTTGTCGAGATCCAGGCTGATCTCGAACGGCACCGGTCGGCGGAGGCTGCCGCGAAAGATGCCGGCGGGGGCGTAGGCGCCAGTCGGTCCATCGAGCTCGTAGACGTGGACGACCGGTGAACCGTCTTTCTCTTCGATGCACCAGTAGTGCGGGATGCCTGCCTCCGCGTACTTGCGGTGCTTGACCGTGCGGTCACGGTGGGCTGATTCGGGGGAGACGACCTCGACGACGAGCTGGACTTCGCCAGGGGCGAACCACGTGCGATCGCCCTTGAAGTCGGCTGTCGTCACCAGGAGGTCCGGTTCGGGACGGTTGCGCTCGTCGAGCTTGATCGTCATCTCGCGACCGACCCTGGTACCGGCGGGTGCCTGCTCCATGAGGGCAAGCGTGAGCATGGTGACGAGGTGGCCGTGCCACCACCTCTGCGGCGACATCATGAAGACGAGGGCTCCGTCGATCAGCTCGGTGTGGCGTGGCGCCTCGGGGAGGCGGTCCAGATCCTCCGCGAACCAGCCTTCATCGCGCGGCGGGCGCATCCAGTCGGGCAGGGCGGTCATGGCACCACCGTACCGCCGCCGGTCCCCAGGTCCAGGCAGCAGTGGGCGAAGTCCTGGACGACTGGGTTGTCGTCGTCGGCCGGGGCCCAGGCGACGGCGACCCGGCTCGGGCCGACTCCGGTGACGGGGCGGTAGACGACGCCGGGGCGGGCGTAGAAGCGGGCGGCGGATTCGGGGGCGAGGGCGATGCCGTAGCCGTTGGCGATGGCGTTGAGCCAGTCGTCGGGCTGGTCGGTGACGGCGCCGATGCGGACCGGGTGGCCTTCGCGTTCGTCGGCGGCGAGCCAGTACTCGCGCCAGGGGCCCGATTCGGCGGGGGCCGCGACGAAGGGTTCGTCCCAGAGGTCTCGGAAGGGGATCACATCGGCGCCGGCGGCTCGCGGGTGCGCCGCGGCGAGGGCGACGCAGCGGGGTTCGGTGAACAGGGGTGTCACGCGCAGGGCGTCCTGGCCGGGGAAGGGGAGGCGCACCAGGGCCACGTCGGCCTCTCCGTCGGCCAGGCCCGCCGAGGGGTTGGCCCAGGAGGCCTGGCGCATCTGGGCGCGCCAGCCCGGTCGGCGGCGGGAGAACTCGGCGACGATGGGCTGCGTCGCCTCGTTGGCCCCGCTGGCCACGAGGCCGACGCGCAGCACGCGGGCGGCCCGGCTCGCGGCGGCCTTGGTCTCACGGAGGATCCAGTCCCAGTCGGCCAGCAGGGCGGGTGCCCGCTCGGCCAGGGCGCGGCCCGGTTCGGTGAGGGTCATACCGGAGCGGGAGCGGGTGAACAGCGCCGTGCCGAGCTGGGCCTCCAGCTGCTTGATCTGCTTGGTCAGCGCGGGCTGGGAGACGAACAGCCGCTGGGCCGCGTGGGTGAGGTTCCCTTCCTCCGCCACGGCGACGAAGTAGCGCAGCAACCGCGTGTCGATGTCCATGCCGCCAGGTTATGGAGGCAGGTATTGGACGGCGCTCCGAGCCCTGACGAGGCTGGTTGGCGGGGACAGACAGGAAGGGGCGCGAGTGTTCAGCGTGTATGCGGCCGTCACCGCCGTCGCGATCGTGGCGAACGCCGGGATCGCGGTGGCGGATCTGGCGAAGGCGGAGTTCGTGCTCGCGAACTCGGCGGAAGTGGGCGTTCCGCGGGGCTGGATCCCCTGGCTCGCCGGGCTCAAGGCCGCTGGGGCCGCCGGGCTGCTGCTGGGGCTTGCGGGCGTCCGGTTCATCGGGGTGGCCGCCGCGGTGGGGCTTGTGCTGTTCTTCGTCGGTGCCGTCGGGGCGCATATGCGCAAGCGCGTCTTCCACAACATCGCGTTTCCCGTGGGGTATCTGGGGCTGGCTGTCGCGGCTCTCGCCCTTGCTCTGATGCGGTAGCCGCGCTCTGGGTGGTTGCACGCGGGCACGGTGGTCGAGCGCGACGGCGACGGCGCGCTCTACAACACCGCGCTGGTCTTGGACCGGACGGGGGCGCTGCGCCGTACGTACCGCAAGATCCACCGCTATGGCTTCGACACCGGTGAGGCCGCCTGGATGGCCGCCGGGCGGGATGTGGTGACGGTCCCCACCGAACTCGGCGAGCTCGGCCTCGCCACCTGCTATGACCTGCGGTTTCCCGAGCTGTTCCGGGCCCTGGTCGATGCCGGGACGGAGATCCTGGCCGTGCCCGCCGCCTGGCCGGCCCGGCGCCGCGAACGCTCGCCGAGGCCGGGGCCGGCGAGGAGATTCTGACCGCTGAGGTCGAGATGGACGCGGTCGCGGCGATCCGTACGGAGCTTCCGGTCCTGCGGGACCGCGTCCTTGCCATCCCGGCACCCGGCGCGGGGCGCTGAGGGCGGCAGCAGCCCTGGGCGATCGCGTTACGGCCGCTTCGGCTTGCCGTCCGCGTCACGGCTTCTTCGGCTTGGCGTCCTTGAACAGCCAGACGTCGAAGAGGTCATGGAGGTCCTTGCCCGACTTCTTCTCGCACAGCGCGATGAACTGCGCGGTGTCGGCGTTGCCGTGGCGGTGGTCCCGGGTCCAGGCGCGCAGGATGGCGAAGAAGGTCTTGTCGCCGACGGCCTCGCGCACCTTGTGCAGCACCATCGCCCCGCGTCCGTAGACGGGCGGGTCCGAGACCCGGCCGGCGCTGGGCGGGGCGGCGGGCGGGAAGTCCCAGATGCCCTCGCTCTCGTCGTCCGTGCCGTCGTAGAAGTCGTCGAAGATCTCCTGGGTGGTGCGGCCGTCGTGGTCCTCCTCCCACAGCCACTCGGCGTAGGTGGCGAACCCCTCGTTGAGCCACATGTCCTTCCAGGTCCGGGGCGTCACGGAGTTGCCGAACCACTGGTGGGCGAGCTCGTGCACGATGAGCGGCTCGCTGGGCGGGGAGGGGAAGAGCGGCTTGGTCTGGGTCTCCAGGGCGTAGCCGAGGCCGGGCGCGTCGGCCACGATCGCGCCGGTGGAGGAGAAGGGGTACGGGCCGAAGGTCCGGGTCTCCCAGTCGATGACCTCGGTGACCTGGTCGGGGACGCCGGCGGCCCGGTCGGCGAGTTCGGGGTCGACGGCGACGTACTGGGGGAGGGTGCCGTCGGTGGTCGTGGTGTGGATGTCGAAGTCGTCGATGGCGACGGTGGCCAGATAGCTCGCCATGGGCTCGCCGGTGTGCCAGCGGAAGGTGGTGCGGTCGCCGTGCTCGCTCCGGCCGGTCAGCTCGCCGTTGGAGACGGCGGTGTAGCCCTGGGGGACGGTGATGGTGATGTCGTACGCGGCCTTGTCGGAGGGGTGGTTGTTGCCCGGGAACCAGGCCATGGAGCCGGTGGGTTCGCCGACCCCCACGGCCCCGTCGGCCGTCTTGATCCAGCCCTCTTCCGAGCCGTCCGGGTCCGAGATGGTCTTCGGCGTGCCGTCGTAGACGACCGTGGCCTTGAACGTACGGCCCTTGGGGAGGGCGGCGGCGGGGGTGAGCGTCAGCTCCGTGCCGCTGCGCGCGGTCTTCGCGGGCCGGCCGTCGACCGTGGCCTCGCGCACCCGCAGCCCGGCGAGGTCCAGGTGGAAGGAGGTCAGGGCGCGGGTGGTGCGGGCGGTGAGCTCGGCGATGCCCTTGAGGCGGTGGGAGTCGGGGGCGTAGTCGAGGGTGAGGCGGTAACGGGACACGTCGTAGCCGCCGTTGCCGAGCCCCGGGAAGAGCGGATCGCCGACCCCGGCGGCGCCCGGCCGTGCCCCGGGGACGTCCTTGGTGGCGTCCGTGGGCCCCGAGCCGCCGGTGCACGCGGCGCACAGCAGCAGGGCGAGGGCGGCGGGCAGCGGCCGCGGGGTGGGGCGAGTGCGCACGGCGGGCTCCTGGGGGGGCGGGCTGTTGAACGGCGCTGAACGGCGGCGGGCGGCTGTGTATGGCTGTGTACGGCGATGCTCGCCGGTGTTGTGGCGATGCACGGCGATGCACGGCGGTCTTACGGCGTTGCTCAGACGTTGATCGTCATTGATACCGACCTTATGCGTCGTTGTCGAAGTAAACGTCTCTGAGCTGCAGTTCACCACTTCTGGTGAAGCTCTGGCCTTGAGTTGCGGATGGCAACCCTCGGTTGCGAAGCTGTTGCCGACTGTCAACCACTGGGAGCGCTCGTGGCCTTTGGTGACCAGCCCGCATACCTCCGAGTCGCCGACGACCTCCGGAAGAAGATCACCACTGGCGAGCTGCCACCGCACACCCGCCTCCCCTCCCAGGCCCGGATCCGTGAGGAGTACGGGGTCTCCGACACCGTCGCCCTCGAGGCGCGCAAGGTTCTGATGGCCGAGGGGCTGGTCGAGGGCCGCTCCGGCTCCGGCACCTATGTCCGCGCGCGGCCCGTCCCGCGCCGCCTGGTCCGCACCGGCTTCCGCGACGGCGGCACGGCCAGTCCGTTCCGCCAGGAGCAGGCCGACGACCGGATCATCGGCACCTGGGAGTCGAGCAGCGAGCGGGAGGAGGCCGGGCGCGAGACCGCCGAGCGGCTGGGCATCGAGCCCGGCGAGCGGGTCATGCGCACCCGGTATGTGTTCCGGGCCGCCGGGGACGCGGTGATGATCTCGACCTCCTGGGAGCCGCTTGCCATCACCGGCCGCTCGCCCGTGATGCTGCCCGAGGAGGGGCCGCTGGCGGGGCGCGGCGTGGTCGAGCGGATGGCCGCGATCGACGTCGTGGTGGACAACGTGACGGAGGAGGTCTCCGCGCGGCCCGGCCGGGCGGAGGAGGCGCTGACGCTGGGCGGGGTGCCGGGCCACTCCGTACTCGTCATCTCGCGTACGTATTTCGCGGGCGGCCGCCCCGTCGAGACGGCCGATGTGGTGGTGCTCGCGGAGCGGTACCGCGTCGCGTACCGCCTTCCGGTGCGGTGACGGCCGGGGCCGGCCGAGGGCCGGCCCGCTCGGTCGCGGGGCGCCGCTGCCGACGATTCCTCAACTCCGGCAGTCGCAAATGGATTTGAGCTGAATTTGAGCTCATCGGAATTTGAGGTAGATTTGAGGTCCGTGGTCGCTGCATGAAAAGCGGCACATCGTGCTCAACTCGCGTCACCCAGCCATCCGGCCCATTCGCGGTATCTGGGCATGAACATTGCGGAAGAGTCGTCACTTCCGTGGCGAGTTACAGGCGATTACGGATGGGATTAATAAGTCCCGTGCCCGGCTCGTAAAGATTTAGCGAAGGGCCCGTCGGGCCCGCCTTGACTTATGCTTCTCATGGATTTTACCAGTGATTGACCTGCGCTGATACCGTCCAGAGCACATCCGTGAGAGCCGGACCTCAAACTCAGCTCAAACCCGTGAGGCACCCCTTCAATTCGCTTGTACGATGACGGCCGTTTGCATCAGGTACAGCTATGGGGGACGAAGGGAGTGTCAGGGACGTTGAGCACTGAACAAGGTTCCCACTCGCATTACAAAAGGTCGCTCGGAACGGTGTCGCTCACCGCGGTCGGCCTCGGTTCCATCATTGGCTCCGGCTGGCTCTTCGGTGCCGAGCGAGCCGCGTCACTGGCCGGCCCCGCCGCAATTCTCGCCTGGGTGATCGGCGCCGCGGTGGCCCTCACCATCGCCCTGACCTACTCCGAGCTCGGCTCGATGTTCCCCAAGGCCGGCGGCATGGTCCGGTACGGGCAGTACTCGCACGGCTCGCTCGCCGGCTATCTGGCCGCCTGGGCCAACTGGATCGCCATCGTCTCGGTGATCCCGGGTGAGGCCACCGCCTCCATCCAGTACATGAGCTCCTGGGACTTCGGCTGGGCCAAGCACCTGTACGACGGGAAGGAGCTGACCGGCACCGGTGTCGTCCTCGCCTCCGTCCTGCTGGTCTTCTACTTCTTCCTCAACTGGTTCGCGATCACCCTCTTCGCGAAGACCAACACCGCGATCACCATCTTCAAGGTGGTCGTCCCGACGCTGACCGCGGGCGCCCTGCTGCTGGCCCACTTCGACAGCGGCAACATCAGCAACAACGGCGGCTTCACCCCCAACGGCTGGAGCTCGGTGTTCACCGCCGTCGCGGTCTCCGGCATCGTCTGGGCGTACAACGGCTTCCAGTCGCCGCTCAACATGGCGGGCGAGGCGCGCAACCCCGGCAAGTCCCTGCCCAAGGCCGTCATCAGCTCCATCATCATCTCGCTGGTGATCTACGTCGCCCTGCAGGTCGCCTTCCTGGGCGCGGTCCCGGCCGCCGACCTGTCGCACGGCGGCTGGTCGAGCCTGTCCTTCAACTCCCCGCTCGCCGACCTGGCCACCGCCTGGGGCCTGAACTGGCTGGCGCTGCTGCTGTACGCGGACGCCTTCATCTCCCCGTCCGGCACCGGCATGATCTACGCGGCCACCACCTCCCGCATGATCCACGGCGTGCAGGAGAACGGCCACCTGCCCAAGGTCTTCGGCAAGGTCGACCCCAAGACCGGCATCCCGCGCCCGGCGCTGCTGCTGAACCTGGTCATCGCCTTCGCCTTCCTCGCGGTCTTCCGCGGCTGGGGCTCGCTCGCCGAGATCGTCTCCGTCGCGACCGTCATCTCGTACATCACCGGTCCGGTGGCCGTGATGTCGCTGCGACGCCTCTCCCCGGACCTGCCGCGCCCGGTGAAGCTGCGCGCGATGCCGATCATCGCGCCGATCGCGATGGTCTTCGGCTCGCTCGTCCTGTACTGGGCCCGCTGGCCGCTGACCGGCAAGGTCATCTTCATCATGGCGATCGGTCTGCCGATCTGGGCCTGGTACGAGCTGCGCAAGCCGTGGGCCGAGCTGAAGCCGCATCTGCTGGCGGGCGCCTGGATGGTGGCGTACCTGCTGGTCATGGCGCTGGTCTCGTGGGCCGGCGGCAAGGACTACGGCGGCCGTGGCTATCTGCCCGAGGGCTGGGACATCCTGATCGTGGCCGTGATCGGTCTGGCCTTCTACGCCTGGGGCGTGAGCAGCGCATGGCGGAACCCGACCCTGGTGCAGGCCGAGCAGGAGCTGACCGCCGAGGCCGAGGCCGAGGCCGCGGGTGAGGCGGACGACGACCGGCGCGAGAAGGCCGCCGCGGGCGTCTGACACGGTGCGGGCCGGACGAGGGTGCCGCCCCCTGGCGGGACGGCGCCTCGACCGGCCACGCCGCCGATGACCGGCGGCATGGCCGGATGAACACCTCGTTGTAAGAAGGCGTATCCGGTGCGTGAAGGTTGGGCGTAGGCTCGGGCATATGCGGATCGGGAATTCGTTACCGGAGTCACGGAGGCGTGCGCGGGGGCGCGCCAGATTGGAGGGGGCGGACCGATGAGTGACAGCAATGCCGTCCTGCCATGGCTCGTCATCCGCCAGGACGACAACGGCAATCGCTATCGCGTCGGCCGTTACGCCACCAAGACCGAGGCCCAGGAAGTGGCCGACCGGCTCGACTCGCAGAGCAAGGAGCAGCTCTACGTCGTCGAGCGGACCGCGGCCTCCCGTCAGGCCCGCTGAGCGGCCCCCGCCGGGCCCGGCTTCCCGGCCCCACTGACCCCCCGGACCTGAGCCCGGCGAACCGGCTCAGGGCCTCTTCCGTCGCCGCGTCCCATCGACGCCCCCGTCGCCCGCGCCGCATCCAGGGTCTCCCGTAGGGTGCGGCGCATGACGGTGCGCGTGGTGGTGGGCGGAGCGGTGTTCGACCAGGGGCGGCTGCTGGCCGCGCGGCGCAGCGCCCCGCCCGAGCTCGCGGGCCGCTGGGAGCTGCCCGGCGGCAAGGCGGAGCCGGGCGAGACGCCGCAGCAGACCCTCGTGCGCGAGCTGCGCGAGGAGCTGGGCGTCGAGGTGCGGCCGCTGGAGCGGCTGCCCGGCGAGTGGACCCTCAAGCCCGGGTACGTCCTGCAGGTGTGGACCGCGGAGCTGTGCTCCGGTGAGCCGCGCCCGCTGGAGGACCACGACGAGCTGCGCTGGCTTCCGCCCGAGCGCGTGGACGAGGTCGACTGGCTGGACGAGGACCGTCCGGCGGTGGCCGAGGCGGTGCGGCGGCTGCTGAGCGCCTAGGGTCCGTCCGGGCGCCTCCGGCCCCGTACTCGCCGATCCCTTGGCCCCTCGCAGGACGGCCGACGGTACTCCCGCCCGGATATCGGGTATGTACTGATTAACCTCCCTGAATCCATACATTCCGGCGGGGCTTGGACATGTCGGGGGAAGTGATCGGCGTGACGGACAGCGCAGGAGCGGCCGGTTCCGGGTCCGGTCGGGCCCGCTTCGTCGCATGGGTGCTCCCCGCCGAGCCCGGGGCCGTCCGGGTGGTCCGTTCCCAGGTGCGCGAGGCGCTGGACGGCTGGGGTCTGACGCCGCTGTGCGATGTGACGGTGTTGTTGGTGAGCGAGTTGGTCACCAACGCGCTGCGGCATGCCAGCGGTCCGATCGGCGTCCGGATGTACGCCCGTCGCGAACGCGCCGCGCGGGACCCGGTGCTGCTGGTCGAGGTCTCCGACCCGCTCGCCGATCCGCCGCGCGAGCGCGTGGCCGCCCCGGAGGACGAGAGCGGCCGAGGTCTGCAGTTGGTGGCCCACAGCGCGCTGCGCTGGGGTGCCCGGTCCAACGCCGGCGGGAAAACGGTGTGGTTCGAGCTGGCTCTGCCCGGTTAGGAGTGTGGGGGAGCGCTGATCTTGAGCGCTTGTCAAAAAGCCGGGACGGAACCTGAATGCGGGCTGAGATAGTGCTGTGATCGTGAAGACCGTACTCCGGATGGCCGAGGTGCTGGATACTCGCTATCTGAGAGCCGGTCGGAGCACCTGAGCCGGAGGGGACGGGCGCATGAGCGAGAAGCCAGCGGGGGCGGAGATGCCCGAGGAGGCGGTTGGTTCGCAGATGTCGCCGGAGTCCCGTACGTCCTCATCGTCACGTTCGCCCATCACGCCCGCCTTGTCTTCTTCATCGCCTTCTTCGTCTTCATCCTCTGCGTCCACTTCATCTTCTTTGCCCATTCCGTACCGTTCACCGGATTCCTCGCTGTCCGCCGCCGCGTCGGTGTGGCAGAGCAGCCCGCCCGGCTCGATCTACGACTACATCCGGGTCGCCTCCTTCTCGCTGGGGCCCGACGGCCGGATCGCCCAGTGGAGCCGGCGCGCCACCGAACTCCTCGGCCTGAGCCATGAAGAGGCCATCGGCAAGGACCCGGTGGAGGCGTTCGTGCCGGCGGAGTTGCGCGAGGCCAGCCGTCGGACGGTCGCCGACATCCTCGACGGCAGGGAGTGGACCGGGCTCGTCCCGTACCACAACCCCCAGGCGCCGCAGGCGCATGGCATCGCCGAGGTCTATGTGATGCCGGCCGAGACCGAGCACGGTGAGCGGTCCGCCCTGTGTATCGCCGTGGATGTGACGGCCCTACGGGGGCTGGAGACCGACCTCGCCGCCTCGCAGGCCGTTTTCGGTCAATCTCCGCTCGGTTTCTTTCTCTTCGGTACCGATCTGCGCATGCTCCGGGTCAATGAGCGGTTTGCCACGGTTTTCGGCCGCCCCGCCGATGCGTATCGCGGCGCCTCCGCGTACGACCTGCTCCCGCGCGGCGAGGCCGACCGGCTCGCCGCCGCCCTGCGCCAAGTCCTCGACAGCGGCCAGTCGCTGACCGACATGCCCATCGTGGGCACCGTGCCCGGCAACCCCGAGCGGCGCCGCTGGTCGATCTCGCTGTACCGGCTGCACAGCGGCTCGGGCCGGCCCATCGGCGTCGCCGGTCTTGCCACCGATGTCACCGGCCGCCGCCGCGCCGAACAGGAAGCCGCGGGCGTACGGCGCAATCTGGCGCTGCTCAACGAGGCGGGGGCCCGAATAGGCACCTCCCTCGACCTGGAGACCACCGCGCGCGAACTGCTGGACGTGGCCGTACCGCAGTTCTGCGACCTGGCCTCCGTCGACCTCTACCAGGGGCTGCTCGTCGGCGACGAGACCCCGCCCGGACTGGCCGACGGGAGCGCCGAGCTGCGCCGGGTGGCCTTCGCCAGCGCCGTCTCGGCCGGCCCGGTCGGCTTCGGCGACAGCTATCTGGCCGGCGGCGACGGAGCGGGCTCCACCACCAAGCCCGTCCAGGTCGGCGAGGTGCACCGCTACCCCTTCAACTCGCCCAGCGCCGTGGCCCTGCGCACCGCCCGGGCCCGCGTCGTCCCCGGCCGGGACGGCGGCGACAGCCTCGAGATGGGCACGATGCTGCAGTCCACGCTGGTGGTGCCGATGGTCGCGCGCGACACGGTCGTCGGCCTCGCCCAGTTCTCCCGCACCAAGGGCAGCGAGCCCTTCGGCGAGCGGGACACCGCCCTGGCCGTGGAGCTCGCCGCCCGCGCGGCCGTCTCCATCGACAACGCCCGCCTCTACCGCAGGGAGCACGAACGCGCGCTGATACTGCAGCGCAGCCTGCTGCCGCCCGGCGACCCGGAGGCCGCCGGGCTCGATATCGCCTGCCGCTATCTGCCGGGAAACGCGGCGACCGAGGTGGGCGGCGACTGGTTCGACGTCATCGAACTGCCCGGCCACCGCACCGCCCTGGTGGTCGGCGATGTGATGGGCCGCGGTCTGCGCGCCGCCGTCGCCATGGGCGAGCTGCGCACCGCCGTGCGGACCCTGGCGCTGCTCGACCTGGAGCCCGCCGAGGTCCTCTCCGCGCTGGACGAGATCGCCGCCGGGCTCGGCGCGCCCGGCGGCTCGCACGCCGGAGGCCGGGCGGGCTCGCGCGCCCTCGCCCGCGGCAAGGCCGCCGACGGCTCCTCCGACCTCTCCGGCCTGGCTGAGGTTTACCTCGCCACCTGCGTCTACGCCGTCTACGACCCGGTCACCCGCCGCTGTACGTTCGCCAACGCCGGGCATCCGCCCCCCGTCCTCGTCGAACCGGGCGAGCCCGCCCTGCTGATGGAGGTCCCGCCCGGGATGCCGCTGGGCGTCGGCGGCGAGCCGTTCGAGGAGACCGAGGTCGAGCTCCCCGACGGTGCGCTGCTCGCCCTCTACACCGACGGCCTGGTCGAGTCCCGCGACCACACCCTCGACGAGGGCCTGCAGGCCCTGCGCGCCTCCCTCAACACCCCCGAGAGCGCGGTGTCCCTGGAGGACGTCTGCGACCACGTGCTGTCCACCCTGGACACCCACCACGGCGAGGACGACATCGCCCTGCTCATGGCCAGGATGCAGGGCCTGTCGGCGGACTCCGTCGGCGACTGGCAGCTGCCCAGCGAGCCCAAGTCGGTCGGCCGCGCCCGTGAACTGGCCCGGGAGCAGCTGGAGTCCTGGGGCATGGACGAACTGGTGGACACCACCGAGCTGCTGGTGAGCGAGCTGGTCACCAACGCCCTGCGGTACGGCGAGGGCGAGATCCGGCTGCGCCTGCTGCTGGACCGCACGCTGGTCTGCGAGGTCTGGGACAGCGGCCTGGTCCAGCCCCGGCGCCGCCGCGCCCGCGACACCGACGAGGGCGGGCGCGGGCTGCAGCTGGTCGGCCTGCTCAGCGCGGGCTGGGGCAGCCGGCGCACCCCGCACGGCAAGACCGTCTGGTTCGAGCTGGCGCTGCCGAACGGGCAGTCGTCGGGCCCGGACTCGGTGGAGGCGCTGCTGAGCATGTGGTGAGGCGTGAGCCCGGGGGCGGGCGGACAATCCGGCCCACGCCCCGGCCCCTCACCGGACAGTCAGGACTCGCGGCGGCGGATCTTGTTGCCCAGCCACACCAGCGGGTCGTACTTGCGGTCCACCGCCCGCTCCTTGAGCGGGATCAGCGCATTGTCCGTGATCTTGATCCCCTCCGGGCAGACCTCGGTGCAGCACTTGGTGATGTTGCAGTAGCCCAGACCGTGCTCCTCCTGGGCCGTGCGCTTGCGGTCGAGCCCGGTGTCGGCCGCCGCGTCCAGCGGGTGCATGTCCAGCTCGGCGACCCGCATCAGGAACCGGGGCCCGGCGAAGACCTGCTTGTTCTCCTCGAAGTCGCGCACCACATGGCAGGTGTCCTGGCACAGGAAGCACTCGATGCACTTGCGGAACTCCTGGGAGCGCCCCACGTCCTCCTGCCACATCCGGTACTCGCCCGGCCCCAGCCCCTCCGGCGGCACGAAGGACGGCACCTCGCGCGCCTTCTCGTAGTTGAACGACACATCGGTCACCAGGTCCCGTACGACCGGGAAGGCGCGCAGCGGGGTGATGGTGATCGTCTCGTCACGGTCGAAGACCGACATCCGGGTCATGCACATCAGCCGGGGCCGCCCGTTGATCTCGGCGCTGCAGGAGCCGCATTTGCCCGCCTTGCAGTTCCAGCGGACCGCCAGGTCCGGGGCCTGGGTCGCCTGGATCCGGTGGACGATGTCCAGAACGACCTCCCCCTCGTTGACCTCGACGTGGAAGTCCCTCAGACCGCCGCCTTCCACATCGCCGCGCCACACCTTGAAGTGGGCCTCGTACGCAGTCACTGGGTCAGCTCCTCGTCCGTCAGGTACTTCGCCAGCTCGTCCTTCTCGAACAGGCCGAGCAGATCGGGCCGGATGGGCGGGGTCCGGCGCCGCTCCAGCCGGATCTGCCCCTGCCGCGCGTCCGGCGCCGCCAGCCCGCCCGAGAGGTCGGCGAGCCGGCACACCAGGTTGACCGGCCGCCACTCGCGGTCCATCTCCGGATAGTCGTCGCGGGTGTGCCCGCCGCGGCTCTCGGTCCGCTCCAGCGCGGCGCGCGCCACGCACTCGCTGACCAGCAGCATGTTGCGCAGGTCGATGGCCAGGTGCCAGCCGGGGTTGAACTGCCGGTGCCCCTCCACCCCGGCGCGGCGCGCCCGCACCCGCAGACCGGCCAGGCGGTGCAGCGCCTCCTCCATCTCGCCGGCCTTCCTGATGATGCCCACCAGGTCGTTCATGGTCTGCTGCAGCTCCTGGTGGAGCGTGTACGGGTTCTCGGCCGGGCCCGTCGCGGCCCGCGACGGATCGCCGGCCTCCGCGCTGAACGGGCGCAGCGCCTCGGCCGCCGCCAGGTCGATCTGCGCGTCGTCGGGCTGCGGCCGGGCCCCTGAGGAGGCCGTCTCCTCCGCGTACCGGGCCGCGTACAGCCCCGCGCGGCGGCCGAAGACCAGCAGGTCGGAGAGGGAGTTGCCGCCCAGCCGGTTGGAGCCGTGCATACCGCCCGCGACCTCGCCCGCGGCGAACAGTCCTGGCACTCCGGTCGCGGCCGTGGTGTCCGGGTCGACGTCCACGCCGCCCATCACGTAGTGGCAGGTCGGGCCGACCTCCATGGGCTCGGCGGTGATGTCGACGTCCGCCAGCTCCTTGAACTGGTGGTGCATGGAGGGCAGCCGCCGCTTGATGACCTCGGCGGGCATCCGGGTGGAGACATCGAGGAAGACCCCGCCGTGCGGGGAGCCGCGGCCCGCCTTGACCTCGGAGTTGATGGCGCGGGCGACCTCGTCGCGGGGGAGCAGCTCGGGCGGGCGGCGGTTGTGGTCCGGGTCCTCGTACCAGCGGTCGCCCTCGTCCTCGGTCTGGGCGTACTTCTCCTTGAACACATCCGGGATGTAGTCGAACATGAAGCGCTTGCCCTCGCTGTTGCGGAGCACCCCGCCGTCGCCGCGCACCGACTCGGTCACCAGGATGCCTTTGACCGAGGGCGGCCAGACCATGCCGGTCGGGTGGAACTGCACGAACTCCATGTTCACCAGCGGTGCCCCGGCCAGCAGCGCCAGCGCGTGGCCGTCGCCGGTGTACTCCCAGGAGTTGGACGTCACCTTGAAGGACTTGCCGATGCCACCGGTGGCCAGCACCACCGCGGGGGCCTCGATGGTGAAGAAGCGGCCGGACTCCCGCTCGTAGCCGAAGACCCCGGCGACCCGCTCCCCCGCCTCGTCCTTGAGGACGCGGGTGACCGTGCACTCCTGGAAGACCTTCAGCCGCGCCTCGTAGTCGCCGAACTCGGCCTTGTCCTCCTGCTGCAGGGAAACGATCTTCTGCTGCAGGGTGCGGATCAGCTCCAGGCCGGTGCGGTCGCCGACATGGGCGAGGCGCGGGTACTCATGGCCGCCGAAATTCCGCTGGGAGATCTTGCCCTCGGGGGTGCGGTCGAAGAGCGCGCCCCAGGTCTCCAGCTCCCAGACGCGGTCCGGGGCCTCCTGCGCGTGCAGCTCCGCCATCCGCCAGTGGTTGAGGAACTTCCCGCCGCGCATGGTGTCTCTGAAGTGCACCTGCCAGTTGTCGCCCTCGTTGACATTGCCCATGCTGGCGGCGATGCCGCCCTCGGCCATCACGGTGTGGGCCTTGCCGAAGAGCGATTTGCAGATGACGGCGCAGCGCTTGCCCTGCTCGCGCGCCTCGATCGCGGCCCGCAGCCCGGCGCCGCCGGCGCCGACCACGACCACGTCCCACGACTGCCGTTCGACTTGGGTCATCTTCAGGCACCTCTCCTAGAAAAACCGCGGGTCGTCGAAGGCGCCGCTCGCCACCAGATAGACGTAGAAGTCGGCCAGCGCGACGCTCACCAGGGAGGCCCAGGCCAGCGCCATGTGGCGGGCGTTGAGCCTGCTGACCCAGCCCCACAGCCGGTAGCGCACCGGATGCCGGGAGAAGTGCTTGAGCCGGCCGCCGACGATGTGCCGGCAGGAGTGGCAGGAGAGGGTGTACGCCCAGATCAGCGCGATGTTGACGAGCAGCACCAGGGTCCCGAGACCCATATGGCCCCACCGGCCGTGCTCGTCGCGGAAGCCGAGCACCGTGTCGTAGGTGAGAATCCCGGCGACGATCACCGCGAAGTAGAAGAAGTAGCGGTGGACGTTCTGCAGGATCAGCGGGAAGCGGGTCTCGCCGGAGTACTTCGCGCGTGGCTCGGGGACCGCGCAGGCCGGGGGCGAGGCCCAGAAGCCGCGGTAGTACGCCTTGCGGTAGTAGTAGCAGGTCAGCCGGAAGCCCAGCGGGAAGATCAGGATCAGCAGGGCGGGGGACAGGCCCCACCACGCGCCGAAGATCTCCCAGTTCGCGCCGCCCTTCATGGGCACGCAGTTCTGCGCGACGCAGGGCGAGTAGAACGGCGATACATACGGCTCGGCGTAGTAGTCGTCTCCGGAGAAGGCCCGCCAGGTCGAGTAGACGACGAAGGCGAAGAGACCGGCGGCGGTCGCCGCGGGCGAGAGCCACCAGCGGTCGGTGCGCAGATGGCGGGCCGGGACGGCGGCGCGCGAGGGCCCGTGCACGCCGTGGGTGGCGGGGTCTTTTCCGGAGGTCGTACGGGCCTGGGGGTCGGTGCCTGTGGCCAAAGGGGACTCCGTGGTGGAGTGTGCGGGTGGGGTGATGGGGCGGCACTCACGCGGCGTGAGGGGCGGGACACCTGTCGTAGGCGCCCGTTCGCTTCGGCCGGGTCGCCTCGTGGCGCGTCGCCCGCGCGGGGCGGGGCGCCTGGTGCCGGGTCGCCTCGTGGGGCGGGGCGCCGGCCACGCCGCGTGCGCGCCTCAGGGCGCGTGGCGGTCGCGCGCGCCCAGCCCCTCGTCGTCGACGTCCGACCAGAGCGCACTGTTGTACGGCGCGTCGGGGACCAGCACCATCTCGGGGCTCGATCGCTCGCCGGGGGCGGTCGCGCGCAGCAGGGCCAGACTCTCGCGCAGATGGTCCGTGTCGGTACGGACCCGGCGTATCTCCAGGCCCTCGGGGCCGACCGACTGCTCCAGCCGGTGGACGGAGCGGACCAGGTCGTCGAGACAGCGCTGGACGGCCGTCAAGTCGTCGTTCAAGGACATGACTTGCCCTCACTTCCGCGGTTGCGGTTGGCGACGCTCATGCGACAGCGAGTGTTACGCGTCATGGTCGCGGTTGGGAAGGGATCTGTCGGGATTCGCGGAGCCACCGGAGCGAACGCACCTTCGCGCGCGGGGGTGCGCGCCCATCGGATTGCCCCGGTCGGGTGATCCTTTCCCCTCCATGGCCGTCTCGGCGTGCTGTTTCCTGAACCGTCGCTTTGAGTGAGGAGTATATGCGATGAGCGTCACAATATGCCAAATATGCACAATCCCGGCTCACCCGGCCCGTCCGGCCGAGCAGGCCCACCCCGGAGGTACGCGCCATGTCCATCGCCAAGCGCCGCCGTGTCGTGCTGCTCGCCGCGGGAGTGCTGCTGCCACTGCCCTGGGCGAGCGGATGCAGCTCCGGCGGTGACGACAGCTCGCCCGCCGCCGCCCGGCGGGACGTCGCCACGGCCGCCCGGGACAAGGTGGCCGGCACGGGGACGCTGCGCTGGGCCCTGGACGCGGCGCCCGGGACGTTCAACGCCTTCCAGACCAACGCCGACAGCGGCACCCAGCGGATCGCCGGCGCCGTCCTGCCGTCCCTGTTCACCCTGGACGGGCGGGGCCGCCCGCAGCGCAACCCCGACTATCTCCAGGCCGCCGACGTGGTGGACCGCGAGCCCAAGCAGGTCGTGCGCTACAAGCTCAACCCGAAGGCGGTGTGGACCGACGGGCGCCCGATCGGCGCCGAGGACTTCACCGCCCAGTGGAAGGCGCTGCGCGGCGCGGACGGCGCGTACTGGACGGCCCGCAACGCCGGGTACGACCGCATCGCCAAGGTCGCGCCCGGCGACGGGGAGCACGAGGTCGAGGTCACCTTCGCCAAGCCGTACGCGGACTGGCGCTCGCTGTTCACCCCGCTCTACCCGAAGGGCGTGATGAGCGACCCGACGGCCTTCAACGACGGTCGGCGCAGGGGGCTGGCGGTCAGCGCCGGCCCGTTCATGATGGGCAGCATCAAGGGCGGTACGAAGAGCGTCACGCTGGTGCGCAACCCCCGCTGGTGGGGTGATCGGGCCCGGCTCGCCGAGCTGGTCTTCAAGGCCGTGCCGCTCAAGGAGAGGCCCGCCGCGCTGCTGGCCGGGAAGCTCGATCTGGCCGAGGTCGACCGGGCCATGGCCAAGCGGATCGAGGACGCGGCCGAGGTGCCCAAGAAGAAGACGAAGACGGAGGAGAAAGCAGGGACGGACAAGAAAGCGGAGAAGGCCGAGGAGGCGGAGAGCGGGAAGCGGGGGACGGCCGAGCCGTCGGCCCGGCACGGGGCCGAGGCCGGGACGGGCCTGGCGGGGGGCGGCCGGGACGCGGCCGACGCGATGCGCGCCTGGGCGGAGGCGAACGCCTCGAAGGAGAAGCGGGCCGAGATGGCGGCCCTGCGCCGGCTCACCGTGCGCAAGGCCCTGGAGCCCGCGTACACCCAGCTCGCCCTGAACGGCACCAAGGGCCCGCTCGCCGATGAGCGGGTGCGCCGCGCCGTGGCCCGCGCGATCGACCGCAAGGACCTCGCGAAGCTGGTGCTGGCGCCCCTGGGCCTGCCCGCGAAGCCGCTCGGCAACCATCTGCTGATGGCCGGCCAGCAGGGCTACAAGGACCACAGCGGAGCCCTCGGCGGCAAGGACACCCACGCCGCCCAGGCCCTGCTCGCCGACGCGGGCTGGCGCGCCGACTCCGCCTCGGCCCGGCAGAAGGCGCTCGGCGCCAAGACGGACGACCAGGGCCACGGCACCGCCCGGGACGGCGGGCAGCGGGACGGCGGGCGCGACGGCGGCCGGGGAGCGGGCCCCGACGCGGGCGACGCCGGCCGTTCCGGACGCGCCGCCGCGGCCGTGGTGCGCAAGCACGGCCAGCCGCTGGAGCTGCGCTTCGTGGTGCCGACCGGCACCGGCACCGCCCCGCTGGGCAAGGTCAGCGAGCGCATCGCGCGGATGCTGGAGGCGATCGGCGTCCGCACCAAGATCACCAAGGTTTCGGGCAACGGCTACTTCAAGGACCACATCGCCTCCGGCAACTACGACCTCGCCCTCTACTCCTGGCCCGCCAGCGCCTACCCCGCCACCGACGCCCGCCCGATCTACGCCAAGCCCCAGCCCGCCGCCGACGGCTCCCTGGTCGTCGAGCAGAACTACACCCGGGTCGGCACGGACCAGATCGACCAGCTCTTCGACCAGGCCGCCACCGAGCTGGACTCCGGCTCCTCCCGCGCCCTGGTCAGCCGCGCGGACGCGCGGATCTGGGCGGCGGCCGGGTCCATCCCGCTCTACCAGCGCCCCCAGCTGGTCGCGGCCAGGAAGACGGTGGTCAACGCGGGCGCCTTCGGCTTCGCGACCCCGCGCTACCAGGACATCGGCTTCCGGAAGTAACCCTCAGGACTGGCTCAACTCCCTTGCCCGGCAGGCCGATCGACGTGAAACATGACACGTGATCACGACATCGGACACACGGGGGAGGGCGGCATGAAGCGCGGATTGACCACGGCGGTCGCGGCCGTAGCGATCATGGCGGGGGCCGCGGGCTGTACGTCGGGCGGCTCCGACGGCTCTGACGGGGCTGCCCGCGGCGGCGCCCAGAACATCGCGGCCAAAAGGGCGTGCGCCGACGGCACGTACACCTGGCTGAACGTCTCCCGGCGCCCGGTGGTGAACGCCATGGCGGTCACCACGCAGAAGAGCGGCCACAAGGTCAGTACCCGTGGCGTCGAGCCGGTGGCCCGCTACACCGTGTCCGTCCGCACCGAGGGAGCCGCCCTGTCCGGGAAGCAGGTGATCCGCGGTCTCGCCCGGCACCTGAAGCCGACCCGCGGCGACGCGTTCACCCTGGTCGACCAGACGGGGCGAACGACCACCTACGACAAGCACGGCTCCTACGGTGTGCAGACAGCCAAGACGTCCGGCCGCTATGTCACGGCCACCGCGTATGACCTGTTCGAGGCCGATTTCCGGTATGTCTGCGGCGATGACACGGTCAGCTCCGGCCATGTGGTCTCGTGGGACCCCACCGAAGCCGAGATCATCCTGGAGTGCGGCGAGAAGCTGCCCGAGGAGGCGGGCGACGACTCGCGCGAGGCCGCCAGGCTGGGCTGCCACGAGGGCGACCCCGCGCGCGCCTGAGCCACGTCCACCGGCCCGGTACGGGCGGGGCGGCCGTCGCCGCCCCGTCCACGTACCATGGGGTGAGGCCGTGGCGTGATCTGCCCGGCAGGCGGGCGTGCCGGACCGGGTGCGTCGCCATCCACGATTCCGGGAGAAGCGCCGCAGTGCCCACGCGCCACGACATCCGTAACGTTGCCATCGTCGCCCACGTCGACCACGGCAAGACGACCCTCGTCGATGCCATGCTCAAGCAGGCCGGCGCGTTCGCCGCCCACCAGCACGTGGACGACCGGGTCATGGACTCCAACGACCTGGAGCGCGAGAAGGGCATCACCATTCTCGCCAAGAACACCGCCGTCAAGTACCACCCGGCGGACGGCGGTGACCCCGTCACCATCAACATCATCGACACCCCCGGCCACGCCGACTTCGGCGGTGAGGTCGAGCGCGGTCTGTCCATGGTCGACGCGGTGGTGCTGCTGGTGGACGCCTCCGAGGGCCCGCTGCCGCAGACCCGCTTCGTGCTGCGCAAGGCGCTGCAGGCCAAGCTGCCGGTCATCCTGTGCATCAACAAGACCGACCGCCCGGACGCCCGGATCGACGAGGTCGTCAACGAGACGTACGACCTCTTCCTGGACCTGGACGCGACCGAGGAGCAGATCGAGTTCCCGATCGTCTACGCCTGCGCCCGCGACGGCGTGGCCTCGCTGAACAAGCCGGAGGACGGCACCGTCCCGGCCGACAGCGACAACCTCCAGCCGTTCTTCTCCACCCTGCTGGAGACCATCCCGGCCCCCGAGTACGACGCGAGCGCCCCCCTCCAGGCCCATGTCACCAACCTGGACGCGGACAACTTCCTCGGCCGTATCGCGCTGCTCCGCGTCGAGCAGGGTGAGCTGAAGAAGGGGCAGACCGTCGCCTGGATCAAGCGCGACGGCACGATCTCCAACGTCCGGATCACCGAGCTGCTGATGACCGAGGCGCTGACCCGCAAGCCCGCCGAGGTGGCCGGGCCCGGTGACATCTGCGCGGTCGCGGGCATCCCCGAGATCATGATCGGCGAGACCCTGGCCGACCCCGAGAACCCGATCGCCCTCCCGCTGATCACGGTCGACGAGCCGGCCATCTCGATGACCATCGGGACCAACACCTCGCCGCTGGTCGGCCGGGGCCCCGGCGGCAAGGGCGCGGACAAGTCGGCCGTGAAGGACCGGAAGGTCACCGCGCGCCTGGTCAAGGACCGGCTGGAGCGCGAGCTGATCGGCAATGTCTCGCTGCGCGTCCTGCCCACCGACCGCCCGGACGCCTGGGAGGTCCAGGGCCGGGGCGAGCTGGCGCTGGCGATCCTGGTGGAGACCATGCGCCGGGAGGGCTTCGAGCTGACGGTCGGCAAGCCGCAGGTGGTCACCCGGGAGATCGACGGCAAGGTCCACGAGCCGATCGAGCGCATCACCATCGATGTGCCTGAGGAGCACATGGGCGCGGTCACCCAGCTCATGGGCACCCGCAAGGGCCGGATGGACAACATGTCCAACCACGGCTCCGGCTGGGTCCGCATGGAGTTCATCGTCCCCTCCCGCGGTCTCATCGGCTTCCGTACGGAGTTCCTGACCCAGACCCGGGGCACCGGTATCGCGCACTCCATCCACGAGGGCCACGAGCCGTGGTTCGGTGAGCTCAAGACCCGTAACAACGGTTCGCTGGTGGCCGACCGCTCGGGTGCGGTGACCGCCTTCGCGATGACCAACCTCCAGGAGCGCGGCACGCTGTTCGTCTCGCCGGGCACCGAGGTGTACGAGGGCATGATCGTCGGCGAGAACTCCCGCTCCGACGACATGGACGTGAACATCACCAAGGAGAAGAAGCTCACCAACATGCGCTCCTCCACGGCCGATGTGACCGAGTCCCTGGTCCCGCCGCGGCTGCTCTCGCTGGAGCAGTCCCTGGAGTTCTGCCGCGACGACGAGTGCGTCGAGGTGACCCCGGAGACGGTCCGTATCCGCAAGGTGGTGCTGGACCAGAAGGAGCGCGCCCGGACGGCGTCCCGCGCGAAGCGGTAACGCAAAAGCACCAGCAAAAGTAATACCGGCCGATTACTTGAAGTAATCGGCCGGTGTGACGTCCTGCATATGCCAACAGCCCGGAATTCCTGCCCGCGGGAGGTGGGGGCCGGGCTGTTGCCATGTCAGCAACATGTCAGTCAAGCTCTTATCCGGCGATCATCGTCCGATTATCGGTGACTGCGCTCCGCATGATGTGTTAACAGTCCGTTTCGCGTGTGTCTGTCTGCGGCAGTTTTGTCCGGATTTCGAAGCTCCGCGCGTAGATCTCGTGACCAAAGCGAGACCCTTTAAGTGTGGTTTACGGGACTGTCGTGCTCAATTATGGGGTCCGTTGGGCTCGGGTCGATGGGTCACGCGCTGTGGGGAGCGCCGGCCTACGAGCACACGGGGGGTTCCGGTCCCTTTCGCTGTCAGGGGTGTCAGCGTGTCTCCGGTTGCCCCCTTATTCGTAGTGACAGTGGACTCCTGAGGAGGCAAACCCATGCGCGGTGCCATGAGCGCCAAGTGGGTCGCGATGGCCGCGGTTGTGGCCCTGGCCGCAACCGCCTGTGGTGGCGGCGACGACAAAGACAGCGGCAGCAAGGACATGAACAAGGGCACGGCGGACCCGAGCGGGATCCTGAAGGCCCAGCTCAGCGAGCCGCAGAACCCGCTGCAGCCGGCGAACGCCAAGGAGAGCCAGGGCAGCCGGGTCATCCGCGCGGTCTTCTCGCAGCTGGTCGGCTATGAGCCGGGCACCGGCAAGCTGACCTATGTCAACGCCGAGTCCGTCACGCCGAACAAGGACTCCTCGGTCTGGACCGTCAAGCTCAAGCCGGGCTGGAAGTTCCACAACGGCGAGCCCGTGACCGCCCAGTCCTACGTGGACTCCTGGAACTGGTCGGCCAACGTCAAGAACAACCAGACCAACTCCAGCTGGTTCCAGGACATCAAGGGCTACTCGGACGTCCACCCGGACAAGGGTGACCCCAAGTCCGACAAGATGTCCGGCCTGAAGGTCGTCAACGACAACGAGTTCAAGATCGAGCTGTCCGGCTCGGTCTCGTACTTCGCCTACAAGCTCGGCTACGACGTCTGGTCCCCGCTGCCCAAGGAGTTCTTCAAGGACCCCAAGGCCGCCGGTGAGCACCCGATCGGCAACGGTCCCTACAAGTTCGTCTCCTGGGACCACAAGAAGATGATCAAGGTCCGGGCGTTCTCCGACTACAAGGGCCCGGACAAGCCGAAGAACGGCGGCATCGACTTCGTCAACTACACCACCGCCGACGCCGCCTACTCCGCCCTGCGCTCCGACACCCTCGACTGGATCGAGCAGGTGCCCACCACCGCGCTCACCAACTACAAGAGCGACCTGGGCGCCCGCGCGATCGACCAGGAGTACTCGGCGGTCCAGTCGATCGTCCCGGCCTTCTACACCAAGCAGTTCAAGAACATCGACCCCAAGGTCATCCAGGGTCTGTCGATGGCCATCGACCGCAACACGATCACCAAGACCGTGCTGCACGGCTCGCGCACCCCGGCCGACAGCTATGTCGCCCGCGGCGTGCTCGGCTACAAGGCGGGCGCGCTCAAGGAGCAGGTCACCTACGACCCGAAGAAGGCCAAGGAGCTCGTCACGGAGGGTGGCGGCGTCCCGGGGAACAAGATCTCCATCCAGTACAACGCCGACCAGCCGCACAAGGAATGGGTCGACGCGGTCTGCAACAGCATCCGCAAGGCCCTGAGCATCGAGTGCGTGGGCGACTCCAAGCCGGACTTCCAGGCCGACCTGAACGCCCGTGACAAGCACCAGGTCAAGTCGATGTACCGCGGTGGCTGGGTGCTCGACTACCCGGTCAACTCCAACTTCATGCGCGACCTGTACGGCACCACCTCCGCCGGTAACACCAGCGGCTACTCCAACAAGGAGTTCGACAAGCTGAGCAAGCAGGCCGACGAGGCCCCGACGCTCGACGAGACGGTGAAGCTGTACCAGCAGGCGGAGCAGCTCCTCGCCAAGGACATGCCGGCGATCCCGCTGTGGTTCTACAAGGTCAACAGCGGTCAGTCCAAGAACGTCCTCGGGAAGATCCCGTACGGCCAGGACGGTGACCCCATCTTCACCGCCGTTCAGGTGAAGAAGAAGTAAGCATCGGGACCGCCGGCCGGTGCCGCCGCGCCCCCTCACCCCGGGGAGCGGCGGCACCGGCCCGCAGGCGTCAAGGCCCCGCCACTTGTCCCCCCACCCGGTGGCTGTAGACGAGACGAGACGAGGCCTTCGCCGCCCCCCAACGGCATGGAGGCATAATGGGGCGCTACGTCCTCAGGCGACTGCTCCAGATGATCCCGGTGTTCATCGGGACGACTCTGTTGATTTTTCTCATGATCCACGTCCTCCCCGGCGACCCCATCAGGGCGATGTGGGGCGACAAGGCCGCGGACCCCGCGCAGGTCGTGCAGCTGCGCCACAAGTTCGGGCTGGACAAGCCCCTGTGGCGGCAGTACGTCGACTACATGGCCAACCTGTTCCAGGGCGACTTCGGTGAGACGTTCGGCGGCCGCCCGGTCCTCGACGAGATCACCCAGGCGTTCCCGGTGACCCTCCGCCTCGCCGCGGTGGCCCTCACCATCGAGATGATCGTCGGCATCGGACTCGGCGCCTGGGCCGGGCTCAAGGCCGGCAAGGCCGTCGACACCGGCGTACTAATCTTCACGCTCATCGTCATCGCCATGCCGGTGTTCGTCCTCGGCTACCTCGCGCGGTTCCTCTTCGCGGACGAACTCCAGTGGCTGCCGCCCAACGTCCAGGACTCCACCAACCTGGAGCAACTGCTGCTGCCGGGCTTCGTCCTCGGGATGCTGTCCATGGCGTATGTGGCCCGGCTGACCCGCACCACCTTCGCGGAGAACCTGCGCGCCGACTACATGCGCACCGCGCTCGCCAAGGGCCTGCCGCGCCGCCGTATCGTCGGCGTTCACCTGCTGCGCAACTCGCTCATCCCGGTGATCACCTTCCTCGGCACCGATGTGGGCAGCCTCATCGGCGGTGCGGTCGTGACCGAGGGCATCTTCAACGTCCAGGGTGTCGGAAACCTGCTGTACACCGCGCTCGTACAGCGTGAGGGCGTCACGATCGTCGGCATCGTCACGGTCCTGGTCCTCATCATCCTGCTGATCAACCTGCTGGTCGACCTGCTGTACGCGGTCCTGGACCCGAGGATCCGTTATGCCTGACGTGACCAAGACCAAGACCGACACGGCGATCGACGCGGTGGCCCCGCCGGCCGCCCCGGTCGACGCCCCGGCAGCCGTGCCCGCCCCCCAGGGCAAGCCGCGCTCCCTGTGGGGCGACGCCTGGTACGAGCTGCGCCACCGGCCCATGTTCTGGGTCTCGGCGGTGCTGCTGGTGCTGCTGCTCGCCATCGCCGCCTTCCCGGGGCTGTTCACCAGCGCCGACCCGCGCGACGGCGACCTGACCAACCACTTCCTGACCAAGCCGGAGCTGGCCCACTTCTTCCAGGCCGACTGGTTCGGCTACGACGGCCAGGGGCGCTCGATCTACGCGCGTGTCATCTACGGCACCCGCGCCTCGGTCCTGGTCGGCCTCGGCACCACCCTCGTGGTGACGGTCGTCGGCGGGGTGCTCGGCATGGTGGCGGGGTACTTCGGGGGCTGGATCGACACGATCATCTCCCGCATCACCGACATCTTCTTCGGCCTGCCGTTCCTGCTCGGCACCATGGTCGTGATGAACGCCTTCACCGAGCGCAAGGTGTATGTCGTCATCGGCGCCCTGGCGTTCCTCGGGTGGACCACCATCGCGCGGGTGACGCGCAGCTCGGTGATCACCGCCAAGCAGGCGGACTACGTGGTGGCGGCGCGCGCCCTCGGCGCCGGTACGCCCCGGATCCTGCTGCGCCATGTGCTGCCGAACGCGATCGCCCCGACGATCGTCGTCGCGACGATCGCCCTCGGCGCGTACATCTCCGCCGAGGCCACGCTGTCCTACCTGGGCCTTGGCCTCGCCGACCCGACGGTCTCCTGGGGCGTCGACATCTCGTCGGCCAAGGACGCCATCCGGGACAACCCGCATGTGATGCTGTTCCCGGCGGGGATGCTGAGCCTCACCGTCTTCGCGTTCATCATGCTCGGCGACGCTGTGCGCGACGCCCTCGACCCCAAGCTGCGCTGAGGAGGGCGTACGTGACCACCATCGAGAAGACCACGAGCGCCCCCGCGGGCCAGACCGAGGGTGACAACGGCACCCCGCTGCTGGAAGTCCGCGATCTGCATGTGGAGTTCCACACCCGGGACGGCGTCGCCAAGGCCGTCAACGGCGTCAACTACAGCGTCCGGGCCGGCGAGACCCTCGCCGTCCTCGGCGAGTCGGGCTCCGGCAAGTCGGTGACTGCCCAGGCCATCATGGGCATCCTCGACATGCCGCCCGGCAAGATCCCGCAGGGCCAGATCCTGTTCCGTGGCGAGGACATGCTCACCATGTCCAACGAGGAGCGCCGCAAGATCCGCGGCCGGAGGATCGCCATGATCTTCCAGGACGCGCTCTCCTCGCTGAACCCGGTGCTCTCCGTCGGCTACCAGCTCGGCGAGATGTTCCGGGTGCACCAGGGCCTGTCCAAGAAGGCGGCCAAGGCCAAGGCCATCGAGCTGATGGACCGGGTGCGCATCCCCGCGGCGAAGGAGCGGGTGGGCGACTATCCGCACCAGTTCTCCGGCGGTATGCGCCAGCGCATCATGATCGCCATGGCGCTGGCGCTGGAGCCGGACCTGATCATCGCCGACGAGCCGACCACCGCCCTGGACGTGACCGTCCAGGCCCAGGTCATGGATCTGCTCGCCGAGCTCCAGCGCGAGTTCAACATGGGGCTGATCCTGATCACCCACGACCTGGGTGTGGTCGCCGACGTCGCCGACAAGATCGCGGTGATGTACGCGGGCCGGATCGTCGAGACCGCCCCGGTCCACGAGCTCTACAAGCGCCCGGCCCACCCGTACACCCAGGGGCTGCTGGACTCGATCCCGCGACTGGACCGCAAGGGCCAGGAGCTCTACGCGATCAAGGGCCTGCCGCCCAACCTGCTCAAGATCCCGACGGGCTGCGCCTTCAACCCGCGCTGCCCCAAGGCGCAGGACATCTGCCGCACCGACGTCCCTGTGCTGGAGCCGGTCACCGAGCAGGACGGCACCCCGCTGCCGGGCCGCGGCAGCGCGTGCCACTTCTGGAAGGAGACGATCCATGGCTGAGACCGAGAAGAACGACGAGGCCGTGGACGCCACCCCCAACGTCACCGAGGTCGAGGTGGTCGAGGCGGCCACCGAGGAGGCGGCCGTGGCCGCCATCGAGGCCCCCGTCGAGCGCGGTGAGCCCATCCTCCAGGTGCGAAACCTGGTCAAGCACTTCCCGCTGACCCAGGGCATCCTGTTCAAGCGCCAGGTGGGCGCGGTCAAGGCCGTCGACGGAGTCTCCTTCGACCTCTACCAGGGCGAAACCCTCGGCATCGTCGGCGAGTCCGGCTGCGGCAAGTCCACGGTCGCCAAGCTGCTGATGACCCTGGAGACCGCGACCGCGGGCGAGGTCTTCTACAAGGGGCAGGACATCACCAGGCTGTCCGGCCGCGCCCTGAAGGCCGTCCGGCGCAACATCCAGATGGTGTTCCAGGACCCGTACACCTCGCTGAACCCCCGCATGACGGTGGGTGACATCATCGGTGAGCCCTTCGAGATCCACCCGGAGGTGGCCCCGAAGGGCGACCGCCGCCGCAGGGTGCAGGAGCTGCTGGACGTCGTCGGGCTCAACCCCGAGTACATCAACCGCTACCCGCACCAGTTCTCCGGCGGTCAGCGCCAGCGCATCGGCATCGCGCGCGGCCTGGCCCTCAACCCGGAGATCATCATCTGCGACGAGCCGGTCTCCGCGCTGGATGTGTCCGTCCAGGCCCAGGTCATCAACCTGATGGAGAAGCTGCAGGACGAGTTCAACCTCTCCTACCTCTTCATCGCCCACGACCTGTCCATCGTGCGCCACATCTCCGACCGCGTCGGCGTGATGTACCTGGGCAAGATGGCCGAGATCGGCACCGACACCGAGATCTACGACCACCCCACCCACCCCTACACCCAGGCCCTGCTGTCCGCGGTCCCGGTCCCCGACCCGGAGTCCCGCGAGGGCCGCGAGCGCATCATCCTCGCCGGCGATGTCCCCTCCCCGGCCAACCCGCCCTCCGGCTGCCGCTTCCGCACCCGCTGCTGGAAGGCCGAGGACAAGTGCGCCAAGGAGGTCCCCCTCCTCGCCATCCCCGAGCGCTTCGCCGGCACGGACTCGCCTGCGGCGCACGAGTCGGCGTGCCACTTCGCGGAGGAGAAGGACGTGGTCCACGCCTAGCGTTCTTTGCTCCGGCCAAGACGAGGGCCGCCCGGACCGTGCCGACGGTCCCGGCGGCCCTCGTGGTGGTTCAGGATCCGCTCGACTCGGGCCAATGCTGCACCCGGATGATGAAGACGGTGGTGAAGCGACGGTGCTCCTGGTACCAGACGATCAGTCGGCCCTCCGCGTGGTCGAGTAATCCCGACACCCCGGACTCATGGACCGGTGGGTCACCGAGGTACTTGACGGCAGCGGCGTCGGCCAGCCGCTGAGCAAGCCGCTCCACATCGTGCTTGACCTGGGGGTCGAGTCCGCCGACCACGTTTTCCGCGTCGGGCAGGTACTCCCAGGTCCAATCGCTCACGCGGCGACCTCGCTGCGCGCGGAGTCCAACAGCTTTCCGATCTCGGCCGAAGCACGCCGGGCGTCTTCGATGCTGGGCGCCTGGGCAACGGCCGCCTCCAACTCGTGGAGCCGCCGAGCCCGGTCCGGGTAGCGCCGCAGCGCCACGAACACTCCCCAGCGGTGCAGGAAGGTGTGCATGGGGACGGTGCTGTCGGTCTGCACCGCCTCCTGCCAGGCATGGTGGAATTCCTCCTCGAACCGCACAGCCGCGCTGAGGTCCAGGGAGCGCACGGCGACGCGCAGTGCCTGTTCGGTCAGCGGCGGCATGGGGAACAGCGGCTCGTTGTGGTGGGAGTCCTCTATGGGCTGAGTGCTCACGGCGCTGTCTCCTCCGGTGTGCCGTAGGCCGTCCACGTGGGGTGATCGCTGCAGGCCAATGTTCATCCATTTTGCCCGATCGCGGGCGGCGGCGGGTTGAGCGTGAACCATACGGCCTTGCCGGTGACGCCCGCGTCCTTGTCGGTGTAGTCGTGACCTACCCCGTTGACGCCTTGCTGGCCCTGGGACGGGAGTCCGGCAAGGGGTGGTGGAGCGACTACCGCACGACTCTGGGCGCGGATCACCTGGACTTGGCGGAGCTGGAAGCCGGGGCCGTCGCCCTGCGCAACTACGAGCTGCTGTTCATCCCAGGGCTGCTGCAGACCTTCGAGTACGCCACCGCCGTCCACCGCAGCGTCTTCTCCCCTGCCGCGAACGAGGTACGGGAGACGGCCGTCGAGTTCCGGATGCGGCGCCAGCAGGTCCTCATGGGCGAGCACCCCCCTCGGCTGCACGCCATCATCCATGAGGCGGCGCTGCGCG
The DNA here is from genome assembly GCF_042959105.1 of Streptomyces sp. NPDC007917. Classification (NCBI taxonomy): domain Bacteria; kingdom Bacillati; phylum Actinomycetota; class Actinomycetes; order Kitasatosporales; family Streptomycetaceae; genus Streptomyces; species Streptomyces sp. NPDC007917. Next base: position 51,198 of record NZ_JBIBKK010000029.1, read on the forward strand.
TGCTGTACGGAGGTCGGGCAGTGATGCGCGATCAGCTCTTGCGGCTGATCGAGGTGTCACGGCTGCCGAATGTGACGATCCAGGTGATCTCGCTCGACGACGAAGGCCGTAGCGCGTTCAGCCACCCGTTCATGCTGATCGAACCGGACGCGGTGGAACTGGGGACGGTGCTGGTCGACCAATTGGGCAAGACCAAGTACCTTGACGACCGTCGATCGTTCGCCGAATACGGGCGGTCGTTCGCCGAACTGAGCGAGTTGGCCCTGCCGCCCATCGACGCCGGGGCCGCACCCGAGGGTCGTACGGGAACCCCCCACCTCCGCGAGAGCGACGACCCGGAGGTCGTCATAGCCACCACCCCGGCCGCGCTCCGCGCGTTCCTGCGGTCGGCGAAGGCTGGGGAGTTCGACCGGATGATCTAGTGCCCGATGACGGTCACTTCATGACGCAGACCTTGTGGCCCTCGATCCAGACCTTGTAGGTCTTGCCGTTGTGGGTGATCGTTTTTGTGCGGGCCTTGATCTCCTTGCAGTGTTTCCCCGTCATCGTGGGCGTGGGGGTGGGCGATGGCTGCGCGGAAGCGGCACTCGTGGAGGCCACCGCCGCTCCACCGGCCAGCAAGGCCGCCGCAGCACCAGTCGCCAAGGTGCGTACGATCGAGTTCCGCATCACTGTCACCTTCTCAGATCGACTCTGAACTGCCGTTATTTCAATTCTTTGCTCGCTCTCAGCAAGGGCGCACGTCGATCACACGCGCCGCTGAGCGGCATTCGGCGTGGTCGGGTGCCGCTTTCGTCTCGCGCCTTTGGCGCAAAGAAGGCGGGCTACGGGAAGCGGGGGGAGGGGGCGGGGCGCCGTTGCCGTCCGGGGGTCCGGTGCCCCGGTCTCGCCTGCCGGGGCCGAAGGGGGCGCCGTGTGAGCGCATCGGGCGCCGCGCCGCCTCGTGGATGTCCCTGTTCCACCCCATGAGCCCAACCTCCCAAGAGGCCTCCCCCACCCCCTCTCAAAGAATTGCTTGCTCGGTTACTTGCTCTGCATCAAACGTTTTTCTGCAAGGGGGTGTGGGGGAAGCCCCGAACCGGACCGTCGTCCCCCGCTCCTGGCCATTCACCCGCCGCCCGACCCGTCGGCTGACGCCACACCCCCACCGGCCCGCCGGACGGCAACGGTCCCGGGCCCCTTCCCCCGCTTCCCGTAGCCCGCCATCGTCGCGCCGAAGGCGCGAGACGAAACCCGCACTCGCCCACGCCGAATGCCGCCCAGCGGCGCATGGGCCGCGCGGAGCCGTCCATGTCACCTATCGGGGCTCGGCGGCGCACCAATATCGGCTACGGATAGCGCCTGGCGGGCCTGCCGGGCTCATTCGGGTGAACCACTCGCCGCGAGAGCCGGGGCCCGGCGGTCCGCCCGTATGGTCGCCGGTATGAGCCTCGAACGTGTCACGATCACGATCCCGAGCGAGACCCTGAGTACCGCCAAGGAAGCGGCGGATCGCGAGGGCATGAGCGTCTCGGCCTGGCTCTCGCGTGCGGCCGGGCGCGCGGCCAAGATCGAGGCGGGGCTGATCGCGGCGGAAGAGGTGCTGGCGGAGATCGGTCCACCCACGCTGGAGGAGCAGGCGTGGGTGGATGAGTTCATGGACACGGTCACGAGGCCAGTAACGAACGACGCCTCAGAGCAGGGCCATTCTGGGCAAGAGCTACATCCGATCTGGCGGCATAGCGGTCCAGGGGATCGTTTCCAAGGCCGCGGCGCGGCTTGCGAAGCGCGCTAGCGCCGGGCTGCAAGCCATGTCACCCTCAGCAAATGGCAGTCGTATGGGAGTACCAGACGGTCGTGGTTGTTCCCGGTATCGATGATACCGGCTGGGAGGAGAAGCTGAACGCCGCAGGCCAGGATGGCTGGGAAGCTGTGGGCGTAGTACCCCTCAGGGCCAGCTACGAGAACTATTACACGCACGCGCTCAAATCCATGTCGAACGTGCGGTTCGCGGTGTTGTTGAAGCGCCCTAGATGAACGCCACGCCTTGACGTGGGAACCGCGGGCACCTGCTTGACCGGCTCGACAGCCGGGGCAGGCTCGTGTCCGTGCAGCAGGTCTGATCACGGGCACGCGCGGCAGTTGAGTTGCGGTGAGTATGAGACAGCGACACGCCGATGCGACGGCGTGTCGCTGTCTCATACTCACCGCAAATCTCGGCGCCGCTCCGCCCGGAGCCGCAGCAGTTCCGCCGTGGCCTGATCGGCCGGCAGAAACGCCTCCAGGTGGAGTTCGGCGAGAGTGATGTCCGTCGCGGTGGCGAAGGAGGTCAGCGTGGTGATCAGGCGTAGCTCGCCGTCCGCCGACGCCAGCCTCATGGGGACGGAGAAGCCGAGATGGTCGGGGCCGACGGGGGCCTGGGGGACGTAGCCGGCGAGTTCCTCGGTGAACGCGTCGAGGCGGGGGTCCGGGCTGCGGTGGGCCCGGGCGCGGAGGTTCTCGATGACGTGGCGGCCCCACTCGGGCATATTGCGGACGCGGCGGGCCATGCCATCGGGGTGGAGCATGAGCCGGAGCATATTGACCGGGGGCACCAGCAGCTCGGGGGCCGCGTCCTCGGTGAAGACCTCGATGGCGTCGTTGGCCGCCACCACTCGCCCGTAGGGCGCGACGACGAGCGCCGGGTAGGGCAGATGGCCGTGCAGGATCTGTTCGAGGGCGGTACGGACCGGCCGTAGCGCGGACTCGTCCAGGCCCGATTCGGCGAACACGGGAGCGTAACCGGCCTTGCCGAGCAGGTCGTTGCGCTCGCGGAGGGAGAGCCTCAGAGACTCGGCCAGCCGGATGAGGATGGCGCGGCCAGGTTGGGAGCGGCCGCTTTCGATGAAGCTCAGGTGGCGTTGGGTGGTGTCGGCCAGCGTGGCCAGTTCGAGCTGGCTGAGCCGGCGCGCCCGGCGCCAGCGTCGCAGCTCGACGCCGACGCCCGTTTGCTCGATTGTGCTGCTCACATCGGTAGTTGTACCGGGCGCTCAGGGTACTCGGCGATTCCCTTCAGGGAATTGCCGCACCGCCGGCCGCCGCGCAGGATCGCTCGGCACAAGCACTGAGCGATGGGGAAGGCCGTTTCATGAAGAGCTACCACCTTGTCCCGGGCCATGATCTCGCCGGGCTGACCGTCCAGGACCGGGATGAGCCCGAACCGGGGCGTGGACAGGTCGTGGTCAGGATGCGCGCGAACTCGATCGGTTTCCGCGATCTGATGGTGCTGGCCGACAACTATCCGCTGCCGATCACACCCGGCGTGGTGCCCGGCTGTGAGGGGGCCGGGGAGGTCGTGGCCGTCGACGAGGGCGTGGCGCGGGTGAAGGTGGGCGACCGGGTAGCCGCCGCCGTCTTTCCCCGCTGGCTCGACGGCCCGTTCCGGCGCGACAACGCCGCACAGCTCGGCACCATGATCGACGGTGTGCTGACCGAGTACGCGGTGCTGAGCGAGGACGGCGTCGTGCCCATCCCGGAGCATCTGTCGTACGAGGAGGCCGCGACGCTGCCGCTGGCGGCGGTGACCGCGTGGAACGCCCTGACCACCGGCGGCGCGCCGCGCCCCGGCTCCACCGTGCTGACCCTCGGCTCGGGAGCCGTCTCGCTGTTCGTGCTGCGGTTCGCCAAGCTGGCGGGCGCCCGGGTGATCGTCACCACGTCCAGCGCGGCCAAGGCCGAGCGGCTGAGGGCGCTCGGGGCCGATGAGGTGATCAACTACCGGGAGCGCCCACAGTGGTGGGAGGACGTACGCGCCCTGACGGATGGCCTCGGCGCCGATCGCGTCGTCGACCCGTCGGGCCCGCTGGAGCAGTCGCTGAAGTCCGTCGCGGTCAGCGGCGAGGTGGCGCTCGTCGGCCGATGGCTGTCCGGGGCCGAGGGGGCCAAGCCCCTCGACCTTGCGGTCCTGTTCGGCGCGGGGGCCGTGCTGCGGCGGGTCGCCACGGGGAGCCGGGCCCATTTCACCGAGCTGAACCGGGCGGTCACGGCGCATCGGGTGCGTCCGGTGATCGACCGGGTGTTCCCCTTCGATGAGGTCCCGGATGCCTTCCGGTACGTCCAGTCGGGCGGCGGCTTCGGGAAGGTCGTCATCAGCCACGGCTGACCCCAGCGGGCGGACTCATTCGAGTGAACCGCCGTCCGTGGGCGCCGAGAGCGCGGCGCCACGCCGGTATGAGCCTCGAACGTGTCACGATCACGATCCCGAGCGAGACCCTGAGCGCCGCCAAGGAAGCGGCGGACCGCGAGGGCATGAGCGTCTCGGCCTGGCTCTCGCGCGGCCGAGCGCGCGGCCAAGATCGAGGCGGGGCTGATCGCGGCGGAAGAGGTGTTGGCGGAGATCGGTCCACCCACCCCGGATGAACAGGCGTGGGTGGACGCGTTCATGGACACCGTCGCGAGGCCGGTCGCGAACGATGACACCGGCGCCGGCGATCACGCGGCTTGATTCCACAAGCGCCGGGGGGCAATGACCGATGACCGTACTGCGGCCTGTCGTCTACGACGCGGGAATGCTGATCGCCGCCGAGCGCTCACAGACCAAGGTCTGGAGAGCCCACCGGGCCTATCTCACCGCGGGCGGTGTGCCCCAGGTGCCCGCACCCGTGGTGGCACAGGTGTGGCGGGACGGAGCTCGCCAGGCGCGCCTGGCGCAGTTGCTCAAGGGGTGCGATGTGGCGGCCATGGACGAGGCATCGGCCCGGGAGATCGGGGAGCTACTGGGCCAGGCGGGGACCTCCGATCCAGTGGACGGGGCCGTCGCGGTGCTCGCCGCTCGACTGGGGGGCGGCGGTCGCCACCTCCGACCCCGACGACCTCCGGCACGTGCTCGACCGGCTCGGCAGCCGGGGCAAGCTGGTGACTTTGCAGCAGGTGTGATGTCGCGGCGGGTGTGATCGCGAGCGCGCGGTCAGCGCAGGGTGCGGAAGAACGCCCGTACGTCGCCGACCAGCAGCTCCGGCACCTCCATCGCCGCAAAGTGCCCGCCCGCGTCGAACTCCGACCAGTGCGTGATCGCATGGTGTGGCTCCGCGAAGCGGCGGATGGCCCCGTCTCCGTGGAATACCGCCACGCCGGTGGGGATCTTGGAGCGCTCCGGGGGCGCGCTCCACACGGACGCCGCCTCCTTGTAGAGGCGGGCGGCCGATCCGGCCGTGTTGGTGAACCAGTAGATCGAGACGTTGGTCAGCACGGCGTCCCGGTCGAGCGCGCCCGGCTTGTCGCCGTGGGCGGCGAACCAGTCGAGGTTCCAGGCGAGCTGGCCGACGGGTGAGTCGGCGAGGCCGTAGGCCAGGGTCTGGGGGCGGGTGCTCTGGATGGCAGCGTAGCCGGACAGCTCGCGGTGCCAGCGCCGGACGCCGGCGAGGCGGGACTGCTCCGTGGAGGTGAGGCCTTCCATCTGGGCCGGGTCGCCGGAGGGGATCGTCACCAGCGCGTTGACGTGCACGCCGATGACCTCGGCCGGGGCCACCCGCGCCACCTCGGGGGAGATGAGCGAGCCGAAGTCGCCGCCCTGCGTCCCGTAGCGCTCGTAGCCCAGGCGCCGCATCAGCTCGCCCCAGGCGGTGGCGATACGGCGGATGCCCCAGCCGGACTCGCGGGTCGGGCCGGAGAAGGCGAAGCCGGGGAGGGAGGGGATGACGAGGTGGAAGGCGTCGGCCGGGTCGCCACCGTGGGCGCGGGGGTCGGTCAGCGGGCCGATGATCTCCGTGAACTCGGCGACCGAGCCGGGCCAGCCGTGGGTGATCAGCAGCGGCAGGGCGGTCGGCTCGGGGGAGCGGATGTGGAGGAAGTGCACCCGCTGCCCGTCGATGTCCGTGGTGAACTGCGGAAACGCATTGAGCCGCGCCTCCTGCGCCCGCCAGTCGAACTCCCCGGCCCAGTAGTCGGCCACCTCGCGTACGTAGTCGAGCGAAACGCCGTAGGACCACCCGGCGCCGGGGAGCTGGTCGGGCCAGCGGGTGCGGACGAGGCGTTCGCGCAGATCGTCGAGGTCGGGCTGCGGGACGGCGATGCGGAAGGGGTGGATCGGGTGGGAGGTGCCCTGTGCCTGGTGGTGGTCCATGGCGCGCACGGTAGGGGGCCTTGAGGACGGATGGTGTCCGCCAGGACCGGCGGAGGGGTCGCGAGGGGCTGGGTCGGGCATCTGGGGGCCGACACGGACGGTGGTATCCCGAATGCGGCAAGTCGTCCCATGGGATGTCATATGGGCCTGAGCCAGTACATCGGATCGGCCCCAGGGAGGCACTCATGCGCATCGCCGCGCGCGCTCGGTGCCTTCGGCGTGGATCGCGGGCCGTGGGCGTGGCGGGCGGCCTCCTCGTCCCGCTGGTGCTCGCCGTCGCCGCGACCGGCTGCGGCGGGGGCGACGCGCCCAAGGGCGTCGTACGGTCCTCCTGGGGCGACCCGCCCAACCCGCTGGAGCCGGCCAACATCAACGACGTCCAGGGCGGCAAGGTCCTGGACATGATCTTCCGGGGGCTCAAGCGGTACGACCCCGCGACCGGCGAGGCGAAGAACGCGCTCGCCGAGCGGATCCGGACGGCCGATCAGCGGACCTTCACCATCACCATCAAGGACGGGTGGCGGTTCGGCAACGGCGAGAAGGTCACCGCCAAGTCCTTCGTGGACGCCTGGAACTACGCCGCCCTGCTCGACAACGAGCAGCGCAACGCCTACTTCTTCGAGTACATCCAGGGCTACGACAAGGTCCACCCGGTCACCGGCCGGCCCACCGCGAAGACCCTCTCCGGACTGCGCGTCAAGGACGCGCGGACCTTCACGGTCAAGCTCACCCAGAAGTTCTCCAGCTGGCCCAAGACGCTGGGCTACAACGCCTACGCGCCGCTGCCCCGCGCCTTCTTCGACGACCACGCCGCCTGGCTGCGCAAACCCGTCGGCAACGGCCCGTACGAGGTGGTCTCGTACGCCAAGGGCTCGGTGATGAAGCTGCGCGCCCGGGACGGCTACCCGGGGCCCGACAAGCCCCGCAACAAGGGCGTCGAGCTGCGCGTCTACACCGACAGCAACACCGCCTACACCGATCTGCAGGCAGGCAATCTCGACCTGGTGGACGACGTGCCCGCCGCCCAGCTGAAGTTCGTCCGCTCAGACCTCGGGAACCGCTACATCAACCAGCCCGCGGGGATCATCCAGACCCTCACCTTCCCGATGTACGACCGCCGCTGGCGGGGGCCCGGCTCGGCGAAGCTGAGGCGCGGGATCTCCATGGCGATCAACCGCGCGCAGATCACCGACCGGATCTTCCACGGCACCCGGACCCCGGCCACCGACTGGACCTCCCCGGTGCTGCGCCGCCAGGGCGGCTACCGGCCCGGCCTGTGCGGCGACGCCTGCTCCTTCGACCCGGCGCGGGCCAGGGCGCTGATCAAGGCGGGCGGCGGGCTGCCCGGCGGCCGGATGACCATCACGTACAACGCCGACACCGGCTCCCACAAGGACTGGGTCGACGCGGTCTGCAACAGCGTCAACACCGTGCTGCGCAGCGACCGGGCCTGTGTCGGCAGACCGGTGGGGACCTTCGCCGACTACCGCAACAAGATGGCGAACAAGCGGATGACCGGGCCGTTCCGGGCCGGCTGGCAGATGGACTACCCACTGATCCAGAACTTCCTGCAGCCGCTGTACTACACCGATGCCTCCTCCAACGACGGCCACTGGAGCGACACCGCCTTCGACCGGCTCGTCGACCGGGCCAACGCCGAGTCCGGCGACGGGGCGGCCATCACCGCCTTCCAGGACGCCGAGAAGATCCTCGCCACGCAGATGCCCGCCATCCCGCTGTGGTACCAGAACGGCAGCGCGGGCTACTCGTCCCGGCTCGATGGCGTGGCCCTCAACCAGTTCAGCGTCCCGGTCTACGACCGGATCAAGGTCGGCTGAGCCATGGGCCGTCACGCGCTTCGGCGGCTGCTCCAGATGATCCCCGTGTTCCTGGGCACCACCTTCCTGATCTTCTTCATGGTGTACGCGCTGGGCGACCCCGTCGCGGCCCTCTTCGGCGACCGGGCCCCCGACCCGGCCACCGCCGCCCGCATCCGCGAGGACCTCTACCTCGACGAGCCGCTGTGGCGGCAGTACGCGCACTACATGGGGCAGGTCTTCAGCGGCCACTTCGGCACCGCCTTCGACGGCCGGCCCGTCACCGAGCTGATGGCCGACGCCTTCCCCATCACCCTGCGGCTCACCCTGGTCGCCGTGCTCTTCGAGATGGCCCTCGGGCTGACCCTCGGCGTCGCGACCGGGCTGCGGCGCGGGCGCGGCCTGGACACCTCCGTGCTGCTGCTGACCCTGGTCGTGGTCTCCGTCCCGACCTTCGTCAGCGGCTCGGTGCTGCAGTACCTGATCGGGGTGAGATGGGGCTGGACCACGCCCTCCGTCGCACCGGACGCGCCGCTGGGACAGCTGCTGCTGCCGGGCGTCGTGCTGGGCCTGGTCTCCCTCGCGTACACCACCCGGCTCACCCGCACCTCCATCGTCGAGAACGCCCGCGCCGACTATGTGCGCACCGCCGTCGCCAAGGGGCTGCCGCGCCGCCGGGTGGTCGTCCGCCATCTGCTGCGCAACTCCCTGATCCCCGTGGTGACCTTCCTCGGCACCGACATCGGCGCGCTCATGGGCGGCGCCATCGTCACCGAGCGGATCTTCAACATCCACGGCGTGGGCTACCAGCTCTACCAGGGCATCCTGCGCCAGAACTCCCCCACGGTCGTCGGCTTCGTGACCATCCTCGTGATCGTCTTCCTGCTGGCGAACCTGATCGTCGACCTCCTCTACGCCGTGCTCGACCCGAGGATCCGGTATGCCTGAGCCGTTTGACACCCCCCAAGCCATCGCCCCGGCCGGCGGCGGCGCACAGGCCCTGGCCGCGGGCGACACCCAGGCCCTGCGGGGCGCCCCCGCCCCCGCACCCGTGGTGCCCGCGGGCAGACGCGGCCCGGGGCGCTCCGCCGACCGGGCCGCGGCGCCGCGCGGGCTGTGGTCCGACGCCTGGCGGGACCTGCGCCGCAACCCGGTCTTCGTGGTCTCCGCCCTGATCATCGTCTTCCTCGTACTGATCGCGATCTGGCCGGAGCTGATCACGGACGGCAATCCGTACCGCGGCGACCTGTCCAAGGCGCAGGACGGCCCGGCGCCCGGCCACCCCTTCGGCTACGACCTGCAGGGCCGCGACGTCTACACCCGCACCGTCTACGGGGCCCGCGCCTCCATCGCCGTCGGCATCTGCGCCACGGCGGGCGCGGCCCTGCTCGGCAGCGTGCTCGGCGGGCTGGCCGGGTACTACGGCGGCTGGTGGGACGCCCTGCTGTCGCGGATCGCGGACGTCTTCTTCGGCATCCCGATCCTGCTGGGCGGGCTGGTCTTCCTGTCCGTGGTCACCAGCGGGTCGGTGTGGCCGGTGGTCGGCTTCATCGTGCTGCTGGGCTGGCCGCAGATCTCCCGCATCGCGCGCGGGGCCGTGCTGACCGCCAAACGGCACGACTACGTCCAGGCGGCGCGGGCGCTGGGCGCGAGCGACACCCGGACGCTGCTGCGGCACATCGCGCCCAACGCCGTGGCCCCCGTCATCGTCGTCGCCACCATCGCGCTCGGCACCTACATCGCGCTGGAGGCGACGCTGTCCTTCCTCGGCGTGGGGCTCAAGCCGCCGACCGTCTCCTGGGGGATCGACATCTCGTCCGCCTCCACCCAGATCCGCAACGCCCCGCACATGCTGCTGTGGCCCGCCGGGGCGCTGAGCATCACGGTGCTGGCGTTCATCATGCTCGGCGACGCGGTGCGCGACGCGCTCGATCCGAAGCTGCGCTGAGGAGGGGACGATGAGCGCACTCCAGGGGGCGCAGCCCGCCCTGCCGCGGCTGCTGGACGTACGGGATCTGCGGGTCGAGTTCCGGACCAGGGACGGCGTCACCGAAGCCGTGGGCGGGGTGACGCTGGGCGTGGACGCGGGCCGGACGCTGGCGGTGCTCGGCGAGTCGGGCTCGGGCAAATCGGTGACCGCCCAGGCGATCATGGGCATCCTCGACTCGCCGCCCGCCTTCGTGACCGGCGGACGGATCCTCTTCCAGGGGCGGGACCTGCTGGAGCTGGGTGAGGACGAGCGCCGCCGGGTGCGCGGCGCCCGCATGGCGATGATCTTCCAGGACGCGCTCTCCGCGCTGAACCCGGTGGTGTCGGTGGGCGCCCAGCTCGCCGAGATGTACGAGGTGCACCAGGGCCTGTCGCGCCGCGCCGCGCGCGCCAGGGCCGTGGAGCTGATGGACCGGGTGCGCATTCCGGCGGCGAAGGAGCGGGTGGGCGACTATCCGCACCAGTTCTCGGGCGGTATGCGCCAGCGCATCATGATCGCCATGGCGCTGGCGCTGGAGCCGGACCTGATCATCGCCGACGAGCCGACCACCGCCCTGGATGTCACCGTCCAGGCCCAGGTCATGGATCTGCTCGCGGAGTTGCGGCGCGAGTACGACATGGGTCTGATCCTGATCACCCACGATCTCGGTGTGGTCGCCGATGTCGCCGACACCATCGCGGTGATGTACGCGGGCCGGATCGTGGAGACCGCACCCGTACGCGACCTCTACCGCCGCCCGGCCCATCCGTACACCCGCGGGCTGCTGGACTCGATCCCGCGACTCGACGGCGGGGGGGAGCGCGGGGGCCGGGAGCTGTACGCGATCAAGGGCCTGCCGCCCGGCCCGGGGGAGTCCCCGCCCGGCTGCCCCTTCACCCCGCGCTGCCCCCGCGCCCAGGACGTCTGCCGCACCGAACGGCCGCCCCTGTACGAGGTGACGTACCGGGACGCGCCCGTGAGCCGGGCCAGCGCCTGCCACTTCTGGAAGGACGAGCTCGATGCCCGCGACGCCATCGCAGCCCCCTGAGCCCGCCGCCGGGCCGGGCGAGCCGGTCCTGGAGGTGCGTGACCTGGCCAAGCTCTACCCGCTCACCCAGGGCGTCGTCGTCAAACGCCAGGTCGGCGCGGTCAAGGCCGTCGACGGCGTCTCCTTCGACCTGTGGCGCGGGGAAACGCTCGGGGTCGTCGGCGAGTCCGGCTGCGGCAAGTCCACCCTCGCCCGGCTGCTGGTCAACCTGGAGCGGCCGACCGCTGGGGAGATCCGCTACCGGGGCGAGGACATCACCAAGCTGTCGGGGCGGGCCCTGAAGGCCGTGCGGCGCAATATCCAGATGGTGTTCCAGGACCCGTACACCTCGCTGAACCCGCGGATGACGGTGGGTGACATCATCGGTGAGCCCTTCGAGATCCACCCGGAGGTGGCCCCGAAGGGCGATCGCCGCCGCAGGGTGCAGGAGCTGCTGGACGTCGTCGGGCTCAACCCCGAGTACATCAACCGCTACCCGCACCAGTTCTCCGGCGGTCAGCGCCAGCGCATCGGCATCGCGCGCGGCCTGGCCCTCGACCCGGAGATCATCATCTGCGACGAGCCGGTCTCCGCGCTGGATGTGTCGGTGCAGGCCCAGGTCATCAACCTGATGGAGAAGCTGCAGGACGAGTTCAACCTCTCCTACCTCTTCATCGCCCATGACCTGTCCGTCGTCCGCCATATCTCCGACCGGGTGGCGGTGATGTACCTGGGCCGCTTCGCCGAGATCGGCACCGACACCGAGATCTACGACCATCCGACGCATCCGTACACCCAGGCCCTGCTGTCCGCGGTCCCGGTGCCCGACCCGGAGTCCAGCGACGGCCGCGAGCGCATCCTCCTGGCCGGCGACGTCCCCTCCCCGGCCGATCCGCCCTCCGGCTGCCGCTTCCGCACCCGCTGCTGGAGGGCCGAGGACCGCTGTGCGGTGGAGGTGCCCCGGCTCGTGGTGCCCCCGGAGCTCCGGGCCCCGGGGGGCCCGGCCGCGCACCCGTCGGCCTGCCACTTCGCCGGGGAACGCCCGCACGCGCCCAGCGGCTGAGGCTATGCCCCGGGCGCGTCCCCGAAGTCCGGGATGTCCAGCCTGGCGCCGCCCTGGAGCGCGGACTCGTGCGCGACGATGCCCGGCAGGGTGTAGCGGGCCGCGACCCAGGCGTTCACGGACGGCAGCGTGCGGGTGTTGACCGCGGTCACGAAGTCGTCCACCAGGAAGTGGTGGCTGCCCTCGTGGCCGTTGTGGAGGTGGTCGAACTCCCTCGGCAGCCGCGACCGGTCGTGTACCGGCGCGGAACCCGAGGTGAAGGCGGCCCGCAGGGCCGGGGCTATGTGCTCGAGCTGCGGATCGTCGGGCGCCAGGGTGGGCTTGGGCTCCAGCAGCTCGGAGATGTCCTTCACCCCTTTCTTGTCCTGCCAGAAACCGACGGTGGCGAGCTGCTCCATGCTGGCCTCCGTACCGAAGAACCGGAACCGTGATTCCCGGATGTATGAGGGATAGCCGACTCGCCGGAACTCGTTCGTACGGAACGAGCCGCCGCCCGCCACCTCGAACAGCGCGGTGGCATTGGAGAAGTCGTTCCCGAACTGGCTGATCTCCCGGTCGAACACGCCGTCCCCGCGGTCGTCCCTGACCCCGATCGCGGACACGCTCACCGCATGCGTCTGCCAGGCGCCGAGCACCCCGCCGACGGCATGCGTGGGGTAGAGCAGCGGGGGATAGCTGGCGGTCGCCTTCCAGTTCTCGCCGCCGCTGTACTGATAGGCCTCGTAGAAGCCGAGATCCATGTCGTGGACGTAGTCGCCCTCGGCGTAGAAGAGCCGTCCGAAGGCGCCCTCGGCGATCTGGTTGCGGGCGTAGACGGTCGCCGGGTTGTACTGGCTGGTCTCACCCATCATGTACGTCAGGCCGGTGGCGCGCACGGCCTCGATGATCGCCGCTATCTCCTCGGTGGTGATCGCCATGGGGACGGCGGAGTAGACGTGCTTGCCCGCGTTCAGGCCCTGGAGCACCAGCGGACCGTGCGTCCAGCGCTGGGTGAAGATGGCGACCGCGTCGACCGCCTTCGACTCCAGCATGGCCTCGTACGAGGGGAAGGTGCCCGCCAGCCCCTGTGCGGCGGCCAGCTGTTCCGCACGCTCGGGCAGCAGATCGGTGACATAGACGTCGCCGACGCCGGGATGGGCCTGGAACAGCGTGGCGAACTGGCCGGAGAACTGGCCGGCGCCGACGATGCCGAGCGAGAAAGTCATGTGAGGCGTGCCCTTCACTGGTCGAGAGATCACTGAGAGAGGATCCGGTTGATCTGGCTGTTGGTCTGGTCGAGGCTGCTCACGGGTGCGCCGTTGCCGTAGATGTCCTCCATCTGCGGCGTCATGAGCGCGGTCACGTCCGCCGCGTAGTTGGTGATCGGGTAGGAGAAGGTCCGGAAGTCCTTCTTGTCGGCCACCGGTTCGGTGAACGCCGTGACATCGATGCCCTTCTTCTTGTACGCGGCGGTGGCGGCCTCGGTGCCGGCCAAAGTGGCGGGGAAGACGACGCCGTACTTGCCGACGACGGTCTGGCACTTGTCGGAGGCCAGGTAGGCCACCCACTTGCGGGCGCCCGCCTTGTTCTTGGCGGCCTTGGTGATGGAGTCGGCGAGGCCGTTCATCATGGTGGCGCGCTTGCCGGTGGGGCCGACGGGCGTGAGGGCGGCCTTGACGTCCCTGCCCTTGAAGCCGCTGTACGTGGAGATCATCCAGGCCCCGTCGAACGCCGCGGCGGCCTTGCCCGCCGCGACCTGCGTGTTCGCCTGGTTGGACTGGACGTTGTAGTCGGAGAAGGGGGCCATGTAGCCCTTCTTCGCCAGTCCGAAGTACCACTTGATGACGGACTGGAAGGTCTTGCTGTCGTACTGGTACTTCGTGCCCCAACGGGGCTTGTCGGTGTAGCTCCACCCGGCGGAGGCGGTGAACATGCTCCATTGGGTCTGGCCGTCGCCGTAGCCGCCGCCGTTGGTGGCCAGCCCGTACACCTTGACGTTGTTCTTGTCGAAGCCGGGCTCGTCGCCCCGCCTGCCGTTCTTGTCGACGGTGAGGTGCGCGATGGCCTTCTCGAAGCTGCCGCCGTCCTTCGGGTTCCAGGAGAGGCTGCCCAGCTGCCCGGCGGTGAGCCCGGCGGCCTTGGCCATCTTCTGGTTGTAGAAGAGGGCCACGGTGTCCCAGTCCTTGGGGGCTCCGTAGCGGTGGCCGTCCTGGCCGATCCAGTTGGCGGCGAGCCCCGGCTGGTAGTCGGACTCCTTGATGCCGAGGCCGTCGAGCGGCTCGAGCACCTTCAGATCGGCGAACTGGCCGAACTTCTGGATGTGGTCGGTGAACACATCCGGCTGGGTGCCCGCGATGAACCCGGAGGTGAGCTTGGTCCAGTAGTCGCTCCAGCCCAGCTGAGTGATCTTCACCTTGAGCCCGGGGTTCTCCTTCTCGAACCCCTTCGCGCAGGCCTGGTAGGCGGGCAGCTGGTTGGCGTCCCACAGCCAGTACGTCACGGTGTTCGCGGACGCTCCGGTGCCGTCGCCGGCCGCGCAGCCGGACACCAGGGACAGCGTCACCGCTCCGGCCAGCGCGGTCAGTGTACGAAGTCGCATGGGGCGTTCCTCACTTGATCCCGGTGAAGCCGATGGAGCTGACGATGCGGCGGGCGAAGCAGGCGAAGAGCAGGAGCATCGGCAGCGCGGCGATCAGCGTCGCCGCCATGAGCCCGGACCAGTCGACGCCGGTCGCCGGGGTCTGCGCCCGGAAGATCGCCAGGGCCACGGTCAGCACGCGGGAGCTGTCGCTGTAGGAGACCATCAGCGGCCAGAAGTAGTCGTTCCAGGAGGTGATGTACGTCAGCACGGCCAGCGTGGTGATCGGGGTGGCCGCCATCGGCAGGATCACCCGGAAGAAGATCTTGATCTTTCCGGCGCCGTCGAGCAGCGCCGCCTCCTCGACCTCCCGGGGCACGTTCATGAAGAACTGCCGCAGGAAGAACACCGCGAACGGCGTCATGAAGAGGGTGGGCAGCGCGATGCCCAGCAGCGTGTCCACCAGGTGCAGCTGCTTGATGAGCACGAAGTTCGGCAGCAGTGTGAAGATGGCGGGCACCATCAGCCCGGCCAGGAACAGGCCGAAGACCTTGTCCCGGCCGCGCCAGCGCAGCCGCGCGAAGGCGTACGCGGCCATCGCGGAGAAGAAGATCTGACAGCTGGTGATCAGCGTCGAGACGATCACCGAGTTGAGCAGATAGCGCCAGAAGTCGAGCCCGCCGCCCGCGCCGCCCTCGGCGATCGCCTCCTTGGCGGACTGGAGCCCGAGGGCGCGTTCGAAGCCACTGCTGCTGAGGTCGACCGGCAGGGGGTTCGCGGGGTCGGTGTTGAGACCGGCGTTGGTGGACAGCGCGGTGCGCAGGATCCAGTAGAACGGCAGCAGGGTGATGAGGACGATCAGGCCCATCACGGTCCAGGCGGCGGCCCGGCCGATGGAGAACCTGCGCCTGACCGGCCGTATGCCGGTCGGCATTCCGGTCGTTGTGGTGGTGACGGCAGCCACGGTGAGTTCCTTCCGTCAGCCGAGGTCGGTCTGGCCGGCCCGGGTGATCCGGTACTGGATGACGGTGATCGCGCTGAGGACGACCAACAGGGCGACGGACATGGCCGAGGCGTAGCCGAACTGGAAGCGGCCGAAAGCGGAGCCGTAGATGTAGTACTGGAGCACGTTGGTGGCGTTCGCCGGACCGCCCGCGGTCGTCACGGCGACCGTGTCGAAGACCTGGAACGAACCGATCACGGTCATGATCAGCACGACCGCCAGCACCGGCCGCAGCAGCGGCATGGTGATCCGCCAGAACATCCGCCACTCGCTCGCGCCGTCGACCTTGGCTGCCTCGTACATGTCGTTCGGGATCGCCTGGAGACCGGCGAAGAGCAGGAGCGCGGTGTAGCCGACGTGCCGCCAGACGTTGATCAGGGCGATGGTGGGGATCGCCCAGGTCTCGTCGGCCAGGAACGGGATGCGGTCGAAGCCCAGGCTCTGGAGGATCTCGTTGCCGATGCCGAGCTGGTTGTCGAGCATCCACAGCCAGACCAGGCCGGCGACGACGTTCGACATCAGATAGGGGGTGAGCACGATGCCCCGGAGCACGGCCGACTGGGTCAGCCGCTGGAGCAGCACCGCGATGGCGAGGGCCGACACCGTCTGCACACCGATGTTGATGACCACGTACTCGACGGTGACCTTCAGCGAGTCCCAGAAGAGGGGGTCATGGACCAGCCGGTCGTAGTTGGCCAGGCCCACCCACTCGGGTGGGGTGAGCAGGTTGAAGCGGGTGAAGCTCAGGTAGATGCCCCGCAGCGTCGGCCAGAGCAGGAAGACCAGAAAGCCCAGCAGGGCGGGGGCGATGAAGAGAGCCGCGAGGGCTCCGTCCCCGCGCTCCCGGGCCTTGCGGACGGTGCGTTTCGGTGTGACCCCCTCGGAGCTGCGCAACGGCAGACGCGAAGGAGGGCTGCTGGAGGCGACGGTCATTGGAGACTCCCTCGTCTGCGGCGTCCTCGGCTCAGGGCACTTACTTTTGGTGCAAAAGAATCCATGCGTCAAGAGTCGTGCGGAGGTGTTTTGTGTCCGGCTTCTGCGGCGTAGAGTGACTCCATTACTTCCTTGATGAAAAAAATCTTGTGGGGGTCTGACCCTTCATGACCACACTTGCGGCGAGTTGGCCACCGCTGAGCCCCGGCGAGCGCGCCGTGGCGATCGAGGTGCTGGTACACGGTCCGCTGTCGCGCAGCGAGATCGCCCGCCGGCTGAACCTCTCGGCGGGCAGCCTCACCCGGCTGACCAAGCCGCTGATCGAGTCGGGTCTGCTGATCGAGTCGGCCGAGGACACGATGCTCGCGGAGGCGCGGCAGGGGCGGCCCTCACAGCCACTGGACATCGTCCCCGAGTCCCGGTACTTCCTCGGGTTCAAGATCACAGGGGACAGGGTGTACGCGGTCGTCACCACCCTGCGCAGCGACATCGTGGCCCGTTACGACCGGCCGCTGACCACACACGACCCCGCGGAAGTGGTCGGCCTGCTGCACGAGATGACCGCCGAGCCCGCTCGCGCGTTTCCCCGCCTGGCCGGGATCGGCATCGGCGTCGGCGGCAGCGTCCGGGACCGCTCGACCGTCGTCGAATCGGCCTTCCTCGACTGGGCGGACGTGCCGCTGGCCAAGCTGGTCGAGGAGCGCACGGGGCTGCCGGCGGTCGTCGAGAACGACGTGGCGGCGCTGGTGGAGGCCGAGTCCTGGTTCGGCGCCGGGCGAGGCCTGGAGCGGTTCGCGGTGCTCACCATCGGGGCGGGGCTGGGCTACGGGTTCGTCGTCGGCGGCAGGAGGGTGGCCTCCTCCGAGGACGGCGCGGGCTTCGGCCGGCGCTGGATCGTCAACCCCTATGGACCGCTCACCCCCTACGGCGATCGCGGCAGCGCCATCTCCCTGCTCACCATCCCCAGCATCCGCTACCAACTCCAGGCCGCGACCGGCCGTGAGATGACGTACGAGGAGATCCTCGGCCGCGCCGCCGAGGGCGAGCCCATGGCCGCCCGTGTCCTGGACGAGGCCGCCCAGGCCCTGGGCACGCTCGTGGCCCAGATCGCCAACTTCGCGATGCCGCAGAAGATCCTGCTGGCGGGCGAGGGGGTGGGCCTTGTCGACGTGGTCGGCCCGGCGGTGGAGGAAGCCATCCTCGCGGGCCGCCACCCCCAGGCCGACCCCGTCAACCTGGAGACCAAGGTCTCCGACTTCCACGACTGGGCCCGCGGCGCGGCCGTTCTGGCCATTCAGGTGCTGGTCCTGGGGTCGGCCGAGACCTGAGGCGGCGGATGCTCGGTCCTCAGCGGTGCGGCTCCGCGGCCTCCACCGCATAGCCGGGTACGGAGGGCCAGCGGACCGTCAGCACCACCGACTCCTCCTCCGCGACCCAGGAATGGTCGATTCCGCGCCCCCACACGACGTAATCGCCCTGCTGTTCCAGGAGAACGCTGCGGCCGGGCAGCTCGACGCGGAAGCGGCCGCTGATGAGGACCAGAAGAGCGGTCCTCTCCTCGCCTCTCACCCACTGGGCCCGTTCGTCACCGGGAGGGTGCACGCCCCACTTGATCTCCACGGCGTCGCTGTGGCGGGGATCGTCGGCGTCCTTGAAGTGCCCGAGGATCCATCCCCGGTCCAGAGCGGCGTCCTTGCCCGCGTTGCCCACGTATACGGTGTCGTTCACGCATGCGGACGCTAGCAGGGTTCAGTCCGCAGGGCTCGGCCCGCGGAGATCAGTCCTTGTGAACCCCCTGCTGGATCTCCTCCGCCGCGATCAGCGCCGGGTCGAGGATCACGTCCTGCTCGCGGGCGGCGACGCTGGGGGCCTCGGGGAAGTGGCAGGCGGACAGATGGCCCTCGTGGTTGCCTTCGAGGCGGATCAGCGGCGGCTCCTCGCGCGCGCACTTGTCCTGCGCCTTCCAGCAGCGGGTGCGGAAGCGGCAGCCGGAGGGCGGGTTGATGGGGGAGGGGACGTCGCCGGCGAGGCGGATGCGCTCGCGGCGCGCGGCGCCGCTCGCCCCGGGGCCCTGGGCCTCGCCCTCGCCCGCCTCTTCGGCCAGCAAGGCGGCCTCGGGGACCGCGGAGAGCAGGGCGTGGGTGTAGGGGTGGCGCGGGCGGTGGTAGATGGAGTCGCGGTCGCCGACCTCGACGATCTTGCCGAGGTACATGACCGCGACACGCTGTGAGAAATGGCGCACGACGGCCAGGTCATGGGCGATGAAGAGGAAGGCGATGCCCAGCTCGCGGCGGAGCTCCTGGAGGAGGTTGACCACCTGGGCCTGGATGGAGACATCGAGCGCGGAGACCGGTTCGTCGGCGACGATCAGCTTGGGTTCCAGCGCCAGCGCGCGGGCGACGCCGATGCGCTGGCGCTGACCGCCGGAGAACTCATGGGGGAAGCGGTTGTAGTGCTCGGGGTTCAGGCCCACGGTCTCCAGCAGCTCCCGCACCCGGGCCTCGCGGCCGCCCGGCGGCTCGATGCCGTTGATCTCCATCGGCCCGGAGATGATCGCGCCCACCGTCTGCCGGGGGTTCAGCGAGGAGTACGGGTCCTGGAAGATCATTTGGATCTCGGAGCGGATCGGCGCCAGCTGTTTGCGGTCCGCGTGGGTGATGTCCTGGCCCTGGTAGGTGATGGTGCCCGCGGTGGGCTCCAGGAGCCGGGTCAGCAGGCGGCCGGTGGTGGATTTACCGCAGCCGGACTCGCCGACCAGGCCGAAGCTCTCACCCGCCCGCACCGTCAGGTCGATGCCGTCCACCGCCTGGACGGCCCCCACCTTCCGTCGGAACGGGAAGCCGCCCATGATCGGGAAGTGTTTGGTCAGCTTCTCCGCGACCAGGAGGGGTTCCCCGGACGTGGCCGACGCGTTGCTGCTCATGGTCCGTGTCTCCTAGGCCAGCCGGGGCTTGATCTGCTCGGTGAAGATGGTCTGCTTGCGGTCGGCGGCCAGATGGCAGGCGGCGCCCCGGCCGTCGGGCAGCGAGGGGCGCTCGGTGGCGCACCGGTCGCCGCCGACCTCCTCGGTGTGGACGCAGCGCGGGTGGAAGGGGCAGCCGGGCGGTGGGGACAGCAGGCTGGGCGGGGCGCCGGGAATGGGGCTCAGCGGCTCGTCGACGGCGGAGTTCAGCCGCGGCATGGAGCCCAGCAGCCCCCAGGTGTACGGATGCTGGGGGGAGCGGAGCACTTCACGGACCGTGCCGCGCTCCACGGCCCGGCCGGCGTACATGACCAGCAGGTCGTCGGCGGTGTTGGCGACCACGCCCAGGTCGTGGGTGATGAGGATGATCGCGGAGCCGAACTCCTGCTGCAGATCCTTGAGCAGGTCGAGGATCTGGGCCTGGACGGTGACGTCCAGGGCGGTGGTCGGCTCGTCGGCGATCAGCAGGTCGGGGTCGCAGACCAGGGCCATGGCGATCATGGCGCGCTGCCGCATACCGCCGGAGAACTGGTGCGGATAGTCGCGCACCCGCAGCTTGGCGTTGGGGATGCCGACCTTCTCGAGCATGTCGATGGCGCGCCCCCACGCCTCGCGCTTGGAGGCCCCGGTGTGCTTGCGGTAGGGCTCGGCGATCTGGCGGCCGACGGTGTAGTAGGGCGAGAGGGCGGTGAGCGAGTCCTGGAAGATCATCGCCATCTTGTTGCCGCGCAGCTTCTCCAGGGCGCGCTCGGGCGCCCCGGTCAGCTCCTGGCCGTCCAGCACGATCTCGCCGCGGATCTCGGTGTTGCGCGGGTCGTGCAGGCCGAGGACGGCGAGGTTGGTGACGGACTTGCCGGAGCCGGACTCGCCGACGATGCCGAGGGTGCGTCCGCGCTCGAGGTCGAAGGAGAGGCCGTCCACGGCCTTGACGACGCCGTCCTCGGTGGAGAAGCGCACATACAGGTCGCGCACGGACAGGAAGGCGTCGCCCGCGGCGGGGGCCGGGGCGGCCTCGGACTTGGTCAGGGTGGTCACGTCGGTCGTACTCCTAGGCGAGGCGCACGCGCGGGTCGATGACGGCGTACAGCGCGTCCACGATGATGTTGGCGATGACGATCGCCGTGCAGCTGAAGAGCATCACGCCCATCAGCATCGGGAGGTCCTTCTCGGTCACCGACTCCACCGCGAGCCGGCCCAGGCCGTGCAGGGTGAACGTGAACTCCGTGATCATCGCGCCGCCGAACAGCGAGCCCAGGTCGATGCCGACGATGGTGACGATCGGGGCGATCGCGCCGCGCCAGGCGTAGCGGAAGAAGACCGTACGGCCCGACATCCCCTTGGCCCGCGCGGTGCGCACATGCTCCTCGTTCAGCTGCTCGACCATCTGGGAGCGCGTCATACGGCTGTAGTTGGCGATGAAGATGATGGAGAGCACCAGCCAGGGCAGCAGCAGCCCGCTGAACCACTTGGCCGGATTCTCGGTGAACGGGGTGTACTCGGGCCGGTCGATCACGCCCCAGGTGTCGACCAGCAGCCACAGCGCGATGACGCCGACGAAGTAGATCTGCAGCGAGTTGCCTATCAGCGACAGGGAGCTGAAGAACTTGTCGGTGAAGGTGCCGCGCCTGGCCGCCGCGATCATGCCGATGCCGACCCCGATGATCAGGAACACGGCGGCGCCGCCGACGGCGAGCGAGAGCGTGGTCGGGTAGCGGTCCATGATGGTCTCCCAGACCGGCTGGGAGTTGGTGAAGGAGTAGCCGAAGCAGGGGGCCGGGCAGTGGCCGACCTCGAAGTCCCGGCCGGCGAAGATGCCGACCAGATAGTGCCAGTACTGGACCGGGACCGGCTCGTCGAGACCCAGGTTCTTGTTGATGAGCGCGATGGCGTCCGGGCCGCAGTTCTTGCCGCAGGCCAGCTGCGCCGGCTCGGAGGGCAGCGCGAAGAAGAGGAAGAACGTGATCGCGCTGATCAGCAGGATGATGACGATCGCGCCGAGGGAGCGGCGTACGAGGAAACGAAGCATGGCGTCGCGGGTCTTCCGGTACGGGCGCCTTGGGCGACCAGGGCGGATCGGACGGGCGGCGCCGTCCGCCACCCGCGGGGGGTGGCGGACAGCGTGCCCTGGGGGCTGACGGGGTGGCCACGCGGCGGAGCCGGTCGTATCGGCTCCGGCGCGTGGCGAGCGGGGCTACTACTTCACATACACCGCGGTCGGGTCGGCGGTTCCGTACACCGAGTGGTACTTGATGCCACCGAGCCCCGAACCCCAGATGTTCCACTGGCGGTTGTAGAAGAGCGGGACGCCCGGCACGTCGTCGGTGAGGATCTTGTTGGCCAGCGTGACCCACTCACCCGACGCCTTCTCCACGTCCGTGATCTTCAGGATGCGGGCGATCTCGGAGTCGACCTGGCTGTTCTTGAGGTGCCAGTAGTTCTGCGAGCCGTCGGCGACGGCCTTGCTGTCGAACAGCGGCGGGACCACGGTCGAGCCGACCGGCCAGTCGGCGCCCCAGGAGACGCGGTAGATGTCGAAGCCGTTGTCGATCTTGGCGATCTCGACGTTGTAGTTGTTGGAGTCGATCTCCTTCTTCTCCACCTTGAAGCCGGCCGCCTCCAGAGCCTTGACGACGACCACCGAGACGTTCTGGTACTCGGTGGTGTTGGGGTAGGCGTAGACGATCTCCTGCCCCTCCTTGCCCGCTTCCTTCAGCAGCTCCTTGGCCTTCTTGATGTCGCCGCCCTCGTTCCCCTTCTTCGTCTTGCCGAAGGGATCGAAGTTCTTCCACCCGGCCAGCGAGGGGGCCAGCAGGTTGCCCGCCACCTGCCCGGCCCGCTTGCCGCCGAACTGGCCGAGGATCTGGTCGTTGGGCATGGCGTAGGCCAGGGCCTCCCGGACCTTCTTGTCCTTGATCCGGTCCATGTTGATGGCCATGTAGTCGACGTACGGCTGCACCTCAAGGAAGGTGCGCGACTTGGCGCCCGCGTCCTTGGCGACTTCCTGGGCGGACTCGACGGTGACCGCGTTGGTGAAGGACATCGCCTGCTTGTCGCTGCCCCGCTCGGCCAGCAGCCGGCGGGCGGAGTCGGGCTCCTGGATGCCGAAGCGGATGTCGAACTTGTCCGGGTACTGGTGGCGGACCGCGTCCGTCTTCGGGTCCCACTGGTCGTTGCGCACCAGGGTCAGCGACTTGCCCGGGTTGAGCTTGCCGATCTTGTACGGGCCGGAGGCGACCGGGTGGTTGGTGTACTTCTCGGCGGTGTCCTTCTTGCCGTCGGAGGGCACCGCGCCGATGTTCGGCATACCGACCGCGTACGGGGTGTCCGCGTGCGGCTCCTTGAAGTGGAAGACGATCGTCTTGTCGTTCGGCGTGTCGAGCACGTCCTTGGGCAGGTGCTTGCCCTTGTACGGGCCGTCCGGCAGCGCCTTGCGGAAGGACTGGCCCTCACCGGAGAGCCACTGCGGGATGTACAGCGGCCCGTCGGTGGCCCACTTGGCGTAGAGCCGCTCGATGGACTGCCGGACATCGGCGGAGGTGATCGGCGACCCGTCCTCGAACTTGAGGTTGTCCTTGAGCGTGTACGTCCAGGTCTTGCCGCCGTCCGAGGACTTGCCGGTGTCGGTGGCGAGGTCGCCGACCAGCTTCACCCGGCCCTTGTCGTCGACCTTGTAGGTGGTCAGCGACCGGTTGTAGAGCATCTGGACGGTCAGCATGTCGGCGTAGTAGATCTGCGCCGGGTCGAGATAGGTGAAGGCGTCCCGCTGCAGGACGTTGACCGTCCCGCCCTTCTTGGCGCCGGGCAGATCGGCCGCCGGGCCCGTGGAGTCGGCCGCGGTGCCGAGCGAGTAGTTGTCGGCCCTGGCCTTGTCCGGCTTGTTCTCGACGGGATCGTCGTCGCCGCCCCCGCCGCTGCTGCAGGCCGAGAGCACGAGGGCCCCGATCGCCAGAGAGACGGCCGCCCGCCGCCCTCTGCCCCGTGTGGATGAGGTCATGTGTCGTTGCACCTGCCTAGCGCTTAGTCTTCGGATCGAATGCGTCCCGGACCGAGTCCCCGAGCAGGTTGAAGGCCACCACGAAGATCACCATGGCCACGCCCGGGAAGAACATGTACGTGATGTCGTTCTGGTAGTGCCTGGCGCCGGTGGCGAACATCCGGCCCCAGTCGGGGGTCGGCTCGACGAGCCCGACTCCCAGGAAGGAGAGCCCGGCCTCGGCGGTCACGAAGGTCGGCAGCATCAGCGTCGACTGCACCAGGATCGGCGTCCACAGATTGGGCAGCAGCTCCTTGCTGATGATCCGCCACGGGGAGGCGCCGGTCACCTTCGCGGCCTCCACGAACTCCCGCTCGCGCAGGCTGAGCACCTGCCCGCGCAGCAGCCGCGCCAGCCCCATCCAGCCCAGCGCCCACTGGACCAGGATCAGGGTGATGACACGCAGATAGGTGGGCGTCTCCTTCTCCGGGTTGACGAAGAGGGAGTAGACGACGGGCGTGAAGGCCACGAACGAGAGCTGCGCGGGGAAGGCCAGGAGCAGATCGATGAAGCGGCCGAGGAAGTAGTCGGTCTTGCCGCCCATGTAGCCGGCCGTGACGCCGACGAGGATGCCGGTGAGGGTGCACAGGAGGGTGACGGCGACCGCGATCAGCAGTGACGTCCGTATGCCGTACAGGAGCTGGGTGAACACGTCCCGGCCGAGCTGGGGCTGGAGGCCGAACCAGAACTCGCCGTCGATGCCCCCGTTGGGCTTGATGGGGTAGTAGAACTCGTTGAGCAGCCCGGGCCTGTCGAGTCCGTAGGTGGTGTACGGGTTCTTGCCGTACAGCCAGGCGATCACGGGCGCGAGTAAGGCGATCAGAAAGAAGAAGATCACGACGTAGGCCGAAATCACGCCTGTCTTGTCGCGCTTGAAACGCCGCCACATCAACTGGCCGGGCGACCGCCCCACCAACGGCGCGCCGTCCTTGCCGACTTGGGCCTCAGGGACGGCGTCCGGGCCGGGCGCCTTCGCCCCGGGCGCGGCGGCCTGGGAAGGACTCGTCATCGCGTAGCGCCCCCCGCACTGATCGCTGTGTCTGTTCGCGCTGATCTACTCGCGTCATGTCGGTCCCGACCGCCGGTGGTCGTGCGCGTGTCGGGATGAGCGGACTTTCGCAACCGACTAACAGCTCAGTCAAGGGGCCAGCGGAAGCGGAAGGGGTGCTCGCGGCAACCTTGAGCGAAGATTTTGCAGATCGAGGTCCCGGCGTGCTTGACAGAGATCACTCGATGGCGACAAAGGGTGAGCAAGGCGCATCAAACGCGTTAACACGCAAGCAACTTGGCTGACGCGATACCGATATACGGACGCGCCAGGCTGAACTGCGTACGGCCGTGCGGGTGCCGTAGACCGGCCGGGGCGCGCCATGTCGCCCCGGCCGGTCACTTGTGTCGGCACATTGGCGACCCCGGGACGGTTGATCAGGGGCCGGGGCGGGGCAAACCTACAGCCATGGGGCAGGGACGGATACTCAACCGCGGCGCGCGCACCTTCGGGGCGCTGGTGTGCGCCGTGCTCGGACTGATCTCACTGGCGTGGATCATCCGGGACTTCGACAAGGCCGACGAGGCCGGCCGTGTGTGGTGGAGCTGGGCCGGGGTGCCGTACCCGGTCAGGGACGTCATGGGCGCGTCCCTCGCCGATCTGGTCCTGCTCGCCGTGTACGTGGCCGCCGGGACCGCGGCGCTCCGCTCGTCGGCCGCCGCCGGGGCGCTGGCCTCGGCCGCCGTCGCCACGGTCGCGCTGCGCCTGCCCAGCCTGTGGAATCTGCAGGCCGACTGGATGCGGGGCGTCCCCGACGGGCTGAAGACCCGCGCGCAGCTGAGCGCGTGGGCGGCGGTCGTGCTCGGGGGGCTGTTGCTGGCCGTCGTGGCCGTCGGCCGGCGCCCGGTCGACCAGAGCGCCCCCGACCACGCCGTCTCGCCCGCCGACCGCCCGCCCGGCCGGCCGAGGCCCGGGGCCGCCGGGACGGCCGCGCTGTTCCTGGGGGCCGCCGCGGTCATCGAGGGCGCCTGGCAGATCTACTGGATCCAGAAGCTGGACGGGCGGGGCAGCTACGAGCACCTGCTCACCGGCAAGTACATGCTCATCACGCTGCTCTCGCCGCCCACCGCGTGGGCGTCCTGGACGCTGGCCCTGCTCGCTCTGGTGGCCGCCATCGCGGCGCTCGGCCGGGCGCCGCTGGCCCGGCCGCTGGGGATGACGGCGGCGGCGCTGGAGCTGGGCTACGGGATCGCGGCGATCTCCGTGTACATCAAGTTCGACTACCTCGACCACCTCGACGACCTGCCGACCGTGAGCCTGCTCTCCGTGCTGACCGCGTTCTTCGAGGGAATCGCCGGCCTGGTCGTGCTGCTCGCCCTGGCACAGGCCCCCGACCCCGCGGACGCCCTTCCGCCCGCCGGATGGAGCCGGCCCCCGGCTCCGCCGTACGGGGGCTACGGCGGGTACGGAGGCTACGGCGCGGGGGACGGTGGCTACGGCGCACCGGGCGGTGGCTATGGCGCGGGCGGCAGTGACTACGGTGCGGGCGGCGGCTACGGCTACACCCCGCCGCCCGCGGCTCCGCCGGCATCCCCGCCCGTCCCGCCGACCCCGCCCTCGGTCCCGCCGCCGCCCTCCTCGCCCCCGCCTCCGCCCCCGCCGGGCTGGTAGGGAGGCCGTCGCCGCCCGGCCCGGACGGGCGGGCGGCACGCCGCGGGCTCAGCCGCTCGCTCAGTCGCCGAGCGAGCGGCGCAGGAAGTCCACCTGCAGCAGGAGCAGGTTCTCGGCGACCTGTTCCTGCGGGGTCATATGGGTGACCCCGGACAGCGGCAGCACCTCGTGCGGGCGGCCGGCGGCGAGGAGGGCGGAGGAGAGTCGCAGGGTGTGCGCGGCGACCACGTTGTCGTCCGCGAGACCGTGGATGATCATCATCGGGCGGTGCGGTTCCGCCGCGCCGTACAGCCCCTCGTCGGTGATCAGCGAGTTGGCGGCGTAGACCTCCGGCTGCTCGTCGGGGTGGCCGAGATACCGCTCGGTGTAGTGGGTGTCGTACAGCCGCTGATCGGTCACCGGGGCGCCCACGATGCCCGCGTGGAACACGTCGGGGCGGCGCAGCACCGCAAGCGCCGCCAGCAGGCCGCCGTAGGACCAGCCGCGGATGGCGACGCGGGAGAGGTCGAGCGGATAGCGCTCGGCCAGCGCCGTCAGCGCGTCGACCTGGTCCTGCAGGGTGACGCCCGCCAGGTCGTCGCGGACGGCCTTCTCCCAGGCGGGGGAGCGGCCGGGCGTGCCGCGGCCGTCGGCGACGATCACCGCGAAGCCCTGGTCGGCGAACCACTGCGAGGTCAGATGCGCGTTGTGGGCGGCCAGCACGCGCTGGCCGTGCGGGCCGCCGTAGGGGTCCATGAGGACGGGCAGCGGCCCGTCGTCCGGGGTGTGGCCGGCCGGCAGCAGCACGGCGCCGGGGATGTCGCGCTCGCCCGCGTGGAGCAGCTGGGGGCGGGCGGAGATGACGGGCCGCTCGGCGTACGAGGCGATCTCGGCGAGGCGGTCGGCCGAGCCGTCGGCGGTGGGCCTGATCACTTCCACCACCGCGCCGGGCCGGTCCGGCACGGCGCACGCCAGGACGATCACCTCGCCGCCGCGCACGGCGGACTGCACGGCGGGGGCGGGCCGCTTGTCGACCGCCTCCCAGCCGCCCTGGTCGCCGCTGCCGCGGAACCAGGCGCGGAAGACCCCGATCTCGCCGGGGTGTTCGGGCAGGTCGGCGTCCGCGCCCGGCGAGGCGGAGAAGAGGACGTCCTCCTCGCCGATGTCGAGGACCGACCGGACGTGCAGGGCGCCCGAGGTGAGCTTGCGGTCGCCGACCATCAGCACCCGGGCGCCGCCCTCGTCGGCGATGCGGACGAGCCGCCCGTCCGGCGTCCACCCCGGTACACCAGGGAAAAGATCAAGCCAGACCGGGTCCTCGTCCACATGGACCGTACGGGTGCGCCCGGTGGCGGTGTCCACGGTCAGATAGAGCTGGCTGCGCTGGTCGCGGGCCTGGACCAGCAGCAGCGGCGGGCCGTACTCGGACCAGTGCACCCGCGCGAGATACGGGTGGCGCCGCCGGTCCCATTCGATTTCGGTGCGGGACCCGTCCAGGCCCAGCAGTACCAGCCGCACCTCGGCGTTGTCGGTGCCCGCGGCCGGGTAGGCGACCTCGGCGGGCTCCCGGTCGGGGTGCGCGGGGTCGGCGATCCACCAGCGCCGTACGGGCGCGTCGTCGACCCGGGCGACCAGCAGCGCGTCGCTGTCCGGCGACCACCAGAAGCCGCGCGAGCGGTCCATCTCCTCGGCCGCGATGAACTCCGCGAGCCCATAGGTGACGGTGTCGCCCTCCGGTTCGGCCAGCGCCCGGTCGCCGCCTCCCTCGGCGTCCGTGACGCGCAGGGCGCCCTGCGCCACATAGGCGATGCGGCGTCCGTCCGGAGACGGGCGCGGATCGATCACCGGGCCGGGCACGGGGAGTTCGCGGGTCACGCCGGCGCGCAACTCGGAGGCGAAAAGCCGGCCCGAGAGTGCGAAAGCGGCCAATTCGACGCTCATGTCGGTGGCGTAGCTGACGACGCCCCCCGAACCCTCCCGGCTGCGCTCGCGGCGCGCCCGCTCCTCGGCGGACAACTCCTCGTCGGCGCCGCCGAGCAGGGCGGCCGGGTCGGCGGCCGGGTACTCCCGCCGCTCGGTCAGGTCGTGCACCCGCAGGAGGTTGGCGCGGTCGGTGCCGGTGCGCGAACGCAGGAACACCACGCGTGAGTCGTCGGGCGCCACGACGAAGGCGCGCGGCGCCCCGAGGGTGAAGCGCTGGGTGCGGGCGTGCTGCCGGGGGAACGAGAGCTGTCCGGTCATAGGCCGAGCCTACGACCTGGGGGCGATGGGGATCGCGACGCCGATCCCCATCGCCCCCCAGGTCGTACCGCTCCGGCCCCGTTGCCGCGGGCATGTTCCGCCCGCGGCGGACGCGGAGATCAACTCACCGAATGTGGCGAGAATCAGGCCTGATGACGCGGCCGATGGTGCGAACAGGCATGCGCCCCTGTCATGCTCCCGTGCACCGAGTCGTGCGCACGGGCCCATAGTTATGATCGATTGCGCATAGTGGGTAGGCCCCCTGTGGCATGAATATGTTGTCCGTTCGAGCGCGTGTACCTGGAGGTGAGCCGCTGTGGCGCTCTCGATTTCGTTGGTCGTGCTGCTGCTGATCATCGTCTTCATGCTCGTCCAGAAGGCTGGGCTGAAAGGGGGGCACGCTCTCATCTGTGTGCTGCTCGGCTTCTACCTCGCCAGTTCCTCGATCGCCCCGACGATCGACGACCTCACGACGAACGTGGCGAACATGATCGGAGATGTCGACCTCTGACGCATGGCTGACCCGCGGATCCGGCCGCGGGGCTCGTAGGCTGTGCTCATGACCCCGGTCCTTCCCGCCCGTCGCCTGCTCCTGGTACACGCACATCCGGACGACGAGTCGATCAACAACGGCGCGACCATGGCCAAGTACGCCGCCGAGGGCGCTCATGTCACGCTGGTGACCTGCACGCTCGGCGAAGAGGGCGAGATCATCCCGCCCGCCCTGGCCCACTTGGCCGCCGACCGCGACGACGCGCTCGGCCCGCACCGGATCGGCGAACTCGCCGTGGCGATGAAGGCGTTGGGGGTCAGTGATCACCGCTTCCTGGGCGGCCCCGGCCGGTACCGCGACTCCGGGATGATGGGCGCCCCGCAGAACGCCCGCCCGGAGTGCTTCTGGCGGGCGGAGGTGGACGAGGCCGCCGCCCACCTGGTCGAGGTGATCCGTGAGGTGCGCCCGCAGGTCCTGGTCACCTACGACCCGCACGGGGGCTACGGCCACCCCGACCACATCCAGGCGCACCGCATCGCCATGCGCGCGGCGGAGCTCGCCGCGGAGCCGGCCTTCCGCCGGGACCTCGGCACCCCGCACGAGATCGCCAAGATCTACTGGAACTGCGTCCCGCGCTCGGAGCTCGAGGAGGGCTTCGCCCGGCTGCGCGCCCTGGGCGCCGGGGCTCCCTTCCCGGGGCTCGCCTCCGCCGGCGATGTGCCGGGCGTGGTCGACGACGCGCGGGTGACGGCGACGGTGGACGGCTCCGGGTACGCCGAGGCGAAGGCGGAGGCCATGCGCGCCCACGCCACCCAGATCACGGTGGACGGGCCCTTCTTCGCGCTCTCGAACGATCTGGGCCAGCCGCTGTCCGCCAGGGAGCACTACCTGCTCGTCAGAGGTCAGGCGGTCGCGGCTGCCGGCTCGGACGGGGGCCGTGAGGACGATCTGTTCGCGGGGGTGCCGGCATGACGGCCGCGCGTTTGGGGGCGTATGCGCTGCTCGGCGTGGTGGGGGTGCTGGTCGCCGCCGCAGGCGCGCTGGTCCAAGGGGCCTGGTTCCCCGGCGGGTTGCTGCTCGCGCTGCTCGGCATCGGCGCGCTGTGCTACGGCGGGGTCAAGGCGACCGGGACCCGGGCGGGCGGGGTGGTGCCCGCCGGGGCGTGGGTGATCTCCGTGTTGTTTCTCACCGTGAGCCGTCCCGAGGGGGACTTCCTCTTCGGAGCAGGGGCGGGTTCGTACGCTTTTCTTCTGGGCGGAATGTTCGCCGGTGTGATGTGTGCCACGATGCCGAAGGTGTCGCAACCGGGCAGCGGCCCGGCCCGACTTGGTAAGTGACGTCACGTTTTCGCCTGGGTGTCCGCCAAGACGGCAGGCCGTGACCGCCGGTGCACGGGATGCGGTGTTACCGCGGTCGTCAAGTGCCTGCCCGCGGGGCCCAGTAAGGTGGTGCCGCCGCCGAGCCGCCCGCGCGAGTCTGACGGGCGGCGGAGCTAACTGGGAGAACCTGCTTTGAGCCGTGAATCTGACAGTTCGTCCTCCGGGCCCCGGAAGGGCGGTGGCGCCGCTGCCTACCCGCCCGGCACCCCGCCGTACGGATCCCGCCAGTACCCGTCGCCGAACCCGACGCAGGAGGGCCCGGGCGGCTCCGGCGAGGGCGAGGCGCGTGGCGCGGCCAAGCCGGAGGAACCGAAGACCGAGACCACGCTGACGACCCGGATCCGGATCAACATCCCCGGCTCGCGGCCCATCCCGCCGGTGGTCATGCGCACGCCGGTCGGCGAGGAGGGCGTGCCGAACCAGCGCTCCGCCGACGACTCCGAGGGCGCCGGCGGCCCGGCCGGGCCCGACGCCGCCCCGGCGGGCCCGGGCGCGGCCGGACCGGCGCGCGGGGAGCACGGGGAACACTCGGCGAACAAGCCCGAGAAGAAGGAAGACCGGACCAGCGACTGGTTCGCGCCCCGCAAGGCCAAGGGCGGCGGGTCGACGACGGGGAGCACACCGCAGCCCCCGGTGCCGCCGGCCGCCACGCCTCCCGGGCCCGCCGCGGCCGAGCCCTTCGCGGCCGAGCCGTTCGGGGCCGGGGCCTTCGAGCCCGAGGCCTCCGGCGCGGCGCCCTCGGCCGCGGAGACCACGCAGCCGTTCCCGGTTCCCGACTTCTCCGCCCCGGAGACCACGCAGCAGTTCCCCGCCCCGTCGCCGGGCGGCGGGCCGGGCGCCGACCTGCCGTACTTCACCGACTCCCCGCAGAGCGGCTTCCCCGGGGCGGCGGAGCCCAGCGGCCCGACGACCGGACCGGTCACCGGCGACATGCGGCTGCCCACGAGGGCCCCGGGCGCCACCCAGCCGCCGTTCGGAGGCGGCGGGTTCGCCGCGCAGCCGCCCACCCCGCCGAACGGCTCGCCGCTGTCCGGCAGCCTCGGCGCCACCACCGGCGCGAGCCCCGCGCCCTCGGCCGGGCCGCTCGACGGCCTCGGCGGCAAGCCGGGGCCGGACTCCGCGCCGACCCCGCCGCTGTTCCGCGACCCCGACCCGACCCCCGGCGGGGGTGTGCCGGCCGAGCATGTCTCCGGAGAGACGCTGGTCAGCGGCATCCCCGTCGTCCCGCCCACCGGGAACCGGCCCGGCTCGCCCTTCCCGCCGGCCGGAAGCGGCGCCCCCTCGCCCGCCCCGTCCGACGAGGACGGCAGGTCCGATCAGGCCGGCAGCCCGGCGGCGCCCGCCGCCCCGGCGGCCGCCCGCCCCAAGAAGAAGGGGCGCTCCAAGCTGGTCATGGCGGTCGGCCTGCTCGTGGTCATCGGCGGCGTCGCGTACGGCGCGGGCCTGGTGATGAACCACGCCGACGTCCCGAACGGCACCACCGTGCTGGGCGTCGACATCGGCGGCACCTCCAAGGAGACGGCCGTCCAGAAGCTGGACACCGCGCTGGAGGGCCGTACGACCGCCCCGCTGAAGGTGTCCGTGGACGGCCAGCAGAAGCAGATCAAGCCGTCCGTCGCGGGTCTGACGCTGGACACCGAGGCCACGGTCCGCGGCGTCGCCGGCCGTGACTACAACCCGGTCACCGTGATCGGCTCGCTGTTCGGCGGCACCCATCAGGCCGATCCCGTCGTCACCATCGACGAGGAGAAGCTCAGGGACGCGCTGGAGCGGCTCGCGGGCACCTCGGGCACGGCGCGCGAGGGCACGATCGAGTTCAAGCCCGGCAAGGCCGTCGCGGTGTACGGCAAGGCGGGCAAGGCGCTGGACGTCGACAAGGCGGTCGCGGCGGTGGACTCGGCGTTCCGGCAGCGGGCCGCCACGGGTGAGAACAAGGTCATCACCCTGCCCGTCGTCACCAAGCAGCCGCAGATCAGCAACGCCGAGGTCGACCGGAAGATGCGGACCTTCGCCCAGCCCGCGATGTCGGACCTGGTCAAGGTCCAGACGGACCCGGTGCACTCGCTGCCGCTGAGCCCGCAGAACTCCCTGTGGAAGATCCTGTCCATGCGGGTGGTGGACGGCAAGCTGGTCGAGCACTACGACCTGAACGCCCTGAAGGAGCTGTACGGCAACCTCTTCGACGGCGTGCTGATCCAGCGGGGCAACGGCAGCAAGCAGCCCGTCGCCCCGACGGATGTCGCGGTGGCGCTGGGCCAGGCGCTCAAGGGCAAGACCCCGGCCGAGCGGATCGGCATCATCGAGACCAACGGCAACTGAGCCAAGCGCGTACGGCCCCCGTCCGGCACCGGGCGGGGGCCGTCGCATGCCCGGCCGTCGCATGCCCGGCCGTCGTGTGCGCAACGGGTGGGGCGGCCGGGCGCGGGAACGCGGCGGGCCCGGCCCGGACCATGACATCTGTCATGCCGAGACGACGACCGCTGACACTGCCGGGGTGGGTCGCGCCGGGCGAAGCTTGGGCCATGACCGCAACCACCGCTCAGTCCGCTCCCGGGGTGGCCGCCGTACCCGGCCGCGCCGGCGCGTCGGCGTCCGCGCCCGTGGTCGCCTTCGAGAAAGTGAACAAGAGCTACGGCAGCGTGCGCGCCGTGGCCGACATGGACCTCACGCTGCACCAGGGCGAGACCGTCGCGCTGCTCGGCCCCAACGGGGCGGGGAAGTCCTCGACCCTCGATCTGCTGCTGGGGCTGCGCACCCCCGACTCCGGCCTGGTCCGGATCTTCGGCACCACCCCGCGCCAGGCCATCGAGGGCGGCCGGGTGGGCGCGATGCTGCAGAGCGGCGGGCTGATGGAGGACGTCACGGTCCAGGAGCTGGTGCGGCTCGCCTGCGATCTGCACCCCCGGGCCCACCCGGTGCGGCAGGTGCTGGAGGACGCGGGCATCACGGACATCGCCGGCCGGATGGTGAACAAGCTCTCCGGCGGCCAGGAGCAGCGGGTGCGGTTCGCGCTGGCCACCGCGGGCGCAGCCGACCTGATCGTGCTCGACGAGCCGACCACCGGCATGGACATCTCGGCCCGGCAGACCTTCTGGGCGGCGATGCGGGCGCAGGCGCGGCAGGGCCGCACCATCCTCTTCGCCACCCACTACCTCGAAGAGGCCGACGCGATAGCCGACCGCGTGATCGTGCTGCACCGCGGGCGGGTGCTCGCCGACGGCACGTCCGCCGAGATCAAGGCGATGGCCGGGGCCCGGCGGATCTCCTTCGAGCTCGACGAGCCGGCCGACGAGGAGGCGCTGAGCGCGCTGCCCGCTCTGACCGGGATCGAGATATCGGGGCGCACGGTCCGGATGCGGTCCAGTGACGCCGACGCGACGGTCCACGCGCTCTACGGCCTCGGGGTGTATCCGCGCGGCATCGAGGTCGCGGGCCTCGGCCTGGAGCAGGCGTTCCTCGCCATGACCGATGCCCGCGACCGCTGAGAAGGCGGGACGATGATCATCCTGGTCAAGCTGGAGATCACGCGCCCTGCGCAACGAGACTCGTGTTTCTTCACGGTCATCTACCGTTCCTGTGAACTGAGCGGGAGTGAGCCCGCTCAGCCGCACGCCCCGAACGGTCTTGGGCGCACTGGTCCCTGGCGTACTCAGCCCCGGGGCGGCGACACGCATCCCGTGCGTGGTCCGATCCCGGGAGGCCAGTTCCCTGCACGACCTGGCCATGTGGGCATGGCCAGAGGCGACGGGGAGGCCCCGAACCATCACTCCGGTGGAGCGGGGGCCCCGCACGCTGGCACCACACCCGGCGTCCCAGATCGCACAGCAACGCTAACTCGGACGGCCCAGGACACCGCAAGCCTGCGAGCCGACCATCACACGATCGAGCTAAAGCGGCCTTGTGTGCAGCTCTCGGCGAACGGTTGCCAACGCCTCGGCGCTGTTCCTGGTGATCGCGGGGACCAGCGACACCACCGCCGTGCCGCACAGCCATCTGACGATGCCGCTGCAGACATGGTCGCGGTGGCCTCCTCTCGATCCTCGGCGGCCTGTGGTCGCCGACGACCTCGTACCCTCAGTGGCTCCAGAACATATCCGACTATCTGCCCACCCACGCCTATGCCGCGCTCGGCCAGGCGATCGAGCTGGGCGGCGCGCCGCACACCAAGGACGTCGCCCTCCTGGCTGGCTACCTGGTCGTCTTCGCGGGTGCGGCCGCCTGGCTGTACCGCAAGGACACGCGCAAGGCGTGAGCGGCGTGGGCGGAGGCCGAGGGGGCCGAAGAAGGGATGAGCGGTGTGGACGAGCGGCGTGAGGAGGCGAGCGGGCCGGCCGGGCGGGGCGGCGCCCGCTGGGCGGCACGGCGCCGGTCGCTGACGCGGGAGGACGATGTGCTGACCGGCGTCGGCCGCGAGCCCACCGACCGCAGGCAGGCCCTGATCAAGCTGCTGTGGATCGGCATCTGGATGGCGTATTTGACGGGCCCCGTGAATGATCTGCTGGACGGCGGTCATCGCCCCCTCGCCACCGCCCTGGGCTGCCTGGGGCTGCTGGCCTTCCTCACCGCCTACTGCATGCTGCTGTTCCGGCACGTCGGCCGTCCCGTGGACTACCGGAAGGTCGTCGGGGCGCTGGTCACGATGGCCGCGCTGGCCGCAGCCCTGGCGCTGACGCTCGACGACTCCTGGCTGGTGCTCTTCGTTTATGTGTCGGTGGCCTGTGGCGCGGTGCTCCCCCTCAGGGCCGCGCGGCTGTCGATCCCGCTGGTCACCGTCGTCCTGTTGCTCGTCGGCCTGACGGCCCGGGACACCCCGCATCTGCTGGCCGCCCTGGTGATCCCCGCGCTGCTCGGGGGGTTCGCGATGAGCGGGGTGCGACAGCTGGTCCGTACGACCAGGGCGCTGCGCGAGGCGCGGGCCACCGTCGCCCACCTCGCCGCCAACGAGGAGCGGCTGCGGCTCGCCCGCGATCTGCACGATCTGCTCGGCCACTCACTGTCGCTGATCACGCTCAAGAGCGAGCTGGCCGGGCGGCTCCTCCCCGACCGGCCGGAACAGGCCGGACAGCAGGTCGCCGACATCGAGCGGGTCAGCCGCCAGGCGCTCGTCGACGTACGGGAGGCGGTCAGCGGGTTTCGCCGCCCGACCCTGGAGGCCGAGGCGGCCGGGGCCCGGATCGCGCTGACCGCCGCGGGCATGGCAGCCGACCTCGGCCGGGCCGCCGAGGGCCATCCGGATCTGCCGCCCGACGAGGAGGGGGCCCTGGCGTGGGCGCTGCGCGAGGGGGTCACCAATGTGGTGCGGCACAGCGGGGCGCGGCGCTGCACGGTGAGGCTCACCGAAGCCGGTGACGAGCTCTGCCTGACCATCAGCGACGACGGCCGGGGGCCCGGAGGCCCGCCGGGCAACGGACTGGCCGGGCTGTCCGAGCGGCTGCAGCTGGCCGGCGGGCGGCTGGAGACCGGGAGCGGCGAGCGGGGCGGGTTCGAGCTCCGTGCGTACGTCCCCCTCGCCCGCCGCGCCACCACCCCCGAGCCCGCCTGGACGACGCCTGGGTAGCAGGGCGAGACCGGGCCGGGGCCGAGCGGGGCCGGGCCGGACCGGGCTGGGGTGGGCTGGGCTGGGGCGGGGCTGTCAGAGGCGCCGCTTACTCTGAGCCCATGAACGGAGCGACGGGGGAGCCGGCCGGGGTGCCGGGAGGTCGTATTCGGGTGCTTCTCGCCGAGGACCAGTCGATGGTGCGGGAGGCGCTGGCCGCGCTGCTCGGGCTGGAGGGCGACATAGACGTCGTCGCCCAGGTGGCGCGCGGGGACGAGGTGGTGGACGCGGCCAGGGAGCACCGGCCGGATGTCGCGCTGCTGGACATCGAGATGCCCGGGATGACCGGTCTCGACGCGGCCGCCGCGCTCCGCCCGGCGTTCCCGGGGCTCAGGATAGTGATCCTGACGACCTTCGGCCGCCCCGGCTATCTGCGCCGGGCGATGGAGTCCGGCGCAGACGCCTTCCTGGTCAAGGACGCCCCCGCCGCCCAGCTCGCGGACGCGGTGCGCCGGGTGCTGCGCGGCGAGCGGGTCATCGACCCGACGCTGGCCGCGGCCGCGCTCGTGGACGGGGCGTGCCCGCTGACCGAGCGGGAGCGTCAGGTGCTGCGGGCCTCGGCGGACGGCTCGACCAACGCGGAGCTGGCGCGCCGGCTGAACCTCTCGCAGGGCACGGTCCGCAACTACCTCTCCACGGCCATCCAGAAGACCGCCGCCCGCAACCGCGCCGACGCGGTGCGGATCGCCCGCGACAAGGGGTGGCTCTGACCGCCGCCCTGAGGCAGCCCCGGTGCGGTGGCCGCCCCGTGCGGAGGCCGTCCCGGTGCGCTGCGCTCAGTTCAGCATCGCCCGGGCGGCCCGCGCCTGGCGCCGTACGTCCTCCGCAGCGTTCGGCTCCATCGCGGCCACGACCTCCGCGTACTCCTCCATCTCCTTCGCACCGGCCACGAAGTTTCCGCGCTCCACCAGCAGTTTGGCCCGCTCGTAGCGGAGCCGGGCCGGGTGGCTGGGCAGCAGCAGGGACAGCTCCACCGCCCACAGCTGGACGTCGGTGCGCTCGGGCCGGGCGGCGGCCCAGGCACGGATGTTGTTCAGGATCCGCAGCACGATCTCCAGCGGGGTGGCCGGGGCCGGCACCACCGGGGCCGACGGTACCCCCAGCGCCCCCGCCACCAGCAGCGCCGCGTCCTCGTCGGACAGCACCCGCCCGCCGTCGAACGGGTCGGCCAGCACATGGTCCCCGTACGGATCGCCGAAGCCGACCACGAAGTGGCCCGGCAGCGCCACCCCGTACACCGGCGCGCCCGCCCGCCGCGCCACCTCCATCCACACCACGGACAGCAGGATCGGCAGCCCGCGCCGCCGCCGCAGCACCTCGTGGAGCAGCGAGGACTCCAGCCGCCGGTAGTCGGCCGCGGCGCCGCGGAAGTCGAGGCGTTCCCCGAGCAGTCCGGCCAGCGCCTTGGCCCAGGCGCCGGGCCCGCCGGGGGAGTAGGGCACCAGACCGGCCAGCCGGTCGAGTTCGATCTGCGCGGCGTCGATTGCGTTCTCGTCCAGCTCCGGATCGGCCTCCTGAGCCACCAGCAGGCACAGCAGCGCCAGGTCTGGGCGCTCCTCGCGGGCCGCCTCGGCGAAGCGCCTGCGCCGGGCCGGGGTGTCGTCTCTGCGTGGCATAGGTGCCTCGTACCCGATCAGCGGTGGTTCTCGTGGGGTGCGCGCCAGTGGTGGTAGGCGTGGTGTGTGGTGAAGCCCATGCCCTCGTAGAGCGCCCTGGCACCGTCATTGTCCGTCTCGACCTGCAGATACGCAGCCGAGGCGCCCTCCTCCAGGGCCTTGCGGGCGAGCGCCGTCATCACGGCCGTGGCCAGGCCCTGCCGGCGCAGCCGCGGATCGGTCTCCACGGCTGTGAACCCGGCCCAGCGGCCGTCCACCACGCACCGCCCGATCGCGGCCGGGGCGCCCGGGGTCCCGTGCTGCGACTCCGTGGTTTCCGCGGTCGCCATGGTCGCGAACCACACCGAAGGGCCGCCGCGGAGCACCCGCAGTACCTCGGGGGCGGGCTCGCCGGAGGCGGAGCGCTGGTAGCGGGCCAGCCAGGCGTCGTCGATGTCGCGGGAGAGGGCGACCCGGGAGACATCGGCGTCCGTGTCCGCGATGGGCGCGAGGGCGGCGATCCGTATGTCCGCGGAGACCTCCCGGACCCAGCCGTGCGCCGCGAGCTCCGCGGCCAGCAGCTCCTGTGTCCCCTCGGCGCCGGTGCTGACCTGGACATAGGCGGGCAGTCCGCGCTCGGCGTACCAGGCGGCCACCCGCCGCAGCGCGTCCTCCACCGGTATGCCCGGGTCGCCGAGCGGCAGCGCGGAGTTGGCGCGCCGGGTGAAGCCGCCCGCCGCGCGCAGCTGCCACTCACCGAGCCGTTCGCTCTCCACCGGCGGCCAGGCGCGGGCGGCGGCCCGGTCCAGCTCGGCCGCGGTCGCCGCCGGGCCGCGGCGGCGGGCCGGGGCCGCGGGCACCACCTTGCCCGCGACGAGCGAGGATTCCGCGATGCGGACCTCTTCTCCCGAGCGTCGAGTGACGCACAGCACATTCTCTGTCCACGATGTGAGCACGCCGACCACGTCGGTGAACCGCGCGGCGCTGTCCCCACCCTCGATCGTCAGCCTGACGGACACGCGTTTACCCACGTCAGACGGGGTAATCCGGACCTCTAGTCGTCCGCCAGTGGTGAAATCCACAGCTCTGCTCGCCCCTCACGTGCGTCTCGTGCCCAAGAACGGAGATACTAGGTGCGGGCATCGACGACGCCGCGCTCCCGCGCGATAGCAGCCCTAAGAGGAGGAACGACAGCGTGACCTACGTCATCGCGCAGCCTTGTGTCGACCTGAAAGACAAGGCGTGCATCGAGGAGTGCCCCGTCGACTGCATCTACGAGGGCCAGCGGTCCTTGTACATCCACCCGGACGAGTGCGTCGACTGTGGGGCCTGTGAGCCGGTCTGCCCGGTCGAGGCGATCTTCTACGAGGACGACACTCCCGAGGAGTGGAAGGACTACTACAAGGCCAACGTCGAGTTCTTCGACGAGCTGGGCTCGCCCGGTGGCGCGAGCAAGCTGGGCCTGATCGAGCGTGACCACCCCTTCATCGCCGCCCTGCCCCCGCAGGAGCACGACGAGTGACCTCGCGGCGCGCGGGCGCGTTCTGAAGACGCCCCGGCACCGCGCAGCCCTCGGTCCCGCATGCCACCACGGCCTGCGGGGCCGGGCTGTTTTACCCGAGAAAGCGAGCCAGTTGTGCCACCCGTCTCCGCCCGTCTCCCCGTCTTCCCCTGGGACCGGCTCGAACCGTACAAGGCGACCGCCGCGGCGCATCCGGACGGCATCGTCGACCTGTCGGTGGGCACCCCCGTCGACCCGGTCCCCGAGCTGATCCGCACCGCGCTGGCCGGCGCGGCCGACAGCCCCGGCTATCCGACCGTATGGGGCACCGCCGCGCTGCGGGACGCGCTGACCGGCTGGGTGGAGCGGCGGCTGGGCGCGACGGACGTGGACCACACCCAGGTGCTGCCGGTGGTCGGCTCCAAGGAGCTGGTGGCGTCGCTGCCGACCCAGCTCGGCCTCGGCCCCGGCGACCGGGTCGCCTTCCCGCGGCTGGCCTACCCGACGTACGAGGTGGGCGCGCGGCTGGCGGGCGCGGAGCCCGTGCCGTACGACACGGAGACATTTGCGGCCGGCGCCGCGGGCACCGGGCTGGACCCGGCCGGGCTGAAGCTGCTGTGGCTCAACTCCCCGTCCAATCCGACCG
This sequence comes from Streptomyces sp. NPDC007917, assembly GCF_042959105.1. Lineage (NCBI taxonomy): Bacteria > Bacillati > Actinomycetota > Actinomycetes > Kitasatosporales > Streptomycetaceae > Streptomyces > Streptomyces sp. NPDC007917. The sequence goes on from NZ_JBIBKK010000029.1 coordinate 90,730, forward strand.
GCCGGGTGCTGGACAAGGACGAGCTGCGGGCCGCGGTGGCCTGGGCGCGCGAGCACGGCGTGCTGCTGGTCAGCGACGAGTGCTACCTGGAGCTCGGCTGGGACGCCGACCCGGTGTCCGTGCTGCACCCCGAGGTGTCCGGGGGCAGCTTCGAGGGCCTGGTGGCGGTGCACTCGCTCTCCAAGCGCTCCAACCTGGCCGGCTACCGGGCGGCGTTCCTCGCCGGTGACGCGGCGGTGCTCGGCGAGCTGCTGCAGATCCGCAAGCACGGCGGGATGATGGTGCCCGCGCCCGTCCAGGCCGCCACCGTCGCGGCGCTCGGCGACGACGCGCACGTGGCCGAGCAGCGCGAGCGCTACGCCCGCCGCCGGGCCGCGCTGCGCGAGGCGCTGGAGGGGTGCGGCTTCCGCATCGAGCACAGCGAGGCGTCGCTGTACCTGTGGGCGACGCGGGACGAGCCGTGCTGGGACACCGTCGGCGCGCTCGCCGAGCTGGGCGTCCTGGTGGCGCCGGGCGACTTCTACGGCGTGGCGGGGGAGCGGAACGTACGCGTCGCGTTCACCGCCACCGACGAGCGGGTGGCGGCGGCGGTCCAGCGGCTGGGCGGCGGTCTGCCCAGGCGCTGACCGCGCGGGCCCTGTGGATGTGCGAGGGCCCTGCGGATATGCGGCGGGCCCGGGGAGCCGATGCTCCCCGGGCCCGGGTGTGAGCCGTGAAAGCCCGCTCTCAGCTGCCGAGGATCGGCAGGCCCTTGACCGACAGGCCGTCGGTCAGGGAGTTGCCGGGCAGCGTGCTCGGGGCGGCCGGTGCGGCCGGGGTGGCCTGGCCGGCCTCGTGGGCCTTGCCGGCGGCGCTCTTGCCGGCCTTGGACGCCTTGCCGACCTTGCCCGTGACGGCCTTGCCGACCTTGCTCATGGCGGCCTTGCCGCGGCTCGGCGCGGCGTGGCGGGCCTTGCCCTTGCCCTTGCTTTGGCCCTTTCCGGCCTCCGCCTTGCCGTGGTCGCCCTTTCCGGCCTTCGCCGCCCCGGCCTTGACCGCCCCGGCCTTTCCGGCCTTGCCGGAAGCCGACTTGGCCCCGGAGACGGTCTTGCCCGCGGCGGGAGCGGCCTTCTCCGCGGTCCGGGCGACCGGAGCGGTCTGCTCCGGGCCCTTGAGGGCGCGCGTGACCGTCCCGCCGGCCTTGCCGCCGACCTCGCCCGCCGCGCTCCCGACGTGGTGCGAGGCGGAGTCCGCGAGGCTGCCGACCACGGCGGTGTCGAGCGCGCTCAGCCCGCCCAGCTTGGAGGCCTGCGGCAGGGCCAGGTCCGCTGCACTCGCGGCGTCGGCGGCACCGACCACGGGAGCTGCGCCCGCTGCGACCAGCAGCGCGGTCCGGGCGATCCGACGCGTGAGGGGGAGGGACATGATGCTCCTTTGACGGAGGGACAATTGGCGTGGATGTCCGGCAGGCGGACGCAGTGAATACCGCGCGAGAAGCGGGAAGGTTGCGGTGCGCCAAGGTAAAGAATTGGCAATGCGTCGCATAATCCGTTTCGTATGTGAGTGGGCGTCCGGGAATGCCGCGAGACCCGCTCTGATCCGCCGTCACCAGCGGTGATATGCCGCGCTATCGGGCCGTGACGATGCGCACTTCCGGCCCGGAATCCTCGTCGGCGGTATGCCAGCCGGCCCTCAAATTCCCGGCGGTCCATACATGTTTGCCATAAGAAACGCGTTCGATGCGCAACTCGTCCGAGTGGGCCACGGCCCAATAGGCCAATTCCCAGCCGTTACGCTCCGCCCCGCCGCGGGCCCGCGTCGCCCCCGGCGACACCCGCACCACATGCGCGGCCGCGGCGCGCCCGCCGCCCTGCCCGGTCGGCCGCACCGCCGCCACCTCGGCGCCGAACTGCCGCTTCAACTCCGCCCGGACCCGCGCCGGATCGCCCGGAATCCCGTCGTCCGGCGGGCCGGGGCAGGAGAAGGCGGCCGCCGAACGCCCCGTCAGCGCGCCGGTCAACACCACGGCCTCGGTCTCGTGCTTCGCGTACGCCTGCGGAAAACCGCTGTACTGCACCCGCTGGGCGGCCACCGTGAGCGGGAGCCGCGAGTAGCCGGGGACCTTCACCAGACGGTCGTAGAACCGCCCCGTGGCGTAGACCGGGTCCTGGATCTGCCGCGCCGTACCCCAGCCCTGCGAGGGCCGTTGCTGGAAGAGCCCCAGCGAATCCCGGTCGCCATGGCGGATGTTGCGCAGCCCCGACTCCTGCAGCGCGGTGGCCAGCGCGATGGTGACGGCCCGCTCCGGCAGCCCCCGGGAGGCGGCCACCGCCTCGATCGTGGCCGCGTTCACCGCCTGTTCGGGGGTCAGCGCCAGATACTCGCCCTGCGCCCGTACGAAGCAGCGGGGCGGGCCCCAGCCGCCGGTCGCGATGTGCAGCGCCACATACCCGACCAGGGCCAGCAGTACGGCGAGGGCGATCGCGGCACGAGTCCGACGGGCGCGGCTGGCGAGGACGGGCAGGGGCACGGCGCCCACGTTACTTCAGGGCCCCCAGGCCCCGGACCGACATGTGTCAAGAGGCACGTCACCGGCCCGGGACGGCCCGCCGCCGCCACCGCCCGGCCGCCGCCGACGGGGACGGGCTAGGGTCGTTTCCATGGCACATCCCGCACTCGATCTGTCCCTGGACGCCGCCCGGCTCACCGCCCGGCTCGTCGACTTCCCCTCGGTCAGCGGTGACGAGAAGGCGCTCGCCGACGCCGTGGAGGAGGCGCTGCGCGCCCTGCCGCACCTGACCGTCGACCGGGACGGGGACGCCCTCGTGGCCCGGACGAACCTGGGGCGGGCGGAGCGGGTGGTCCTCGCGGGGCACATCGACACCGTGCCGATCGCCGACAACGTGCCCTCACGGCTCGACGGGAACGGGGTGCTGTGGGGCTGCGGCACCTCCGACATGAAGTCCGGCGTGGCCGTACAGCTGCGCGTCGCCCAGACCGTGCCCGACCCGGGCCGCGATCTGACCTTCGTCTTCTACGACCACGAAGAGGTCGCCCTCGAGCTCAACGGGCTGCGGCGGCTGGCCGAGCGGCACCCCGAGTGGCTGGCCGCCGACTTCGCGGTCCTGCTGGAGCCCACCGACGGCAAGGTCGAGGCGGGCTGCCAGGGCACCCTGCGGGTGCGGGTCACCACCAGCGGCAGGCGCGCCCACTCCGCGCGCAGCTGGCTCGGCGAGAACGCCATCCACAAGGCCGCGCCCGTTCTCGACCGGCTGAGCCGCTACGAGCCGCGCCGCGTGGACATCGACGGGCTCGTCTACCGTGAGGGCCTGAACGCGGTGCGCGTCGAAGGCGGCCACGCCGGCAACGTCATCCCGGACTTCTGTGCCGTGACCGTCAACTACCGGTTCGCCCCCGACCGCTCCGAGGCGGAGGCGCTCGCGCATGTGCGCGAGGTCTTCGACGGGTTCGAGGTGGAGGCCACGGACAGCGCGCCCGGCGCGCTGCCGGGCCTGTCCCACCCGGCCGCGGCCGCCTTCGTCGAGGCGATCGGCACGGAGCCGGCCCCCAAGGACGCCTGGACGGACGTCGCCTTCTTCTCGGCGCTCGGCGTGCCCGCGATCAACTACGGCCCCGGCGATCCGCTCCTCGCACACACCCGCGAGGAGCACGTGACCACCGCGGCCGTGCTGGAGGCCGAGGAGCGGCTGCGGGCCTGGCTGACCGCCTGACCGCCTGGCTGCCCGGCCGGCACGGCCGCCGTCCGGACTTGGCTGACGTGCCGAATCGAGAGGCCTACGCTGAACGACAGATCTGCGGCTGATCGGAGGCAGATCGTGGCGAAGGGAGCACACATGGGCAACGCCGAGGACGAGCGGACGCTGCACGAGCAGCGTGAGGGCCCGGTCGTGCGCCGACGCCAGCAGATGCGGCCCGGCACGACCGACCAGCGGCTGCTGGACACCCAGGGGGCGACCCACTGGGTGCACGAGGACCCGTTCCGGGTGCTGCGCATCCAGTCCGAGTTCGTCGAGGGCTTCGGCGCGCTCGCCGACCTCGGCCGGGCGGTCAGCGTCTTCGGGTCCGCCCGTACGCCGGAGGGGTCGCCGGAGTACGAGGCGGGCGTGCGGATCGGGCGGGCCCTCGCGGAGGCGGGGTTCGCCGTGATCACCGGCGGCGGCCCGGGGGCGATGGAGGCGGCGAACAAGGGCGCGTGCGAGGCGGGCGGGGTCTCCGTCGGGCTCGGCATCGAGCTGCCGTACGAGCAGGGCCTCAACCCGTACGTCGACATCGGCGTGAACTTCCGCTACTTCTTCGTCCGCAAGACGATGTTCGTGAAGTACGCGCAGGGTTTCGTGGTGCTGCCCGGCGGGGTGGGCACCCTGGACGAGTTCTTCGAGGCGCTGACCCTCGTCCAGACCAAGAAGGTGACCCGCTTCCCGATCGTGCTCTACGGCAGCGCCTACTGGGAGGGCCTGGTGGCCTGGCTGAAGGACACGCTCGTCGCGCAGGGCAAGGCCAGCCCCGTGGACCTGGAGCTGTTCCGCCTCACCGACGACGTGGACGAGGTGGTCGACCTGATGACGAAGGAGTCCGGCGGCTGACCCACCGGCCGGCCCGCGTCGGCCTCCCCCGGCTCACCGGTCGGCCTCCCCCGGCCACCCGTCGGCCCGCCCGCCGCCCCGCGCCGTCAGGCCACGCCGCGCCGGGCGACCGCCGGGGGCCGGTGACCGGCGATGGAGGACACCATGTCCAGCACCTGGCGGGTCTCGGCCACCTCGTGCACCCGGTAGACCCGCGCGCCGAGCCAGGCCGAGATCGCGGTCGTCGCGAGGGTGCCGAGCAGCCGCTCCTTGACCGGCCGGTCCAGCGTCTCGCCCACGAAGTCCTTGTTGGACAGCGAGACCAGCACAGGCCAGCCGGTCTCCGCCAGCTCGCCGAGCCGCCGGGTCGCCTCCAGCGAGTGCCGGGTGTTCTTGCCGAAGTCGTGGCCCGGGTCGATCAGGATCGACTCGCGCGGTACGCCCAACTCGACGGCGCGCCGCGCGAGCTCCAGCGTGACCCGCAGGATGTCGGCCACCACATCGTCGTACGCGACCCGATGCGGCCTGGTGCGCGGCTGGGCGCCGCCCGCGTGGGTGCACACCAGACCGGCGCCGTGCCGGGCCGCGACCTCGGCCAGCTTGGGGTCGACCCCGCCCCACGCGTCGTTGAGCAGATCCGCGCCCGCCTCGCAGACCGCCTCCCCGACCTCATGGCGCCAGGTGTCCACGCTGATCACCACGTCGGGGTGGCGCCGGCGCACCTCGGCCACGAAGCTCACTGTGCGGCGCACCTCCTCGGCGGTGCTCACCTCCTCGCCGGGGCCGGCCTTCACCCCGCCGATGTCGACGATGGCGGCGCCCTCCGCCACCGCCTGCTCGACGCGCGCCAGGGCGGGCGCGTCGTCGAAGGTCGCCCCCCGGTCGTAGAAGGAGTCCGGCGTCCGGTTCACGATCGCCATGATCACTTGTTCGTTCCCGCCGAACTCACGCCGTCCGAGCCGTAGCATCCGCACTTCCTCTCGCTTCCTCCCCAGAGGGGCTGCGAGCGACGATAACTGTCGGTGGGGCATGGCACGATCGAGGCAGACTGGTAGGACGTACGCGCGCACCCCGGGGAGACGATCGTCGTGTTTTGGTTCTTGCTGATCGCGCTGGTCGTGGTGGTCGGCGCGGTCACGGTCGTGGTCGTCGGAGGTGGCGACGGCGGCGCGCTGGCCGAGGCGCCCCCCGACCGGCTCGATGACGCGCTGCCCGCCGACCGGCCGCTGGGCCGGGCGGATGTGGAGGCCCTGCGCCTTCCGATGACCATGAGGGGCTACCGCATGGCCGATGTCGACGATGTGCTGGGCCGCCTCGGCGCCGAGCTCGCCGAGCGCGACGCGCGGATCGCGGAGCTGGAGACGGCCCTGGCCGGGGCGCAGGCCTCGGCGCACGGCGGGCCCGGGCTGCTGCAGCGGCCCGGCGGCCTCCCGCCGCACGACATCGCGGCGCCGGGCCTGCCGCCGCACGACATCGCCGCGCCGGGCCTGCCGCGCGATCTGCCGCCGCCCGGGCTGCCCACCCACGACCTGCCTGCCCCCGGCCTGTCCCCGCATGACCCGGCGCCGCAGTATCCGCCCGTGCCCGACGTCCCGCCGCGCGGGCCGGAAGGGGAGAACGCATGAGTGTGCACGGCAAGACTGAGCGTGAGGGAGTGGCATGAGCGCCGGGGAAGTGGTGATGGGGCCGGACGGGCTGCCGCGCTGCCCATGGGGTGGGCTGGACGCCGAGAACATGGCCGACTACCGCGTCTACCACGACACCGAGTGGGGCCGCCCGGTCCATGGCGACGACGCCCTGTTCGAGCGGATCTCCCTGGAGGCGTTCCAGTCCGGGCTGTCCTGGCTGACGATCCTGCGCCGCCGCGAGGGCTTCCGTGCCGCGTTCGCCGACTTCAAGATCGCGGCGGTCGCGGAGTTCACGGAAGCGGACGAGCAGCGGCTGCTCGCCGACTCCCGCATCATCCGCAACCGGGCGAAGATCTCGGCCGTCGTGGCGAACGCGCGGGTGGCCGCCGAGCTGGCGCCGGGCGAGCTGGACACGCTGATCTGGTCACACGCTCCGAACGCGGTCGGCCGCCCGGCGCCGCGGACCTTCGAGGACATCGCCCCGATCACCCCGGAGTCGACGGCGCTGTCCCGCGACCTCAAGAAGCGCGGCTTCCGTTTCGTGGGCCCGACCACCGCCTATGCCCTGATGCAGGCGTGCGGCCTGGTCAACGACCACTTGGCCGACTGCCATGTCCGGGGCGCCTGAGTTCTCGCATGGCTGTCCGGTTCTCTCCCGGAGGTAGCCGGGGGAGAACCGGGCCCTGAAAGCTCAGCGGCCGGTGAAGTGGGGCTTCTGCTTCTTGACGAACGCGTCCACCGCGGCCAGGTGGTCCGCCGAGGAGCCCGCGCGCCGCTGGAGCTCGTCCTCCTTGGCCAGGGCCTCGGTCAGGCTGTGCCCCGCCGCGTAGGCGAGGGATTCCTTGATCGCCGCGTAGGCGGCGGTCGGTCCCTCCGCCAGGTGCCGGGCCACCGCCGCCGCCTCGGCGGCCAGCTCCGCGGCCGGGACGACCTTGTTCGCGATACCCAGGTCATGGGCGTCCTGAGCGCTGATCGAGCGCGGGAAGAGCAGGAGGTCGGCGGCGCGGCCGTGGCCGATCAGCCGCTGGAGGGTCCAGGAGACACCGGAGTCGGCGGTGAGGGCGACCCCGGCGAACGAGGTGTTGAAGGAGGCGGTGTCGGCGACGACGCGGTAGTCGGCGGCGAAGGCGAAACCCGCGCCCGCGCCCGCCGCGACCCCGTTGACCGCGGCGACGACCGGCTTCGGCATCCCGGCGATCGTGGTGACGATCGGGTTGTAGTGCAGCGCGACGGTGCTCATGGTCGAGCCCTCGCCCTCCCCCGCCCGGTCGGCCGCCAGCAGCTCGATGTGCTCCTTGAGGTCCTGTCCCACGCAGAAGGCGCGGCCGGTGCCGATCAGCAGCACGGCCCGTACGGCTGGGTCCCCGGCGGCCTGGAGCAGGGCGTCGCGCAGGGCGACCTTGGTGTCGATGTTGAGCGCGTTCATGGCGTCGGGACGATTGAGGGTGATCGTCGCGAGTCCATCGGTCAGCTCGTAGAGCACGGTGTCGGCCATGGCGGGTCCTCCGGTGCGGCTGGGTCGCGGCTCGGGCGGTGCCGCAGCGGCGGCCCGGTCCGGGCCCCGCGCGGCGGTCAGCGCTCAGCATGCCGAAAGATCGGCGCGACCGACATGTGACCTGCGTCAAAGAATCCGGCTCACCATGGGCCACCGTCGGGACGCGCCCCGGGCATCGGCGCCCGTACGGTATCGCGACCCCTCCCCGAATTGGGTGGTTTTGGGTGAGCGCGTTGCGCAGGGGTTGCCGACTGATGTTGGTCATCGGGTCGTGCCATGCGGGATAATGACAGGGAAGCAACGTGTTCGATGCCGGTGACACCTGGGTTGTCGGCTGCGATGAGCTGGTTTCAGGAAGGGGAACGAGCATGGCGGCCATGAAGCCGCGGACGGGCGACGGCCCGCTCGAGGTGACCAAGGAGGGGCGGGGCATCGTCATGCGCGTTCCGCTCGAAGGCGGCGGTCGGCTCGTCGTCGAGCTGACACCGGACGAGGCCGACGCGCTCGGCGACGCCCTGAAGAAGGTTGTCGGCTGAAGCCATCGGTCCCACCACTACCCGTGTGCCGCCCCGGCGGCCGGTATGGACATACCGGCCGCCGGGGCGGTGCTTTGATCGGCGGTGTGTTGAGCGGGGGCATGGTGAGCGGGGTGTTGTGAGCAGGGGGCGCTCCACGGTGTTCTGATCCGTGCGTATCCGCGCCTATTCGGGCTTATCCGGGCTCATTCGGGTTTATCCGCGCTTGACCGCGCAGAGCAGCCCGTCGCCCACCGGCAGCAGTGAGGACTGCAGCACGGTGGACTCCCGTACGGTGCGCAGCAGCTCGCGCAGGCGCAGCACCTCGGCCGGCTGTACCGCGGAGTCCACGGTCCGCCCGTTCGCGAAGACGCCCTCGAAGCAGACCAGCCCGCCGGGCCGTAGCAGGCGCAACGATTCACCGAGGTAGTCAAGGCACTCGGAGCGGTCGCCATCGCAGAACACCAGGTCGTAGCCGCCGTCGGCGAGCCGCGGCAGTACGTCCAGCGCCCGGCCGGGGATGAAGCGCGCGCGGTTCCCGGTGAAGCCGGCGGCGCGGAACGCCTGCCGGGCGAACTGCTGCATCTCCGGCTCGGAGTCCACGGTGGTCAGCACGCCGTCCGGCCGCATGCCGTTGAGCAGGTGGATGCCCGAGACCCCGGTACCGGTGCCGATCTCGGCGACGGCCTTGGCGTCCGCGGCGGCGGCGAGCAGGCGCAGCGCCGCGCCCGTGCCGGACGACACCGAGCGCATCCCCGCCTCCCGGGCCCGGTCACGGGCCCAGCGCAGGGCTGCGTCCTCGGCGACGAACGCATCGGCGAACGCCCAGCTCGTCTGCCGGTTGGCGGTAATGGCCCTCTCCTGTCCCCGTAGTTGACGCAAGCGTGACTGTAGCCGCTGCGCCCGGGAACCCGCAGATGGGACCGGGCGTTGGAAGAGGAAGGGGGAGCATATGGATCACGAACAAATGCAGGTCAAAAATGCTTATCCGGAGCTAACGGGCGAGGTGGATATGGTAGGGGCTCTACTGGACACCACCAGAGCCGACAGGGGAGGTGCGGCTGCGGCCGGTGACCGGAGAGTGCTGAGGCGCTTTCGCAGGTCAGCGGGCGAGCCGAAATCCGTGACCAACACTGCTGACCGTCCTCGTTCCGTCGATTCCGCTACGACCGCGACCTTCGCCACCGATGCGGACGCTCCGGCGTGGACACCTCCTACCTGGGAGGAGATCGTCAGCACGCACAGTGCCCGGGTCTACCGCCTCGCGTACCGCCTCACCGGCAACCAGCACGACGCCGAGGATCTCACCCAAGAGGTCTTCGTCCGCGTCTTCCGCTCGCTGTCCACCTACAGCCCCGGGACCTTCGAGGGGTGGCTGCACCGCATCACCACCAACCTCTTCCTCGACATGGTCCGCCGCCGCCAGCGCATCCGCTTCGACGCGCTCGGCGAGGACGCGGCCGAGCGGCTGCCCAGCCGTGAGCCCTCTCCCCAGCAGCATTTCAACGACACCCACTTCGACGCCGATGTGCAGCAGGCGCTCGACACCCTCGCGCCGGAGTTCCGCGCGGCCGTCGTCCTCTGCGACATCGAGGGCCTGTCCTACGAGGAGATCGCCGCCACCCTCGGTGTGAAGCTCGGCACGGTGCGCAGCCGTATCCACCGTGGTCGCTCGCATCTGCGCAAGGCCCTCAAGCACCGCTCGCCCGAGGCCCGGGCCGAGCAGCGCACGGTGACGGCGGTGCCCCGCCCCGCCGCCGCGCCCCGGTTGAGCGGGGAGGTCGGAATCGCGTGACCCGGTCAGGCGGTCAGTCCCCCGCCGAGCAGCATCTCGGCGACCGCCTTGCAGCTCTGGTCGATGGCGAGCTGGGGCATGACGCGCGTGAGCGTGTGCTCGCACACCTCGCGACGTGCTGCAAGTGCAAGGCGGAAGCCGACGCTCAGCGGCGGCTGAAGAACGTGTTCGCGCAGACGGCGCCCCCCGCTCCCTCGGAGGGCTTTCTGGCGCGGCTCCAGGGCCTGCCGGGCCTCTCGGCGGACGACGGCGACGGCGGCGGGGGCGAGGGCTCGCCGTTCGGCGGCTCGAGCGTCTTCGGTGTCCGGGACACCCGGGGGGTTCAGGGTGTGCACGAGGCACGGGAGCAGGCCTTCGCGTTTTTGCCCACCGGCCGGGCGGTGAGCCCGGCCGCCTCGTCCGCCGCCACCCCGCGCGAGCGCGGTTTCCGTATCCATGAGGTCGGGCGCCCCGCCCCGCGTCGGCGGCTCGCCTTCGCAGCCGCGGGGGCGGTGTCCCTGGCCGCGTTCGCGCTCGGCGGCGCGCTTCCGCTGGACGCGGCGGTCGACTCGCCCGGGAGCCAGGCGGAGGGCTCGGACAGCGCGGTCAGCCCGGTCGGCGCGAGCTCTGTGGTCGAGGAGACCGAGGTCATGGGGGTGCGCGAGCGCACCCGCCGTGAGGTGGGGCTGCTGGACATGGCGGCCCCGGCGGACACGACCTCCCCGGGCACGACGCACGCCCGGACCCTCAGCGAGGTCTCCGGCGGCATCCCGGACCCGCTCATCCAGCCCATCCTGGCGGCCACCCGGCTGCTGCGGGCCGCCGCGGCCACGCCCGCGCCGACCCAGATGGCGAACCCCTCCCAGCCGGCGACGAGGACACCGCCGTACCACGGATTCAGCGCGCCCCCGAAGTAGCCCCCTCTCGCTGACCGCCGGGGCGGGGCGGCTCGTGGCGCAGACCCTGCGCGGGCGTCGGCGGACCTGATTGAATCGCTACCGGGCAGCGTCACCCGGTGGCGGTGGCGGCTGTCCCGAGGCGGCGCAGTCCGCGCCGTGTCGCGGGAAATCTGGGGAGATCATGGACGAGGGTAAGGCCACCGGGCCCAAGCCGAAGTGGTGGAGCCGTCCGGACGCGCGGCCCGGCCGCCGGTCGTCATCCGAGGCCGATCCGAAGCCCGCGGAGGACACCGTGGCCGGGGATGCGGCATCGGCCGCGAGCGCGGCCGACGGCGATGCCGGGCGTGCGCCGACCGCGGCTGACGGCCCGTCGGCCGCCGCAGCGCCGGGCGATGCGGTGGCCGCCGGGGCCGAGCCCGGGGCGGCGCCTGTGGCCCAACCCCCCGCCGAGGACGCCGCCGGTGACGGAGTGTCGGACCAGCCGCGGTCGCCGGTGGCCGGTGGCCCCGGCGGCGATGGCGGTGGCGGCGGTGACGGGGCCTCGACGGGAGCCGGGTCCGTTGCGGAGAGCGGGCAGGCCGCCCATCCGCTGCACGCCCCCGACCCGTACAGCACACCGCCCTACGGCGGACCCGGCCCCTGGGCGCCCGCTCCTCCCGTGCAGCGGCCCGTGCCGACCCCGGCCCATGGCACCCACCTTCCGCCCGGCGTCCACCCGGGCGCGACCCCCGCACACGGCACCCAGCTGCCGCCCGCTGCGGCCCAGGCCGTGCCGCCCCCCGGAATGACCCCCGCCCACGGCACGCAGCTCCCCCCGGCCGGGATGACCCCGGCCCACGGCACCCAGCTTCCGCCGGGCGCGCAGGCGGACCCGGCCGCCGCCACCGCCCAGCTGCCGCAGCAGACCGGGCAGCCCCTGCAGCCCCAGCCGGGGCAGGCCGCGCAGTGGCAGCACTACGACCCGTGGACCTCGGCCCCCTCGCCGGACGCGCCGCGGAAGCAGTCCCGCCGCCGCGGCCTGGTCGGGGCCGTGCTGATCGCGCTGATCGCGGGCTGCCTCGGCGGTGGCATCGGCGCGTATCTGGAGCACGAGCGGACCACCGAGGACAGCGTGGTGCACCTCCCGCAGGCGCCGGCCGACCAGGGGGCCGTGGACCCGGACAGCGTCTCGGGCATCGCCGCGCGGGCGCTGCCGGGCGTGGTGACCATCCATGTCAGCGGCGGCACGGAGCAGGCCACCGGCACCGGTTTCGTGCTCGACAAGCAGGGCCACATCCTCACCAACAACCACGTCGTGGAGCCCGCCGGTTCGGGCGGCGCCATATCGGTGACGTTCAACGGCGGCGAGGTGGCGGACGCCAAGGTGGTCGGCCGGGACAGCGGCTACGACCTGGCGGTCATCAAGGTCGACGGGGTCTCAGGACTGCACCCGCTGGCCCTCGGCAACTCCGACTCCGTGCGTGTCGGCGACCCCGTCGTGGCGATCGGCGCCCCGTACGACCTGGCGGGCACCGTGACCTCCGGGATCATCAGCGCCAAGGAGCGCCCCATCACCGCCGGCGGTGAGGAGGGGGACGGCAGCGATGTGAGCTATGTCGACGCGCTGCAGACCGACGCCCCGATAAACCCGGGCAACTCCGGCGGACCGCTGGTGGATTCCAAGGCGCGGGTCATCGGCATCAACAGCGCGATCCGCGCGGCCGACGACGGCTCGGGGGTCGGCGGCAGCCAGGGCGGCAGCATCGGCCTGGGCTTCGCGATCCCGATCAACCAGGGCAAGCGCGTCGCCGAAGAGCTGATCAACACGGGCAAGGCCACCCATCCTGTGATTGGTGTCACGCTCGACATGGAGTACGCGGGGGACGGCGCCCGGGTGCACACCCGGGGCGCCGACGGCCCGCCGGTCAACCCGGGCGGCCCCGGAGACAAGGCCGGCATCAAGGCCGGCGACATCATCACGGAGGTGGACGGCGTACCGGTGCACAGCGGTCAGGAGCTGATCGTCAAGATCCGCAGCCACCGCCCCGGCGACCGGCTCCGGCTGACGCTGCGCCGGGACGACCGGGAGCGGACGGTGGAGCTGACGCTCGGTTCGGCCAGCGGCAGCGGCTGAGCCCCGGGGCCCCGGGGCACCGGGGCACCGGGGTCCCGGGGCGCCCCCGGCTACCGCTGGGAGGTACACCCGCCCAGCGGTAGCCGGGGGAGGGAGACGCCCGATGTTGGCCCGGGCGTCTCCCGCCCCGACCCTGCCGACAGGTACCGTGTTCAGTGGCCTGGACCGTGGCCACAGACGTCACTAGGAGCTGCAAGGTGTTCTTCGACATAGGACCCCTCGAGCTGATCGCGCTCGTCATCCTTGCGGTGCTCGTCTTCGGCCCGGAGAAGCTTCCGAAGGTCATCCAGGATGTGTCGCGGTTCATACGCAAGGTGAGGGAGTTCTCCGACAACGCCAAGGAGGACATCCGCTCCGAGCTGGGCCCGGAGTTCAAGGACTTCGAGTTCGAGGACCTGAACCCGAAGAACTTCGTCCGCAAGCACGTGCTCGACTCGGACGACCTGGGCCTCAAGGAGATCCGTAACGGCTTCGACCTCCGCAAGGAGATGGCCGAGGTCGCGGACGCGGTGAACGGCCGGGAGAGTGACTCCGCACACGGCTCTTCCGGTTCTTCCCCGGCCCCGAAGTCCGGTGGCGGGTCCGGCTCCGCCGGCGACTCCAGCACCCCTGACCTGCTGCGCAAGCGCGAAGAGCCAGGGCGCGAGGAGCGTCCGCCTTTCGACTCCGACGCCACTTGATCCCCCCGTATGCCCGGGCTGGTTGACCCGTATGGCTATCCTCCCTTTGTCCGGGGTGAGGTCGCCTGAGGGGGGCGGGCCGCCCACGACGCAGGGCAACGAGGAGGCTCCGCGCAGATGGAGACGACGAGTCGGCTAGGGGAGCAAGGGGTGGCTGGTACAGCGGGTGCGTCCGCCGAGGACGCCGCGTCGGCCGCTCAGGGAATCCCCGCCGACGCTCGGCGGAGGGTCGAAGGCTATCTGATGGCCGCCTTCCCGTGGTACGGCCTTGACGAGGCGTTCACGGGGCGGCGCTGGCTGATGCAGGTGGGCGCGGCCGCGGACGGCACGGTCGAGCACGGCTCCACCGGGCACGGCGACGAGCCGTCGCTGCGCGCCGAGACCGAGCCGGACCAACAGCGCTTCGCGGTCGTGGTGACCGTGGCCAGCCGCCCGGTGCGGGACAGCGCGGACGGCACCGGCGTGCTGGAGGCCACGTCGGTCTCCTCCGCCGCCTGGCTGGCCGGATCCGGCCTGCTGTCGTCCACCTGGCCGACGCGCATGGAGCGCGCGCTGCGCCAGGACTGGCTGGACCAGCAGACCGCGATCGCCTGGGAGCTCGCGGACGACCTCGAGGGCCCGAGCTGGTCGCAGCTGTCGCTGCCGGTGGACGGGGTGCCGACCGACTTCCACTACCGCGAGTCGGAGTACGGCTGGGTGCTGGCCGGAGCGGCCCGCGAGGGCGTGCTCATCGGCGCGTACGGGCGCGGGATGAGCGCGTACGGGCTGGGCTTCGCGGTGATCAAGGACATCACCGCGTACGCGTAGCCGGGAGCCGCGTACGAGGCGGCCCCTCAGGAGGCCGCCCGCCGCCCTTCGCGCCCGCTCAGAACTTGTTGCGCGGCGTGATGCCCAGCGACATGCCCGCCAGCCCGCGCTGCCGCCCCCCGAGCTTGCCCGCGATGGACCGCAGCGCGCTGCCCGCCGGGGAGTCGGGGTCGGTCAGCACGACCGGCTTCCCCTCGTCGCCGCCCTCGCGCAGCCGCACATCGATCGGGATGGCGCCGAGCACCGGCACGGTGGCGCCGGTGGCCCGGGTCAGGCCGTCGGCGACGGTCTGACCGCCGCCCGTGCCGAAGACGTCGACCATCTCGTCGCAGTGCGGACAGGGCAGCCCGGACATGTTCTCGACCACGCCGACGATCTTCTGGTGGGTCTGGACCGCGATCGAGCCCGCCCGCTCGGCGACCTCGGCGGCGGCCTGCTGCGGCGTGGTGACGACCAGGATCTCGGCGTTGGGCACGAGCTGGGCCACGGAGATCGCGATGTCGCCGGTGCCCGGCGGCAGGTCGAGGAGCAGCACGTCCAGGTCGCCCCAGTAGACATCGGCGAGGAACTGCTGGAGCGCGCGGTGCAGCATCGGCCCGCGCCACACCACCGGCGTGTTGCCCGGGGTGAACATCCCGATCGAGATGACCTTCACGCCATGGGCGGACGGCGGCATGATCATGTTCTCGACCTGGGTGGGGCTGCCGTCGGCGCCCAGCATGCGCGGCACCGAGTGGCCGTAGATGTCGGCGTCCACGACGCCGACCTTCAGACCGTCGGCGGCCATCGCCGCGGCCAGGTTGACCGTCACCGACGACTTGCCGACGCCGCCCTTGCCGGACGCCACCGCGTACACCCGGGTCAGCGAGCCCGGCTTGGCGAAGGGCACCTCGCGCTCGGCCTGGCCGCCGCGCAGCGAGGCGGCCAGCTCGCGCCGCTGCTCGTCGCTCATCACGTCCAGCTCGACGGTGACCCCGGCCACCCCCGCGACCTTGCCGACCGCCTCCTGCACCCGGGCGGTGATCGTCTCGCGCATGGGACAGCCGGCGACCGTCAGGTAGACCGCCACCGCGACCGTTCCGTCCGCCGCGATCTCGACGGATTTGACCATGCCGAGATCCGTGATCGGCTTGTGGATCTCCGGGTCGTTGACCGTCGCGAGCGCGGCGCGCACCGCGTCCTCGGTCGGCGTGGGGCTTGTCGCGGAAGCCATCCGATCTCCTTGACTCGGTGGCGCGGAGCGCAACCGATTCGCTACAGTATGTATCGCGCCTTCGGGCGCCGGTCAGGGCTTGGCCGTCATGAGGTCGCCACGGCGGCCGAGTGAGAAGCCGCCTCCTTTGGGAGGGGGAGGAGTCACACGGAGATGGTACGGCGCGCAACGCGCTGTGAGGATCCATCAGCTGTCGGGTTCATCACTCCGAGCAGGGGCAGTTCGCCCCTGCTCCATCTCCCTGATCAGATCCTGGAACTCGGAGCGGATCCAGTCGCGGGTGGCCACCTCGCCCATGCCCATCCGCAGCGCCGCGATCTCCCGGGCCAGAAACTCCGTGTCGGCGATGGAACGCTCGTCCCGGCTCCGGTCCTGCTCCAGGGTAACGCGGTCGCGGTCGGCCTGCCGGTACTGGGCGAGCAGGATCAGCGGGGCCGAGTAGGAGGCCTGCAGCGAGAGCATCAGCGTCAGGAAGATGAACGGGAAGGAGTCGAACCGCAGCCGCTCCGGGGCCAGGACGTTCCAGCCGAGCCACACGGCGACGAAGACCGTCATCCAGGCGATGAAGCGGCCGGTGCCCAGGAAGCGGGCGATCCGCTCCGACGCCTTGCCGAACGCCTCCGGGTCCCACCGCGGCAGCCGGACGCGGCGGCGCTCCCTGGGCCGGTCGAGCCGGGCTCCCTCACCGGCCATCGGGGACCTCCGGCCAGCCGTCGGGGGTCTCGGGCGGGCTTCCGGGGACCGTCTGCGGTCTGCCGGGGACCGCGGCCGGCGCCATGCCGTACAGCTCCCGCTCCCGCCAGTCGGGCGGCAGCAGGTGGTCGAGCACATCGTCGACGGTCACGGCGCCGAGCAGCGATCCGCTCTCGTCCACGACCGGCGCCGTGACCAGGTTGTACGTGGCCAGATAGCTGGTCACACCCGGCAGCGGGGCCTCGGGCGGCAGCGGCCGCAGATCCGTGTCGACGACCGAGCCGACGAGGGTGTACGGCGGCTCGCGCAGCAGCCGCTGGAAGTGCACCACGCCCAGGTAGCGGCCGGTCGGCGTCTCGTCCGGCGGCCGGCACACATACACCTGCGCGGCCAGCGCGGGGGTCAGGTCCTGGTTGCGTACGCGGGCGAGCGCGTCCGCGACCGTCGCGTCGGGCCGCAGCACGATCGGGTCGGGCGTCATCAGCCCGCCTGCCGAGCCCTCCTCGTACGACATCAGCCGCCGCATGTCCGCCGCGTCCCGCGGGCGCATCAGGGCCAGCAGCCGCTCCTTGTCCTCCTCGGGGAGCTCGGAGAGCAGATCGGCCGCGTCGTCCGGGTCCATCGCCTCCAGGACGTCGGCCGCGCGCTCCTCCTGCAGCTTGCCGAGGATCTCGACCTGGTCGTCGTCCGGCAGCTCCTCCAGGACGTCGGCGAGCCGTTCGTCGTCCAGCGCCGCGGCCACCTCGCCGCGGCGCTTCTCGGAGAGGTGGTGCAGCACGTTGGCCAGGTCGGCGGGGCGCAGCTGCTCGAAGGTGGCCAGCAGGTTCTCGGCGCCCTGCCCCTTCTCCTCCAGGGAGAAGCCGGTGACCGCGGACCAGTCGACGGTCAGCGTCTCCCCGCGCCGCCGCAGCGCGCCGGACCTGCCGCGCCGCACGAAGACCTTGTCGATCTCCCAGTCACGGCGCGCGGGCAGCTGCGCCATGGCCACGTCGAGGACCGTGACCTCCTCGCCCGTCTCCACCAGCCGTACGGTGCGGTCCAGCAGCTCGCCGAGTACCAGAGTCTCGGTCGGGCGCTGCTCGAAGCGCCGCATGTTGACCACGCCCGTGGTGATGACCTGGCCGGACTCGACGCCGGTCACCCGGGTCATGGGCAGGAAGATCCGGCGGCGGGTGACCACCTCGACCACCAGACCCAGCAGGCGCGGCGGCCGCCCGCCCAGGCGCAACATGGCCACCAGGTCGCGGACCCGGCCCACCTGGTCGCCGTTGGGGTCGAAGACGGGAACACCCGCGAGGTGCGAGACGAACACCCTGGGGGCGCCTGCGGGCATGTCATGCGCCTCCCTGTGTCATGAACTCTCCGGCTGATGCCGGTTTGGCGGCTATATATGACTATTGCTTTGAATGCCGGGTTCAGGCTAGCGCGCCGGGCCCTGCCCTGCCGCCGGACGGGTCCCCCTGGCCACCGCCGGGAGGCACCCCCTTCCGCGGGATCGTGCCGACACCCCCGGACGGCACCGGTACGCTGCCCCTGCACCGGCTTCAGGAGGCAGAGCAGACGTGCGCACCCGGAACACGGCTGTCGTGGCGGCGATGTGCGCGGGGTTGGCCGCGGCGCTCGCCGGATGTGGCGGCGACGGCGGCGGCGAGGACCCCGACGCGGGCACCAACGGCGTGGGCAAGCTTGCCCCCGCCAAGATCGAGGCCAAGGCCCGGAAGGCCGCCGGGGACGCCGAGGCGGTACGCCTGTCCGGCGAGCTCGTCACCAAGGGGCGCACCTACAAGGTCGACATGCGGCTCACGTCGGACGGCGGCACCGGCCAGGTCTCCACCGAGGGCAGCACCTTCCAGCTGCTGCGCGTCGGCAAGGACCTCTACCTCAAGGCCGGCGCGGCCTTCTGGACCCACAAGAGCGAGGGCGGCGGCGGGCACAACGGAGCCGACGCCGCGGAGAAGCTCGACGCCAAGTATGTGAAGGTGCCGGTCCGCGACCCCTCGTACAAACGGCTCAGCGGGCTGACGGACAAGACCCTGCTGCTCGACGGGCTGCTCGGGCTGCACGGCGAGATCTCCGTGGGCGACCGCGGCAAGGTCGGCGGCGTACGGACCATCCGGATCCGCGGCGGCGGGGGGAGCGGCGGGGCGCTCGACGTCTCCTTGGAGGGCAGGCCGTATCCGCTGCGGCTGGAGCGGGCGGGCCGCGCGGGCGTCATCCGGCTCGCCGACTGGGACAAGGACTTCACGCTGGCCGCGCCCGCCAAGGACGAAGTCGTGGACTACGGACAGCAGATCCCGAGCGGTACGTAGCGGCTCAGGGCGTCAGCGGCTCCGCGCATCAGCGCATGAGCGGTTCAGCGCGTCAGCGGCCCTTGCGGGCGCGGCCGCGGCGGGCGAGCAGCTTGGGGAGCCCGGCGGGCATCGGGCGGCGGGTGACGGCCGGGCTGGGCGGCGGGGACGCGGCCAGGGAGCCGGACGGCAGCTCCTCGAGCTGAGCGGACGCCGGCTCCAGGCGCAGCACCCGGCACTCACGGGCCCAGCGCTCGGCGATCCGCTCGGCGTCCGGGGCGTTCAGCCGCTTGCCCTTCAGCTCGTCGACGGCGGCCGTCCAGGCCTCGCCGCCGGGCGCGAGTTCGGCCACCCGCGCGGACCAGCTGACGAGCCGTCCGCCCTTGTCCTTGCTGCGCACGGTGACGGTGGCGGCGCCGCCGTCCACCAGACCGAGGTCGCGAAGGGGCTGCTCCCCGGGGCCGTCCCCGACCAGACAGACCGCGCCCTCGTGCCACACATGCCACAGCGCGCGGTCGGCGGCCCGGGCGCCGGCCGCGCCACGGACCCAGACGAGGGCGGACTTCTTGGCCGCTTCCTCGATGAGGGCGCGGTCCATCGGGGTCTGCGTCATGCGGACAGCCTATGGCCACGCGGGACGACCGCCGTACGGACGGCCGTCCCACCACGTGGGCGGACAGTTCCGAAAGGGCCCCATGCCTCTTTACGCTGAGGCCGTGTCCAATGCCAGCTCCAGCCGCTCCGGGACCTCCACCGGTGTCGGCCCGGCCGGTCCGGCCGGAACCGGCACCCCCGCCCCGCAGGCCCCCGCCGGGTACCCCACCGCCCACTCCGCCACCACCCTCGACGGAGCGCTGCTGGCGCTCGCCGTCGCCTCCGTCTCCTTCTCCGCGCCCCTGGTCGCCGCGACGGCGGCCCCGGCCCTGGCCGTCGCGTTCTGGCGCAACGCCATGGCGGTCGGCGCGCTCACCCCCTTCGCGCTGCTGCGCCACCGGCGGGAGCTGCGCGGGATGGGGCGCCGCGGGCTGCTGCTGTCCGCCGGGTCGGGGGCGCTGCTCGCGCTGCACTTCGGGGCGTGGCTGCCCAGCCTGCACATGACCTCCGTCGCCTCGTCGACCGCGCTCGTCACCACGACCCCGATCTGGACCGCGCTGCTGCTGCGGCTGCGCGGGCAGCGCCCGCCCGCCCTGGTCTGGGCGGGCATGTCGGTCGCCCTCCTCGGCGTGCTGCTGCTGACCGGGGTCGATCTGTCGCTGTCCACGCGCGCGCTCGCGGGCGACGCGCTCGCGCTGGTGGGCGGCATCGCGGCCGCGGGGTACGTGGTGCTCGGCGCCGAGGTGCGGCGGACGGTGTCCACGACGGCGTACACCTACGTCTGCTACGGCACCACCAGCGTGCTGCTGCTGGTCACCTGCCTGGCCTCCGGCACCGCGCTGGGCGGCTACAGCGGCGCGACATGGCTGAAGCTCGCCGCGCTGACGCTCACCGCGCAGCTGCTGGGCCACTCGCTCATCAACCGCGTGGTCAAGGGCCTGGGGCCGTCCGTCACCTCGACCTCGCTGCTGCTCGAGACGCCGGGCGCGGCCCTGATCGCCGCCCTGTGGCTGGGCCAGACGCCGCAGGCGGTCGCCTACCCGGCGCTCGCGGTGATCCTGGTCGGCCTCGCGCTGGTGGTGCTGGCGGACCGCAGGAAGCCGGGCTGAGCTCAGAGCCAGCCGTTGCGCTTGAAGCCGCGGTGGATCACAAAGCAGATCGCGACCGTGACGACGAGCACCGCCGGGTAGCCGAACCTCCAGCGCAGCTCCGGCATGTAGTCGAAGTTCATCCCGTAGATCCCGGCGATCATCGTGGGCACGGCGAAGATCGCCGCCCAGGACGTGATCTTGCGCATGTCCTCGTTCTGGGCCACGGTGGCCTGCGCCAGATTCGCCTGCAGGATCGAGTTGAGCAGGTCGTCGAAGGCCAGCACCTGCTCATTGACGCGCGCCAGGTGGTCCGCGACGTCCCGGAAGTACTTCTGGATGTCCGGGTCGACCAGCCGCATCGGCCGCTCGCTCAGCAGCTGCATCGGCCGCAGCAGCGGCGAGACGGCCCGCTTGAACTCCAGCACCTCGCGCTTGAGCTGGTAGATCCGCCCCGCGTCGCCGCCCCGCCGGGAGCTGGCCGCGGAGAAGACGTCGATCTCGACCTCGTCGATGTCGTCCTGGACCGCGTCGGCGACCGCGAGATAGCCGTCCACGACCTGGTCGGCGATCGCGTGCAGCACCGCCGAGGGGCCCTTGGCCAGCAGCTCGGGGTCCTCCTGCAGGCGGTGGCGCAGCGCGCGCAGCGAGCCCTGGCCGCCGTGCCGGACGGTCACGATGAAGTCCCGGCCGGTGAAGCACATGACCTCGCCGGTCTCGACGACCTCGCTGGTGGCGGTGAGCTCCGCGTGCTCCACGTAGTGGATCGTCTTGAACACCGTGAACAGGGAGTCGTCGTACCGCTCCAGCTTCGGCCGCTGATGCGCCTGGACCGCGTCCTCCACGGCCAGCGGGTGCAGCCCGAACTCCTGGGCGATCCCCGCGAACTCCCGCTCGGTCGGCTCGTGCAGCCCGATCCAGGCGAACCCGCCCTCGGCGCGCGCCCGCTTCATGGCCTCGGCCGGGCTGCAGTGGTCGCTGACCCGCCGCCCGTCGCGGTAGACGGCGCAGTCGATCACCGCGCTGGAGACGGAGGGGTCGCGGGTGGTGTCGTAGTTGCTGGTGGCGCGGGTGCGGCGCAGGGCGGGGCGGACGGCTGCGCGCAGGTCACGGATCATCGACATGACGGGCTCCTTCACGGGCAGGCCGTCAGCGGCGGGCGCGCGGCGCAGCGCGGCCCGGAAGGTGGGCGTACGGGCTCCGGTGGCCGTACGTCCGCAAAGCGGGCGGCGCTCCGTGCGATGGCGCTGACGGAAGTTCGCGTTAGAAAAGAGACAAAGCGTTACGAAGGCGCTCTACCGTCAAGTGCCCTGGATGCGAATCAACTTCACGTGTTTCACCGCCGAGCGGTGGGGTACGGAAGGTTTTAGATCAAGAACAGCCGCATACCGAGGGGGAGAGGACGGGAGAACTGTCGGTACTGCACGGTCGACTAGGATCCACCGCAGCCCCACCTCCTCCGGTCGGTCCCCCTTGAGGGATGACGTGTAACTCCCTGGGCAGGCGCCAAGGCTATCAGCCGTCTGAAGCGTTAAGTCGACGCTTTGCCTGTTCGATACGCGATCTATGCTCGCCGCATGTCAGACGTTCTTCAGCTGGTCGAGGCCCGGTTGCGTACGGCGCTGGGCGATCCTGACGCCCGCGCCGCCGTGACCTTCGTCGGCACGGACCGCATCGAGGTGCTGCGCTTTCGCGAAGCGGACGTCGTGCGTTACGTCACACTCGGCATGTCCGACCGGCCGATGACCGACCCGACCGCCGTTGTCGCCGACCCGCTGCGCGGCCCGCGCGCCGAGCTGGTGCTGACGGTGCGGATCGGCGGCCCGGCCGCGCGCCCCGAGCTGTCCGTGCTCGACGAGGTGCTGCGCCCGCTCGCCGTCCTCGCCGCGTCCCCCCAGGTGGAGGGCGTGGTGATGGCGCCGGGCGCCTCGCTGGACCTGGGCGGGCCGCTGTGGCCGGGGGCGCCCTTCACCTCCGTACTGGTGGCCGAACCGGGCGGGCTGGTCGAGGACTTGGAGCTCGACGGGCCCAGGGACCCGGTCCGGTTTCTGCCGCTGCTGCCCATGACCGGGAACGAGGCGGCGTGGAAGCGGGTGCACGGCGCGGGCGCGCTGCAGGACCGCTGGCTCAGGCACGGCACGGATCTGCGCGACCCGGCCCGCTCCGGGGTGCCGCTGGCGAGCTGAGCCGAGGAGGTCCGGCCGTGGGAGCGTGGCCCGCCCGCGTCGCATCCGGACGGGTGATCGTCCTTGACGTGGGGACGCCCGGGGAGGACCGTGGGGCCCTATGAGGGGCGAACCCAGTTGCCCGAAGTGCGGTGGCCGGGTGCGGGCGCCCGGTCTCTTCGCCGACTCCTGGCAGTGCGGGGTGCACGGCACGGTGCATCCGCTCCAGCCGGTCGTCCCGCCGAGCGTCGAAGCACTCGTGGTCGTGACCAACCGTGCCCGCGTGCCCGTGTGGATGCCGTGGCCGCTTCCGGTCGGCTGGCTGTTCACCGGCGTCGCATGCGCCGGCGACGACCGCAGCGGCGGCCGGGCCACCGCCGTGGCCTGCTCAGGACCCGGGCCGCTGGGCGGGCCCGGGGAACTGCTGCTCGTCGCGGAGGAGCTCGGGGTCGGGCTCGGCGCGCGCTACGCCGGGATCCGCGGCCCCGACCCGGGGCCGGGCATGCGGGTCGACCGGGCGCCGCAGGTCAAGGTGTTGGCCGCCGGGCGGCCCACCCCGCTGTGGCTGGTCGAGGGCACGCCTGATGACCGCGCGGTGTTCGCGGGGGAGGCGTGCGGGCTGTGGCTGTGGGCGATCGTATGGCCCGAGCAGACCGGCCTGATGATGTACGACGAGATGGTGCTCACCGATCTGCGGGATGCCGGGGCCGAGGTGGACCTGGTGCCGTGCGGGGCGCTGTCGCCGCGGATCCTGGGCTGATCACCCCGGCCGCGGCCGGTTATCCTGAAGCGTCCCCTCCGTTCCCCCGCCGCAGCTGGGAGCCCGCGTCGTGCGCATCGATCTGCACACCCACTCCACTGCGTCCGACGGCACGGACACCCCCGCCGAGCTGGTCCGCAACGCCGCCGCGGCCGGTCTTGACGTCGTCGCGCTCACCGATCACGACACCGTCGGCGGGTACGAGGAGGCGAAGCGGGCGCTGCGCGCCTGTTCCTCGGGGCTGACCCTGGTGACCGGCGCCGAGCTGTCGTGCCGGCTGGCGCTCCCGGCGTCCCCGGGCGCTTCGGACGCTTCGGAGGACGGCGCCGCGGGGGTGAGCCTGCACATGCTGGCGTATCTCTTCGACCCGGCCGAGCCGGAGCTGGCGCGCGAGCGCGAGCTCGTCCGCGACGACCGGGTGCCGCGCGCCCGGGCGATGGTCGACAAGCTGCGGGAGCTGGGCGTGCCGATCACCTGGGAGCGGGTGGCGCGGATCGCCGGTGACGGGGCCGTGGGGCGGCCGCACGTGGCCACCGCGATGGTCGAGCTGGGTGTCGTCGACAGCGTCTCGGACGCGTTTACGCCGCAATGGCTCGCCAATGGCGGCCGGGCCTACGTCGAGAAGCACGAGCTCGACCCGTTCGACGCGATCCGCCTGGTCAAGGCGGCCGGCGGGGTGACCGTCTTCGCGCATCCGCTGGCCCTCAAGCGCGGGCAGTGTGTGCCCGAGAGCGCGATCGCCGAGCTCGCCGCCGCGGGTCTTGACGGCATCGAGGTGGACCACATGGACCACGACGAGCCCACGCGCAAGCAACTGCGCGCACTCGCCGCCGAACTCGGCCTGCTCACCACGGGCTCCAGCGATTACCACGGCAGCCGTAAGACCTGTCGTCTCGGTGAGTACACGACGGATCCCGAGATCTACGGAGAGATCGTCCGCCGGGCGACCGGGGCGTCCCCGGTGCCGGGCGGGGTCGGCTGAGCGGGCCGCCCGGACGTACAAGCGCCCCCGTGCGACGAGGCACGGGGGCGCCCACAAGCTGCGTACTACGAACCGCGTACTACAAAACGTGTACTACCTGCGGGGCGTTACCGGGCGGAGCTTTCGGCGGGACGGATGTAGATGCGCTGACCGATTGCGGCGGCCTGCTGCACGATCCGGTTGACGGAGGCGGCGTCCACAACGGTGCTGTCCACGGCGGTGCCGTCGACATCGTCGAGGCGCATGATCTCGAAGCGCATGGCTTCTCCCTTCGTCTGATCCTCCTGAGGAGAACTGTGATGTGAGACGGACGCGTGCGGCGCCTGTGCCGCGCGCGTCCATGGGGTTCAACAGCGGGTGCCCTGAAAAACATTCCCTACGCTAAAGAAAATTTTCGGGTGCCTAATTACCGTCTCGTACCAGGTCCGGTTGTGTCCTCAGCGCGTCGGCCCGGAGAATGAACCGCGTATGAGTGACGTCACGCCTCCGGGCCAACCAGACCTCGCCTCGGTCGTCGCGGGCATCGAGCGCACCAATGAGCTGCTGCAGCGGGTCCTCGCCGAGGTCGCGACCACCCCCTCCACCCACGCGATATTCGTGGACGCCGGCTACGTCTACGCGGCCGCCGGCCGACTGGTCGCCGGGACCGAGGACCGCAGAGCCTTCGAGCTCGACGCCGAGGGGCTCATCGAGGCGTTCATCGACAAGGCCCGCACGATCTTCCCGGACAGCAGGCTGCTGCGCGTCTACTGGTACGACGGCGCCCGGCGCCGTATCCACACCTCCGAGCAGCAGAGCATCGCCGAGCTGCCCGACGTCAAGGTCCGGCTCGGCAACCTCAACGCCAACAACCAGCAAAAGGGCGTCGACTCGCTCATCCGCTCCGACCTGGAATCCCTCGCCCGGCACCGCGCCATCGGCGACGCGGTGCTGATCGGCGGGGACGAGGACCTGGTCTCCGCGGTCGAGGCAGCGCAGGGGTACGGCGCACGGGTGCACCTGTGGGGCATCGAGGCCGTCGAGGGGCGCAATCAGGCCGAGCCGCTGCTGTGGGAGGTCGACAGCCAGCGCACGTTCGACCTCGACTTCTGCAAGCCGTACGTCACCCGCCGCCCGGCGGGCTTCGAGCCGTACGGAGCCGACCCGGCCCAGGGCGCGCCCGCCCCCAGCCGCGACGACGTCCGCTTCGTCGGGGCGCAGATCGCCGCGCGATGGCTGTCCTCGCGCGGCCGGGAATCACTCGCCGAGCTGCTGCCCGGCCACCCCTACCTGCCGGGCTCGGTCGACCAGGAGCTGCTGATCGACGCGGAGGCCCTGCTGCGGCTGTCGCTGCGTACGCACGCCGATCTGCGGCGGGCGCTGCGGGACGGCTTCTGGGAACACCTGCAGGCCCAGTACTGACGCGTCAGCCCTTGGGCGCGACACCGCGCCAGAAGTCGATCAGCGCCTCGGCGGTGGGGAGCGGCCGCTCGGCGTTGGGAGAGTGCCCCGCGCCCGGGATCACGGTGCGGCGGGCGCCGAGCCGTTCGGCCATCTCGTCCATCAGCGGCACCGGCCAGGCGTAGTCCACGACCCCCGACAGCACATGCTTGGGCAGCGCCACCCCGGCCAGCTCCGCGACCCGGTCCGGCTCGCGGTTCAGCTGCCGCCCGGTGGCCATCAGCTGCTCGGGGACGGTGCCGAGCCAGCGCTCGTGGAGGAAGTCCTCGACGCCGGGCGGCGTGTTCTCCTCGGGCGCCTCCGGCGGGTCGAGCTCGCGCATCGCCTGCCAGACGTGCTCCATGTCGGTCACGGTCAGCGCGTCGATCAGCAGCTTGGTGCGGGCCTGCTGCGACTCGGAGATGGCGCCGGGACCGGAGCTCATCAGCGTCAGCGAGGCGAAGGCGTCCGGGGCCATCATCACGGCGGCCCGTACGACCAGCCCGCCGAGCGAGTGCCCGAGCACATGCGGCGGCAGCACGGAGCCCTCGGCGGCGGCGCCACCTGCGCCCAGCGCGTCCGCCTGCGCCAGGACGTCCCGGGCCAGCTCCTCCTGCGCATACGCCGCCTCGTCCCGCGGCCCGCCCGTCTCGTGCTGCCCCCGCCCGTCGACCGCGACCACCCGGAACCCGGCACGGGCCAGCGGCTCCAGCAGCGCGATGAAGTCCTCCTTGCTCCCGGTGAACCCGGGCACCATCAGCACCGTGCCCCGCACCCTCCCCTCAGGGCGCGCGTCATGCACGGCGAACTCCCCGCGAGCGGTACGAAGACGGTGGGCACGGGCGCACCCGGGCAGCGTGAGGAACGGCGGCCTGCTCATGCGCCGAGGCTAGCGCGTACCCGGAAAATCCTGGCTAACGTGCCATGACGTGTGCCGCGTGTGCCGCGTGGCCGCGTGGCCGCGTGCGGGGGCCGCTGGGCCCGCCGCGGGCCCGGCGTTCGGCGTCCGGGGCCTCTCCTCCGGAGGGTCCGCGGCCGCCTGCGGTGATGCCACCGCGCGGGTGACGCCGAGGTCGGTCGCTGCCTCTGACGGCCGGTCGTGGCTGGTGGCGGGTGCCGGTGCCGGCCGCTCGGGAAATCGGCCGCTGCGCCCGCGCGGCGGTGTCGCTGCGTGGCCGTGAGCCGGGGCCAGGGAGGCCGAAGGGCCCGGTCCGTGGGAGCGGATCGGGCCCTTCGGGCGGTTGGGGCGGGTGGCGTCAGCTCGTCTCGGTGGCTTCGGCCTTCGACGCCGCCGAGCGGGTGCGGCGACGGCGGCGGACCGGCTTGGCCTCGCCTTCCCCGGCCTCGGCCGGGGCCGCCTCGGGCTCCGTCGGAGCCGGCGCCGCCGCTTCCGCGGCCTTGGCCGCCGAGCCGCGGGTGCGGCGACGGCGCGGCTTGGCGGCCGGGGCCTCGGCGGCCTCGGCGGACTCGGGGGCCGCCTCGGGCTGGGGCTGGGCGGTGTCGGTCACGGCCGTGGCCGGGCCCTCGGCCGTGGCGACTGCCGCCTCGGCGTCGGTGCCGGTGTCGGCCGCCTTGGCCGCGACTCCGGCGCGGGTGCGGCGCCGGCGGCGGGGCTGCTTCGGCTCGGCGCCGGCCTCCGGGGCCGGGGCCTGGGCCGTGCCGTCCGCGGTGTCCACGGCGGCCTCGGCCGCCTCGCCCGCCTGAGCCGAACCGTCGGCCTCCCCGTCGACCACCACGCCGCCGCGCAGCCGGCGCCGCTGGCGCGGCGTGCGGGTGCGGGCGGGGCGCTCCTCGGCGGGCGCCGCCGAGCGGCGGGTGCGCCCGGACCGGGCGCCGCGGGCGCCGGTCTCGCCGAGGTCTTCGATCTCCTCGGCGTCCAGGCCCGCCCGGGTGCGCTCGGCGCGCGGCAGGACACCGGTGGTGCCCTCCGGGATGTTCAGCAGCTCGTACAGGTGCTCGGAGGTGGAGTAGGTCTCCTCCGGCTCGTTGAACGGCAGGTCGAGCGCCTTGTTGATCAGCTGCCAGCGCGGGATGTCGTCCCAGTCGACGAGGGTGATGGCCGTGCCCGACGCGCCCGCGCGGCCGGTGCGGCCGATGCGGTGCAGATACGTCTTCTCATCCTCGGGGGACTGGTAGTTGATCACATGCGTGACGCCCTCGACGTCGATGCCGCGCGCGGCGACATCGGTGGCCACCAGCACATCGACCTTGCCGTTGCGGAAGGCGCGCAGCGCCTGCTCGCGCGCCCCCTGGCCGAGGTCGCCGTGCACCGCGCCGGAGGCGAACCCGCGGCGGGAGAGCTGGTCGGCGATGTCGGCGGCGGTCCGCTTCGTACGGCAGAAGATCATGACGAGCCCGCGGCCCTCGGCCTGCAGCACCCGCGCCACGACCTCCGGCTTGTCCAGGGAGTGGGCCCGGAAGACATGCTGAGTGATGTTCGCGACGGTCGCGCCCTCGTCGTCCGGCGCGGTGGCGCGGATGTGGGTGGGCTGCGACATGTAGCGCCGGGCCAGCGAGATGACCTGGCCCGGCATGGTCGCCGAGAAGAGCATCGTCTGGCGTTTGGCGGGCAGCATCTGGATGATCTTCTCGACGTCGGGCAGGAAGCCCAGGTCGAGCATCTCATCGGCCTCGTCGAGGACGAGGGACTTGACGGCGGAGAGCCGCAGCTTCTTCTGGCCCGCCAGGTCGAGCAGCCGGCCGGGGGTGCCGACGACCACGTCGACGCCCTTCTTCAGGGCCTCGACCTGCGGTTCGTACGCACGGCCGCCGTAGATCGCCAGGACGCGCACGGCGCGGACCTTGCCGGCGGTGAGCAGATCGTTGGTGACCTGCTGGCAGAGCTCGCGGGTGGGGACGACCACGAGCGCCTGCGGGGCGTCGGTCAGCTGCTCGGGCTCGGCCCGGCCCGCCTCGACGTCCGCGGGGACGGTGACGCGCTCCAGCAGCGGGAGGCCGAAGCCCAGCGTCTTGCCGGTGCCGGTCTTGGCCTGGCCGATGACGTCGGAGCCCGAGAGGGCCACGGGGAGCGTCATCTCTTGGATGGGGAACGGGGACGTGATGCCGACGGCCTCAAGGGCCTCGGCCGTCTCGGGGAGGATCCCGAGGTCTCGGAAAGTGGTCAGGATGCTTGCCTCTTCTGTGAGACGCGGCGTGAGGCGGCGAAGGGGGTCGCACGGCGCCCCGAGTACAACCGGCCTTGGGGTGGCCGGTCCGGCGCGGGACCACTGCCCTCGCTCGAGCGCTCATACCGCGAGCGGGTCCCTCCTGCCGTGCGCACGATTGCATGCGCGCCGCGCGGAGGGCGGTCGGTTTGGAGCCGATCGGGCCACCGACCGGGCATCCGTATGCGTGGAACGACCCGCCGATACTCGACGGGCGCCAATAGCACTGTACCCCGAGACCGCGCATCTGTGACCGGGATGCCGGATGCGCCCCGTTGCCGGTCCCGGCTGACCAGGGCCTTCCGCGGGGCGCTCAGCGGGCTATTGTGCGGACCATGGAGACGTCTGACACACCGGAGAACGGCCCCGCCGCCGGGGAGCGCACCGAGGGACACGCCGACGGGGAGCGCACCGGGATCGCCGCCCAGGACTGGGCGCGGGCGGCCGCCGAGCCGCAGTACCGCGCCGCCGTGGTGGACCTGCTCGGCGCCCTCGCCTACGGCGAGCTGGCCGCCTTCGAGCGCCTGGCCGAGGACGCCAAGCTGGCGCCCACGCTGGAGGACAAGGCGGAGCTGGCGAAGATGGCGTCCGCCGAATTCCACCACTTCCAGCAGCTCAGAGACCGGCTGGCGGAGGTGGGCGAGCAGCCGACGGCGGCCATGGAGCCCTTCGCGGCGGCGCTGGACGGGTTCCACCGCCAGACCGCGCCGTCGGACTGGCTGGAGGGCCTGGTCAAGGCGTACGTCGGCGACTCGATCGCCAGCGACTTCTACCGCGAGGTGGCGGCCCGGCTGGACTCGGACACCCGCGGGCTGGTGCTGAGCGTGCTCGACGACACCGGTCACGCCTCGTTCGCGGTGGAGAAGGTGCGGGCGGCCATCGAGGCGGACCCGCGGGTCGGCGGGCGGCTGGCGCTGTGGGCGCGGCGGCTGATGGGCGAGGCGCTGTCGCAGGCGCAGCGCGTGGTCGCGGAGCGCGACGCGCTGTCCACGATGCTGGTGGGCGGGGTGGCGGACGGCTTCGACCTGGCGGAGGTCGGCCGGATGTTCTCCCGGATCACCGAGGCGCACACCAAGCGGATGGCCGCGCTGGGCCTGGCGTCCTGAGCCGCGTCCCGAGCCGCCGGGCGGAGCGGTAGCGCGCGGCCCGCGCCCCGGGAGGGGTGCGGGCCGCGGTACGTGTGGGGTGGGTGGTGCCTCTCAGGCCGGCGCGGAGCGGCGGAGCCCGCGCGCCGGGCGGATCAGCAGCGACAGCAGCGCCACCGAGAAGCCGAGCGCGACGATCAGCACCGTCGGTGTGTGGCCCGAGCCCAGCACGGTGTGGGTGAGCAGGGAGCCGAGGAGCGCGGCCGCCGGGCCGGTGGACAGCAGCAGGCGTCGGGAATGGAACCTTCGGGGCTGCCAGCGGCCCGCCCCGTAGGCGATGGCGAGACCGATCAGTAGGGAGCCGAGCGCTTCCAAGATCATGGTGCGTCCTTCCCGTGAGCGGATCGGCGCCCGGGCCGCGTGGTACGTCGGCGCCGAGCCCCGGTCGCAGCCGTACTACCCCCGGCCGGAGGCGGGCAACCCTGCCCGGCCGGCCGAACTCGAAGCGGGCGTTCCGCGCGGGCGCACGGAAAGCGGGCGCACGGAAAGCGGGCGCACGGAAAGCGGGCGCACGGAAAGCGGCGGGGCCCGGTGAGGATTCCCACCGGGCCCCGCCGCCTTCCGTTGGCGCGGACGCTGCTCAGAGCGCGCTGAAGCCGACCTTACGGGCGGCCGGCTCACCGATCTCGACGTATGCGAGCCGGTCGGACGGGATCAGGACCTTGCGGCCGTGCTCGTCCACCAGGGTCAGCAGCTGCGCCTTGCCGGCGAGCGCGTCGGCCACCGCGCGCTCGACTTCCTCGGCAGACTGCCCGCTCTCCAAGATGATCTCGCGGGGCGCGTGCTGCACGCCGATCTTGACCTCCACGGCTTTGTCCCTCCGACGGTCAGTTGGGGTGCGCGGCCAGCCGCGCCGTACGCAGCACACATTAGCCGGGCGCGGAGACCGGACGGGCCGTACGGGCGCACGCCCGCAGCGAACACACGACCCGGCCGCCGCCCGCGGCTCAGTGGCCGCCGTCGGCCCCGTGCAGCGGGAAGCCCGCGATCCCCCGCCAGGCGAGCGAGGTGAGAAGCTGCACCGCCGTATCGCGCGGCACGGCGCTCTCGCTGGAGAGCCAGTAGCGCGCGACCACCTGCGAGACCCCGCCGAGGCCGACCGCCAGCAGCATCGACTCGTCCTTCGACAGGCCGGTGTCCTCGGCGATCACCTCGCTGATCGCCTCGGCGCACTGCATCGAGACCCGGTCCACGCGCTCGCGCACGGCCGGCTCGTTGGTCAGGTCCGACTCGAACACCAGGCGGAAGGCACCGCCCTCGTTCTCGACGTACGCGAAGTAGGCGTCCATGGTGGCGGCGACGCGCTGCTTGTTCTCGGTCGTCGACGCCAGCGCGGTGCGCACCGCCTGCAGCAGCGCCTCGCAGTGCTGGTCAAGCAGGGCCAGATAGAGGTCGAGCTTGCCCGGGAAGTGCTGGTAGAGCACGGGCTTGCTGACCCCGGCGCGCTCGGCGATGTCGTCCATGGCCGCCGCGTGATAACCCTGTGCCACGAAGACCTCCTGGGCCGCCCCCAGGAGCTGGTTCCGTCGGGCTCGGCGCGGCAGGCGCGTGCCCCGCGGGCGCGCCTCGGTCTGCTCGATGGCTGTCACGCCGCCTCCCAATGTGTGTTCTGTGCACGGTGTCCACCGCGTCGCCATCGTACTTTTGGGTAACAGGGCGGCGCGCGGTCCGTACTGAGAATTTCACGGGCCGCACTCCGTGGAAAGTCGATAAAGCTGACAAATGGCGCGGTTCACGAGTAGTCGTCCTCGTCCACCTCGACGACCCGGGTCTGCTCCATGCGGTCCGCCTCGTTCGCCTCCACCAGGGCGTCGCCGTTCATGGGCTCGTCCCGGTGCGGAAGGAGGTCGAGATGCTGCTCCGCGGCGTCCACTTCAGGCGCTTCGACGTCCTCCACGGCGAATTCGGTGGCGTCGTCTTCCTCGAAGGTCTCGGGGTCGCTGGGGTCGATGGACATTTCTCCCCTTCCTCAGGTTCCTCGGGTACCCGGGTGCGGGCGCTGTCCCGTCCGCCCCGGCCCGGAGTGATCGTCCCTGTGTGCTTACGAGCCTAGGAGAGCTCACTTTCGGACGCTACGCGGCCTGTGAGGGCGAACACAGGGGCTCCGAGTGTGATCGTCTCGTAACATTGCCGCATGTCTTCGACCGAGCAGCCGGATGCCCGCATCGTCCCCGCGGTCCCGCCCGCCCGGCCCGTTCGCGTCGGAGCGGGGGAGCGGCTGCGCACCGTGCGCCTCCCCGGGCTCACTCTCACCGTACGGTCTCGACCGCCGGTTCGGAACGGTCTGCCGCCCGCCCTGTATGTGCACGGGCTCGGCGGCTCCTCTCAGAACTGGTCCCTTTTGATGGAACCGCTCGCCGACCGGGTGGACGGAGAAGCCCTCGACCTGCCCGGCTTCGGCGACTCCCCGCCGCCGGACGACGGCGACTACTCCATACCCGGCCACGCCCGTGCCGTGATCCGCTATCTCGACACGAGCGAGCGCGGGCCCGTGCACCTGGTCGGCAATTCACTCGGCGGCGCGGTCTCCACCCGCGTCGCCGCTCTGCGACCGGACCTGGTGCGCACCCTCACCCTCGTCTCACCCGCGCTGCCCGAGCTGCGCCCCCAGCGCACCGCGGTCCCCACCGGCCTGCTCGCGATCCCCGGCGTGACCCGGCTGTTCACCCGGCTCACCAAGGACTGGAACGCGGAGCGGCGCACCCGCGAGGTGATGGCGCTCACCTACGGTGACCCGGGGCGGGTCAGCGCCGAGCACTTCGCGCTGGCGGTGGAGGAGTTCGAGCGGCGCCTCGCCCTCCCGTACTTCTGGGACGCGCTGACGCGCTCGGCGCGCGGCCTCGTCGATTCGTACACGCTCGGCGGCCAGCACTCGATGTGGCGGCTGGCCGAGCGGGTGCTGGCGCCGACGCTGCTGGTGTACGGCATGCGGGACCAGCTGGTGTCCTACCGCATGGCGCAGCGGGCCGGGGCGGCCTTCCGCGACTCGCGGCTGTTGACGCTGGTGGACGCGGGGCACGTGGCGATGATGGAGTATCCCGAGGCAGTGGCGCGGGGGATGCGCGAACTGCTCGACGACGTGACAGGCAGAGAAGGCAGAGCAGGCCGGGAGGGCCGGGAGGACGGTGGCCGCCGGGGCGACCCGGGGATGCGGACCGCCTCGGTGCCCGGCGCGGACGGGAGCAGTGCGGCGCGTGGGTAAACACAGCGCACGTGGCAGCCAGGAGGACCGCGGCCGCCGGTCCGGGCAGGCGGGCCAAGGCCCCGCGCCTGGTGGCGGCCGTGGCCCCGGTGCCGGTCCCGGCTTCGTTGAGTACACACCTCCCGGCCCGGCCGGGGGGCCGGGCACCGGCCGCAGGCGACGGGTGGTGCCGGGCCCGGGTCCTGGTGCCGGTCCTGGTGTCGGTCCTGGCGCAGGGCCTGTTGTGGGGCCCGGTCCTGGTTTTGGGCCTGGTTCCGGACCCGGTCCTGGGCCCGGTGTGGATCCTGGCGTGACGCCGCCGCAGGGCGTGCCGCGGATGCGTCCGCAGGGGCCCGGGGTGCCGCGGGCCAGGGGCGGGCACCCGGAGCACCACGAGCCGGGCGGCGGCTGGGGCGCCATGGGCGGACCGGGTGGACCGGGTGGCCGGATGGTCCCGGGTGGCCCCGGGGGCCCGGCGGGTCCCGGCGGTCCGGGGCGTCCCGGTGGTCAGGCGCGCCCCGTGGGTCAGGCCGGCCCTGGTGGTCCGGTGCGGCGCGGCGGATTGAGCGGTGTGCCCCAAGGCCCCGGCGGTCCGGGCGGCCCGGGTGGTGTTCCCGGCGGGGCGCGGGCGTCGTTCGGGGCGCGGACCGCGAGCCCTCCGCAGGGCGCGACGGTGGGCGGCCTGATGCCCGGCCCGCGCAAGGAGTACGTCGACGCGTTCGACACCTTCGAAGCCCTCGACTGTGACGGCGAGGACGTCTTCGCCGCGGGCGCCCCGTCGGCGCCGCGCCGCGCCGGCGCCGACGGGCGCGGGACGCACGACGACCCTCGCGCCACGGACGCTGCCGACGCGGAAGACGACGGTGAGGACGGGCCCCAGGAGGCCGGGGACGCCGCCAAGGGCGGCAAGGGCCGGACGTTCACCGGCGTGGCCGCCGCGGCCGTGACCACCGTGCTGGCGGTCGTGGTCGCCGGACAGGTGGCCAACGGGCCGCAGGACAGCGGCAACACCGCGCGGGCCCAGGGCGGCGCGGGGCGCACCGACGCCGCGGGCGACGGCGACGACGGGCGCGGCGAGCGGGCGGCGCGGCCCGACCCCACCATCCCGGCCCCGAGAGCCACCTCGTACGACACGCTGATGACGCGGAAGTTCCCGCTGGACCCGAAACTGAGCGGATCCGGCGCGTTCACGACCATCCCCGGGCAGGACAAGGGGACCGGCCGGGGCCGGGAGCTGCGCTACCGCGTGGACGTGGAGAAGGGGCTGCCGCTGGACGGCGAGCTGTTCGCGCAGGCCGTGCACAAGACGCTGAACGACGACCGCAGTTGGGGCCACGGCGGGACCCGTTCCTTCGACCGGGTCTCCTCCGGCCGCGTCGACTTCGTGATCACGCTGGCGAGCCCCGGCACCACCGCGAAGTGGTGTCTGAAATCCGGTCTGGACACCACCCAGGACAACGTCTCCTGCGACTCCGCCTCCACCGAGCGCGTCATGATCAACGCCTATCGGTGGGCGCAGGGCGCGAAGACCTTCGGCGACGACAAGATGCACGCGTACCGGCAGATGCTCATCAACCACGAGGTGGGCCACCGGCTCGGGCACAACCACGAGATCTGCGGCCGGCAGGGCGCGCTGGCGCCGGTGATGATGCAGCAGACCAAGTTCCTGACGACCGACGGGGTGACCTGTCGGCCGAACGCCTGGCCGTACCCCAGGTGACGGACGGCCGTACCACTGCGGCGGTGCCACTGCCGCCCGCCGTTTGTCGTACGGAGCCCCACAACGCCTGACGCCGGGGAAGGTCACGGGCGTTCACCCCTTCCGGTGGTGCGACGGACAACCGTCCGTCGCACCACCACCCCGCCCGCATAACGTGCTCCCGCTGCCGGACGGCGGCGCGACGGCTTGCCGACATGCGAGATCGGGGGTGCGCTCATGCGCGTGGGACTGCTCACGGAGGGTGGGTATCCGTACGCGGGTGGTGAGGCCCGGCTGTGGTGCGACCGGCTGGTACGGGGGCTGGCCCACCACGAGTTCGAGGTCTACGCCCTCAGCCGGAGCGCCCGCCAGGCGGCGGGCGGCTTCGTGGAGCTGCCCGGCGCGGTGCGGCGGGTCCGCACCGCGCCGCTGTGGGGCGAGGGGGCGCGGGCGCCGCGCCGGGGCGGGGGCCGGGGGCGGTACGGG
Source organism: Streptomyces sp. NPDC007917 (assembly GCF_042959105.1). Taxonomy (NCBI): domain Bacteria; kingdom Bacillati; phylum Actinomycetota; class Actinomycetes; order Kitasatosporales; family Streptomycetaceae; genus Streptomyces; species Streptomyces sp. NPDC007917. The sequence goes on from NZ_JBIBKK010000029.1 coordinate 126,080, forward strand.
CGGCGCGAGCGGCGGCGGTTCGCGGAGTGCTTCGGGGACCTGGCGGCGGCGATCAGCGCGCCGGGCGGACCCGGGAACCCCGGCGCCACCGGGATTCCAGGGGCTCCCGGGGTCGTCGGGTCCGCCGGGGCCACCGTGTCGGCCGGGGCCGCCGGATGGCAGGCGGACCGTTTCGCCAGCGGCCTGTACGGGCTCGCCGAGCTGGCCCGGGAACACGGCGGATTGCCCGCCGTGCTGCGTTCCGAGACGGCCGTGCGCGCGCTGGAGCGGGCCTGCCACACACCCGGTGCCCTTCAGGGCGCGCACCGGGCGCGGGTGGCCGACCTGCTGACCGTCACCGCCGCCCTGGAGCGCGCGCTGCGCCCGCTGTCGCTCGACTGGTACGGCGACGGCTCCGCCCGCGAGGGCTCAGCTGCTGAGCCGGGACTGTCCGGCGTGGACCTGTGCCACGCCGCCTCCGCGGGCCCGGCCGTACTCCCGGGGCTGCTGGCCCGGCACTTCTTCGGCACCCCTCTCCTGGTCACCGAGTGCGGCGTACGGCTGCGCGAGCACTACCTGACGAGCGCGGCGGGTCCGGGCCGCGCGGTGCTCTCCGCCCCGGCGCGGACGCTGCTCGCCTCGTTCCAGGGCCGGCTGACCGCCGAGGCGTACGCCCGCGCGGCGCTGATCACCCCCGGCAACACCCATGCGCGCCGCTGGCAGGAGCGCTGCGGCGCCGCCCCGGAGCGGCTGCGCACCGTCTACCCCGGCATGGACGCGAGCCGCTTCGCGGAGGTCGGCGAGCGCGGTGCGGGCGGCGGCGCGGGGGCGCGAGGCGACGACGGCTGGACGCTGGTGTGGCTGGGCCGTCTCGAGCCCGCCAAGGACGTCGTGGCGCTGCTGCACGCCTTCGCCCAGGTGCGGCGGGCGGTGCCCCGGGCACGGCTGCGCCTCGTCGAGACCGGGCGCCCTGCCTCCGCAGCCGGGGGCTACCCGGCCCAGTGCCGCGCCCTGGCCGCCCACCTCTTCCCCGACGACCCCCCCGACCACCCGGTCTCCTTCGAACGCCTCGGCGACCCGGGGCTGCCGTCCGCGGCGGACGCGTACGCGGCCGGGAGCGTGGTGGTGCTCTCCAGCGTCGTCGAGGGCTTCCCGGTCGGGCTGGTGGAGGCGATGTTCTGCGGGCGCGCCACGGTGTCGACGGACGTCGGAGCGGTGTGCGAGGTCATCGGCGGCACGGGCCTGGTGGTCCCGCCGCGCAACCCACGGGCACTCGGTGACGCGTGCCTCGAACTCCTCGCCGACCCCGAGCGCCGCGAGCGCCTGGGCGCCGCGGCGCGCGCCCGCGCGCTGGAGCTCTTCACCGCCGAACAGAACGTGGTGGCCTTCCGCGGCATCTATCTGGAGCTCATGTCGCACTGCCCGGTACACCGGGGGGAGTACGGCCCGGACGGCGAGCCCGTGCTCTTCGCCCGCCCGGCGGAGGCCCACATCCCAGGCCGCTGGGCGGCCACCGGCGGCCCGGGCCCCTCCGTCGCGACCCACACCCCCACCTGGGCCACGGCCCCGTCCGCCCCCGAACCGGACCCCTGGGACCCGGGCCCGTACGCCCCGCTACCCGAAGAGGCGCGCCCATGAGCCGGCGTCCAGGCGATGCGGGCCCGGAGGACGCCGACGCCACCGGGGCGGCTCCCGGGACTTCCGGGGATGGGGACGGCGGTGCGCCGTCCGGCGCGGGCGGAACGTCGGGCCCTGGGGGTGAGGGAGGGCCCGCGCGGCGGGGGCGTCAGGCGGACGCCCCGCGGACTCCGCGGAGCCCCGGGGGATGGGACGCGACGTCACGCGCGCTCGTGAGCGCGGCGCCCGCAGGGGGCGGGGGCGCTCCGTCGTCGGGGGCGCAGGAAGGGTCCGCCGGGGAGGTGGGGTTCGCCGATCCTGTGCGGGAGTTGATGCAGCGGCATCACGAGTTGTGTGCGCACGCCGTCGATCCGCTGGAGATCGCCGCAGGTCTCGAGGCCCATGGCGTGACGGACCGCACCGCCGCCCGGTTCCGGCATCGGGATGTCTTCTCGCTCGCCGAGGAGCTGTACGCGCGCGTCCCCCGCGACGACGAGGGCCCGGGCGACCCGGCCGGCCCGGCGGTCGCGCCGTCGCGCGGGCGGGTCGGCGGGCGGCTGGCTCTGGGCGCGCTGCACCTGGTGCCCGGGGTGCTGGGGGCGGCGACCGCCGTCGGGCTGGCCAGGGCGCAGGGCGGGGTGGCGGGGGTGCGGGTGGCTGCCGGGGCGGGTGGGGGCGCGCTGGCGGTGGCCGCGTTGTGGCTGTGCCTGGCGCGCGGGCCGCTGAGGGTGCGGGGCGGCGGGGTGGCCGGGCGGCTGGCCGGGCTGCTCCGCGCCGGCTGGCTCATCGCGTACGCCCTGTGCGGCGACTGGCTGCTCGACGGGCTCAGGACCGGCGCCTGGCGCCCGTACGGCGCCGCGTCCGCCGCAGAGGCGGTCGTCGTCCTCGCCCTCGCCGTCGCGCCCGCCGCGTGGTGTGCGCGCTGGTTCGCCCGGCGGGCGCGCCGGAGGCTGGCGGGCAGCCGTGGGCTCGCGGAGTTCGGGGCGGGGGTGCGGCCGCTGCTCGCGGGCGCGGTGGCGCTCTTCCTCTGTGCCCTGCCGCCCCTGGTGCTCGCGGTCCGGCTCGCCGTCCGGTTCGCGCTGCCGCTGCCCGCCCGCCCGCCCCAGGCCGTCCCGACGGCCGGCGCGGCCGTGGTGACCGTGTGCGTCCTGCTGTTCGTCGCCCGGCTGCTCGCCGTCCACGGCTTCCGCGGGGCCGCCGCCACCGGCACCGCCGTGGCCTGCGCGGCCGAGGCGGCGGTGCTGGGCGGGGCCGCGGCGGGCCGGCTGCCGGGCGGCGGGGCGCTCGCCGAGGCCGTGGCGGAGGCCTCGGCCGTCTGCGGACCCGCCCCCGTCCCGGCCGCGGTCTGCGGCGTCACCGCCCTCGCGCTGCTGGCGTACGCCTTCGCCGCGCTCTCCCGCGCCTCGGCCCACGCCCCGGGCGCCCCGTACGCGTACCCCGCCTCGTACCCCGAGGCTTCGGAACTCGCCGCCCCCCTCCGCCCCATCACCCCAAGGAGCACATGACATGAGCGACGACATGACCGACCCACAGCCCCAGGAGCGTGACTGATGAGAGTCCTGCTGCTCGGCTCCGGGGGATATCTCGGCCGCTATGTCGCCGAACACCTGCTCGCCGACCCCGCCGTCCAGCTCACCGCGCTCGGCCGCGGCGACGACGCCGATGTGCGGTTCGACCTGTCCACCGGCAGCCCCGGCGCGCTGACCCGGTTCCTGAACGCCGTCCACCCCGGAGTGGTGATCAACTGCGCGGGTGCGACCCGTGGCGGGGCGCGGGAGCTGACCCGGCACAACACCGTGGCCGTGGCGACGATCTGCGAGTCGCTGCGGCGCAGCGGCTGCGGCGCCCGCCTGGTGCAGGTCGGCTGTTCGTCCGAGTACGGGCCGTCCCAGCCCGGCTCGTCGACGGCGGAGGACGCCGTGCCGCGCCCCGGCGGCCCGTACGGGGTGAGCAAGCTGGCCGCGACCGAGCTGGTGCTGGGGTCCGGTCTGGACGCGGTGGTGCTGCGGGTCTTCTCGCCGGTGGGGCCCGGCACCCCGGCCGGGTCGCCGCTGGGGCGGCTGGCCGAGGCGATGCGCCGGGCCATGCAGGCCGGGGACGGCGAGCTGAAGCTGAGCGGCCTCGGGGTGCAGCGCGACTTCGTGGACGTACGGGACGTGGCGCGGGCGGTGCACGCGGCCTCGCTCTCGGCCGCGCAGGGGGTCGTCAACATCGGCAGCGGGCGGGCCGTCCGGCTGCGCGACGCGGCCGCCGTGCTGGCCCGGGTGGCGGGCTACGGCGGCACGCTGCACGAGATCGACGGCCCGCCGGGGCGCGGCCCGCTGCACCACGCCGCCCCGGGCGGCCCGGCCGGTCCCCAGGTCGAGCATGTGGGCGGCGGGGCGGGTTATCCGTACCCGGACGGCTGCGGCAGCTGGCAGCAGGCGGATGTGCGCACCGCGCGCGACCGGCTCGGGTGGCGCTCCAGGATCGCGCTGGAGGAATCCCTGGCCGACATCTGGATGGAGGCGGCGTGCCGGATCTGAGGGCGGTCGGGAAGGCCGGGCCGACGGTCGGCGGCGGCGCTGCCCGGGTGATGGGACGGTTCCGTCTCGCGGACCGGACCACCCGTCTCGGAATGAGATGGGCCATGGCAGTGTTACCAGGAGAAGAACCCTGCTCCCACCCACTACGGAGTCCCCGTGTCGCTGCCACCCCTGGTCGAGCCGGCCGCCGAGCTCACCGTCGACGAGGTCCGCAGGTACTCACGCCATCTGATCATCCCTGATGTGGGGATGGACGGGCAGAAGCGGCTGAAGAACGCCAAGGTGCTGTGTGTGGGCGCGGGCGGTCTCGGCTCGCCCGCGCTGATGTACCTCGCCGCGGCCGGTGTCGGCACCCTCGGCATCGTGGAGTTCGACGAGGTAGACGAGTCCAACCTGCAGCGCCAGATCATCCACAGCCAGTCGGACATCGGCCGCTCCAAGGCGGAGTCCGCGCGCGACTCGGTGCTCGGCATCAACCCGTATGTCAACGTCGTGCTGCACGAGGAGCGCCTCGAGGCAGACAACGTGATGGAGATCTTCTCCCAGTACGACCTGATCGTGGACGGCACGGACAACTTCGCCACCCGCTATCTGGTCAACGACGCGTGCGTGCTGCTGAACAAGCCGTACGTCTGGGGGTCGATCTACCGCTTCGACGGCCAGGCGTCGGTCTTCTGGTCCGAGCACGGTCCCTGCTACCGCTGCCTGTACCCGGAGCCCCCGCCGCCCGGCATGGTCCCGTCCTGCGCCGAGGGCGGCGTGCTCGGTGTGCTGTGCGCCTCCATCGGTTCGATCCAGGTCACCGAGGCCATCAAGGTGCTCACCGGCACCGGCGAGCCGCTGGTCGGCCGTCTGATGATCTACGACGCCCTGGAGATGTCCTACCGCCAGGTCAAGGTCCGCAAGGACCCCGACTGCGCGGTCTGCGGTCAGAACCCCACCGTCACCGAGCTGATCGACTACGAGGCCTTCTGCGGCGTCGTGTCGGAGGAGGCCCAGGAGGCGGCGGCCGGTTCGACGATCACTCCCAAGCAGCTCAAGGAGTGGATCGACGACGGCGAGAACATCGACATCATCGACGTCCGCGAGCCGAACGAGTACGAGATCGTCTCGATCCCCGGCGCCCGGCTGATCCCGAAGAACGAGTTCCTGATGGGCAGCGCCCTGCAGGACCTTCCGCAGGACAAGAAGATCGTCTTGCATTGCAAGACGGGTGTCCGATCGGCGGAAGTGCTGGCCGTCCTGAAGTCCGCCGGCTTCTCCGACGCGGTCCATGTGGGCGGCGGCGTCATCGGCTGGGTCAACCAGATCGAGCCCGAGAAGCCCGTCTACTGACGCGGTCGTAGCGACGCCGTAGCGACCCCTGTAGCGACGTCGTAGAGACGCGAAGGGCCCCGCACCGCTTGGGTTCTAACGGTCCTCGCAACACCCGCGATCTGTGGGAGTTGCGAGGACCGTGGCCGTTGGACGCGATGATCTTGCGGGGTTGAGGGAGT